>JANQQI010000117.1 GCA_028285085.1 Saprospiraceae bacterium | reverse complement strand
CGAAAGCGCGGATGACCCAATCGCGCCAAGGCCAATTGCTCCGCCAGCCATCAGCGTGCATCCCGTGGGAATCGGCGTAACGTGCCACATCCAGCCACTCCATGGCCAACCGCTCAGCGTGTGCGGTGCTGCTAAGCAGGGAATCAACAATCTGAGCGTAATGTTCGTCCGAAGGATTTTGTACGAATCGCTCCACCTGTTCCGGTGTGGGGATAAGCCCGGTAAGATCAAGGTAGAGGCGTCGGATTAAAATAGCGGGCTCGGCCTGCGGGCTCGGTTGGAGTTGCTGCTCTTCGAGCTTCGCGAGAATGAATTGATCGATCGGATTGTGCGTGATGCTTTCGGCAGTGACCTTCGGTGGGGTAGGGGCCTCAATGGGCAAAAAAGACCAATGCCCTTTCCATTCGGCCCCATGGTCAATCCATTCAGCAATCAACGCAATTTCTTTTGCGCTCAGGCTTAAATGTGATTCTGGTGGGGGCATTTGTAGCTCGGGATCGATGCTGATCATGCGTTGAAAAGCTTCGCTTTTGCGGAGTGAACCGCTGACGAACGCTCGGCGCCCGTTTGAAAGCGCTTTGAAGGCTTCTTCTTCTATATCGAGGCGGAGATTAGCTTTGCGGGCTGCTTCATCCGGGCCGTGGCAAGACCAGCAGCGATCCGATAAGATCGGCCGAATGTGTTCGTTGAAATCTACTTTTGCGGGTAAGTTTGCCATCGCTTGCTCTACCTCTGTAGGTAGTTCTGCTTGACAAGCTGCGATAAGCAGCAAAATAGAGGAGATACAAAAAGGAATGAAGAATTTGCTTGTCATCTCTTGCTTTGATAGAACACATGATTAGGGAATCCTTGTCCTAAGATAGTGAATGTATTTTTAAAATAGTATTTGTGAAAATAGAACGGTTGATGACGATTTGAGGAGAACAAATTTTCGCCTGTACTTTTGTCTTTTAAATTTTTTACCTATTTTACATACCAAACGTTCAGTATAATGCCATTGCAAAAAACAACCCCTCAGGCCATCATTCGAGAAAGTATTCGCGTATTTCGGCGTCAAGGATATTACCGTACGAATATGCGAGATTTGGCGGCCGCTACCGGTTTGACTAAAGGGGCATTTTATCATCATTTTTCTAATAAGGAAGAAGTGATGCGACAGGCACTGCGGATGTCGATTGGATGGTTTGAAGAACGGATATTCAGTTTGGCTTACGAAAAAGATAAATCAGCTAAAGAACGTCTGGAAAATATGTCAGTGCTCGCATTTCGGGCTTTCACCGAGGAAGCCGGCGGTTGTTTCTTTGCGAATACTGTTTTAGAGACGGCGCACGTCGAGGATACTTTTTTAGAAGAGATTCGTAGCTTTTTTCAACATTGGGAACGAGCGTTGGTAGGAGTTTATAGTCAAAAATATGCTGACGAAGAATTACAAAATGTAGTGCAGCAAGTCATTGCAGATATTGAAGGATCAATTATTCTAATGCAACTTCATCGCGATCCGACCCTAGTGCAACGCGCCTTTGACCGGGCACTGGAGAAAATCTAGTATAAATTTTTTTGCACCTTTTACATACTAAACGTTTAGTATCATGATTCAAGAAAAACCATTTACCGTGACCTGCAATGATGGCGTTCCGCTACGCGGTCTGCTATTGATTCCCGATCAACCCAAAGCAGTGATTCAATTCAACGGCGGGACGGCGGCTAAGAAAGAATTCTATTTGCCCTTTCTACATTTCTTAGTCCAACACGGCTATATCTGTTGTCTGTGGGATTATCGAGGTAGTGGCGATTCGGCACCGGAGACGTTAACGACCTGTGAGTACACCTTCTTGGATTATGGGGTAAAGGATATGCCAGCGATCAAGGAGTACTTGCGGATGACTTACCCTGAGTTGCCTTTCTTTGTATTTGCCCACAGTGTGGGTGGGCAGCAGTTGGGATTTGTGCCTCACCTGGATGATGTGCAGGGTGTCGTAGGCTTTGCGGTATCTACGGGCTATCTGGCGGATATGCCCTGGTGGTATCGATTGCTGTCATTTTACTTTTTCTACATTTTTAGCCCTTTGAGTATTTTCTTTACCGGTTACGTTAAAGCGAAGCCTTTCGGCTATATGGAAAATTTGCCCCGAGATGTGGTGCGGCAATGGCGGGATTGGTGTTCAAAGAAGAACTATTTTTTTGATCCCAAATTTTACGGCAAATCTGTTCCGAAGGGCAATTTTAAATCCTACCAATTTCCTATTCATATTTTCTGGGCTACGGATGATCCGATCTCTAATAAAAACTCAGTGCCGGCCTTTTGGCAAAATGTAGCAAGTAGCGCCGGGATTAATTTTACAAAAATTATCCCTCAGTCTATCGGTGCCAAGTCCATCGGTCATTTTGGCTTCTTCAAAAAGCGTTTTGCGGATAGCCTCTGGCCTAAAGCGTTGACGCAATTGGATCAGATGCTATCGAAATCCAAACAGAAGTCGCATTGAGCATCTGACAATAACACTTCCTTAATGATTGTGGAGAAATAACCCTAGTTTTGTATTCGTTTTGGGAACAAACAAAAAATCACGATCATGAAATACGCTTGGCTATCTATTTTTTGTTTGATGAGCTTTTTTCTTTCGGGACAGACCGAAATGGATTGCGATCAATTGGCTGTTGAAATTCGGGGATTAGTAAAAGGGGAGCAGGTCGATCAACTCTATCTCGAAGTCTCTAATGCGGTGCACGTTGGCCATTTATATTACTATCCAGGCTTTGTTTTATTGAGTGAAGCGGGGGATACGATCGCCAAAGAAGAGACCACCTACTATGGCATTAGTACTGGCTTTCAATCTCATTTATTAAAACTGCATACAAAGATTACTTTTCCCTTTAGTGGCCGTGTGGAGTTGTTTGGTAGTTTTTATCAAAAACAATTTTGTAGCTTTCCAGTCTATATCGAGGGGCTTGATTACGTTACTGTAGATCGAGGTGAAACACCTACCGTCAAGGTCGCGACCAATATGGCCGAAACCCATCTTATCTTGGATTTAGGAAGTTATAATCAACAAGCTGAATCGTTGAATTATTACTTCAATATCACCGACGAATTGGGAAATGAAATCTACAGTGCCAAAGCTACTGAATCCGTCACCGCTATTCCTACCTCTAAGTTAGGAGTTGGATTTTTCTTGATTAGTATCTGGGATGGTGTGCAAAAAAAGCTTCTACCTGCACAGTTAATAGAAATAGAGGAGTGATTTAAATAAGCTCTAGAACCTAAATACTTTTGAAAAAAATAAGAAATAGCTAACTATAATTAATATTGATATTACTAGTATGTTATTAATGTTGTTATAGATGGATTCAAATGAAAATATTAATAGAATTCCTATGAAGCTAGCAATGGTTATTCCAATAATCATTACACCAATATTATTCTTTTTTTGTATTTTATTATTGCTATTATTTATGTAATCTCTATCAATGTTTTTGTAAGTAGGTTTACCTTGATAAATAGGGTCTAAATATTGGTTGAGCTTTTCTCTTTCGTGCGTTTTTATAGGATTGGAATAAGAATGGCTATTTTGTGAGTTAAGGATTGAGCTATTATCCACTTTTAAATTAAGTCGACTATAATCGTTTTTTGCGAACGATAAGTTGTCAAATTCTTGTTGAGGCTTACTGATCGTGTTTCTTCTTATTTTTTTTAAGCTTGAATAATATGCTATTCCACTATTAAGGTTTTCTGAATTGTACAAAGGTGTTATAGACTGTGATTTGTCTTGATCTTTGTGGAAAATGTCAACTAAATCAGGATGAGTATTCTTGTAATAAGAATATTCAGTCTTAGGATGTTGGGGTAAGTTTAAATGATCTATGTTAATTCCATTTGGGGGAAAGTTTTCAATGTCACTTTTTACATTCTTAGATTCTTTCTTCTCTTCGGAAAATTTAATCAAATCATTTATTATGTCAGTAAGGGTGAAGCATATCTTACTTATTATTGTCCTAAGCTCTTCAGCGCTTATGAATTGGTTCCGATATGATTTTAAAGAATCTTTGTACAGGTAAGACGTAGCAATTAAACTTTTTTCTAAAGGTTCTATTCTTTTTTTTTGTGATCCCTTATTTAGATTGTTAATCTTCTCAAATAAGAAATCAATCACTTGTCCTAATTCACCTTCTGCAATGGTTCTCTTACATTCAGTCAAGTCCATATGATCCATAATTGAAAATTTTGAAGATTAAGAATTTAATGAAAAACCAAAGAGATAATTCAATGCTAACTATATTGATGTAGGAATTCTTATCTTAATAAAAGATTTTATTCTTTTAAGTAAGAACGCTGTTTTATGTAAAAAAATCGGTTTTTTGATTACTGATAAATATTATGTAGTTGAAATGATTTAGGATTAATGATTTTTCTGTTATCCAGATTTGAATTGGTTTTGTTTTATCTTATGTTAAGAGTTTATCAATTAAATCGCAAATCTATAGATTAAAGTCTCAATCCACCTTCTTCGCTTCCGCCACCACTTGCTCAATTAAAGCCTCATCCGTTAGATTTGGCATTGTGATCTGCAAATCGGGATAATTAGCCATCGCGCGGCGGGCCGTCGACATGGCTTCATCGTTGCGGGCCCAACTTCGGCGGGCAATCCCATTGTTTACATCCCAGAAAAGCATCGAACGCAGGCGCTGTTCCGCCTCAGCCGAGCCATCGATCACCAGCCCAAAACCACCGTTGATCACTTCACCCCAACCGACGCCACCACCGTTGTGAAGACTCACCCAAGTGGCTCCCCGGAAGGCATCGCCAATCACATTATGCACGGCCATATCGGCTGTGAAGCTGGAGCCATCGTAGATGTTAGACGTCTCGCGGTAAGGCGAATCGGTCCCACTGACATCGTGATGATCGCGTCCCAAGACAATCGGTGCACTGATTTCCCCTTTTTTGATAGCGTCGTTGAAAGCTTGCGCAATACGGATACGTCCTTCTGCATCCGCGTAGAGAATGCGTGATTTACTACCGACGATAGGGATATTGTCGTCGGCGGATTCGATCCAGATGAGGTTGTCACGCAACTGGGATTGAATATCGTCGGGGGCTTCAGTTTGCATTTTGCGAATGACGCGCGCAGCAATGGCATCGGTAGTATCCAAGTCCTTTTTATCACCCGAAGTACATACCCAGCGGAAAGGCCCGAAGCCATAATCAAAGCACATCGGTCCCATGATATCTTCAACATAGGAGGGATAGCGGAAACGGCCTTCGGCCTCGTTGGCCCAAATATCCGCACCGGCTTCGCCGGCTTCTTTGAGAAAGGCATTGCCGTAATCCCAGAAGTACATCCCCCGCTCGCTAAGCGTATTGATGGCCGCAACGTGGCGGCGCAGGGTGCTCCGTACTTCCTCCATGAATCGGGGCTTATCGCGTAATAATAATGCTTTGGCTTCTTCAAAGGTGAAACCTACTGGGGTATAGCCACAGTCATCGATATTGTGCAAAGAGGTTTGATCAGAACCTAGCTCTACCGTGATATTATCCGCAACAATTTTTTCCCACAAATCGACAATGTTGCCATGGTAAACTAGCGCAATAGCTTCTTCGTTTCGTCGGCAACTTTCAATGCGAATGATCAGATCATTGAGATCGGTATAAACATTTTCTTTTTTAATATAACCATCAGTGACGCGCTGTTGAACCGCATCGGGGTCGACTTCACCGATGACACATACCGCGCCGGTGATGACGCCAGCGAGTGCCTGAGCCCCTGACATCCCACCTAAACCTGAGGTGATAAACACACGGCCGCGCAGATCATCTGCACCCAATTCCATCTTACGGCCAGCATTGAGTAAAGTAATCGTAGTACCATGAACAATGCCCTGAGGACCAATGTACATAAATGAACCTGCCGTCATCTGACCGTAGGAAGTAACACCAAGAGCATTATAGCGATTCCAGTCATCCTTGCTGGAGTGATTGGGGATCATCATGCCGTTGGTAACGACCACGCGTGGTGCCCCGGGGTGGGAGGGGAATAGGCCGAGCGGATGCCCAGAATATAGGACGAGCGTTTGCTCGTCGGTCATTTGAGCGAGGTATTGCATGCAAAGGCGATATTGCGCCCAGTTTTGAAAAACGGCGCCATTACCTCCGTAAGTGATTAGTTCGTGGGGGTGCTTCGCGACTTTATAATCCAGGTTGTTTTGGATCATCAACATGATAGCGGCCGCCTGGCGTGAGCGATAGGGATAATCCTCAATCGGCCGCGCCCTCATCACGTAATCGGGGCGTAAGCGGTACATGTAAATTCGACCGTAGGTCTCCAGCTCGCGCATGAATTCGGGAGCGAGTTCAGCGTGCTGTTCGGTTGGAAAATAGCGCAAGGCGTTTTTTAGTGCGAGTTGTTTATCTTTAGTGCTCAGTACACCTTCAATCACGCGTTTAGGAGCGTGACTAACGTGTGGGTCGTAAGCTTTTGGAGCGGGCAATTGTTGTGGAATACCTTCAAGTATAGCGGTCTGAAAGGGCGTCTCTGCGTGCATCACAATATTTTGGTTTTATTTTTATGCAAAGGTAAGGAAAGTTGAATGAGGAAGAAAAGGTGTTCTGCCATTCAATTGTCTATTTTTTAATGGTCTGCTTCGCAGTATTCGACTTATCTGTAACCATCCTTCCCCATTGTCGTTTGAACATCTTAGGAAAGAGCGCTTGCTCTGATTCCCAAACCCAATATCTATATCATGAAGACCCCTTTTACCCTGTTCTGCTTGTTCCTCTATTCCTGCTTGTGGAGTCAATCGACAATTAATCGTGCCATCGATATCGCCGCTCGAAAAGATACTTTATCCTGGCCCGAATTGCCGGTGCTGACTAATGTATACGAGCAGGAAGAATTGATTACCCAAGCGACCGCTGTTCAATTGATTGAATTGCAACGCTTCGTACGTGATCCGTTTGACAATACAATCGTTTTTGGAAAATTACAACCCCGAGCAGTCAGAAATTTATCGATAGCGATTAAAGATGTTCAGGAACGTAAAGCGCGAATTGATGAAGATCATTATCAGTTATTGCTTAATTGCCGTCCTGATTTTCCTGCCACTTACACTGATTTCATGGGCAATTTGGCGGCTGTCGTACGAGATGAAGATCTCGATTGCTATGAAACAAATCTCAGAGCGATGGAGGATGAGGAGGAACTTGCCGAATTTATTGACTCGATGGAGGAATTACCGATCACGGTATCTGCGGGAATGCCAACGACACCTCCGCCGGATGCGGTCGCAATAGCGCCTACTACGGCTCCCTCCGCTCCACTTGATTTAACCACAAAAATTATCGACGCCTCGGCGCAGTTTCTGGTAGATCGGGTGCAGGAAGAACTACTATTGGCGTTTTTTGACCGCTTCCTAACCCGGGTGGATGAATCTCCAGAGTTGCGTCAGTTGATGCCCAATACACTGATATTATTGCGCAATCAAGATATTTTTAAAGTCCCCACAATGGGAAAAGCCTGGGTAGCGGCCTTTAAGGAAGATATCGGTGGCTTTACGGACAACCTGGAGCACCTCATCGAGCGGGAACCGGCTTATCTAGCCTTGCAAGAAGAATTGCCATTCCAATTATTTACGCTAGCTAATTTTACGTATCGACAAGTCAACGCAGATGAGGAAGTATGGGATATTTTTGAAAATATGCACGATCGATTTGGCGGACAAGACACTGAGTTATCCCAACACCTTGACTTCTTATATGCGATGACGCAAAATTTAAGAAATACGGCAGGTGATTTTGAACGCGCACATTTCAATAAACTCCTTAGATCAGAAGATACAGCGCAGCTTTACTTTTCTGCCTTAGTATACCAACGCAATCAATCTTTATTTGAAAAGATAAAGCTTGACGTTAATGGTGATCTATTGCAACTAGTAGCCGTCGTGAAATCATATTATCCGTTGCTAATCGAACAGGCGGGCCGGTTTTACGAACTCTGGGAAGAGGCGGATTTGGCCTACGATGAACTAGACGATGCCATTCAATTAAGAGATGCTTACCCCACCAATAAAAGTAGTGAAACGAAGTACAAACAGGCACTACTCGATCAAATAGAATCTATCTTTGATCTGGTAGATTATAGCTTTGATTTATTGGGTTTTTATGATTCCAACTCAAAATTAAGAAGGCGTTATTTCGAGTTGTATCAACCTTTGAGTCGGAGCACTTTGCGCACCGTGGAAGCGGCACTGGACAAAGATTATGGTCTCACCTTACTCTATGCTCTACAAACACTGCAGCCGATTACCGATGCTCGCCTCACTCAACTCGATACCAAGTTATCGGCGGGCGGCTTAGATAAAAAAACCAAAAAACGACTTAAGCAAGAACGACAGATTCTTAAAGCCGTGGTGCGCAATCTGGCGTTTTACGGCGGCTTCATGGTTGACATTCTGTCCGCCAGTAGTACCCCGGAAATCAAGAGCATCATCCAAAAATATGCCGCGCCCGTTGGGTCTTACCGAGTGAAGCGGCAAAGCCAATTTAGTGTCAGTCTCAGTGCCTATCCTGGCCTGTACGCCGGCTCGGAGGGCTATCAATTGTTCGGCCCTCATCAAGCCTTCGTCAGTGGGGTGACGGCTCCGATTGGGATATCGTTTAACTGGGGGGATCGGCTCTTATTTTGGAAACAAAAAAACCATTCGTTCTCCTTTTTCATTCCCGTGATCGATATCGGTGCGCCCTTCAGTTATCGCTGGAGCAATGATGCCAACGAAGGCTTCCCCACGGAGATCGAATGGGAGCAAATTCTTTCGCCGGGATTCTACGGCGTTTGGGGGATTGGCAAAACACCACTGGCTTTGATGGTTGGAGCGCAGTACACTCCTCAGCTCCGCGATCTCAATAATGCCGAAGGCGATCTTCAACCCAATGCCTGGCGCTTCGGCGCCACCCTGGCGGTCGATATTCCGTTTACGCATTTTTATCGCAAGGGAAAGGATGGGGATTGAGCTTGGGAGAATCAAATTTCTTCCCCAAAAAATCCCCCCATTTTGCGCCGAATTGTTTAATATAGCATCCAGACAAACCGACAACTATGCCTACCGACGATTTTTTTGATAAGCTAGGAGATTTTCTGGATCGTAGCCGCCGAACGATTAAGGATCGCCTCACTCTGGATGTTACCGATTTGCTGCGTGCCGTTCAGGATAATGATCCCGATGAAGTTGCGCGAGCTTTGCGGGCTGGCGTCAATCCCAACGATCGCGATGGTCTTTATCGCGTCGCCCTGCCCATCGCGACGGATAGCAATAATGCCGAAATCGTCAGCATGTTACTCGAAGCCAAGGCCAATCCTAATTTGCGTGATCCACAAGGTGATACGGCGCTTTACAAAGCGGTGTATTGGGAAAATGCGACCATCGTGGAGCTACTGATGAGCGCGGGAGCTGATCCACTACAGCCTAATGGCAAAGGAGTGACACCGATGGCTGAAGCCGAGCAACAAACCAACGGTGAAATGCGCGCGCTGCTCAGCAACTACGGCGATGCCAGCCGCCAGCGCGCTCGCGCCGAAGATCGCGCCAAGCACGAGGCTCTCAAAGCGAAGGCCGCCGAGGCGAAAGCGCGCCGGGAGGCGGCCGCCGAGGCCGCTCGTCAGGCAGAGGCCGCGCGCCAGCAACAAGCAGAGGCTGATGCTAAGCGCGAGTTGGAAGAGTTGTACGATGTCCAAAATGGAGAATATTTGCGGCCATTACTCAAAGCGATGCACAGCAAAGACAGTGATGCGGTGAAGATTTTTACCGAGAAGCTGAAAGATTTGAACGGCTACGATGTCTTTTACAATATGACGCCACTAATGCTGGCCATTCAACTACAAAATGCCAAGCTGGCGCGCTACCTCATCGAAAAGGGTGCCGATCCACTGTTGTACATAGAGAAGTTGCGTCACTCGGCCTTTACTAAAGCGGTGAGTCATAGCTTATACGATCTGGTGCGCTTCATTATCGAACAGAATGGTGAAAACATGCCGGCCTTGCTCAATGATCCGCAGCAAGTGTTGAGCCCGCAGTTTTTGGCGTATAAAGACGCGCGCATGCTGGACTTGCTCTTGCAAGCGGGGGCTAATCCTTATTTCGGGGGGCAGGAAGTGCCCTCGCCGATTGTTAAGGCCATTGAGAAAGCGAGTATCGGGGTGTTGCCTGTCTTAGCCCGTCATAAAATTGATCTTAATCAGATGGATGACGGGAAGACGCCTTTGGGCTGGGCCATTGAATACGCACGTACGGATTGGGTAACCGGGTTACTTGCCGAAGGGGCGAATCAATCGCCGGTAGACAGTGAGGGACGGTCAGCGCTCGACCAGGCCAATGCTCTTGGGGAGCGCGAGGCGATCATCGCTATTCTTAAAGAGACAGAATAAAAAAAGGCAACGCCTCGTCATGCGTTGCCCTTAAATCTCTCACTATATTTACGTTTAATATGGGGTGTTGTTATCTTACTCTTTGTAACTGGTTCTAAAAGTTACACTTATAAGGTGCCAATACAGGTGGATTTGGTTGTATGGTAGTGCGATTTTTTTGAAATTAAAAAAGAAAGGCAACGTCTCGTCCGGCGCTGCCTCCCATCCTCACTATATTTACGTTGGAAAAAGGGTGTATAATATTTTTGGTTGAAACATGGTCTTCTATTTAGACCAGTTTGAATTTTACTGGCAAATCAAACTTCACTCTGACGGCTTTACCTTGATAAATTGCTGGCGTAAAGCCATTTTGCGAAGCGTGTTGAATAGCTTTTAGTGCCTCCTCATCACATCCATAGCCGATTCCTTTGCTCAATACAGCATTTTCAAGCTGTCCTTTTTCGTCTAAAAAGACGGTAATAAGCACAGTGCCACCAACGCCCTTTTCGCGGGCCTCCGCTGGATATTTCATCTTTCGATACACGCGTTTGAGAAAAGCCAATTCGCCTTCGCTGAATTCAGGTTCCTCGTCCAGTTCTCGGGCAACATACTGCCCGCCTTCCCAGACAAAGTAGGCGGTCTCTTCTTTGCTGCTAAAAGATGATTTTGTTGAATTGTCATTAGCCGTTTGAGGGCTGCTACATTGAAAAAGTAAAAATGTTCCGAGCAAAAAAGTAAAAGACATCGTTAGTTGTTTCATTTTCATAATCTTGTTTGGTGAGTTGGTTTTATCTCTTTGACGAAGAAAGAGAATGGAATGGTTGGTTATTTAAGATAGCATTAACAAAAGTAATTTCATTTTAACAAATTTTAAGAAAATGAGAATGATCAACGGTGGGAATAATGATCCTCATCCTGATTAGTACAGATTTGAAATAGATTGAGTGAAAAAGACATCTATGCAACCGGCGACATCCTGGCAAATTTGGAAAAGATGGACCATTTACTGCTCGGCGGGCGAATTACTAGGCATCGGTGGGGCTGCAATGCTGGCCTGGCTATTTAACAGCTGGTGGGGAGAGCCGACAACTTTCTCTGGCCGCCTGGTTAACTGGGTAGTTATGCTAGGGGCAGGGCTGGTCGAAGGGAGCATCTTGGGATGGATGCAGTGGCGTGTCCTGAAAACTTTGTTCCCGAAAATACCTGACGGACGGTGGATTAGATACACCATTTATGTGGCGATGTTAGGTTGGGGACTAGGCATGCTTCCTTCGCTTTTCATTACCTCAAGTGAGGCGGCCGCAGAATCTAGCTTTGTACCGCCTGGCCCAACGACCCTGCTATTTTACGTTTTGGTCTTGGGAATGGGCCTGTTTTTAGGTGCCATTTTTGGCTGGTTCCAATGGTTGGCCCTACGTCGTTATGTCAAATCTGCCTACGACTGGATTTATGGCAATATGATTGGCTGGGCTTTTGGGATGCTCTGGATTTTTCTCTTCGCCAGCTGGCCGACGGAGACCTCCCCGTGGTGGATGATTGCTCTGAGTGGATTACTGGGTGGGCTGTCAGCGGGCCTAAGTGTCGGAGGTATCACTGGTTTGTTTTTGCTACGCATTTTGAAACGAGAGGGGCAACTTTTTTTTGTCAAAAGATCTTAGTTGCGGCTTTTTTGGTTCTTTTTCAGCTGTAGGAAAAATGAACGCAATCAAGAAAGCAATTACTTTGACGGCAAAGATTTAGCATCTCAAAATGCCTATACATCTTCTAAGAGTCCTCCTTACTTTACCCGATTAAAAGCCAACGTACTCACCATCCAATTCGGCAGAGGCTTACGAGGATTACGTTTACGTAAATTAAGATAAAGGTTGAATTTTTTCAGAACAGGGACTTTATGGGTTTCCACAAACTCGATTAAGGTACCATCTGGATCTTCGATATAAGAAAAATGACCAGCCGCTTCACCCATATCAAAACTATCGCTGCTATCGGCCGTGAATGGGAACCCTTTCGCGGTGCATAGCTCACGGAGTTCATCCATGCCGTTGATGTCAAAGCAGAGGTGGATAAAGCCTAAATCCCCCCAGAGGCGATTTTCGTAAATTTTACGAGGCGAACGATCTTGAACTTGGACTAATTCAATTTCACTATCACCCAACAAGCGGCTAAAGGCACCTTCTCGCTTTTTACTATTCTTTAAAATGACTCTACGGAATTGATTACTGCCACCCACGATAGGAGAAAAATCATTAAAAGTATCGGTGCCATCGTAGCAAACTTCATCGTATCCCAAAATATCCGAATAGACCGCGCGCGCGCGATCAATGTCCGATACGCCAATAACACAGCCGTAGACGCCACCAGTATGCGATTTGTAGAATTTAAACCAATCATCCGCTTCGATCACTTCGCAAACATTACCGTAAGGATCTTTCAGATAGAAATGTTGTTTGCCAGCGGGGTTGGCGGTGGGTTGGCTCAATAGCTCCACGCCCTGCTTTTGGAGTAAGGTATACGAGCGAGCAACATCTCGGCTTTTGAACTTAGCGATAAAAATCCCCAGGTCGCCAAGCTGTACCTCAAAGTCAGCGGGCTGTGGAACGCGTGAGGTGTATTGCCAAATTTCCAGGCCACCGCCACCTTGAATGTTGATCGCCAGAATAGCGTGCCGCTCGCGCGGTTCGCCGCCAGTATAAGGCAACATCAAAGCCGCCTCGGCCGCTTCATCGAACACCTGAATATCCATTCCGAGATGTTTGCGATACCAGTCAAAGGCTTCGTAAACGGCTGGAATACCGACCCCGATTTGCTGAATTCCGCTGATAATAGGCATAGTATGCGATTAGAGATGATGGAAAAGAAGGTGATTCAAACTTCTACAGCTTGAATCACCTTCGGTGAGCTTAAAAGGAATGTATTAGCGCTGATACAATTCTGCCCAGCTGACTTCCTCTTGATAAGCGCCGCTTTTTAGTTTAGAGGATACGGCTTCGAAAGCATCAAGGCTCTCTCGGATATCATCCAAGTTATGGGCGGCCGTTGGGATCAGGCGTAGAATGATCATGCCTTTAGGAATTACCGGATAAACCACAATTGAACAGAAAATGCGGTGATTTTCACGCAGATCATGTACCATGCGCATCGCCTCTTCAACCGAACCGTGCATGTAAACTGGCGTTACGCAGCTGTTGGTCTCACCGATGGTAAAGCCACGCTCGGTCAAACCATTTTGTAGAGCACGTACATTCTCCCATAGTTTTTCGCGCAATTCTGGCATGCTACGCAGCATCTCTAAGCGCTTGATTGCTCCCTGCACGATAGGCATCGGGAGGGATTTCGCAAAGATTTGCGAACGCATGTTGTATTTCAAATAATCAATAACTTCTTTATCCGCTCCAAGGAAAGCACCGATGCTCGCCATAGATTTTGCGAAAGTGGAGAAGTAGATATCAATGTCGTCTTGTACATTTTGCTCTTCGCCCGCTCCGGCGCCAGTTTTACCCAGCACACCAAAGCCATGCGCATCGTCAACTAGTAAACGGAATTGATAGCGCTCTTTCAAGGCGACAATTTCGCGTAATTTACCCTGGTCGCCGCGCATGCCGAAAACCCCTTCAGTGATCACCAAAATACCGCCGCCAGTTTCCTGTACAATCTTCTCGGCGGACTGGAGATGTCGCTCCAGGCTTTCAATGTTATTGTGCTCAAAAGCAAAACGTTTACCGAGATGCATGCGTACCCCATCAACGATACAAGCATGACTTTCGGCATCATAGACCACCACATCGCGGCGAGTCAGTAAACAATCAACTGCCGACATGATTCCTTGGTAGCCGTAGTTGACCAGCACGACTTCTTCTTTGTTAATGAAATCTGCTAGTTGTTCTTCCAGTTCATCGTGTAGGTCTGTATTTCCTGACATCATACGACTGCCCATGGGATAAGCCAGTCCCCAATCAGCGGCGGCCTCTGCATCCGCTTTGCGCACCTCAGGATGATTACCCAGTCCGAGATAGTTATTGACACTCCAGCAAATGACTTCTTTGCCGTTGAATTCCATGCGATTGGACAATTCGCCTCTTAGTTTTGGAAAGATCCAGTAGCCTTCTGCTACTTCCGCCCATTGGCCTAGTGGTCCTCGATTGTTTTTAACTCTGTCAAATAAGTCCATGTGTGTAGTTGTTATTGAATTCTAATCCAGGGTGTGATGCAATTGAAGATCGGGGAGTCGTTTAATTGTTACTATTTAATTCAAAACGCATCCATAAATAAGCCTCACATCTTCTGGTTGATCTTTGCCTGGATTATTCTATTAAACAAATAGATGTTCTTATTACAAACCTCAAATTTACGACTTTCGCCCCCGTTTCAAGTAATTTCGGCGCAATATTCCATCGACGATGCCCGGAAAAAAGCGGTTCATTACGGCATTGAGCTGCCCCAAAGGGGTGAAAACCCGCTTGAATTGCCTTTTTTTGATCATACGCATGATGCGTTCCGCTACGCGCTCTGGCGATTCAGCTTTGATAAAACTGCGATTGGGTTGGGGAATGATCTCTCCTTTTGCATTGTAGATCGTTTTCTCGGGATCATTTTGGGTAAATCCTACATACGCTAAGCCCACATGGACCCCTGATTCGTATAGCTCCGTACGCAGTGCCTCGGCCAGCGCCGTCAAAGACATTTTGGACGAAGAGTAAACGGCATAGCCCGGGATACCGCGGATACCCGCGGCGCTACCAATGAATATAACGCTACCCTTGGAAGCTTGGAGGTGGGGCAGAGCCGCCTGAGTAGGATAAACGGAACCGAGATAGTTGACTTCCATCACTTTGCGAAAAACGTCTGGATGCAAATCCGCTACGGCACCTTCCATTGAGATGCCGGCATTGTTGATGAGGACATCGAGTCCGCCAAAATGATCAACGGTGGCTTTTATCAAGTGTTCGCAATCTTCAATCTTAGAAACATCCCCCGCAACCGCGAGTACATCATAGCCTTCTTCACTGAGCGCTAATCGTGTTTTCTCGAGTCGTTCCGCATTGCGGGCGTTAAGGACAATTTTGGCACCTTGCTGCGCCAGGTTACGGGCCAGGGTACGTCCAATACCGATACTTGAGCCCGTAATAACGATGGTTTTGTTTTGAAACATCCCCAAAGATAAAGTGAATCGAAAATGATTAAAGAGAAATGATGAATTTATCGTTTAAAAAGAACTTTGGCAGTGTAAGATAAGTTAGCATCGGGCAAAATATGAAATGGTTCTACCACAGAGAAGTGGCTCCTGTTGATATTGCAGCAAGTCCCAAAACACAAGTTGTTAATCTAATTACTGATAGAAGGGCAGAATTTTTCCCTTATATACTACCATTGATAAGCGGCCATCAAATTGATCCCACCTTCAAAGTCTCCATCAAATAAGGAGAAATTATCGTAAAGATAATTACTCAGGAAGGTCGTAATGCCAACTGACCAACGTGGAGTAAGCAGCATCTCACACGAGACCTGAAGAGGAATACCATAATGATCTTTCGAGACTTTAGTGAAGGTTTCTTCTAATATCGTGACTTCACCTTCTACCAGCGTATAATCCAAGCGGACCAGATTGCGATAGTGATGCCAATAGCGGCCAGCAACAAAGCCCGTCCCTACGGAAACCTGAACCCGATGCTGAGGATTGAAACGATACATTATTAAGGCCGAAGCTTGCCACGAGCTAATTTCGCCTTCGGCGGCCGGGAAGTCAAACCTTTGCCCATTACTCAAGGTATAACGATCTTTTTCATAAACTCTATCCCCATCAAAAAAACGAGTCTCTAACTGAAGGGACCAACGCGGGTGAAATCGATAACTCTGACCCAGGCCAATGGAAATACCCGATACCGTTTCGGCGATATTACCACCAAAGAAATGCGCCCCCTCTCCGGGACTAAAGATCGAATATTCATCCGTAAAATCTGTATGTGTATTAAAAAAGCCATAGCCTGCCCAAAAATGAGTACGCCACGGAGTGGTTTGATGATCTTGTGCGCCTGCAATGGTAATAGTTGTCATAGCCCAGAAGGCCAAGAGAAGAGAGAATCTCATTGGTCAATAAATTTAAAAATGAACGGTAACTATTTATTGAAGGCGTAGTTCAATGATAAAACATTACACTAAGAATCGGTAATATTATACTAACCTTAAAACCTTGTTAACACTATACATACCCATTGTCATTCAGCCATTCAAAGGATTCTTGAATAGCTTGATCGATACTGGTCTGGGGCATATCCAATTCCTCAACGGCTTTTTGAGCGTTGAAGTAATGCTCGTCGCAAGAAATGAGAGCCATAGGATAGCTGACGGTAGGGGCGCGGCGGGTCAACTTGCCAACTAATGAACCAATCCCGCCGTAGAGGTGCAGGATAAAAGCAGGAAAGCCCACCTTCGGCGGTTTCACTTTGACAATTTTCGCAATGCGGGTAAACATTTCGCGGTAGGAAAGATTGGTATTCCCGGCAATGTAGCATTCACCGATTCGGCCTTTTTCCAGGCCATTGGCGATGGCCGTGGCGACATCCTTGACGTAGATGTAATTCCGGCCGCCGGGAGCAAAGCCGGGGACTTTGCGATGGTAGATGGCCAGGATCATCGCCCCGGCGCTCGGTTTGGAATCATAAGGCCCAAGCATAAAAGTAGGATTGACAATAAGCGCTGGCAATTGTCGATCACGGACAGCATCAAGGATAAGCTGTTGTGCTTCGTACTTGGAATCCATATAATCGAGGCCGTAACGACTCGAAGCGTAAGGCTGAATTTCTGTACCGGGCCGAGATTTGCTGCCAAAGCCAAAGGAATTAGCCGTTCCAATGTAGATCATTCGCTTGATCTGCTGACGCAACGTCGCTTCGATCACATTTTGGGTGCCCTCGATATTGACCTTGCGCACAATTTCCGAACGACTCGGCCAGATATTCGTATTGGCAGCGGCGTGAATAAGCGCCTCCTGTTTGGCTAAAGCGGGCAGTAGCGTATCTATTTCCAGAATATTTCCAAAAAATCGTTTGATGGGTAAACCATCCAAAGACTTCGCTTGGCTGTTGGGCAATAAGAAAACACTGACTTCGTGGCCTCTATCGATTAATTCGCGCACGAGGTTACTACCGAGAAGCCCGTCCGCACCGGTGACTAATACTTTCATAAATGGGTAAACAGAAATTTAAAGCACTGCCATAGCGCGTTTTTTCGCCATATTGGCCTTGATATTAGTCCATCGTTGGCCTAGCAAGTAATTCATCCCTTTATCCACCACAAAGTGGCGGGTAATGTTGAAGATACCGCGTGTACGCGTATAAGTGCTATGTCGGCGCAGGCTCAATGAAAAGCCACCATCTTCGTAGTAAATGTAGTGCCACCACAGATGCGGCATGAAGACCGTTTCACCGTGCTCGAGAACCACTTCGTAGCCTTGGGCTTTGAGTAGTGCAGGATGCAGCTCAAAATCTGGTCGGTCCAGTTTGACTTCGCTTTGCACGGTAAAAGGATGCTGATAAAGGTAATCCCCTTGATCTGGGGCAAAGAGAATGACGCGTTTTCGAGTTTGGAATTGGGTCAGGAATACCGTAGCGCAATCCAGGTCATAGTGTAAGTCTACCTTAGCACCTTGACCACCGAAAAACATCATCGGGAAATTTTTCAAAAATCCATCCGTGACGTGGGGCATGGCAAAATCACTCGTCAACTCCGGTGCATGCTTGAAGATATTGTACAGGAACATGCGTAACTCAGTTGGTCCCTGTTGAATCAAAGCCAGATAATCACCGAATGGCATGTGCTTGGTTGGGGTGAGATAGCCCTTACCAGGTTTACGGAAGTTATTATCGTAAAGTGGGACTTCTAAATGCCCATAATTTTTGGAAAGCCATTCAAAGGTCCATTTTTCTGTAGCGGGCCATTTAGCAGCCAGATCAGTAAAGACGACGGGTTTGTTCTTTTTCAGATACTCTTCTTCAAACTCGCGGCGGGTGAGCCCGCTTCGCCTTTCAATTGGTTGGAGTTTCATAACGACAGCTTTTTAATAGTTCAAGTGGCGATTCGTTAACCGGGAGAGGAAAAGATAAAAACGGATGGAGGTACTGTTTTTCTCACAATAGTTGATTATCTGTTCTCTCATCGCTCCTTGGGTTAGTAGTTCATCTCATGGCTGAAACGCGCAGCCTCTGAATTTAGTTTAGGAGATACTCCGCAAAAATTTTCTCCACTTCAACATATATTTATAATCGTTCGACCCGTAGAGGAAACCTTGTTCTTCCATCCACTCATCGTTGAAAATTTTTCCGAGGTAACGACTCCCGTGATCGGCAAAGATTAACACGCCTACATCGTCTTTCTTTAGATCATTGCGAATCTCATACAATCCCTGCATGACGGCACCACTCGAGTAGCCGACCAGCATCCCTTCTTGTTTAGCAAGTCGTCGGGCTTTGAAAGCACTATCTTTATCCGTCACCTTTACATAACGATCGATGTGTTCGAACTTGACATTTGCCGGGATGATATTTTTACCTGTTCCTTCGATACGGTAGGAGTAAATTTCATTTTCGTCGTAAACCCCAGTTTCGTAGTACTTTTTCAACACGGAACCATAAGCATCGATGGCCACAATCTGAATATTCGGATTCTTTTCCTTAAGATATTGAGCGGTACCACTCAACGTTCCTCCTGTCCCCGTGCTACAAAGCAGATGCGTGATCTTACCTTCTGTGGCTTCCCATATTTCCGGGCCGGTCGACAGATAATGAGCTTCGCAGTTGTCGGTATTGAAATTTTGATTGAGGTATAACGAGTTGGGAATTTCCTTAGCTAGTTGCTTGGCGCGCATGTAATAAGAGCGTGGGTCTTCCGGCTTCACACTCTTTGGGCAAAGAATAACTCTGGCCCCCATGGCCTTGAGCAGGTTGATTTTTTCTTGGGAAATCTTGCTGGTAACGGTCAAAAAACAACGGTAACCGCGAATAGCGCTGATCATGGCAATGCTAAAGCCGGTATTACCCGAAGTCGCTTCAATAATAGTTCCGCCGGGTTTGAGGCGGCCCTCTTTTTCCGCTTTATTGACCATATGGATGGCAATCCGATCTTTGGCGGATAGGCCGGGATTTGATGACTCTAGCTTGGCGTAGAAAGTACCTCTGATTCCTCGGGTAATGCGATTAAGCTTTACTAAAGGGGTATGACCTATGGCCTCAAGGATGTTATTATATCTCATAGGTGTATAAAATTGTTTGGTCTTAACGAACAGAAAGGTATTAATACTGAGGTGTCATCTACGGTTTTCTGAGCGTATGTTGAAAAATTAGTACAAATTGAAGGTCAACAGTTTAAGCTTTTGACTCAAGATTAGTACAGGCGTTTAACGGACTGGAAATAGACCAAACAGACGGTAAAACAGTAATCCAATTACTAATCTAGTATCGTGGTTCTTAAGAGATTGTCATTCAAAAAGCAAGAATTTTAGAACATTCTCTGGGGTCAAAATTATAACAAAACCATCTGATATTTAAAAAAATCAAGTTAATTTAATCTTTTTTACAAAAGAATTATCCATATTTCGACCATTGATTGAGGTTCTGATAATAAACCTATGGCGACTACCAAAATCCTCTTGAAATCAAGATTGATCCTTGAAGAACACGGACGATTGCTACTGCTCAAGCAGCGGAAAGCCAATGGTGGCAACTATACCTTGGTTGGTGGAACGGTCGAAAACTATGAAATGGCCCGGCAATCATTGATTCGGGAAAGCGAAGAAGAGGCCGGAATTATCCTAGAAGAACGCAATCTGGAACTCGTCCATACGCTGCACAAGAAAAAGAACAAACTCACTCGGATTGTCTTGTACTTCCGGCCCACAGCCTGGGATGGGGTCGTGCAAGCGCGGGAGACGAAAAAATTCAAAGAAGTGGATTGGTTTCCCGTCGATCAACTACCGGGGAATATGACCGAAACGGTGCGGCACGTTTTGGAGCAATACCGCAAAGGACGTCGTTACTCTGAGCTAGTCCTTTGATTTTATCCTTGCCTCAAAACAAAAATGCTTCCCGATGTAGCATCGAGAAGCATTTGTTTTAATATATCAAAACCAGTTTTTACTTTTCATTTTTCACCAACTTGGCATTAGCTGCGCTGGTTGTACCAGTTGCTTTTTTCTTAGCACAGCAAGCTGTTTTCTTGCTGCTACAGCTTTTCTTGTTGGCGCTAGCCGTCTTGTTAGACACCTTAGTGGCGGAAGCACCTTTAGCTTCTTTGGTACAGCTTTTTGCACTCTTTGTGCAAGACGCTTTCTTACCTTCGCTAGGTGACATATTGACAAATTTCTTAGACTTGGTGCAGTATTCTACATCTTGGTAGCTTACTTTACCACTTGTTGAGCAAACGCTTTTACGAACGAAAGATACACTGCCAGATTTAGCGCACACGCGCTCTTCAACGCTTTCGTCGTGCTTAGCAGCAGCAGAAGCCGCTACGAGGTAAGCATTTGATGCTTTATCAGCTTTGACGGTTTTTGCAGACTTAGTGCAAGCCGTTTTAGATTTAGTACAAGTTTGAGCGTTAACACCTACGCTCACGAGTCCCATTAGGGCAAAGAGTAAGAAGAACTTCTTCATGGTGAAAATTTTTTTGTGATGAAAAATATGAAAAGTGGTTGTTTATCTGAATTCGTAAAGAACCTATATCATTTAAAATTAGTCATTTAGGTCAGGCTCGTCAATTTGATTTAATGACCTTATGATATTTTTAACTTTTTATTAAGAAAAGTTGTTCACAAACTGTTCGCCGCCGGACAGTGCTGCCCGTCCTAGAGCTATTAGTTACTCCTGGTAGACTTGCAATTTTTGGCTCAAACTACCATTTTCCGTTTTCATATTTACAAAATATATGCCTGATTGGACCCGATCTAGCAGGATGTTTTCTTGACCTTCACGTTGTCCTGGACGCTGAGCTTCGTAGATCACTCTACCGAGCATATCGTAGACTACAATCGTCAGCTCGTTCGGCATTTGCTCAAATTTATAATCTAGAGTAAACTGGCCAGAACTGGGATTGGGGTAAATCGCTAAATGATTACCTACGATCACGGCTTCCGTAGAAGAGGTATTGAAACCCAAATCTCGGATGCGGATATCATCAATTTGTAGGGCGTATTGATCCGCATCACTAAACACGTGGAAGCCAAGGCTGATATCGAGATCAGAACTAGGCTCAAATAAAAAACCGCCGGTTTCGAAATCGGGGTAAGCATTTTCGACCGGATCAAATACCCAGTCATCATTTACAGTAAAGAAATCTAGCGCGTTTTGCCCTTGACTGAAACCAACTTCAAAACGCTCGGGATAGAGTGCCTGCTCATCTTCTGCACAAGCGTACACGAAGGTCAATTCGTAAGTATGTCCCTGCGTCAATGCCAGGCAAGGTGTGAACAAGTAATCATCGGCCGCGGTGGTGGAGTTCCAAAGGTATACAGCATGGCCGGCTCCAGTTGCGGGCCCCCAATCATCGGTAGCGTCGGTCGTCAGTGTCCAGGTACGACTATCATTGTTTGCGTTTTCTATCACCCAGCCATTAGTTGATTGACCATTTTCGAAGCCCATTTCCAAATCGCCAAAGGCCAAGTTGACACATGAACTGGAGACATTGCAGGCGACTTCAGAGTGATCGGCAAGCTCCGAGCGAATCCCTAGTAAAATCGATTGCATGACGTTTTTTTGACCTGTGGTGAACATATTCATACAGTAATCATCCACATAATCCATGTAATTCATAAACATATCGGTGCTTCCACAGGAACTACCAGAAAAAGGGCAACCGTAATACGGGCCGCTCGAAGTAGGGGTGTCGCTAACCCCATCATCGCTTGAGCAACCAATAGGATCGCCGTTATTATCATTATCACCCCAAGGGTGCCGTAATCCAAGATAATGTCCTACTTCGTGGGTAGCAGTCCGGCCTCGATTATTGACATTGATAAACCCAAAATTATTGTAGTTGATCACGACGCCATCTTGAATACTACCGACCATAGTGACTGTCGGTAAATAAGAATAGCCCACGATGGAACTACTCGGCAGATCGACCGTCCAAATGTTCAAATAACGATCAGAATCCCAACTTGTCGCTGGTTTGATCGTTCCTTCGACGTAGTCAATTGAACCAATATTATTGTATTGATGTCGGGTGATGCCATTGGTCGCATTGCCATTCGGATCTAACTGAGCGAGGCAAAATTCGATTTCTACATCGGCGGCGTCATTTTGAAAGATGCTAGGCGTTTCATTGGCATCACCATTCATGCGGCGGTAATCCTCATTCAGAATCTGAATTTGAGAGTTGATGCGAGATAAGGATAAATTCCGACCACTACCGACACCTTCACCGGAGTGAATAACATGCACAACGACAGGAATTGTAATCAATACATCGCGGCTTTGCGCAGCGTTGGCCTGTGCCAGTTGTGGCAAGATGCGATTAGTATACTCCGCTAGTTCTGCGGTATAATCGGGATGTGCTTCTGCCCGCAGATGTTGTACCCAGTCGTGCCCACATTTCTGATCGGCCAGGGATTGAGCTGATGAGATTATGGTAGCAAAGATGAATAAAACCCCCAATAAATATTTTGCGCAAGACATAGCGTAATTTGATTTGTTGCTTTGATAGATTCCGGTCCTTATGCGGGCTTTGTTGTTTTCACTTAAACGTGAACAACGGTTAAGCACGTGAATTTTAGAAAGGAACGCATAAATGATGCTACAAATTACGGGGAAATAATGACAGGGGTAGACTTGGGGCTAAATTTTGTTGGCTGTCCGACGATTTGAGGTGGGGCTACGTATACAATGCAAAGCAATTGCTGGTGCACTCTTGCATGTTTAGCTATTCGGGTAGCTCCATATTATTCTTACCTTTACTCCATGCCAGCCACCGGTCAAAAAATACTCATCATCCGCTTTAGTTCTATTGGTGATATCGTGCTGACCACGCCCGTCATTCGAGGGCTGCTGCAGCAGCTCGACGCCGAGGTCCACTTCTTGACCAAGCGAAGCTTTGCAGGGATTGTTGAGGTCAATCCTTATGTGCATAAGGTGTGGACTATTGAGCGAAAAGTGGGGGAGGTGCTGCCGCAATTGCAGGCTGAAGGCTTTGACGCTGTCATTGATCTGCACAAAAATTTGCGGAGTGGACAAGTACGTCTGGGGCTCTCGGCAAAGACGTACAGTTTTGATAAGCTCAACTGGGAGAAATGGCTACTGGTAAATCTGAAACTCAATCGAATGCCCGCGCGGCACATTGTGGATCGCTACCTGGCGGCCGCGCGGCCCCTAGGAATCAAAAACGATGGACAAGGGCTTGATTATTTTATTCCGCCGGAGCAAAAAGTCGATGTGGTCAAGGCCTTAAATATCAATGAGCCGTACCTGGGACTGGTCATTGGGGCGGCGCATGTGACCAAGCGTTTGCCTTCATCTAAATTGATCGAACTTTGCCAAGCTTTGACGATGCCTATTGTGCTGCTTGGTGGTCCGAATGATAGGGATAATGGTGCTATGATCGCTCGATCTGCCGGCTCTCATGTGTATAATGCATGTGGGGGATTCTCTTTACATCAATCTGCCTCACTGGTACAACAAGCAAACGTGATCGTTACCCATGATACAGGGCTAATGCACATCGCAGCGGCCTTTCGCAAACCAATTATTTCCGTCTGGGGGAATACCGTACCCGATTTTGGAATGTATCCCTATTTGCCGGCAAAGGGTCCGGCTCATCAAATTGTCGAGGTCAAAGATTTATCTTGCCGGCCTTGCTCAAAAATAGGTTACGCCAAATGTCCGAAAGGGCATTTTCGTTGCATGCAACAGATTGATATTTTAAGTATTGTAACTGCCATTAAGGGGTATTTTGCTTGACCTAGCCAACCATTAACCCAAAATAAGAGGTATCTTTATCATAATAGCTTTCCTTTCTGCGATTCAACATCAGGTCACTTTTGAGAACAATTTTCTGAATTCTAATTTAATTAGATGTTATTAAAGGCAACATGCCTCTCTGTTTTCTCTTTATATGTTAAAGCTGGACGACTATGAACTATTCTACAATACATCCATCGAGCCGATATTGGCCTGTTGTTTTTTGTCTATTCTTTTTCTTGTTTGGAGCAATATCCCTACAAGCACAGTTTATCTACTTTTCTGATGAAGCCGGTCTGCTATATAGATCTGATCCCAATGATCCAGACTGTAATGTCGAATTTTTAGGGAACATGTGGACGGGGAGTAACTCTGCACCTTTAATCGCTAGTGATCTTGCCTTTCATCCCAATGGCAATCTTTATGCGATTGATGGAACGGCTTTCTACGTTGTGGATTTAAATACCTTGGAAGGGACACTTATTGCCCCGCTTGTGGGCCAGGCAATTGGGGTAAATGCTTTGGTGTCCGCCGCAGATGGTACGATGTACATGGCTGGTAGTTTTTTATTTGAAATCGATGTGAATACTGGTGTTACCATACAAATTGGAGACTTTTTGCCTTGCCTTTCGGGTGGAGATTTAGCTTTTAATGGTGGCGAATTATATCTGGCTTGTAGTAATAATGATTTACTACTGGTCAATATTGATAATCCATCGGCGAGTACGGTTGTTGGCACCATGCAAAGTATTGACTTTGGCTTCTTTTTTGGCGTGGTCACCTATTCCACTAATTGTGGGGATACTGAAACTTATGGCTTTGCCAATGGAAGTATTTATCAAGTAGATGTAAGTAATGCTAATGCCACCTTTGAATGTGAACTAATCAATGGTTTTATCTTTGGCGCTACGATGGATACAGATTTCCTGGCGGCTGATTGTGATTATATTATTGATCTGGATGGTGATAATAGTACTGGAGCTCTGGGACTTGATTATCAGGTCGTTCATCCCTGTGGTGAGAACATGAGTTTTATTGCCGATGAAGACGTAGAAGTGTATATAGAAGGGCCATTCGATTCAGTCGTGATTACTTTAACTGGAGGCATACAAGATGGTACCGCCGAGCAATTAGATTACCTAGGCGATATCGGTCCTTTTATCGTCGAAGGACAAGGGACAACGCAAATCACAATTATTAATAATGGAAGTACTACGGCCGCGGATTTGGAAACGGCCTTGATGAATATCATTTACGATAATACCGCAAATCCTTTTACACCCGGAGAACGTCAAATTGAGGTACAACTTTTTGCTAGTGATGGAGATGTAAGTGACATTGCGGTGGCTTACGTCACAATTGTAGGGCCAATAGATTACAACTTCGATTTAGGGCCGGATGTCACCCTTTGTGAAGGAGAAACACTGGTACTTGATGCTACCCAAGACTGGGCCACAGCCTACCTTTGGCAAGATAATTCCACGGAATCAACCTTAGAGGTTACCGAAACCGGTCTCTACTCGGTAACCATTACGGATGATTGCGATAATGAAAGCATCGACGATATTTTTGTCACCTTTGAAGCGCCTCCGGCGCCCCTGGATTTAGGACCCGACACGACGCTTTGCCCCGGACAGAGCCTCTTACTTGATGCGACGATTCCCGGTGCAACGGCCTACAGCTGGCAGGATGATTCCGATGAACCCATTTACACGGTCACCAATCCCGGAGGCCTCTTTGCCGTGAGTGTGACGGTCGATTGTGGCTTGCTTACGGACGAAATCCAGGTTAACTACTTTGATACGACAACGATTAATTTACTCCCCGCTGATACTCTGCTCTGTGCGGGTGATAGCCTGAGCTTGGACGCGACATTGCCAGATGCATTGGGCTATTTATGGAATGATGGCCTCGAAGAACCCATCAGAACGATAGATGCGATCGGCGACTATGCTGTGACCGTCACTTTACCTTGTGGTGACTATTCAGAAAGCATTAGCGTTGATATTCTTGACCAAGTCTTAACCCTGGATTTAGGACCTGATACGACCTTTTGCTTTGGCGATTCTGTGGTGCTGGACGGCGAGCAATTTTTTCCGGTGGCCTACCTCTGGGAAAATGGTTCTACCCAACCGGAGCGCACGATTTATACCACCGGGCAGTACGCTTTGACGGTGACCGATGGCTGTACGGAGGTGACAGATGAAGTTCGTCTGGAGTTGATTAGCTGCTGTGAAGTCTACGTGCCCAATGCTTTTACGCCAAACTTTGATGGCAATAATGATTACTTTTTGACGTACTTTAATTGTCCGATCTTGGATTTCCGGCTACAAATATTTGATCGTTGGGGCGCCGAAGTGTTCTCAACTAACGACCCAGAATTAGGCTGGGACGGCATCTTTAAAGGCCAGGTTGCCAACGATGGGGTCTACGTTTGGCTGCTCACTTACAATGATGGTCTCTCGGATCAACAACTCAGTGGGGACGTCACTTTGGTGCGATAGGATAAATCCCTTTTTGTCGGATGTCCGTTATTATTCCGGCTCTTCGAGGGCCCAAGGAGCAAAGTTTAACGTATAACTTGCAATATATTATTCATAAAAAAGCCTATATTTCGGTTTCCTAAAAACTAATAAAAACCGCTTTTCAGAAATACACCTAAAAACTTGTTTATGAAATTGGTGAAATCTCTACTTTTATTTTGTGCACTTTTTCTAGCCGGGCAAATGGTGGCTCAAGATATCCACTGGTCCTTATTCAACATGTCTCCATTGACGATCAATCCGGCCAATACAGGTGCCTTCGAAGGGACGTTTCGCATTGGTGGAATCTACCGAGATCAATATAATGTAGCTGGCATCAACGGTTTTCGAACCCCTTCTTTTTATGTCGATGCCCCCATCATCCGTGGTTTTCGTAAAAACGACTGGATCGGCGTAGGCGCTACTTTTTTTAGTGATAAGGCTGGTACAGGTGATCTGGGATACACCGGAACCTTATTTTCTGCAGCTTATCACCTCGCTATGAATAAAAAAGGAACTTCGGTCCTGACCTTTGGTCTACAAGGAGGGATGATGCAACGAAAGATTGATGGCATGGAATTGACGCTTGGTTCTGAGTTGGATGGAACCTATATGACCGGTGAAAGCCCCGATCGACAAAAGATCGGAGAGTCTACAAACTTCTTTGACTTCAATGCAGGTGTACAGCTATCGACTCAACTCAATAAGACTTCAGATCTTAAAATTGGTGTCGCTCTGCGTCACATCCTGACACCTGAATATGGGTTGATCAACAACGCACAAGAGGATCTGCCGAT
The DNA here is from genome assembly GCA_028285085.1 of Saprospiraceae bacterium. Lineage (GTDB taxonomy): Bacteria > Bacteroidota > Bacteroidia > Chitinophagales > Saprospiraceae > JAHDHW01. The sequence continues at coordinate 26,701 of JANQQI010000117.1, read as the reverse complement.
GCGTATTACTGCTCACGGTACTTTCAATACGATGCTGACCGATAAGTGGAGCTTGTCGCCAACATTCATCATTAATAATATGGCGAGCGCCAATGAGTTTGATATTCAAGGTTGGTTAGGTTACCAACTTAACCCGGATTTCCGCTTGAACTTTGGTCCTGGTTATCGTCTGGGTGATGCAGTTAATTTCCTCATCGGTGTAGATTATAAGCAATTCAAAGTAGCTGCGGCGTACGACCTGACCGTTTCTGACTTGTCTTCGGCTAATAACAATCAAGGTGGTTTTGAAATCGCGGTATGGTACATTGCTAAAATCTTTAAGAAGCCGACGATCAAGCCGGTTATCTTCTGCCCACGATTCTAGTCATTGTCCAATTCTTTAACCGAATAGCTTAAACATTCAAATCATTATAATGAAAAATATATTTCTCCTTTTAATCGCTTTCGTCACCGTTGCCAGCCTGCAGGCACAGCCGATCAATAAGGCTACAGCGGATGCTACACTGGAAGCGGCCAAAGAAGCGGAAGCCAACCTGGACTACTACAATGCACTGGAACGCTACGCTGATTATTACGAGGAAAATCGCGATCTGGACATCGCTTTCAAAATTGCCAATATGCACCTGCAATTGCGCGATTACAACAAAGCAGAGCGCTGGTTCAAGCGAATTGTCAACAAACGTTCTCGCAAAAAACCTAACCCCTATATGCCGGAAGCGCGTTTTGAATATGCGCGTATGCTTAAAATGAACGGCAACTACGGTGAGGCCATGTCTGAATTCCAATTGTACATTAGTGAGGCAGAAGATCCTGCTCGTATCGCTCTGGCTCGTATCGAATTGGCTGGTTGTGAGATGGGCCGTGAGATGGACCCAGTCCCCGGGCTTAATGTCGAGAATTTGGGTAAAAAAGTAAATTCAAAATATTCCGAATATTCGCCGATCCTTTACGCAGAAGATGAAATGTACTTCACTGCAATTCAATCTGATGAAGTTATCGTCATCGAAGATGCCAAGGAAGATTTTCACTCCAAAGCTTTTATCTCTCGCAAAGGGAAAAAAGGCTGGGGTAAGCCATCGGCTCTCGGTACAAACATTAATCGTGAAGGCTACCATACCGCAAATTTGACGATTACATCCGACGGGCAGTATATGTTCTTTACTCGTGTGTTGCTAGATGCCAACCAAATGTCAGAGAGTAAACTCTTCATGAGTAAGCGTGATGGCAATAGCTGGGGGGCTGCCAATGAAGTACAAGGTGTCAATGGTGACTACTTGGTGAAGCAGCCCGCAGTTGGAGAATTGTTTGGTAAGGAAGTACTCTTTATCGTTTCTGATATGGAAGGTGGTTACGGTGGATTTGATATCTACTACTGCACCCGTACCGGTGATACTTACGCTCCACCAGTAAACCTCGGTGAAGTGATTAACACGAACCGTGATGAAGAGACCCCATACTACCGCGATGGTACGTTGTACTTCAGCTCCGACGGACATCCTGGTATCGGTGGCTTTGATATTTTTTCTTCCGCTTGGAATGGTAAGACTTGGGAAGCCCCAACTAACATGGGTAAAGGTTATAATTCCAGTGCCGATGATTTATTTTTCTCAATCGATGAGGAAGGTTATAACGGATTTTTGGTGTCTAATCGCCCGGGAACCCGTTCTGCTCACGGTAAGACCTGCTGTAATGATATCTGGTCGGTGAATAAAGAAAAAGTGGTGGTGCAATTGTTAGCAACGACTTTTACCGGCAAAGATCCACTGAACGGCGCAACTGTCGAACTGCAACCAATTATTGATGGTGTCCCTGCGGATAAAGAGGTGTCTACCAAAGCAACGTCTAATGCCTTTTCGTTCTCACTGCAGCGCGATATTAAGTATAAGATCATCGCTCGCGCGGAAGGTTACTTCCCGGATTCTTTGACTTTTGAAACAACGGGAATTGAAACTTCATTGACCATCGAAAAATCTTTGAAGCTGAATCCAGTACCTGAGCCAGAACCAGAGTTTGAAACATACACCATCGACGAACCCATCGAATTGGAGAATATCTTCTACGAATTCGAAAGTGCAGAGATTCTATCTGAAGCGGAGCCTGATCTTAGTGTGGTATTGGAGTTGATGAATAAGTATACTGATATGGTTATTGAACTGTCCTCTCACACGGATTCACGAGGTACCTCTGGTTATAACCGTAAGCTGTCTCAGCGTCGTGCGGAATCCGCCAAGCAATGGTTGGTAGATCGCGGTGTTACGGCTGAGCGTATTCAGGCGGTAGGTTACGGTGAATCGCAGATTCGAAACCGCTGTGTAAATGGTGTGAAGTGTGAGGACGAAGAACACAAGTATAATCGTCGTACTGAGTTCAAGATTGTTGCTGGACCAACGAGCATCCAAATCGAGAAGACACGCTTAAAAAAAAAGAACTAAAAAGTAGTAGTTCTAGCTCTAAGCAGCCGGCAGCCAAAAGAGGTCCGGTCGTTACTTTTGATCACGAATACCATGATTTCGGTCGCGTAAAAAAAGGAAATAAGGTAACCCACGTTTATCCTTTTACCAATACCGGCGACGAGAATCTACGCTTCGAGTTGGTTTCGGGCTGTGAATGTTCTGATCTGGATTGGCCAGAATACAAGACATTCAAACCGGGGCAAAGCGGTGAAATTAAAGTGACGTTCAAAAGTGAGTCGGAAGATGGTGATGTAGAAAAGACGATCGATATCTTACTAGATCATACCGATCCAAAAACGGGTTATCCTGTACTCTTAGAGTTAAAATATCGGGCTATAGTATACGAATAAGATCAACTAGCCTAAAGTTAATTGCCCAAAAGTCACAGCAGTGCTTTTGGGCAATTTTCGTTTAGCGCCGTCCTTTGAGGAGCATATCGAGCAATTCGCCGTCCTGCTCGTTTTTCAGCAGCGCGCCCAAGAATGGTGGCAACTGTTCGCGCAAATCAATTTGAGCCAGTTCCTCCGGGCTAATCTTTTCGAATAGCAGCAAACGAATCCAGTCGATCAATTCACTGGTCGAAGGTTTCTTCTTTAACCCACGAACGTCCCGTAGCTCATAGAATACTTTGAGGGCACTGGAGAGCAGATCTTCCGAGAGATCAGGAAAGTGCACATCGGCGATGGCCGACATCGTCTCCCGGTCAGGAAAGCGGATGTAGTGAAACAAACAACGTCTGAGGAATGCATCGGGGAGCTCTTTCTCGTTATTGGAAGTGATCAGAATAATTGGGCGATGCTGTGCCCGGATGGTTTGTTGTAGCTCGTAGCAGTAAAATTCCATCTTATCCAATTCAAGGAGTAAGTCATTGGGAAATTCAATATCCGCTTTGTCAATTTCATCGATGAGTAGCACCACAGACTTTGGCGCGGCAAAGGCTTCCCAGAGCTTACCTTTTTTGATATAGCGCTCAATATCATCAATGGCGCCGCCCAGTTGAGAATCGCGTAAGCGGGAGACCGCATCGTATTCGTACAACCCTTGTTGCGCGGTTGTCGTTGACTTCACGTGCCAGGTAATAATGGGCTTTTCCAACGCCTGGGCTATTTCGTGTGCCAGTAGGGTTTTACCTGTCCCGGGCTCACCTTTGACCAACAATGGTTTTTGCAGGTGAATAGCAGCATTGACGGCAATTTGTAACTCACGCGTAGCAATATAGTTGGCAGTACCCTGAAAAGATGACATTTTTGCGAATCTTTGGTAAGAAAACGGAAAAATACATAAGTCAGTTGAAATTAGCGAAAACATGACAACAAGCTTTTGGGAAGAAATTATGATAGCCGCGCGTGCTTTGAGCTGGGTGGAGGTCGTGGCAGTAATGACAGGGATCATTTATGTCGTATTAGCCGCGCGTGAAAATATTTGGTGTTGGTTCTGGGGAATCATCAGCTCCGGCTTGAGCATTTACCTCTTTATTCAGGCTAAACTCTACGCTGAATCGATGCTGTATTTTTATTATGTGGTAGCGGGGATCTACGGATGGTGGATGTGGAGTAGGCAAGATGCTAGTAATACTCAGATATTGGATGCAAAATCTGAGTCACGACAGTTGGCGATTAGTGTATGGCCACTGGTGTATCATTTAGGATGGATTGTGGTAGGAAGCATATTGGCCTTGCTCTTAGCTTGGGGGCTTAATACTTTTATTGCGGACGCACGCCTACCCGTACTAGATGCATTTACGACCATTTTTAGCTTCATCGCAACCTATATGGTAGCCCGTAAGGTACTCGAAAATTGGATTTATTGGATTATCATCGATGCGGTGAGCGTGTGGATGTATCAGTCCAGGGACTTGTTATTATACGCCGTATTGATGGCTGTTTATACCGTTGTAGCGACTGTAGGGTATTTCACCTGGCGTCGTCAGTATCGACAACAGCGCATGCCTACCGTTTGATAAATGGCAAAAAAAAGTCCTAGCAGGCCCCATCAATGATGAGGTAACTGCTAAGACCGTTGACTCCCGTATCTAATATGAGTAAAAAGCCAATTGGATAAACCAAAATTACATTTGGTTGGGGTGAGCGGAGATTGGAAGATGGGAAAAGGTCCTGGCAGCTTCCCGAAGGAATTTATGCCGCCAAGACCAGGTCACTCCCTTATTCTTCACCTAAAATTCTGTTCTCTCAGACAGTATTTCAAAACCCTAAAAACTATGAAAAACCTAATTACTTCAAAAAAAGCCTGGTGGATTATCTAACCCCTATCAACCCACCAGGAAGAGGTTCCTCTTGATTCACCCGCATCACTTTATCCATCTGCACGTTAAACAGTTTTGGGACGTTCGTACAATTAACATTCTAAACATTCTACTCCTTATTCTCTGCGTTAATTGTTCTTGAACTCGTCAATGTGCTTGTTTGTTTGGAGGAAGCCTCTTAAGAAAACATAACCACTTTCAAATTCAAACCAATGGTAAAGTCACTTAATAGACTTACCAATATCTTTGACGACTAGATACACTTTTGTACCTATCGCGTTATGCAATACGTTTTCATTTGGTACGAATGGGGAAATGATACAATTGGTGTATTATTTCAATACACTTTTAATGAAAGGGAAACATTTAAGAAGGGATGCCTTTTAAATATTCTTCCCACTCTAAACAACAACAGTGATAATTAATTCTCTTTGTTCAAAGCGAACAATAAAGGTCAAACTCTCTCTAAAGTCTATTAAACTTTTTTCTAATGCTTTGTCATTTGTATAAAGGCAGTGCAAAATTGTTGAAAATACACTAAGCAAGCAAGAAAAAATCTAGGACATTGCTAGGACAAAAGTGTTAAAATTGCCCAAAAGCCTTAATAACACTATATTTTCTGAATAAAATCGATCAAGTTCGTTGATTTTTCTAAATTCAACTTCTTCTTGAGTCGATAGCGTGCCTTTTGTACACTTGAGGCGTTGATGCCCATCAACTGAGCGATCTCCTTGGTGTTTAAACCCATCTTAATATACGCTGAAAAGCGAATATCGTTACTATTTAAACCAGAAAATTGAGTCAGCTTATCAAAAAAATCAGAGTGGACTTTTTCGAAGTGCAACTTAAAGCGTTGCCAATCATCATCGAAGTTCATATTCTTCTCAATGGTTCGATGCAATTCACGAATTTGGACCTTGGCATTTTCTGATTGACTTTCACCCAAATCGTCAATGTTGCTTTTGATATCTTGCAGCATCTCATTTTTCTGGATCAGTTGCATGGTGTTTGAGGCTAGGGTTCGTTCTTGCTGCTGTAGTTTTTCGCGCAAGAAATCCTCCTCCTTCGCTTTCATTTCACGGATCAGGTTAAGCTTATCCAACTCTTGTTTTTGCAGGCGTACAATCGTTCGATTTCGATTGATCCAAAGGCCTAAAAATACAATGGTAATCAAGGCCAGGATAATGATACCATTACGGATCAAGCCTTGTCGATAAGCGTCGGATTCCATGCGTGCTACTTCCTGTTCGGCTTCGACAAGCTCGCGTTCGGAAGCTTGTTCCGCTAATTGGCGCACCGCTTCGATCGAATTAAGACTATCTTTAACCAAGAGGAGCTGCTCCGTGTAGTAAGTCGCCTTCTCGAAGCGGCGCTGCACTTTGTAAATATCTTTCAGCAATTCATACCCCCAACTCCTACGAATCAGGTCATTAGCCTCTTCGGCCAGACGAACGCCTTGTAGCGTAAAGCTGTCAGCCAAAGCATATTGTTGTTGGCGGTAATGAATCAACCCTCGATTGAGGTAGTCGAAAGCCAGCATTTCCTCTCGTTGATGCAAGGCGGTTTGTTCCATCGCCAGCTTATTGTAGCGCATTGCTTGTTCAAACTGCTGCAGGTCAATATAGAGGCTCGTGATATTACTATATAAAAGGTGGACGTCATCCGGCGCTTGATACTTTTTTGCCATCTCAATGGCAATCTCGTAATAGAAAAGCGCCGATTCGTATTGTTTTTCATTGAGATAGGTGATCCCAATATTATTATATACACTCGATAAGGCTTCTGGCTGCTCGGCCTCCTGATAATAATTGACGGCCTCAAGTAGGTATTGCCGGGCTTGGGGCATATCCTCAAGAACAATCCCGTGTAAGCGGCCCAAGGTTTTGTATGCGTAAGCTAAGGTCGCTATGTCTTGATTGTCTTCAGCCCGCTTGCGGAGCTGATCAAGATACGCGGCGCTTTCTTCATAAACCCGAGCATTGAAACTACTCTTGATCAACCCCATGAGAATGGTATTCAATTGATCGGAATAATTATCAGCCGAGTTGAGATAGTAAGCATCTCGATAGTGACGCAAGGCGAGGCGAGATTGATCTTTATCGGCGTAGAAGTCGCCTAATGCAATCAAGGCATTGAGCTCGCCTGGTTGGTAGCGGATATCTCGGGAAAGCGTACGCGCTTCGATGAGCCATTGTTGGGCCTCTGGAGTCAATTTAGCAATCGCCAATAGTGTCTCTATTCTCAACTGGCCTTCTTGTTGAGTAAGAAGCGCACTTAGACTATCGATCTGGTTGGCACATGACATGCCAATCCATCCACAGAATACTAATAAAGTGAGAAGACACTTTTTGACCATAGTGATGCACAATGAGGTTATAAATGTTTACTTGCTCTGACTATTATCGTGAGCGGCCAATGAGGGAAACGACTGTGGGGAGTTGTGTTGCTTTTAGCTCATCGTGAAATCACGCGGTAGTCAAAGTTTTGATTTTAGCGGCTCTCGTGTCAATACGAGAACGCTTCAAACCATTTCAAATGGCAGCCTAGGAGCGGAAAAGCTGCTAATTTAAAGTGCATAGCGAAACAATTACAAATATAATAAATGTATAAAAAAAAGCCCTTGTTGAGGCATTATATCTTGATCGAGTGCAAGAAAATCGGCAATTCTTGCCCCATAGACAGGATTTATGGACGATAAACAAGAAGCTCTTTTTGCTTAGGGAAAGAATTTGACAAATGGAGAGAACCTTACGAAGGTGCCGGGGTTACGTTATTGATTATTTCAACAATCCACAGTGAAGAGATAAAGTAGTAGTTTATTTAGAAGTAGTCTAAATAATATGGGGCATCCAAAATTACAATAGGTAGTATATATTTTGAGGTAAAAGCTTTATATCTTTGCGAAGATTTTAGAAAATCGATAGTTTTTCATCCATTTTTAATAAAAAAAACTAGCGTTTTGAAGAACGGAATAAACAAGATCACATTCCTGATTTTCTTCCTTACGACATCTCTTGCAGCTTCAGCCCAAAATTCAGGTGGCGAATCTTCCAACTACTTTGTTATTACCTTAGTCGTCGTCGCAGCCCTTATTTTGATTACCGTTATTTTACAAGTATCGGATAATTTGCTGCGTATTGAAGCCAAGCAAATCGGTGTCGAACGGAAAGGCGTCAATTACTCAATCTTCCCCAAAGCTAACGAAATAGCTCGGGAAAAATTACCTCGACACACCGCAAATCATCCGGTGACTGTGCTGAAAAAAGGACATAACATCCTTTTGGAAGGCCAAATCGATGATACAACGGTGCACGAGGCACAGGTCAACACTTTTGCGATACAGCCTAAAAATTTCATCGGCATGTCTCCCATTCCTAAAATGGTAGTCGAAGTTGGTGAAAATGTAAAGGCTGGTGATGTGTTGTTCTTCGATAAGAAGAGACCGGAAGTGAAATATGTGGCGCCAGTAAGTGGAGAAGTCATCGCTGTCAACCGTGGTGAAAAACGATCTATCGCTGAGATAGTGATTTTGAAAGATAAGGAAATCAGCTACCGCGATTTGTCATCTTTCGATCTCGAAGGGAGTAGCCGCGAAGAGTTGGTGAATTATCTGCTCGAAACCGGAGCTTGGACCGTGATCCGTCAGCGACCTTACGATGTAGTCGCCGATCCTCAGGATACACCAAAAAATATTTTCATTTCTACCTTTGATACGGCACCTCTCGCACCAGACGGCAATGTCGTTGTGGCCGGTCGTGAGTCTGCGTTCCAAAAAGGTTTGGATGTTCTGAATAAACTGACTGAAGGAGAAATCTTTCTGGGTATTGATGCGAAGGATGAGTCGCCATCTAAGGCTTTCATGGAAGCGAGTGGTGTAACTACGCGTTTATTCAGTGGTCCTCACCCAGCTGGAAATGTAGGGGTTCAAATCCACCACACTGATCCGATTAATGCAGGAGACAAAGTATGGGTACTTGGCGTTCAAGACGTGATTACTCTTGGTGCTGTTTTCTCTGAAGGCCGCTACAATGCTGAGCGCGTTGTTGCCTTGACCGGAGGAGAGTTGAACACTGCTAAATATGTGCGCACGTATCAAGGTGCTAATATCAAAGATATTCTTGCCGATAACATTACTGAGGATAATACTCGTATTATTTCTGGTGATGTTCTTTCCGGTAAAGTCAAAACTACTGAAGGGTTCCTCAACTTTTTTGATGACCAATTGACCGTGATCAAAGAAGGTAACTATCACGAATTATTTGGCTGGCTGCTACCTATTCGGCCACGACCAAGTGTTTCGAATACCTTTCCTAACTTCCTTTACCCGGATTTACGCTTTGAAGCCGATACCAATACTCACGGTGAAAAACGTGCATTCGTAGTCACAGGGCAGTACGAGAAGGTATTACCAATGGATATTTATGTGCAACACCTCATGAAATCGATCCTCATGAACGATTTCGAGCGCATGGAAGGCTTGGGAATCTACGAGCTGAGTGAAGAAGATGTAGCACTTTGTGAATTTGTATGTACCTCTAAGCAGCCACTTCAGAGCATTTTACGTGAAGGTTTGGATGTGATGCGTGAGCAAGGCTAAACAAATTCATTTTTGATTAAAAAAGGAAAACAAATTTAATCGATGGGACTTTTAAGTTTCTTTAAAAAAATAGAACCAGACAAGAAGAAATCGCCACTCTTACACACCTTGTATGACGGATTCTTCACCTTTGCTTTCGCTCCAAATTCAGTAACGAAAGGAGGTGTGCACATTCGTGATGGTATGGATTTGAAGCGTACGATGGTGCACGTAGTGATTGCAATGCAGTTGTGCTACTTATTCGGTACGTACAATATCGGTCACCAGCACTTTGTCGCTCTGGGACAATACACTGGTTTTGTCGAAGCGATTCACCTGAAACTGGCCTTTGGTCTGATCCAGATGCTACCCATTTTCGTCGTCACACACGTCGTGGGGCTAGGTATAGAATTCTGGTACGCTGCTAAGAAAGGTCACGCGATAGAGGAAGGCTTCCTCGTTTCGGGAGCTTTGATTCCTTTGATTATGCCACCGGACATTCCGCTTTGGATTCTGGCTATTTCCGTCGCTTTTGCGGTATGGATTGGTAAAGAAGCTTTCGGAGGTACCGGTATGAATATTTTGAACATTGCCTTATTGGCTCGTGTCTTTGTCTTCTTCGCTTACCCAACTACTATTTCGGGTGATGAAGTCTGGATTGCTGGCTTGGAGCGTAATGCAGATGATGTTTTTGCGGCGAGCTACGGTTGGTTCCATACCTCATTCTTTGATGGCATTTTCAGCTGGTTTAATTTATCAACCTTTGGGCAGACCGCCCAAATGGCGGTGGTCGATGGCTATAGTGGCGCTACCCCGCTGGGTATTGCCGCCAAAGCGGGCTGGGATGGTGTGCTGGAGCAGTACTCTATCGGCCAAATGTTCTGGGGAACAATCCCCGGTTCTATAGGAGAAAGCTGCAAACCGGCTATTCTCATTGGTGCAGCTTTCTTGCTCGTCACTGGTATTGCCAGCTGGCGAATCATGTTGAGTATGCTCCTTGGTGGATTAACGATGGGACTCATTCTCAATGCTTGGGGCGCCAATGGCTTCATGGAAGTACCGTGGTTGTACCAATTCTACATGGGAAGTTTCTTATTTGCGATGGTCTTCATGGCTACCGATCCTGTGACGGCGTCTTCGACGAATACCGGTAAATGGATTTACGGCTTCATGATTGGTTTTGTGGGCATGATTGTGCGGGTATTGAACCCGGCTTATCCTGAGGGATGGATGCTTGCGATTTTGTTCATGAATGTCTTTGCGCCACTGATCGATCACTACGTTCTGCAAGCGAATATCAACCGCCGTTTAGCACGTGCGAAAGTAAAGTCAGCATAGAGTCAAAAATGAGAGCCACGTTCAACTAATTGACCGGGCTTTCACTTATAATAATAAACCACTGGTTTTAAAACTCAATTAAAGTGAATACAGCATACGTCGTACGATTCGTCGTCATTATGACTGCCCTAGTGGCCCTATCTTTGGCTTTGCTCTCCCAGACTTGGGCGGAGAAAATCAAAGAGAACGAAGCCATCTTTAACAAACGCTCTATTCTTTCTGCGGTTAAGGAGTACCTCGGTAATGATGCTGATGGTAATCCAAAAGACCCTAAGAAATTGCCAGATGATGAGATCATTAAAATCTTCGATGAGCAGGTTGAGCAAATTGCTTTGGATATGGCAGGTAATCGCCTGGGACCTGAGCAGGTTCAAGCTAGCGGCTATCCTGGTGGCAAAGCCGAGAACATTGATATGGCTAAAGAAAAGAAGAAGGATGAAGCTGTGCGCATCTTGCCGCTTTACATTTTCAATAGCAATGAAGGTAAGTTTTACATTGTCTCCATTCGAGGAAAAGGGCTTTGGGACGAAATTTGGGGTAACATTGCCCTGAAAAGCGACCTCAATACCATTGTTGGTGCATCCTTTGATCATAAAGGGGAAACCCCGGGACTTGGAGCGGAGATCAAGGATAATCCTAAATTTCCGGCAAGCTTCATCGGTAAGGAAATCTATAACACCGATGGTCGGTTGATTTCCGTTGCAGTGAAGAAAAATGCGGGCAAGAAAAACCCACACGCTGTTGATGCCATTTCTGGTGCGACTGTAACTTCAGTCGGTGTCGAGGAAATGATGGAGCGTGGGATTAAATATTATGAGCCATTCTTTAATAGTCTGAAAGGTACCAAGTAAGCCTTAAGTATAAAATTCGAAAATTAGTTTATCATGGCAGAAAATACAGTTCAGGAGCCTAAGGTCAAAACCTCCGAGCCTTTATTCGGAAAGAAGGAGCGCAAGCTATTGACCGATCCTTTGAATGATAATAATCCTATTACGGTACAGGTACTTGGTATCTGCTCAGCTTTGGCGGTGACTTCTTTGGTTTACCCTTCTGTGGTAATGGCCATTGCGGTAGTCTTTGTAACCGCTTTTTCCAGTCTGTTCACTTCATTAATTCGTAATGCGATTCCAAAGCAAGTGCGGATGATTGTACAGCTGGTCATTATCGCTACTCTGGTAACCATTGTAGAGCTGACCTTGAAGCGTTTTAACTATCCGATTTATAAAGAACTTTCCGTTTACATTGGTCTGATCATTACTAACTGTATTGTAATGGGCCGCTTGGAAGCTTTCTCCATGGCGAATAAGCCTTGGCGTTCTTTCCTCGACGGAATCGGAAACGGTCTGGGATATGGTGCGATTTTGATTATGGTCGCCGTTATCCGCGAAATTTTCGGAAAAGGTTCTCTCTTTGCCGGTAGCCCCTTGGAGATGAAATTAATCGGTGCAGGTGCCGATTTTATGATCAATACAGAAACCAGCGCCTTATTCGGTTGGTATTCTAATAATGGTCTGATGGTATTGCCTGCTGCGGCTATGTTTATTATTGGGATCATGATTTGGATCCAGCGTAGCTGGAACAAAAAATTGATCGACATCTCCTAATTTCTCTAACGACTACTAATAATTTCAATAAAAATGGAAGAAGGATTATTAAATATCTTCATAAAAGCGGCCTTCGTGGAAAATATGGTTTTGGCCTATTTCCTTGGAATGTGCTCTTATCTGGCGGTATCCAAAACCGTAACTACGGCTTTCGGTCTGGGATTGGCAGTAATCTTCGTTCTTGGAATTACGATGCCGATCAACTGGATTTTGAACGAATATCTGTTGAGTGAGACAGGGATTCTTGGACAAGATTTGACCTTTCTACGCTTCATCTTGTTCATCGCAGTAATTGCTTCGATGGTACAGTTAGTAGAAATGGTGGTGGAAAAGGTATCTCCTGCACTTTACAATTCACTTGGTATCTTCCTCCCGTTGATTACTGTAAACTGTGCGATCCTCGGTGGTTCACTTTTCATGGTATCACGTGAGTACAACTTCGGTGAATCTGTCGCCTTCGGTCTTGGTGGTGGTTTTGGCTGGTTCCTGGCGATCATTGCAATTGCCGCGATCCGCGAAAAAATTCGCTACTCAAATGTACCACCCGCACTGCGCGGACTAGGTATGGCTTTTATTTTGACTGGTTTGATGGGGATCGCTTTCATGAGCTTGATGGGGATTGATCCTTCTGCATTGGCTGGTAAGTAACAACGTTAACGTTTTAATACGATAAGATATGATTTATCTGGCAACTATGACCATTGTTTGGGCCGTTCTGGTCTTCGTTCTGGTCATCCTGGCTTTATCTTTTATGTTGATCACAGCGCGTAAGCGTTTGATGCCACAAGGTGATGTAAAAATTGTCATCAACGATGACGATGAGAACCCCTTAGTTGTTTCTCCGGGTTCTTCGCTCTTGTCTGCACTTTCTGATCGCAATGTCTTTTTGCCCTCTGCTTGTGGTGGTGGTGGTACTTGTGCTATGTGCGAATGCCACGTGGATGAAGGTGGTGGAGATGTTCTACCTACTGAAATGAACCACTTGACCCGCCGTGAGGTTGCTGAAAATATGCGTTTAGCATGTCAAGTGAAAGTGCGTCAAGATATGCGCATCCGTGTACCGGAAGAAATTTTTGGGATTAAAAAGTGGGATTGTGAAGTGGTATCTAACTACAACGTCGCGACCTTTATTAAGGAGTTTGTAGTGAAATTACCTGAAGGCGAGGTACTCAATTTCGAATCTGGTGGTTATATCCAAATCGATGTACCGGTGATCACTTGTGATTTTAAAAATATCGATATCACGGCTCACCCACGTATGGGACAAAAGCCGGATGAGTTCCAGCCCGAGTGGGATAAATTTAAGATGTGGGACTTGTCGATGAAAAACGACGAGCCACAATTCCGTGCGTACTCAATGGCGAATCACCCGGCAGAGGGTAATATCGTCATGTTGAACATCCGTATTGCAACGCCACCGTGGGATCGTAAAGCGAATACTTGGATGCCAGTGAATCCTGGCGTTTGTTCGTCTTTCGTGTTCACGCGTAATCCGGGCGATAAAGTAACCATCTCAGGGCCTTACGGTGAGTTTTTCATCAAGCCTACCAAGAAAGAGATGATTTACATTGGTGGTGGTGCAGGAATGGCTCCTTTGCGTTCTCACGTTTTCCACTTGTTCCACACCTTGAAGACTAAAGATCGTAAGGTATCTTACTGGTACGGTGGTCGTTCACGTCGTGAGTTATTCTACACCGATGATTTCCGTAATATTGAGAAAGACTTTGACAACTTCCGCTACCATATTGCTTTGTCCGATGCATTGGAAGAAGACAAATGGACGGTGAAATCAAATATCGGTGATGAAAGTGGTGAAGGCTTCGTTGGATTTATCCACCAAGCACTTTACGACAACTATCTGAAGGATCACCCTGAGCCAGAAGAAGTAGAATACTATCTTTGTGGCCCACCATTGATGTTGCAAGCAGTAATGAAGATGCTTGACGAACTGGGTGTACCCGAAGAAAACATTGCTTTTGACGATTTCGGAAGCTAATTCCGTGATTCTATAAAATTTGCGAAAGGCTTATCTCGTTTTGGGATAAGCCTTTTTCAATTGTACTAAAGGCAAAGGTATTTGAGAATACCTGAATTCACACACTGAAAAACCATTTTAAAATGAAGCACCTTAAACTTATTCTTACCCTGGTGGTACTGCTACTGGGGAGCTCCCTTTTTGCTCAAAGCCCAAATTTTGGCCTGCTGGGCGGGCTCAACTTTAGCAATGTCGTTGGACGAGATGCCGGCGCTAACAATCGTGCTCGGACAGGCATTTTCATCGGTGGTTTTGCTGAGATTCAAGTCAAAGAACGTTGGGCCTTCCGACCCGAAATGCTACTATTTTCCCAGAAAGGCACGAAAAATGGCAATACGAAGTTCTCCACATCTTATCTGGAAGTCCCTCTATTAGCCGTGTGGCAACAAGGCCGTCGGCTAAATATTCATCTGGGCCCGCAGCTCTCGGTGCTTTATAAAGCACACGTTAACGATGGCCGTGACGATATCACCGAATCCATTCGCAAGCTGGACGTCGGCTTAGTTCTTGGTGCTCATGTCGCTCTTACGGAGCAGTGGGGGTTGCTGGCCCGTTTAGTTCCCGGGATCACTAAAGTTGGAGAAAGCGGAGAGGAGAATACCTTCAATCTGGTATTCCACCTCGGGGCTGATTATCAATTTTAAAGCTTCCTTTCCTACACGATGGCATGAAGAAACTTATTCGACAGACTTTCTGTTGAAATCCCGTATATTCGTCCTCGATTTCAACCAACAAAACTTAATGTCGGAGAGGCCTTAGCGTGACTATTTTCCCTTGGCTTCTAACCACAACTCGCTTTTACTGATATGTCCAATCCAAAAAGATATACCGTTACTTCGGCTTTGCCATACGCCAATGGTGCTCTGCACCTGGGGCATTTGGCTGGTGCTTATTTACCCGCCGATATTTTCGTGCGTTACCTGCGTTTGCTAGGCAAGGATGTTGTCTTTATTTGTGGCTCAGATGAGCACGGCGCGGCAATTACTATCCGTGCCAAAAAAGAGGGCATTTCTCCTCGTGATATTATCGATAAGTACCACGAGCTGAATAAGTCTTCTTTTGAACGATTGGGGATTTCTTTTGATATCTATCACCGTACAAGTGACCCTTTGCACTATGAAACGGCGCAAGGTTTCTTTAAAACGCTTTACGATCAGGGCGGGGAGTTTGAAGAACGGACCAGTGAGCAATATTACGATGCAAAATTTGATCAGTTTCTAGCCGATCGCTACATCACCGGGACTTGCCCGAAATGTGGTCATCACGAAGCTTATGGTGATCAATGCGAGAACTGTGGTTCAACGCTGTCGCCTACAGATTTGATCGAACCCAAATCTACCCTTAGTGGTGAAGCGCCAGTGCTCAAAACCACAAAGCATTGGTTTTTTAAGCTCGATAAGCACGCCGATTGGTTACGAACGTGGATTAAGGATGGTCAGCTGGAAGGCGCGGCTCATCACGATCCGAAAGCCTGGAAAAAACACGTTGTGGGACAGTGTTTATCCTGGATTGATAGTGAAGAAGGCTTACAGCCACGTTCTATCACTCGTGATTTGGATTGGGGGATTCCGGTACCCTTAAATGAGGCGGAAGGCAAAGTACTTTATGTATGGTTTGATGCCCCCATCGGTTACATTTCAGCGACCCGGCAGTGGGCAATGGATCACGGCAAGGACTGGAAGGACTACTGGCAAAGTGACGATGCAGAGCTAATTCACTTCATCGGTAAGGATAATATTGTTTTTCACTGTATTGTCTTTCCCTCAATGTTGAAAGCACATGGGGATTACATTCTACCAGTTAATGTACCCGCTAATCAGTTTTTGAATTTTGAAGGTCGCAAATTTTCAAAATCCAAAGGGTGGGGGATTGAACAGCACCAATATCTGGATACGTTTAAAGATTTTCCAAATAAGGAAGATGCGCTGCGATATGCCTTGATTCGGAATATGCCCGAGAATCGAGATAGCGATTTCAAGTGGGACGATTTTGTAGAATACCATGATAAAGAACTTGCGGACAACCTCGGTAATTTTGTCAATCGAGTGATTGTTTTGACCAACAAGTACTTTGACGGAGTGGTACCAGAGGTAGAGCTAAAAGACTCAGCTGAGCTGGCAGAATTACGGCAATTGACCCATCGCCTGCAGCAAGAAATTGAGGCGTATAGCTTCAAAGCGGCAGTACAGACACTCATGGAGATATCTTCTTTCGGGAATACTTATTTACAGGACGTTTCACCTTGGAAAATCTTCAAAGAAGATCCTGAGAGCGAAGCCATTAAACGTTGTATGTTCATCTGCTTGCAGATTGTCACCGTATTGAGTGGCGTTGTGGCGCCTTTTATCCCTTTTACGGCAGATAAACTAAGACGATTATTGGCATTGCCAGTGCTCAAAGATGGTGATCTGGCTCAATTGAATGAGACTTTATCCGAAAGTGGTATTGTCTTACCTATCGGACACAAAATCGGTGAGCCGGAACTACTCTTTGCGAAGATCCACGATCGCAAAGATCAATCTCGCTTAGCTCTGATTGAGGCCCAAAAGGCACAGCTCGAAGCTATTTTGGAAGCAGAAAAAGCCGAAGAGCGTGAGCCTCTGAAGCCGGAAATTACATTCGACGATTTCACCAAACTGGATATTCGCACCGGGACGATCACAGCTGCGGAGAAAATTAAAAAAGCCAATAAATTGCTAAAACTCACTGTTGATTTAGGCTTTGAAACCCGTACAGTCGTTTCCGGTATTGCGGAGTTTTATCAGCCCGAGGCAGTGATTGGTCAGCAAGTCTTACTCTTAGCCAATCTAGCACCGCGCAAGTTGCGTGGGGTTGAATCTCAGGGTATGATCCTGATGGCGGAAGATGAAAAAGGGGCGTTGAGTTTCGTCAGCCCTCAAAAAGACTGGGGCAATGGTTTCACCGTCCGATAAGCTTTACGCTTGATGTCAAACAAAATCAGAATACCACTCATTATCATTGGATTCGCTCTAGCCGTTTTGTCGGGCTGGGTCATGGTGAGTCGATTAGCCGCTGAAGAGCTTTGGGGCTATTGGCCTTTGGGCTTATTTATGGGCGGCTGGATGGGGCTGGCGTTGTTGACAGGAAAGCGATGGGCGAAGCATCCACAACCTTATCGCTTGCTTGGTCTGTCTACCTTGACGGGTATCTTGCTATGGTTAGGGTTTCCGAATTTGCCCTTCACGACTTTAATGTTTGTTGGTTTTGTTCCTTTGCTTTTAGTGGAAAAAACGCTGGCGGATTGGCGCGAAGCGCCCGCCAAATGGCTGTTTTTCAAGTACAGCTACCACAGCATGGTGGTTTGGAATATACTGACCACCTTTTGGGTAGCCAATACAGCTTTCTTTGCTGGAGTGTTTGCCATTTTTGTCAATTCCCTCTTCATGGCGATTCCCTTAGTGCTGTTTCATCAGGTACGTAAGCGTTTGCCAAGCTTAGGTTATGCGGCCTTTATTGCATTCTGGTTGGCATTTGAATACTTACATATGCGACACCAGCTATCGTGGCCTTGGCTAACCTTGGGGAATAGTTTTGCACAGTATCCTTCCTGGGTGCAGTGGTATGAATATACTGGCGTGTTTGGAGGGAGTCTTTGGATTTTAGTCGCCAATGTTTTCTTTTTAAAACTGGTCCAAAACTACTATTTCAAAAGAATCAAAATTGCTTTACGCAAGACGATCCGCCCCTTGTTGTTGATACTGATCCCCATTTTGATTTCATTGGTGATGTATTATCGCTACGAAGAGGGATCAAAGACGATTGAGGTGGTTGTGGTGCAACCTAATTTCGAACCTCATTACGAAAAATTCAATATTGGTCGACTACAGCAATTCCGTCGATTTATGCAGCTATCAACTGAAGCGGTAGGGGATAGTACGGATTACTTGGTGTTCCCGGAGACAAGTTTTGGAGGCATTGATCAGCGCAATCCGATGTCGAGTTCAGTGGTGCAGGATTTGCGTGCTTTTGTCGATCAAAAGCCAGGATTGAAACTGGTTACCGGGGTATCTTCCCGGCGAATCTTCCGAACCGGCGAAACGCATACCGAATCTACTCGGGAATACGTTGATCCTCGAACGGGACAAATCACCTACTGGGAAGCTTATAACGCCGCTATGCAAATCGAAAGCGGGCGAGCAGATATCCAATCCTATTTAAAGTCGATTTTGGTGCCGGGGGCAGAATTCTTACCCTACCGCGATATTTTCTTCTTTCTGAAACCGCTCGTCGATCAGCTCGGTGGCAGTATGGCGGGCTACGGGAAGCAAGAGGAGCGAGGCGTCTTTCGAGCGGAGGATGGCACTGCTGTCGCTCCGGTCATTTGCTACGAATCCGTTTACGGTGAATACTCAACGGGCTATGTACGGAATGGTGCACAAGCCATTTTCATTGTGACCAATGATGGTTGGTGGGATTTAACACCGGGGCACGTGCAGCATCTTCAATTTGCCAGTTTGCGTGCGATCGAAACCCGACGGAGTATTGCCCGTTCGGCGAATACTGGTATCTCTGGCTTCATTAATCAACGAGGAGATTTGCAGGATGCCACCCAATACAACGAGCCTATTGCGTTGAGTGGCCGCATTGCAACTAACGATGCGATTACCTTTTACGTCAAATACGGTGACTTAATTGGCCGGGTAGCCCTCTTCCTATCGGCCATCCTGCTTCTTAATACTTTTGTCAGAGGACGAATGAAGAAGTAACTTCACAGAATTACCGATTTCCTATAACAAGTTGTAACTTTGCGGCGTGCAACCGAATGGATTGTAGTTTGTTTGATCTAATATCTCTTTGACTTCCTCAAGGTCAGAGAATCATTTTTAAAAATGTGATTCATGTTTACACTTAATATATACCTCAAATTTGCTCTGATTGGTTTGCTTTTGCTTGGAGGTACCGCTCTGGCTTTTGCTTATGGTTTCTGGTATGCCTTTCCCTTTTTGTTGATTGGCGTTTTAGTATTAGTAAGTTACTTTTTGCTGGGAACAGTACAATCAGCAGCGCAATTAGTACAAACGGGGCAATTAGACGAAGCAGAAAAACGTCTTGGCCTGACCTTCAAACCTAATTGGCTTTATCGCACTAATCGCGCTTTCTACTACCTGATGAAAGGAACCATCGCGATGCAGCGTAAAGACAATAATGCGGCCGAAGAGTGGTTGAACAAAGCACAAGAAATAGAACTGCCTACCGATAATGAAAAAGCAATGGTGGCGCTTCAATTGGCAAATATTCAAGCAACTAAAGGCAACTGGAATAGCGCCAAGAACCACTTCCGTAAAGCTAAAGCGTGTAAAGTGACCGAGCCGCAGCTCAAAGAGCAGATTAAAATGTTCGAGAAGGCTTTGACGAATCGTGGTCAGATGAAGCACGCCCGCACCATGCGAGGGGGTAAAGGCGGTGGCCGCATGAAGCGTATCTAAGTCCTAGATTATTTTATTTAAGCTGTTGTGCGAGTACTTTTTCCATCTCGCGAATTTTCTCCTTGATCATTAAGTCATTGGGCTGCCGGGCCTTGGATTGTTCCAAGTACTTAGCACAGTCTTTCCAGCGTTTCTCATAGAAGCAAATATGGGCCAGGTTGAGGGCCGCCAAAGCGTTGTCGTTATTGGTGCGTAGGCCCCGATCGAGCGCTTTCTGTAAGTGATTCTCGCTTTCGGGTAAAGCTTTTCGTTGCAGTGCAATCATGCCCCGAATGAAGTGATAATAAGCCTTGGGACCTGGCGCCAACCAAGCTGGATTAGTGGTCTGCTTTAGCAAACGTTCTGCTTCTTCAAGCTGGCCTTTGCGGAGTTTGGAAAAAGCGGCCCAAACATTACCGTACAAAAAATGTGTCGCAAGTAGAATAAGCGATGTCACGTAAAGATACCATGCTACCCCAATACCTTTCTGGACATGCAATACAATGCCCAATACCAGAAAGAGGCCAATTAATAGCAGACGTAAGCGTGAAAATAGCATAGTGATAAGTTCAGAACTAAAATTTCGGCATTTCCGATTAGGAGGCCAACAAATCCGCTCGATTTAACAGAATCCAATTACCGTGTACTTCCAGATAACTCCCTTCTGTAAAGACGGGCTTAAACTGTTTTTCGTAAAATGCGCGAGTTTGTTCCAAATCTTGCCGATTATACGCCAGTCGATTGTACATCAAAATACCGTTTGGAGTGATGCACTTCTTGAGATTTTCTAAAAAGGACTGTTGCTCAAAAGTATCCGGCACCACATCATCCAGAAAAACATCCATGATGACTAGGTCGTAGGTCGTTTGGCATTGAGCAACGTAAGCAGCCGCATCGGCACAGATTAATTCGATAGGCGATTGGAGGCTAGGGAGTGCATATTTACTGGCCAGGTAGATCACCTCTTCGTCGATCTCAATACCGGTATAATGAAAATTGAATTGATGCTTTTGCTCTAGAATCATAGGAACGCTACCGAGCCCAAAGCCGAGGATTAGCACATTTTTAATGGTATGACGGTTTAGCGGAATCTTCCGAAAGGCTTCGGTGAAGTTATCATAAAGATCTTCGTAAGAATAGATCGCATTAGCGGTGCAAAGCTGGTAGCGATCACGATTGAGGCTCACATAAAGGTGAGGATTATATTCACTGGAGGTACTCTCGATGTGAAATTCAAATAGATAACTCAACCAACGTTTCCAAAACGGTTGTTGCACAGGTCTGTGGTCTAAACCGGATTAGATTGTTTCTCCCACCGGCGGAATTGGGCTGTGAGTTCAAACACCCTCTTTAGAATATTAGATTCTACTTCGTCAAACTCAATATTACGTCGGATCATCATGCGCTTGGCCGTGTCGAAAGCTTTGGACGTTTGAAAGGTACTCATCCCACCAGGGCCACCCCAGGTGAATGACGGCACAAAATTGCGCGGATAGCCTGCACCAAAAATATTTGCAGAGACGCCAACGACCGTTCCTGTATTGAACATGGTATTGATCCCACATTTGGCATGATCGCCCATGATCAAACCACAGAATTGTAAGTTTGTCGGATGAAAGCGCTCACTGGGGTAGTGCCAAAGCTTGACTTCGGAGTAGTTATTCTTAAGATTAGAATTGTTGGTGTCGGCCCCGAGATTACACCACTCGCCGAGCACTGCATTACCGAGGAAGCCGTCGTGGCTCTTATTGGAATAGGCAGTGAGGACAATATTATTGACCTCGCCACCCACTTTGGAGTGCGGGCCAATGGTGGTGGCGCCGTAGATTTTTGCTCCCATTTTGACCGTCGCATGCTCGCACAAGGCAAAAGGCCCTCGAATAAGCGAACCTTCCATGATTTGCGCTTCGCGCCCAATATAAATCGGTCCCGTGGTCGTATTCAAAGTTGCATCTTCAACGGTTGCACCTTCTTCAACGAAGATGGCACCATTGCCAATAATTCGATTAGAATCGCTGAGCTTTTGTGAAGTGCGGTCTTCCGTCAATAGCCGAAAATCTTCTCGGATAGCTTGATCATTAAGCGAGAATAATTCCCAGGGAAAATCGATTTTTAAGAAAGGTGTTTCGCCTAATTCAAAACCAGCTAATTCATCGATTTCTTCTTCGTGAATCAAGCTGTCAAACTGCTGGCGATTCATGCGTGCTGCAATCAATTCGCCGTCTTTGAGTAAGGCTTCGTTCGGCTCCAGCTGAGTAATCAGACGGCAGAGCGGCTCCGATGGCAAGGCAGCACCATTGATGACAAAATTATCATCTTCGATGTGGATAGGGTACTTTTTGGACAGGTAGTCCTGCGTGATGTAGGATACTTTTGCGTCGAACCATTTCTCCCATTTTTCTCGAATCCGAAGGATACCTACACGCAACTCGCAAATGGGGCGGGTAAAGGTTAAAGGGAGTAAATTGTCGCGGACATCACTATCAAAGAGAATGACGTTTTCCATAGTCTTTTGGTCGTCTACTTTTCTACCGCAAGTTACGGTTTAATCAGGGACTTTGGGTAATTCCTATCGATAAAACTAATGATGTGTTTAGCACATAAAAAAAGCCCGGCACCAAGGCACGGGCTTTTTTGTTTATCGTTTGCTGTTTGCATTAGCTCTTTTCCTTGTTCGCAAAACGTGTCTTCGCAAATTTCTTATTAAATTTATCGATACGTCCTGCGGTATCAACGAATTTCATCTTACCGGTGAAAAACGGATGTGAAAAACTGGAGATTTCCATCTTAACCAAAGGGTATTCCTTACCGTCTTCCCAAGTAATCGTCTCTTTCGTCTCTACACTAGAACGTGTCAAAAAGGATTCATCGTTTGAAATGTCCTTAAAGACGACAAAACGATAATTTGATGGATGAATATCTTTTTTCATTTTACTTATTCTTTACATTGTAAATTTGGACTGCAAAGATAAGATAATTTTTTAGTATAGGGAAGGGTTTGAATAAAAAAAACATTACTTTCCTACCAGGCAAGAAACTAAAAAGCTATGTCAATTCAAAAGTATTACCTATTTACCCTCCTTTTTTGGTGTGGTGGCCTCCTTCCGGGCCTATCTCAGCCCCTGATTTGCGACGGCAGTTTATACCTGTCGATTAACAGCGATGGCCTTACCACTTTCTATCGAGTTATTGTCGATCCTCCCTCTGGTACCGTTGACTTTACCCCCTTTACTCCCAATGGGACACCGAATTATTTAAACGCTGTCGGTTACCGTCGAACGGACAATTACATCTATGCCGTACAACCCAACTTACATCGACTGTATCGAATTGGGCAAAACCAGCAGGCGATTTTCCTGTCTGACCTCAACTTGACGTCTGGCTTCGATTACTTTGCTGGGGATGTTACTCCCGATGGGCAATACCTAGCCTTATTAGGATCGGGAGGAGAACCCTACCGTTCCAGGCAGATTGCTTTAGTTGATTTGGATAATTACGATGTGGATATCTTGACGATCAACCAAACGGGAGATTACAATGTATTCTGTGCGGATATTGCTTTTGATCCAACGGATGGTTTGATGTACGGTTTTGATCAAAGAGCTAATCGTTTGGTTACTCTTGATTTGACCACTTTAGATGTAGATGAGATTAGTTATCCGACAACGGATCAATGCGATGCGCTGGGGGCAATCTTTTTTGATGCCTTTGGCAATCTGTTTGGCTACGGTGATGCGCTGGGCGCTAATTTCGCTGTCAATTTTTATAGCATTGATAAAACGACTGGGACTTTTACGGTCGAAGCACAAGGGCCGATGACGGCAAGTAAAGATGGCTGCAGCTGTCCCTATACTGTAGAATTGCAAAAAACGGTATCTCCAGAAGTAACGATTCCCTGTACCGAGGTAATTTACAGCTTCAGGATTGCTAACAGTTCGCAAGTACCCCAAATGGGTGTCAAGCTAACAGATGCCTTGCCGCCGGATTTAACGATTACTGAAATTATCCAAAATCCTTTTGGTGGCCAGGTCGTCAGCGGAGTAGGGGATAACGTTTTGGAAATTGTGGAGATGACGATTCCTACAGGTATTGATAGCATCCTGCTTCGGGTCGAGGTCGGACCAAATGCCATGGGATTGCGTCAGAATCAGGCACGATTGACCAACTTGCCGGCTAGTCTGGGGGGAGCGTCTTCATCAGATAATCCTCGAACGCTGGCGCTGGATGACTCTACCGATCTTTGGGTGGAACCTTTCGTATTAGATTTTCCCACGGAGCTCAATGGTTGTCCCGGCGATACGATAGCACTAGACGGGATGGCACCCAATGCGCTATCTTATCTCTGGAATACTGGTGCAATGACACCTGAGTTGGAAGTGACGGAGGAGGGGTGGTACAGTGTGACCGTTACCTCTGGCTGTGCTACTCGCGTGGATTCCGTTTGGGTATCCTTTGATGGACTTGAGGTAGAATTAGGGCCGGATATTACCTTGGACTTAGGTGATAGCGTTTGGTTAGAGCCCCAATACTTCAACAGCTCGGAAACGGAAGATTTTGATTTTCTGTGGTCTGATCCGTTGGGCAATTCTCTGCGGGCGCCGAATGCTTTTGCTACCTGGGCCCGCCCGCTGGTGGATGCGCGTTATCAATTAACCATTAGCAGTGATAATGTCGATTGCTGGGCCACCGATGATATTGTAGTGCGCGTCCAGGCCGACCGTCAGATTTATATCCCTAATGCGTTTACTCCTGATTTTGATGGTACCAATGACTGGTTTTTTCTGCAAGGGCAAGACGTTGCCCGAGTGCGTCGGCTAAGTGTATACGATCGCTGGGGCGCACAAGTATTCGACTCCGGGCTCGCAGCTCTCAATGTGCCCAGCTTGGGGTGGAATGGCACCTTCAAAGGGCAGGTGGTCAGTGAAGGCGTTTACGTCTACTACGCTGAAGTTGAATTTATTGATGGCGTAATCGTGAGCTATTCCGGTGACGTCACGGTAATCCGATAAAGAAAAAAGCCGCAGAGCGCCTCTGCTCTAACGGCTTTTCGACAAGGAGAATGATAAATGTCTTAGAATCTATACGATTTGTTCTAAATAAGGCTTTAAGCCTTTCTCAAGAATAGCTGTCCAGCCTTCCGAGAGTCGGTTTTCCAAAGCTTTGGAAATGGGGCCAAAAATGGAGTCACTTAATTTTAATAAAGTGCGTTGCTTCTGGGCTTCCAACTGAATGTGAATAAAGGAGATGGCCGGACCACCAGCCTTCGCTCCTAATTGTCCTTGCAGTTGTAGTGAATGCGGAGAATTAATTCCGATCACCGAAGCCCGCAACAGGCCTTCGTTTTGTCCTGCGTCTTCGTAGAATTTCCCGCCTACCTTTGACTCCAAAATCAGGTTTTTTGCATTCGGATGCTCGTAAAATTCCGGCTGCCACCACCGATTGGTTTCTTCGGTCAGCGCATGCCATACTCGGGCCTGCGGCTGTGCAATGGTTGTTTCTACAAAAATCGTTGTTGTACTGATAGTGTTTCTTTCCCCCATTTCCTCAGGGCTTTGATTGACCAGCAATTGTAGCTGCATCAAGTTACGCATCCACTGCTCGTAAGTTTGCTGGATGGGTGTACTGTTGAGATGGTTCCACCTGTACTTCCCTTCTCTTCTGACAGTGATCAGGTTCGCCTTCTCCAATACGCCCAAGTGTTTCATGACAGCGTAGCGTGAGAGGTTTGAGAATTTTTCGCTAAGCTCACCAGTTGTATGTGGTGCCTTTTTTAAGAAATTCAAAATTGATCGTCTGGTCGGATCTGCTAATGCCTTCCAAATCATATTGTGGATTTCTACATGTTACTAAAAGGTAACATGTCAAAAGTATTGATATTTTAATGCCTGACAAAATCTTTTTTCAATTTTTTAAAAATTGTTGGTAACTAAAGAAAATTGGACTAGTTAGTGACGGTATCAACCTCGGCGGTTGCCAATTCTGGTGTGACCTTCTTTTGTGGAATAGAGAATGTAAAAGTGGATCCTTTGCCCGGTTCGGAAATCACGGTGATTTCACCGTGGTGCTCTTCAACGATATGCTTGCAAATGGCCAAGCCCACACCGGAGCCGGGGTATTCATTATTGGAGTGCAAGCGTTTGAAAATCTCGAAAATATCATTGAGGAAGCTTTCTTCGATACCGATGCCATTGTCTTGAATAGAAAACACCAATTTGCCGGGAACTTCCTGGACTTTTACCCGGACCCGACGCAGTTCACTTTCGTTGTATTTAAAGCCATTCTCAATCAAGTTTTGGAATAGCTGCAACATTTGTGTAGGATTAGCCATGATGGTGGGTAACTCCGGGCACTCGAATTCACAATTGTAGTTTTCAAAATAATCCTTAATGGTATTTTGAATCTGTTGGATCACTAAGTTCAGATCGACGACCTGGTGTTCTCCTTTTTGCTCTTTACGCATACGCGAGAATTCCAGAATATCTTCAATTAAACGATACATGCTGGTTGCATTAGACGTAGCAAATTCCATGTATTCTTGTAATGATGGGTCGTCAATTTTACTGACCTTACGTTTAATCAAACCGAGGAAGCTGACAATGTTCCGTAAAGGCGATTTGAGGTCATGCGAAGCGATATAAGCAAACCGCTCGAGCTGTCGATTGGATGCCTCGAGTTTCGCTTGATTTTCCTTGAGCTTGGTCAGGTTGATGCCTACAAAGGTGAAACCACTCCGAATGATGTTAGCATTATCAATCGGGGTGATGATGAGCAAGTAATGGCGCATTTCCCCATCTAGCTCGAAGCTGAATTCCTGGGTGAAGCGATCATTGGATTTAAGATTGCGAATCTTACGCATCGAAGGAATGAATTCTTCCCGGATATCGCTGCGAAACAAATCCAGAATCATCTGTTCGTTGACTTTATCCCGGTTGACGTTGAATTCTTTTTCTACGGCTTGATTGGCATATTTTACTCTGAAGTTATTATCCGTAATGATCACCAGATT
>JANQQI010000044.1 GCA_028285085.1 Saprospiraceae bacterium | reverse complement strand
TAGCCCGAGTATGGGGCCGGTGACACGCGAAATGCCCATATCGCGCATCGGCGTGGAGACCCAGGCGCGCGATATGGAATTCTTGCTGGGGATGATGTATGATTTTCCTAATGCGGATATCGAGCAAGTCGCCGTAGCGGGCTTTAGTCTCGGCGGCTTATCCAACGTGTTGATGCTGGCTCGACACACGGGCATTGATGCTTGGGTTGGATTGGATGCGACCGTTCATGAGGCCTACGATTTTTTTGAAGCTTCGCCCTACGAAGATTATACCCGTTATTCAGTACCGATGCTGTTCGTCAATTCGCTAGGCTTTACGGAGACGCTACCCTTTTACAATCGATTGGTCTACAGCGATGCTTATCTGGTCAATTTGCCGAAACTGGAGCATACCGATCTCGCCTCACAATTCATTAAACTGTTTGGATCAAATGACGACCCGAAGCAAGTTGCTAAACGGGTAAAAGGCTATCGCCTGATCTGTCATTATGTCCTCCAGTTTTTAGATGGCGTATTTAGAAAAGAGTACGATTATGAAAAAATGAAGCGTATCGTTTTTAATACTCGAGATATCGATACTGGTTTTTTACAAATCAAAAGTAAGAAAGCTTTACCCAATGGCATTACTTTATTTGAACGCTATAAAAAACAGTCTGGAAAAGGGATCGTTGATTTTCTGAATCAGACCTTGAACTCGTCAGGCCAATCACCTTATCCTGAAAAGGACTTGCAGCAGCTAATTTATCTCAGTTTAACGCACTCGTTTGCAGGCACTGCGGAACAATTAATGCGGTGGTATGAGAAATACTACCAAAATACATTTCACTCCGCAGTCTTGGCGCACCATAATTATCCCGAACTAATGGAAATGTTCCAATCGATATACCAGCACAATAAGGTTTGCCATTTTGATTATTACCAACTCAATCATACTGGCCATATCCTTTCTATGAGCGGAGAAGGGGAAGTTGCATTAAGGTATTTTAAATTGAATACTTTATTGCGTCCCGAGAATTACCAAGCCTTTTTTAACTTGGGAATTGGTCATTTTCGTCTGCAAGATTTCGATCGGGCAAAACAGAACTTTCAAAAGTGTCTTGATTTGCAACCCGATGAGCGCTACTTTAATTTAGCGAAAGAGTTTCTGAGTAAATGTAAGTAGTCGGAATAGGTAAGGAAGGGTAGGAAAACATCTAAGTCCCCGAAAATTTTTATTTTTCTGTTCGAACAAAACGAACCAAGATGTTTACTGCTTTCACCTTTTTTGCCTTTTTGGCTTTCGTAGCCTTCTATTCCTGGAGTAAGTTGCGTCGGGAGAAACTAAGTTCTGAAGATGGCTATTTCCTCGGAGGGCGAAGCCTCACGGGCGTGGTGATCGCAGGATCGATGTTGCTGACGAATATCTCTACGGAGCATTTGATTGGGATGAACGGCTCCTCGTATCGCGATGGCTTTATCATTATTGCTTGGGAGGTGACTTCGGCCTTGGCCTTAGTCGTGGCGGCAGTTTATTTTGTGCCGCGTTATTTGAAAATGGGCCTTACGACCATCCCACAATACTTGGAAAAACGCTTTGATGCGACTACGCGAACCCTGGTCGCTTTTTTCCTCATGATTTCTTTTGTCGTCACCCTCTTGCCGATTGTATTATACACTGGAGCGATCAACCTGGAAAGCATTTTTAATATTTCCGAGCTGCTCAACGTTAGTAAGTCGCAAGGGCTTTGGCTGACCGTGGTTGGGGTCGGTCTTATTGGATCAATCTATGCCATT
The DNA here is from genome assembly GCA_028285085.1 of Saprospiraceae bacterium. Taxonomy (GTDB): domain Bacteria; phylum Bacteroidota; class Bacteroidia; order Chitinophagales; family Saprospiraceae; genus JAHDHW01. The sequence goes on along the minus strand of JANQQI010000044.1, from coordinate 35,418 downwards.
TTTGGTGGTCTCAAAGCCGTAGCAGTTTCGGATACCATCAATGGCTACGGCTTGCTCATTGGAGGATTAGCGGTTCCGCTTATTGCGCTTTGGAATATTGGCGACGGCAATGTTTGGGGTGGCTTGGTCAAAGTCTACGAGCATGCGCCGGAGAAATTCAACGTCATTGGCGCCCCCGATTCTAAACTGCCCTTTGAAGTCCTCTTCACTGGCTTGATGATCAATCAGATTTATTTTTGGGCCATGAATCAGACCATTATCCAGCGAGCCTTGGGTGCGAAAAACTTGGTTGAAGCACAGAAAGGTTTGCTCTATACCGGGGTGTTAAAAATTCTTATCCCGCTGGTCATTGTCCTGCCGGGCGTCATTGGATTTTATTATTTCGGAGACCAGCTTTATAATAATCAGGATATGATTTACCCTGAACTCATCAAAAAAGTACTGCCCGCAAGCTTGGTTGGGATTTTTGCGGCGGTGGTTATGGGCGCTGTATTGAGTACCTTTAATAGCGTGCTGAACAGTGCGGCAACGATTTTTAGTATCGACATCGTCAAGCGGCATTTTAGTCGGAATATTAGCGATCGCCAGATTGTACGCATTGGTAAAATGACCTCGGCAATTCTTGCCATCTTCGCCATTTTAGTCGCACCGATGGTGGCCAATGCGCCGGATGGATTGTACTTACTCCTCCAACAACTCAACGGAATCTTTTTTATTCCTATCGCTTCTATTATGCTCGCAGGCTTTTTTACCAAGCGCATTTCCGCTGCCGGTGCGAAGGCGGCCCTGATTGTAGGTCTGAGTTTTTATATTTTCACCTCTTTTATTTATAAAGTAGACATCCACTTTGTCCACATTTGGGGCATTGAATTTATTCTCAATTTGCTCGTGATGTTCATCGTTTCGTCTATTTATCCAGCCCAAAAAACATTTGAGTTGAAAGATTTAAAATTGGTGGAAATGAAAGAGTGGCGGTATACCAAAGTGATGTCTATTATTCTTTGTGTAGTGACGATTTTGATTTATGTGTTGTTGGGAAGTTTTTAAGAAAGGACCCTTTTTACCCAAACCGCTCACGATACGCCAGCTCGCGCAGCTCAATTTCTTTGGGACCGGGCAAATGGCTAATACCTTCTCCCTGAATGATAAATGAGGCGGTACAGTGGGCAAAGATGCAAGCCGCGCGAATATCTTGCGTTTGATAATAGTTTAGTAAAAAGGCCGTGGTGAAGGCATCGCCAGCGCCGGTCGGATCAATAGCGTCGACTGGAAAAGCCGGGAAATGCCAGCTTTGACCTTGCTGGAAAACGGTGGCTCCATTGCTGCCTTGAGTCAGGACGACTATTGGACAGTTTTTGATAATGGCTTCCAAGAATTGAGTATTACCTTGAATGTCTTCATCGCTAAAGATCACGATATCCAATGCTTGCAGCAAGGTCCAATCCATCGCTTTGAACTGTACTTGGCCATTTGCATCCCATTGTCTTAGAAATCCTTGGATACTAGCTCCTTTTAGGCTATCGGGAAACGCTTGTAGAAGATCAGCCTCTAGCTCATCGGCAATGGGGCAAAAATGGATGATTTTGGGTTGTCGCCAAGTGGTTGGTATGTCATTAGCGGAGAGCATCTGAGCTCGGGCATGTAGATATTGCTGGCGTTGCTGGTCGCGGTATAGATTCTCAAATGTCGTGGTCTGCGATGCTCGAACAAATCGCAGAGGGATACCCAAGCTGCGAAAGTAATCCAGAAACCGAAAGTCATTTCCCAAACTCGTAAGAATAGCGGCGGACCAATCCAGACGTGTTGCAATCGTAGCAGCATAAGAAGCCGTACCGCCCAACACAATATCGTCGCCCACCCGATCGTGGCAGCAATGGCCAATACACAAATAGTCTGGAATCATGGCATAAAGGTACAAATCCTACGCTTGCTAGCCGCGAAGGGGAGCTCAAGTCTCTTTAAGCCACTTTTTGAAAGTGGGTACATTGCGCTGGCTGACCGTCAGGGTTTTTGGGAAATTAAGCTTAAGCGAGAGGAGTAGCTGATTGTTTTCCATGCGCATTTCATCGAGAAAGCTGGCCTGAATAATCTGTTGTCGATTAATGCGAAAAAACTGCTGCGGATTGAGCAAATCCATGGCTTCCTCAAGCGAATGATCGAAAGGGTATTTTTTGCCATTCCGAGTAAAGATGAGTACAATTTCGTCCTTGTAGATGACGGCGATGTCTGCAGTTGGAATGAGGAAAAATCGGTGGCCGGATTTAACGAGAAAACGGCTTTTGTAAGATGTATCCTTTGCTTTAGAATTGAGGTCTTTTTGCGATTTTTCGGAGTCCGAAATTTCAAGCTCCTGCTGGACGTGAATCAAACCAGATGCTAATAATGATTGCTTGTCTTGATAATGATTAGACAATTCTTTCAATCTCTCGGATACTTGTTCTGGTGTATCTTTGATTAAAGTACTGAGTTGATTGAATTGGTGTTCTAAAAAAAGAGGATCGATCTGCTGTCGCACTTGTTCCAGTTTGGTCAGAGCGTTTTCTTTTTTCAATTGTTCCGCTTCTAAGCGAACGGCTTGCCAGTTGTGCAACAGTTGGTAACCAATTTGAACACTATTGGTGATTTGTACAATAATAAAGCCTTCGGCAATACTTACTAAAATGTGTAATAGACCCAATGGATTTTGATGGCCCAGCCACGCATTTTCGTACCAGTTGAGCAAAATGTAAGAGCCCAGGAAAAATGAAATGCCGAGTAAATTGGTCAAAAGCAACTGGATAGCTAAGCGTTTAATAGAGCCGTTTTGCCACGGAAAGCTTCGATCCAGTTTTTTACTGATCCACCAGCCACCTTCCCAAATAATGAAAATCGAACTAGTAAACCAGATCAGTGCATACCAAGTCACCTCCGGCGCTTCTCGAAATTGAGCCATCATGTAGATCAGCGTTCCGAGAAAGAGCGTTAGAAAAAGGGGCAGGAGAAATCGAATCCAGAGATTAATGCGTTGATCCATATTGTAAAATAGCGCGACTTTCGTGAAAGAGAAAACCCTCGTTCTAGAAATTCGTGCTGGCGTGGACTTCGGGAATCACTAAAACGGCGTCGTAACTCCATACTACTTTTTCTAATCCCGGATGCATCTCTTTAATGATGTTATTGAACAAGGCTTCGCGCAGCGGTCGTAAATCCACGATAGCCCACCCCTGATTGGCTGCGGCCAGAAGAGGACTAAAATCTACACGATCAAGATAATCTTTGTAGTTGTAAGGTTTTTGCTTGTCCGCTTCGCTCTGACTAAATGGGGTAAAAGCATTCTTGGTACCCTGCCGACCAATGGTATACAAATGAAATGAAGTGGTGCCCATCTGACTGGCGATTTCCGAGACAAAATTACCGATATCGGATACATTGAGGCCATTAAGTCCACGATACATATGATTAGCGCCAAATTTGAATAGCACTTTTGGCTGCTGCTGATCTCTTGCCTTCGCCTCGGAATAGTAATGCAAAAAGTGTCGCTTCATCATTTCGGCCCGCTGGTAATTCGATTGATATCCTTTACCCTGGTACCACAAGCGATAGATGTTTGTGCTTTCTTCTAGTTGTCGAATCTGATCCAGATTGTCGTCCTGTCCTTTAAAGGCATTTTTCAGCTCCGTAAAATCATCTGCGGTTACGGTGGCGAGAAAGGATCGCTGTGGATTTTTCTTGACGAAGGAGGCGTCGTAAGCCGCCATTGCCCGGTCGAAAAAAGCTTCCGCCACCTGACGTGATGCCTCGGTTTGAGCATTTGTCGCCAATTGTTGGAAGTTCAAGCGGTAGCTTCCCGCAAATTCTTGATCCAAACCCCAGAGTAAGCGATAGTCTGAAGGCTGTTGTTCAAATAAAGCATCGAGAATAGTGCACTCCTCTTTTAGACTATAAAACGGAATACTCCAAGGGTAGCTTGTTAGAAATTCAGCGTATGCTTCCTGCCAGTTTGGTTTGCTGGCCGCCTGTTGTAAAAAATTAGCGGTAATGGGCCCGGTTTCCGTCGCAAAATACTGATAACCGTGTTGGCGAATAGTGTGTAGGAGCGCGGCTGTGAATAGTGGAATTTCGGCAATACCATGATCTTCACCGATAAGAAAAAAGGGACTGCTTTGAGCGGCTTGTTCTAAAAAGTCAGCGCCTTTGCCACTGAGGGTGCCGTTTTCGAATGTGAGTGGATAAACATGCTTTTGCACATAAGCGGTAATCAGGCTATCCTGGGCAAACAATGAAAGAGGCAGCATTGCGATGAAGCAATATAAAAGGTAAAAACACTTCATGGATTATCGTTCGATTGGTTTCAAAAGACCTCAAAAAACAATAATCCACTAGTTATTTCTAACTACTCCTACCGCAATGCAGGTTTTTCCTAGCTCAACGCAGGAAAAAGCCGTCGGAAGTAGATTAAGCTTTTACCAATTGCTTGATTTTAATGCTGAATGCGGCAAATATCAAGGTCATAATCGGACTGAGCCAATTGAAAATCGCATAAAAGAAATAGTCGGCCACCGAGACATTTAGAACACCCGACTGATAGGCGCCGCAGGTGTTCCAGGGAATTAATACGGAGGTCACCGTGCCGGCATCTTCGAGAGTTCGGCTGAGATTCTCGGGAGCGAGGCCCCGATCCTCATAGGCCTTGGCGAACATTTTGCCGGGGACGACAATCGCTAGGTATTGATCCGAAGCGGTGACATTGAGGGCTAGACAGCTGGCCACCGTACTGGCAAAAAGACCAAAGACAGATTTTGCCATACTTAGTAAAGTACGACTAATTCGATCCAAAGCACCAATGGCGTCCATCACCCCACCGAAGACCATCGCGCAGATGATCAGCCAAATAGTGCCCAACATGCCGGACATGCCACCGGCGGAGAATAAATCATTGAGTTTGGTATTAGCCGTTTCGACGGAAGTACCTTCGGTCATGGCAATCATGGTGCCTTGATAGGCGGTTTTGAAGTTAAGTCCAAGAGAAGCCAAAACTTCTGATTTGACCAAATCACTATCTGCACTAACCATCGCCGTGGCTACAATATTCAGGATGATCTGCGGCTGGAAAATGACGGCAAAAATAGCACCCAGCAAAGTACCAATCAGCAGCGCAATGATGGGTTTCGTTTTGCGAACGATCAATACAATTACCACAATGGGTACAATGAAAAGCCAACCGCTGATGTTGAAACTAGCGTCAATCGCCGTCAACATCTCGGAGGTGTCGACTGCGTTGCTGGTATCTTGTGTAAAGTTTAAAAAGATAAAAGCGACGATGGTTACCAAAATGGATGGCACAGTTGTGTAAGCCATATAGCGAATATGACTGAAGAGCTCTCCTCCGGCCATGGCGGGTGCGAGATTTGTAGTATCCGAAAGCGGTGACATTTTGTCTCCAAAGTATGCTCCCGAAAGTACCGCTCCGGCCACCATCCCTAAATTCATACCCATCACTTTTCCAATCCCGATTAAGGCAATCCCGACCGTAGCACTCGTCGTCCAAGAACTACCTGTTGCTAATGAAATCACCGCTGCAATTACGACCGTAGCGGGCAGGAAGACACTAGGATGCAAAATTTGTAAGCCGTAGTAAATCATCGCAGGGATAATACCGCTGATCAACCAACTACCGGCCAAGGCTCCCACAAACAGCAAAATGATGATCGCTCCGGTTGTTGATTTTAGATTTTCGCCCACCTCATCAATCATGGTCTTATAGCTGACCTTGTTACGGAATCCAACGATGGCGGCTACCGCCGCCCCCAAGAGAAGAATAAATTGATTGGAGCCACTTAAGGCGTTATCACCGAAGACAAAAAGAACGTTGTAGGCCAGCATGATGACCAACGCGAAGACGGGAATCAGCGCTTCCCAAATATTGAGTTCCTTGTTTTCCTGAATACTGTAGTCTGCCATGTTTTTCGATTGGTTTGATGTGAGGTCATCCGTTGTGCTGGTTTATTCCCGCTGATGACCGAAGGCTCTAAAGATAATAATTTTGCTCAATTGCCAACTTGCGACTGGTTTGATCCGCTTACCGTTCAAATGAAGACATGGGCCATTCATCAATTTAAATCCACCAAAGAAAAAGATAATCTGTGATCCCCTCTGCGAAAAAGACAATTTGAGTGGAGTACAATTCTAAAGTAGGCTCCGGTTGACTTGAGATAACGGTTTGTTACCCCGGGCTTTTTTTACACTCAAAAAATCCTTATGAAACAGATTAGCTTTACCCTCTTCCATCTATTTTTCAGTCTTACCGTAATAGCACAGGTTGAATGGTCTGGGTTTTTACACGGCACTCAATTTGAATATGGAGACGAATTTGGCAGTTGCGAAGGCTCGAATCCTTTTGAGGATTACGCCTATTCCGATGTGGATGCCGATTATTGTGTCAGTGTGACGGGGCTGGGCTTACCCGACGAGCGAACTTCGGCCATTTATATCAACCCCGAAGGGGATGTGTATATCGGCACGTACTCCGGCTTTTCGATTCATCGCGCCAATCAGCTGGTGGAGAGCTATAATTTTCGGACTTCCACCTTACCCGGTCCGGCGCCCGTTGAAGCCATTTATGAAGATTCTGAAGGGGTGATTTGGGTAAGTGCACAAGGGCAGGGGGTATTTGCCCTTTTCCCGGATGAGGGGTGGCGGAAGTACCCTATGATGATTGGATCACCGTTTCCGGGAACGGCTCGGGCCTTTGTCGAAGACTATCTGGGAGACATTTGGTCTTGTGGGAGTTTTGGGGTTGGACATTATGATCGAGATGAAGATTCGTGGACACTATATCATCATACGAATTCAGCGATTCCGATTGGAGAGTATAATGATTTGGTGTTTGATGAGAATTTTGATATTTGGTTGGCGCATCAATGGGATGGATTGATGTTTTTTAAACCTGGCGTGCAAGAATTGACCAAATACAATACCGGAAATAGTGAAATTGCTTCGGATTTCATTAGCGCATTACATTTTCAGGAAGATGAATTTTTGACGGATAACAAGATATGGTACGGCGCTGCCGATAATGGCTTTGGTTATTTTCATATTCAAGATGGAACCTGGACACATTGGGCGGCGAGTGATTATCCCGATTGGCTGAATGGGCAGGTGCTCGACATCACTTTTGAAGCGAACGAAGAAGTGATTTGGTTGGCCACGCTCGCTGGCATCGCAAGATTCAAGGACAATAGTTTCACTTCTTACAGTCCGGGACTGGGTAATTATCATGCTCTACAAAATCAAAAAATTGCTGTAGATACGACTACTGGTCAGGTTTGGGCATTGAGCAATGAAGATGGCCCGGGGATTCATTATCCCTGGGAGGCAACGGGGCGCTTAACACGTTTCAATAATGGTGCGCTCAATAGTAATGCATTCCGCAAAGTTGCGATCGCTCCCAATGGTGAACCCTGGGTCGCTGGCCGGGATAATCCCGGAGTACTAGCAATGTATCGAGGTGGACGATTACGGAATGTCTCCTTTGCTACACAGGGCTTGAGCTACACAATCAATGACCTTACTTTCTCCGGTGATTTTGGCTATGTCGCTACCGATGATGGATTTTGGCAATTTGATTATCGTCTGCTCAACCAGTTTACCCATTATACTAATGACAACCAAATCGATGTGGTCAATGCGATTGAAACGGCTCCCGATGGTACGATTTGGATTTGTACGGAAAACGGCTTATTTCATTTTGACGGGACTGGTTTTACCGAATACAATAGCTTCAACAGTGGCTTACCCGATGGTGAGGTGACACATATTGCCTTCGAACCTGAAGGCGCCGCTTGGATTGGGACTAAAATCGGGGGTGTCGTGCGCTTCGACGGTAACACCACTTGGGATAATTACCTGAGTACATCGAACGGATTACCTTCTAATCAGATTTGGGAAGTAAGTTATGATTTAATGGAGGAGCGCGTTTACATTGCGACGGAGCAGGGATTGGTCCACTGGAAAGAGTCAGAAGGAACCCCATTTGTTTATCCGGCCATGAGTACTTCACCGCTGGGAAGTCGTTTTCGCAGTGTAACGGTAGATGCGGACGGCCGACTTTACGCGGGCTCGTTGATTGGCTTTGGGGTATACGATGCGGGCAATGGTTGGCAGGTATACGATGAAACCAATAGCCCGCTCGCGGATAAACCTGTCAACGATATTACCATCGACCGGGATGGAAATAAATGGCTGGTGGGACTGAGTAGCACTGCTGGCGGTCTGTATCGATTTAATGATGGTGGCCCCGGGGTAATCCCGCAACAGTACCATATGATTCGTGGCAATGTGTTCAATGATAATAACCAGAATGGTCAATATGAATCCCAGGCCGGCGAGACGCCGCGCGCTAATTTGGTTATTAAATTGACTCGGGAATCGGACGGTGTGTCGGAATACACAAGTACAAATATTGCCGGCGATTACGAATTTATACTTACCACTAGTGATACATATTCGGTCAAGCTCATCGAACCGCAAGATGCTTATGCCTTGAATGGAAGTGATATTTCTAGTTACGTTTTGGATTTTAACCCTGATCTCCCTAACCCGGATACTTTACCTTCCGTTGGCTTAGTCAAGCAGATTCAAGGGATGTCCTTTTTGGATGTGGCTGTCACGCCCGCTAAAATGCGCTGCAACGAAGAGGTAGCGGTACACCTGCGTATCCGTAATCTTGGGAGTGAGTCAATTTCCAATCCCAAATATGAATTGGAATATGACAATGATGCTCTGACTTTCAACTACAGTGATGCTCATCTTGATGCATTTTCACTATTCGGGAGAGTTGCTTGGGAAGGAGCCACTGAATTAGCGCCCAATGAGACGATTCATCTTAGCGCTTATTTTTCGGGGCCAGCAGAAGCTTTGACCGGGACGGAGCTTTGTTTTAATGGCATCGGAGAATATGCTGAAGGGGCTGATGTCGTTAGTCAGATGACCACCACTTGTGATGTAGTTTACTGTGGCGTTGATCCGAATGATAAGCTAGTGGAGCCCGTAGGAAATGGCCCTGAGCATGCGACGCATCCCGATTCCGTTTTGACTTACACCGTACGTTTCCAGAATACTGGTAATGATTATGCCCACAATGTATCGATTTTGGATACGCTAGACCCAAATCTGGATATTGAGACCTTTCAGATCATTGCCACCAGCCATGATTTTTTGATGGATGTATTACCGGGAAATGTGCTTGGGTTTACTTTCCCTGGGATCATGCTCCCGGATAGCAGTACGAATCCGCTGGGGAGTCAGGGCTTTGTGAAATACGAGATCGAAGCCCTGGAAGATGTAGCTGAAAATACGGTGATCAGTAATACCGCCTATATTTATTTTGATCAAAATGCGCCGATTCAAACTAATACAGTTTTCAATACCATGGATCGAATGTCGACTAGTATTATTAATTCTTCAGGTGCATTGCCTTCCGTTCGGTTATATCCTAATCCGTCTACGGACTTCGTGCAGTTAGAATTTTCAAATACCTATTCTTCGATACAAATTGAAGTATTCGACCTGCTAGGACAGTGTATGTTTGTGTACTCTGGTGCGGTTGGAAATACATACCAACTGCAACGACAAGAGTGGCCGGCGGGCTTGTACACTATTCGAGTGCAGGGAAAAGATTTAGAGTATTCTGAAAAAGTGGTTTTTAAATAAAAAAGAGGCGGACAGTGCTGTGCACTGCCCGCCTTACCGTACCGAATAGCGAATTAATTAATTGAATATAGGGGAAATGAAGGCTAGGGCTCGCAATTGATTGAGGTCAATTAATTCAGCTACGTTCGGTGAATCCAAGTGTCTTAAATTCATGGGTGTTTGTGTGTTAATTTTTCAACTGTATGTTTTTCGGTGAACTGGTGTTCATGACCTCATTGGGATCCATGAGCAGAGGTAAATCACCATCTGAAACAATGATCTTCGCGTTAGGTGATTTCGCTAGCTCGAGGAACGCTTCGATCGATTTGAACTGAAGAATTTTCTGATCGAGGCCTTCTGCGATGATCAACTGTGCATCCCGAACCCCTTCGGCTTCGATTCGCTTCTGATCTGCTTCACGGCGCGCTTGCTCCAGGACAAACTCCATACGTTGCGCCTGCTGCTCAGCTTCTAGTTTTTCCTCGATAGCTCGTGCTAGACTACGTGGCATTTGAATGCTCTTCAGGAGGACAGCTTCTACCTCAATCCCTTTTCCATCCAGATGAATCATCATCTGATCCCGAATAGCTTTCTCAATCGTGGAGCGTTCGCCAGTGTGCATATCCTTAGCATAGAAGCGTGAGGAGACATCGGCTACTGCCGAACGGAATACTGGTAAAATAATGTTAGCCTCGTAGTTTGGCCCAATATTTCGCAATAATTCAGGGGCCTTCTTAGCAACAATATTGTAGAGAATCGATACCTCAGAGAGAATGTTAAGTCCTTCACGAGAAGGAATGCTGAGTGATACTTCCAGATTTTCGGTTTGGGTCGAAATTTTGATGATTCTGGTCGTAAATGGGTTGAACGTTCTTACACCTTCCGTGTAAGTGCGATCCGAATACTTTCCAAGTGTACGTTTTACCCCAACTTCACCCTGTCGGATAGTTGCACAGCTGGTAAATAAAACAATACCCAAAAAATAGAGTCCGAATCTTAACAATTTTGTACTCATCATAAGATCTTGAATTTATAAGAGTTCGCCATTTCAGTGTTTTTGCTCCTTGCCTGTTCTCGCGCCTGAAGGCATAGCTCGGTCGGGTGTTCTCAGGGTATTATGACCGCTCTGATGGGCCATTCAAGAACACGAGAAAGGCAAAGAATCGAGTTTCGAGGTTAAATTTGTGGGCTATAAGTCGTTCGCCCTTTTTAATATTGGCATAGCTCTTAGATTAAAAAATAGGTCAATGTTATTCTCCATCCGCCCGGGCTTGTCCATTGCCATTACTTACTGAATGCCCCTCGTTCGTCGACTCACTCGCCGATGGATTAGTCGTTGTCTTGGATTCAACCGATTGTAGCTTTTGCTTGACGAGTCCAAAGGCGAAAAACTCAAGCAGTTTCGTCACACGCTCGGACAAATCATCGTCTTTGCCATCCAGGTCTGTCAGACGCGGAAGGTGTTGTGCAAAGTAGAGACTGTTATTCGCGGTTTCGATCAGCATCGAAGCCAAAGCGCGTGGATATGGAAACTCAGGATTGACTTCCTGAATTAAGTCTGCCACTCTGCCACACAGCTTCTTATATGATAAAAAGAACCCGTATTGATTTTCTTTGTCCACAAGCTTATGATGGTAACCTTTCGCGCCTTCACTCACGACGATTCGATGCAAAGCTTCTTCATCCACAAACTTAATAGCCGTGTTCCGCTTTGCGGTATCGACAATGACGCTCATTACGATTTTCAGCTTTTCCAGCGGACTGGATATATTCAATGTATTTAGGTCAATTCGGATAACCATCCACTCCCAATACCAATTGAGCAAATAAACAAACAGTTGATGTTTGTTCTCAAAATAGCGGTAAATCGATGTCTCTGTTGAAGAGATAGTCTCTGCCAACTTTTTGAAGGTGAATTGCTCCAAACCGGATTCATCAATCATGATCACACTGTTCTCAATGATTTTTTTACCCAGATCGGTATCCTGTGGATCTTTCGAATAAAGATTAGGATTAATCTTTAGGTTGATAAAAGGAAGATGATCCATAACTAAGCGATTTAGTTAGATGATAGTTTTACTATCGTGTTTGCAATTGAAACCTTCTTTTTTTTCAAAATGTTCTCGGGAAGTTGAAAAAAAATTCGAAAAAATAATAGTAATACTATTTTTAAGTGTAGTTGAACTATATAGTGCCTTTTTTTGTTTTCGTTACGTAAAGAATATCAAGAGTATGTTTTTAACCTAATTCAAATTGAGAATCAAGGTATAGATTGATAGGAACCAGAAAGTTTTAAGCATCCTCTTGAAATTAAGCGCGTCTCGAAAAATAGCAGTCGCGTATTTATTTCACTCATTAAACCAGAAGAGTATGCAAGGGAAAAATTTCATTAGACTTGGTTTTTGGATGATCATGAGTGGCCTTTTTTTACCATCTCTTGACGCCCAAATTTCTCAAACGGGAAATGCTGCGGCGGGAAAAACATATGCGCCATTAAGTTATGGAATCCGCAACAACCTCATGCTTCGCGAAAGTGATTTGCAATTGCAAATGTCAAATTTTGAAGAAGCCTATTTTGCCCTCGAAAGTGCAGTCGCACAAAATCCATTATCGGCGGAAGTGCTCATTCGGCGAGCCGCCTTTAAAAAGCGCTTCGGAATGGTTCAGGAAGCGGAAGCGGATCTTCGCTTAGCCCAAAAGATCAATCCTTATGCGGCCGATTTATACGGTTACAATGGACCTTTGAGCGTGATGAACGTTATGGCTTACCAGCCCGAGAAAGCATTACGTCCTATTGGCGTTTACCAACAAATGGATGATTATTATCCCATTTTGGATGAGCAGTTCTCTAAAGAAGCAATTGGAACATTAGAGTTCGACTTATTGGAAGAAGCCATTGTGAAAATCGAGGCCGGGGAATTACCTGAAGCTCTGGAAACATTGGATGCCCTACTTGCTCTCGCACCGGAAACGGCCATTGGTTATGATATGCGTGGGATGATTTTCACCAAACTGGGGCGCTATGATGAGGCAGAAGTGGCTTTGGCCAGAGCGGTGAGTCTACAACCTTCATTTGCGATTGCCTGGTATAATTTCAGTCGCCTCGAGCGCGCCCGAAATAATCAGCAGCAAGCACGTGTTTATCTCGATCGGGCGATTCAATTGCAAGATGACTTGACTAAAGCTTATTTTGAACGAGCCTCGCTCCACAAAGCTATGGGGGACAAAGAGGCTGCACTGGCTGACTATGATAAAGTGATCAAGCTGCGTGGCGAGGATTATCTCGAAGCCTATCTTAATCGAGGCTTGACCCGGAAGATGCTCGGTGATTTCAATGGGGCATTGGCTGATTTAAATAAAGCGATCGAAGAATATCCAAGCAGCGCTGAGCTGTACAACAACCGTGCAAACGTTTACTTGCTGTATGGGGATCATACTTGGGCCGTTGAGGATTATACCAAAGCGATTCAGTTGAATCCAAATTACGCCGAAGCTTATTACAACCGGGCCTTAGTTCACCTACTGGCTTACGATAAGATTTCGGCTTGTCATGATCTAACCCAAAGTGCAGCGCTGGGCTACGACAGAGCGCAAGAGAAGCTAAACTACTTTTGTGGAGATTGAATAGGTGCCAGTAAAAACACCCCTGTGGCCTTGACGATAGCAATATTTTGGTTCCACCAGGTCACATCGAAGAGAAAATCATCGACCTGATATTTGGTCGCAGTGGGTGTTTTTATGATTGATTGCCAGCCAGTTTCACCGTCAATTGAAGTCGTCTGGTTTTGTAGCCAGAGTAAGGGCGCTCCCCCTGACCGTACTTGCAATAACCCATTCGTTTTATTAGCAAAATCGGCAATAACTGTCGGCTCAGCTGTGCCCGGTCCTTGAAAATATACCTCACGTCCGGCCACCCAGGAAAAATAGATACCAGCTGGTGTATCCCCTATTCGAAGACTGCTTTTTTCTTTTCCCAAGATGGAGATACGGTCCCGGTTTGGCGTTGCCAGGTCGATAATTTCTGTGCCAGCATCCGTAGGTTGAGTGACCCAGAGATGTGCTGCTTCTGCTCGCAGCTGTACTTGATCATTTGCCAGAGCGAGCGGTGGTAAACTGATCATGCTTTGTTGTGCTAAGTCGTATTGCCCTACTTCTATTTGTCCTGCTTGCTGTTGCCAGGCCACTATTGGCGCGGGGGCGCAGGCGGCCACGGGCCACTGTAAATACTTGGCCTCGGGAAAGATATAGGTCCAGGCAATAGTGCCGGTCGGTGTCAAACTCAGCAAAGTGGGTTGCCCATCCGCATTGGCTCCCACGACTAGCAGATTTGTTCCACAAATGGCGATTGAACTTGCTAACAAAGGCAAGCTGGCTACTTCTTCCACCGTGCCATTTGTATTTATTTTCAATACCTTGGTTTGCTTCGGCCCTGCCTGATTAATTAAGAGCCAAAGATCATCCTGCCATTGTTGTACAATGGCGGTGGTTTCTATCCGATACGGAAGCGGAATAGATTGCTTAACCTGCCAACAAGCCGTCAATGAAGTCATACCGAAAAGGATGTGCAGTGTATATTTCATGTGCAACATTCACGCTTAAGCATTATCATGGACAAATTTGGCCATGGTGACGTAGCCCGGAATAAATGCTGTCTCAATATTGGGGACTGCCTGAGCCAAGGTTTGCAATAATAGGCTAATTTGATGCTCAGGTGTAGCGCGGAAGAAATCGGGCCCTACACTGAAATTATCGGCCGGTACGACCGAGCCGGTCGCCCAGCTAACCACGCCACTTGGCATACTCGAAATCGTCAAATCCCGCTTGACGGCAGCTTCCATAATGATATAGCGTTCATTGATGGCCGCCAGACGAATCATGTCATCCGAAGTCGGTATCCCCGGAGGTGCCGTTACCGGAAAACGGTTGGCCATCTCTTGCATATAATCTTCGGCCCAGGTAGCACTCCAGGTCTGAGAGCCATCTTTTACACTTTGCGCTTCGCCGAAGAGTTGTCCAATGTGGGAGGTACACCATGCCAGACGTTTTTCTAAATGTGCCAAGGCCAATTCGAGCGCAGTTTGATCATTACCCGTAATGCCGTTTATGGTATCGTTCGCTGGCGTAAGAATTCCTGCTGGTTCGGCATTGGGTAAGCCCGTCGTTTTAATCTCTTTGGCGAAAAGTGCAAAGAGGGCGTAACTATCAGAATTGCGCAAGCGATCTTCGGGGCTCAGCTGGAATATCATACGCTCGTGACGGTAAGCGACATCATCAGTGCCTTCGGTTGGTGCGCCGCCCAGTGGAGTGGTACCATGGGCACTTTCATGGATTAGATTACGCGCTTGGTCGTTCAGATTGAGTTCTTTGAAAAAGGGAACACAAAGCGTCAGAACCGAAGCGGCATCAACACCATTGTTATACGCAATGGTACCTCCATCACAGCCCCCGATATCACATTGCCCACCACACTGCGTATTAGATGTGGAAGGATCTAAATTGCTGACATGAGTTTGTAAATTCCCCATGTTCGTATTGAGCTGAGTCAGCGTAGCCGGATCATTATTGCCAAAGAAGCGTTGTACCAGAGTAGGATTAAAGTCGCTGTGTGAAGGATCAATGGCGTGCATTGCTTCGGTCATAGCGTCATCTGCAACCGGTTTGGCCGCGTTAAAATCGGCTAAAGTTTGGGGATCCATAGTTGAGCAATCGTCCGTTGGTGGGTGGAGTAAATTTCCTGCGACATCGGTTGCTGTACAATCTAGTGTACTTGGGGTATTTCCTGCGACTACAACTTCTACGCTACGTGCTCGAGTAAAATTACTTTGTGTAGAGGTTGCCGCAGGATTGCCGGTAGCGCTGGAGACCGCTACGGCATTGGGACCACTGGTGAGTAAGGCTTCCACCGCATCCGCACGATCTTGTGCCAAAGTATCGGGCTCGTCCATACTGGTAAAACCAATTAGACTAACACTAGCAGGTGCATTCCGCTTAATATCATTGATAGCATTAATAACATCCCGCGAGGGCACCGCACTGCCCAGATCAAAGAATAAACGATCCTCATTGGAGTTGCCGACGCGTCTAATTTCAAAATCATTGGCTCCTGCGGCAGGCATAGCACTTGGTAGGCCTTCGGGAGTGGGCTGAAGGGTAGCGGTGGCTGCTCGATTGGCTTGTTGATTACTACTGGAGAATTCCTCCGTTTCGCCGTGTGCAAACTTGGCAAAGGTAGCCGACGGATCAATTCCGGTAGAGCCATCGCTCGGTGTTTTGAGCTCGGCTTCCACGGTTTTGGTACGGTTACAAGACAGCTTCCAGTTACTGGTAGTGCCACCATCGCAGCTGGCGAAGCCATCAATGCGTACGGTGTCATTTCGACCGTCAGCGTGCCACTTGGCAGCTAGGCTCGAAAGAGCCGTCTTGGCTGCGCTGCTCAGGCCCATTGAGCCGGAGCCAAAGGTGACCGTCTCATTGGGATTGCTCGCTCTGGAGGTCTCCGTCGAGCAACCACTCATGCCCGAAGCGGGAGCAGTCGCCGGATCATTTTCGCAAGTACGTTGTATAGACGATGACTGGCTGCCTTGTTGAACAACGTGTGTAAGCTCGTGGGCCAGTAAGTGCTTGCCCTGATTAGATTCGGGGGCGTACTGCCCTTGATTGAAATAAATATCGGAACCATGGGTAAATGCCTTCGCATTCAGGTCACGGTTCATCTGGACGGCATTATCATTAGTGTGGATGCGGACCTGACTGAAGTTCTGCCCGAAGGCTTGGCTCATGGATTGATTTGTTTTTTCGGGTAGCGGAGCACCCTGGCCCTTCATTTGTTGCAGCTGTTGACTCATGGCTGGGCTGGCGGTATTGCTGGCGCCCTCCGCTTTCGCCTGTACGGCTTCCTCTTCTTGGCTCGCTTTCGGGGTACTCATTTTCTGGATGCTCGGTGCCTTTTGCAGACCTGCTTCTTCCTGTTCACAGGCCTCGCACTTGGCTTGCACCGCGGGGGTATTTCCGGCTCGGCCAACCACTTGATCCGCTACTGCATCTGCTTCGCGTTCAAAAGGATCATTGGCTTCACCAATCGTCAGTTTTGGTTGAATCGTCTGAGGACTAAAAAAAGGTTGTTGTTCTTGACCCGGAGATAAGAAAGATCCTTTCTTCGTATGATTGAAAAAAGGTTGATTAGATGGCTTGGGGCCCTGCGCTGATTTGGATACCGCTTTGGCTTTCATAAGGGAGTGGTTTTGCTGCCTGGGTCGAGATCACACTTAGAGTATTCTACAAAAAGCTGTATGCATTAATCACCTCAAATGGTATGCCGTTAGCTAAAACGAAGCTTAATAGTAACTTCTTAAAGCACTTTTTGACAATGTGTTAGATATTATTTTTAAAAATAATGAGTATTTAGTAAAAAAGCACTTTTAATTTTTACTAAGCAACAATTCCCCAACCGTCTGAAACCAGATCGTTCTTAATATCCAATCTTAAAGTTTAATTTTATAATCAACTCTCTTCTTCCCCAACGATTTCTTCACTGGTATCAACCCAACCTACTAAGGTTTGATCATTCAATGACAGGTATAACGGCTTTTCATTGCGTAACAAGTCAATGATCCCGGGCAGGACATCATCGTAGTAATGTAAGGTGATGCTGTTTTTAGATAAATAGTTTGTACCCAGTTGAGTGTTTGTGCGGTGGAATTCAATTGACCCTCGATAAGAGCCATTCATGAAACAGAAAATATAAGCCGTGAGTTTGTTTGAAGAATTGGGAGTGTAATAACGAATTCGGTACTCATTAAATTCTTTGATGACTTGTGCCATGCTACGGTTTTTTGAGGTGAAAAAGGAGGTTATGGAACGATGAGTTGCAGGCTCGCCGGAGGCTGCTCGTCGAGTAGTAATTCACAATAATAGGTGCCTGGCCGGGAGGGCGACCATTCGTAATGATGTGTACCGGAAGGAACGACACCGTAGGCCACGTTACTCAGAATATTGCCGTGCTCATTGGCGATGGCAATGCGGATATGTCTTTTTTGGGGAAGGGTGATTTGAATATTGAATAGGTTATAGTCAGGATCGTGTTGCACTTTAAACTGGAACTTTTTTATCAAGCGCTTTTGAATCATGTCCTGAAATAAGGGACGAATGTAAATCGCATTTGGCGCCTGAAGATTGCCGTTGGCAGTGAATAACCCCATCGGCTGGCCTTCTGGATCAAATTGACGAATTTGATTAGTTGTCCAATCGCAAAGGTAGATATAGCCCTCGTGGTCGAAAGCATGCCCTTCGACATTGATCAAGCCATTGATGAAATAACCCAAGGTTTTACCCGAGGCGTTGAACTCCAGCACGCGGCCCAAGGTATAATCCACCACAAAACAGTGGCCGCGTTCATCAAACCATTGCCCGACGGGTCCTTGCATCACGCCGATGTCCGCAAAAAAGCCAAGGCTTTTCCCTTCTTGATCGAAGCGGTAGACTTTGCCATTTTGCCCGTTACCATAGCTCGAAACATATAAATGCCCTTGGGCATCCCAGCTGTGATCACAGCCACTGGGGACACCTATATTGGTAAATTCATCTATAAATTGACCGTTCAAATCGAAACGAACGATTTTGTTTTGTTGATCACCCCACTGACTGACATAAAGCAAGCTATCTGGCCCCAATGACATCTTAGTAGGATTATCCAGTGTATAACCGTGTGTGAAGTCGCCGAGATAAGCACCGGTCTCACCGTCGTACTGTTTGATACTAGAATTATCGCGGCCACTGACGAGCAAATTGCCATTTGGGTGAAACCAAACATCTTGAGTGGCACTCAATCCGCCGCTGCCCGGTGCTACGAAGTCGCCCAAATAGCGACCTTCGGCGTTGTACAACTTCACACTATTGGTGTTGCGGCTGCTCACAAAAGCTTCGAAGGTCTCCTGCGCGCAGAGCAGCGTTGGCATCATGAAGAGGGTGCAAAAGATAAAAAGGGTAATAAACTGCCGCATCGAAAATAGTTTAGTGTACGCGGAAAAGTACCTCCCGGACACGCTTTGGGTTGTATTACTTTGGCGATAAAATGAATCACCTCATGTATACAAAATACAAATCCACCGTCGAAAATGGAAATATCTTTTCGGTTTAAGGCAGTTGGAATAAGTTTAAATCAGTTCTGGAAGAAAGAAAGAGTAGAGGGAAGAGGGGGGAATGGTTAAGAATACGATATCTGCACCTTAATTCTTATCTGCTTTATGTTGGTAGTCTTTGATACTTGAGCATGCGATAGATGGTGGACTTGCCGATATCTAGTTTTTGAGCAACCACACCAATATCTTGATTGTATTTTTCGAGAAAATGCTGTACAATGAGTTGTTTATACCCCTCAAAGGTCATCTCCTCGGATAGGAAATTAGAAGTTCGGCGTGGACTGTTGAACTTGATGTCCTCATCTTCAATTAGATTATCGTTGCAGATCACCACCGCCAAATCGATAATTGCTTTCAGCTCTCTTACATTGCCAGGGTAGTCGTAGCGTAAAAGTTTAACCTTTGCAGATTTTGACAACTGTACAGACCCTAGTTTATTCTTTTTGACAAAAGCATCCAGGAAGTTGTTGGCTAGTAGCAGAATATCGTTGCCGCGCTCCCGTAATGGCGGAAGACGAATGGGTAATCCTAGCAGTCGATAATACAAATCTTCGCGGAAGCGCCCCTCGTTAACGGCTACTGCTAGGTCCTGGTGGGTGGCAACGATAATGCGCGCATCGAAACTGGTGGGCTGCTCCGATCCGATCCGAACAACTTCGCGTTCCTGTAAAGCGCGGAGTACCTTTGCTTGTAAATTAATATCCATCTCTGCGATCTCATCGAGGAAAAGCGTCCCCTGATTGGCCATTTCGAAGAAGCCCTTTCGGCGCGTAGTCGCTCCGGTGAAAGCCCCTTTTTCGTAACCAAAAAGCTCGCTTTCCAGCAAGTTTTTGGGAATGGCGCTCATGTTTACCGCAACAAAAGGACCTTTCTGGCGATCCGAATTATGATGAATACTCCGTGCGACCACCTCTTTCCCCGTTCCTGTTTCACCACTGAGCGATACTAAAATATTGGTTCGTACGGCTTTTTCTAACAGACTAAATATTTTTTGCATGGCTGGACTATCACCAATGATTGTGTGCTTGAACTGAAATTTTTCGTTCAATTCTTCCCGCAGAGTTTGGACTTCTTCTTTGAGAGAGATATGGTTTTTAATATTGGAAAGGGTATTTAAAAGTCGATTTTTAGTCTCGTCATCTTTGGTAATATAATCGTAGGCTCCTTCTTTTAATAGCTCGACCGCCGTACTAATATCTTTTTGACCGGAAAGGATGATTACACCGATGTCTTTATTATGATTTTTAATCTGACGTAATACCTCAACGCCCGTCATATCAGGTAAGGAATGATCTAAGGAAATAATGTCTGGCTGTAGGTGCAAATGTTGGACGCATGCTTTGCCACTTGAGAATAAATGAATTTCGTGATCGGGATTCAGCGACATAATGTAATTCACCATGCGCTGATACACTGGGTCATCTTCTACCACGAAGATGCGTGTAGGCTGAAAAGTAGTCTGCATTGTATTTTGAGTTTATTTGTCAAAAAAAAAGTCCCAAAATTATGCCAGCATCTCATAATGAAAAAATCGCAATATGTTTGTTGGGGAAAAGGATGTTTTTTTGGTATCAAGCCTTAGTTTACGTGGATTTCTAATTCAGATAAAAATTCTAAAAATGAGAAAGTGTGGGAATTGTTAATGATGTAAGTTGGTTGGTGATCGTTTTGTTATAAAATTGGAATCCTTTTTGGTGAAAGTTGGCTTGTACATAATCAACCCAACGAATGAATACACAACTACACGAAAGCCGTAGGCAGGACTCTGCCTACGAGCGACCAGCCATGCCCGATTGGCTGATGTTTTTGATTACGCTTGCCCTTATCCTCCTTAGCAACACCAGCCGTGCCCAATCCGTGGGATTTAATAATGGCGTCCCCTCTGAGCTAACTATTTGTGGAGATCCTGGCACCTTTACTATTGAATTTACTAATATTAGTGGCGGTACTTTAAGCGGTATGACGATTAATGTAGCGATGCCAACAGGTATTCAATATATCAGTGGAACCATCGCCGAGACGAGTAGCTTTAATGTTCAAGAAGCCAATATCAGTGATTTATCGGACATACAATTTAGCATGAATGATCTACCGGCTTCGGGCACAGTATCTTTTACCTTTCAAGCCGAAGCCTCGTTTCCAGCGCTGGCCTACAATTTGGCCGGTAATTTATTTCGGAACGATGTTGAAGTAGATTACTCTGGTGGGTTGGATATAGATGAAACCGATTCCTATAATGTACTCTACGCAGCTTTGACGATTACTAATGTCTCTCCAACCAACGCTTCGGTCTTCGTTGGAGAAACATTCACCCGGGAGGTGACGATCGTTAATGCAGGTTTCGGCGCCTTATCATCAATGGTTCTGGAAGACATCTATGATGCTAACCTTACACTCGATGCAGTCGACTTGGGAACACTCAACGGCAGTGCCGATCAGATTACCTTTTCGTCGGCTGATTTTACCACGATCGGTGATGGTGATGGTTGGTTTGAGAAAAATGAGGCGATTACGGTGACGCAGACTTTGACGGCGGTCGGTTGTAATAGTACCGAATCCACCCTGACGGCCTACTGGGGCTGTGATGGTGGAACAGAAAGTAGCAATAAAAAATATCCCGATACCGATGTTACCCTGTATGCCCCATCATTAAGCATCACCCCTCAAGCTAATTTCAATACGTGCGTTGACGGTTCTGCAGATGTACAAAGCCTGGTCATCACCAACAATGGCTCCGGGCCGGCGAATGATTTAGAAGTTTATGTGTATCAAAACCCATCGGATGTGTATTCCCGAATTGATACCGACAATATTACCTTGACGCAAACGAGCTGGACGTCTACCTTGACACCTACTGCTACCACTAGTGCCAGTAGCTATACTTGTTTGGGAAGTAATCCAAAGGGAAGTTTTACAGTTACTTTACCAGCCTTGCAACCCGGAGAGACCGCTACCCTAAGTTGGAATTCCTACACTTGTGCGACGGATGCTTGTGGTGATTTTAATTTAATTGGGTGGAAGTATGAGACCGATTATACCGACATGTGTTACCAGAAAAGTTATGATAAAAATGGTACCGGTCAAGAACGACAAGATAAAGACTTTGATATTTTCTTTGAGTCACCTTCTGATCTGACCGATGGTCAGACGGGGACCTATCATTTCCTATTACAGAATGCAGATTTTGACCTGCCAGAAACTTCGGATTCTTATTTTAAACTCCAATTTGATTTGCCCGCTGGTTTACCCTGGAGTGGTAATGCAGCAGATTTAGTCTTTACTGA
Organism: Saprospiraceae bacterium; assembly: GCA_028285085.1. Taxonomy (GTDB): domain Bacteria; phylum Bacteroidota; class Bacteroidia; order Chitinophagales; family Saprospiraceae; genus JAHDHW01. Next base: position 13,328 of record JANQQI010000044.1, on the reverse strand, counting down.
TGGTGGATCATCTTGGGCCGCTGAGCAAATTAATTACAATACTTCTACTCGAGTATTGACGGCACTTTATGCCTTACCCGTTCCCATTACTTTGGAACGTGCTTATATTGATTTGAACTTGACGTTGGATTGCAATGATACCGGAGTCGCTGATGGTGTCGCAACGGTAGGCATGCAGTTATTTTATATCATGGATAATACCTGTAGTTCACCTTATGAGCTACCACTCACCTGTTATCAGTCACCAACTACTTATTTACATTGCCCTGGGGATTGTGAGCACGGGATGGCTTTTCGATCTTTTACTGCTCAGCGCACCAGCACTGGTTTACCTGACAATAATCAAGATGGCTTACCCGATGCAAGTGGTAGCCTTGATACAGATAAAATCAAACTGAACCGGATCATGGCGAGCGATACGTTTCGTACGACCTTTACAGGTCTGATCAAAACCTCTGCGACCTACCCTTCTTGGTCTTACGGTTACGCCAAATCGGAAATTCCAAATGGTAATGATTTAACTTTCCTGAGTGCAAGTGTACGTATTTACGACCAAAGTACAGGACAGACCTTTGTATGTAGTGGTGTATCCGCATCTACCTCCGTGAGTAGCAATGTACTTACTGCCGATTTTGATTTTAGCCCAGGTACTTTGCTCGCTAATGGCTGTTCGGATTTCAGTGACTGGAGTTTTGAGGAAGGAGATAGTGTGATTTTGATGGCTGACTATCAGCTAAGCGGGAATATTGGAGGTAACGTAGAGCAGCAAACGATCACTAATGATTTCTATGTCAGCAATACGGCCAACGGCACGGCTTTTCAGTGTGATACCTGGAATGGTAATATTACCATGGTGGGCTACTTCTTTCGTAACCGTAATTCACAGCAATACAATGTGAATGATTGTACCAAAACAATCGCTCAGAATTTCTTCTTGAGTGTTGGTAAATGTTGCAATAACTACCACGGTGGAGATATGTTCCCTTATGAATATCGTAATTGGGCTACCGTTCAAGACCTACGTGTTGAAATCCCGGATGGCTACACTTATGTATCAGCAACCATGGAACAAAAGCGTACTAAACGAACGAATTCCTCGGTGACCGAATCGACTAGTATTACGCCTTTATCAATTAATGGACAAACAGTAATATTCGATCTTTCGCAATACTATACCTCGAACGGTGGTACCATTAATCCAAGTGATGATGGATTTAAAGGAACTGTAAAAGTTATTGTTGATCCGGCTTGTGATGTTAATCCGGTTGCAAATCTACCAATGCCCTGGTACTACACCTTTTTAGAAAGTAGCGTTTTAGGCGGGCAGGAAACAGATGAGTATACAACCACGGCTGATTATCTGCGCTATCAACCAGCTAGCCTTGAGGTGAGCACCGCTGATCAGATGCAGGAGGGGATTTCTCCAACCGTAAGTTGGCCGATTAGTGTATCCAATACAAGTGGTACACCTGCAGATAATGGTTGGTTGAATTTTTATAGTGCAGATAATTCGATTACCGTACTGAGCCTTGTGAATTCAAGTGGTGATACGATTCATCCTGTTGATGGATTTTATCAAATCGGAGATATTGCTGGTAACGGCTCTGCGGATTATACTTTGACCGTTGATTATGATAATTGTAATAATTCCGTAATTAGCGTTCGTTCGGGATATAGCTGTGATGGCTACCCGACGGACTTGGGGAGTTTTACCTGTGGTTACAATACGTATGATTTAGAAATTGCTCCACAGGAATCAGAACTTCAAGTACGTATCAACTATTTGGAATCTGGCCAGGAATGTGAAAATATTTTGGGTGTTGAATTGGAGTTGCTGAGTGCGAAGATTGGAGCGGTGAAAAATATTGAATTGGATGCCGTGATGCCTGGCACCCAAACGATCACAATTCAGGCGGGGAGTGCGGAAGTTCTTTATCCGGAGAGCGGCAGCTACTCCGTGATTGCTGATCCTAGCTTGGTCGGTGATACCTACACTATTACGGGTACGGATATGAATACAACAATCGGCCAAGATGGTTTGATTGGAATTACGGATGTGACCGCGAATTTGTTGAAAGTCAAGTTCAACCTAGTGCTCGATGAGAATTTTAAGGCAGGTGAATTTGTCTATTTCAATTTGCGTTCTGATCGTGCTTGTGGTGATGCACTACCGTCCATTTCTGTAGCTTTTGACCCTAGCGCCGTATTCGGTCGAGTGTACAATATCGGGTTAGATGCCTCGGTGGATTCACGTGGAATCAGTTGGGGGGATTATGATAATGATGGTTGGGTAGATGCTTTCGTGACGGTTTATAATGAGAATCAACCCAACCGACTCTATCACAATGATGGTGATGGCACCTTTACGCAAGTAAACACAGGAGCTATCGCTACCGATGTGGGGATTTCTACGGCTGCGAGTTGGGGAGATTATGACAACGATGGTGATCTCGATTTATTCGTCGCAAACAACATAGAACAAGATAACTTCCTTTATCGCAATAACGGAGATGGTACCTTCGTCCGTGTGATGGGAGACCCCGTGACTACCGATCAGGGATATACACACGGTGTGGCCTTTATCGATTATGATAACGATGGCTATCTGGACCTCTTTACGGCCCAGTACTTTTCAACCGAATTTAATAAACTTTATCACAATAATGGCGATGGCACTTTTACTGAAGTAAGTGGTAATGCCGTTGTTGGTGAAGCTTCTTTTTCAGTCAGTGGGGCTTGGGGGGATTATAATGGTGATGGTTTGGCAGATTTATTTGTAGCTAACACCGAAGGTAACCACAATAGTCTCTACCGTAATGAAGGTAACGGTGAGTTCACCGAAATCACCACTGGAGATATTGTGAGTGATGGGGGGAATTCTGTCGGTGCAAGCTGGGGCGATTACGATAATGATGGTGATTTAGATTTATTCGTGGCTAATTCTGGTAACCAGAATAACTTCCTCTATCGCAATGATGGTAATGACAACTTCACTCGTATTACTTCGGGTGTTGTGGTCTCCGATGGTGGGCATAGCCACGGGAGTAGCTGGGCGGACTATGATAATGATGGTGATCTGGATCTTTTTGTTACGAATAATCAAAATCAAAATAACTTCCTCTATTCTAACCAAGGGGATGGCAGCTTTGTACGTGTATCTAATGCGCTGAGTCAGGATGGCGGAGAATCAAAGGGGGCTGCCTGGGCTGATATCGATAATGACGGCGACCTGGATTTATATGCCACCAACCACGATAGCAATGTGGACTTTATGTACAAGAATAGTCGTGGTCGTTGCCAGAATCAACTCTGTTTGAATCTCACGGGCTCGAATTCAAATGCTTCTGCGATTGGTGCCAAGGTACGTGTAAAAGCTACGATTTACGGTGAGAGTGTTTGGCAAATGCAGGAGGTAAGTAGTCAGACCGGTGGCGGACTAGGTAGTCAGAATGATATGCGCATTCGCTTTGGATTGGGAGATGCTGCTCAAGCCGATTCAGTTGTCATCGAGTGGCCTTCAGGTTATCAGCAGGTGCTAACAGATACGTCATCCACGGCATCCTGCCTTGCTCTGACTGAAGATGCTGGGGCAGAGGTTTGTGGTTATGTGTATCACGATGAAAATAATAATTGTATAAAAGATGAAGGTGAGGCAGTTCTGTCTAATGCCAAAGTCATTGTGCAACCCGGTAATCGCTTAGTCTTGACGGATTCCACGGGATATTATACGACACGCTTAGCACTGGGGACTTACGACCTGATTCACCAAGCAGGGACCAACTGGAATAACAGTTGTGAGGATACCCTTTCCGTAGATGTCTTGAGCATGGGACAGCAATATTGTGATAATAATTTTGGGGATACAGCGACTTGTGTTTATCCGGATTTAAGACTGGAAATTGAGTCAACTGCTCAGCGTGTTGGCTTCGAAAATTTAATTGCTGTGACGGTATCAAATGCTGGAACCAGTCGGGCTTCTGGGGTACAATTGAGCTTGGATTTAGGTAATGATATTTTGCCAGTATCGAGTACAACCCCTTGGGATGATGTGCAGGGAACAACCTACAAGTGGACGTTTGCAACCTTGGATATGGGAGAGCGGAAAACGATTTACATTACTGACTCTGTCGCTACTTCGGTCACAATTGGATCGTATATGGATGTTAATGGTACCCTGAATGGTAGTGAACTGGATTGTAATACTGCCGATAACACCGCTGCACGATCATTGCTCGCCGAAGGCGCCATTGACCCGAATGACTTGGCGGTTGACCCTGAAGGTTTTGTTGAGGCAGGCACGGAATTGACCTACAAAATTCGCTTCCAAAATGTTGGAAATGCTTTGGTATCCACCGTGCGCATCGAAGATCAATTACCCGAAGGCCTCGACCCAGCTTCACTCGAAATGGGTGTAGTGAGCCACCCGTATCAACTAATTGTCAAGGATGACGGCCATATTACTTGGTTATTTGAGAATATTAACTTGCCAGATAGTACCACTGCGGAGCCGGAAAGTCATGGTTTTATCCTCTTCAAAGTGCGTATCCAAGATGATTTACCTGATGGAACCATTCTGGAGAATCAAGTGGCGATTTATTTTGATCAACAAGATCCCATTTATACGAACACCGTACAGAATATTATCGGTGAGCGGCCTGAATATCGCTCCCTTGGGCAATTGCGTGTTCTGCCCAATCCGGCGGGTGCATATACCAATATTACGATCAATAAGCGATTGACGGAAATGGTCGCCATTAGTTTGTACGACTTGAATGGGCAACTCGTATATTATAACCATCGTCTGAATCAACGCCAATACCAATTGCAGCGGGGCGGATGGCCTGCGGGCACTTATATCCTTAAGGTAATTGGTATCGACGGTGAGATGTACAGTGGGAAAGTGTTGTTCCGTTAATGAAGTTTGTAACAGTTCTTTAGAGAAAGGGTTATCCTTTTTGTATCCGCTTGTGCCATTAACTGGTGCAGCGGATATTTATTACAAACTAAGAGCTTGTTCAAACTTTCATGATTAGGCGAAAGTGAGAAAATTTAATTCTAAATAAGGCAAAAAAACGTAGGCGATGCCAAAGCATCGGCGAGGCTTTTTAACGAAATACAGAATTAAATTTGACACTTGTAGTTAATTAATGGCATTTTAAACAAGCTCTAAGCTAAAAAAGTGTGCCCGGCTTGAAACCGGGCATTGACTGCGTTAGTGAACCTGTCAAATCCAATAACGATAAAACATTATAAACGGTATCTTATTTAAAGCTGCATCCTTGGCAATAATGGTGATTTGCCTTCGAATGGGATGACAGCTTGGTTACTCACTCATTGGTTGTACATAAACCATGACACGTCGCCGCTCTTGATCATCCGCAGTTGATTTAGGGATGATGTTAGGCGGTAAAGTTTCTCCCCGTCCTTTCGTACTGATTTCAATGGGTAATGCATTGGATAACCCCATCATGCTTAAGCGATTGTTGAGATAAACCTCTACCGCTTCTGCCCGTAATTCCGAAAGCGCTTGGTTAAACGCTTTTCGCTGCGCAACCAGGATGGGGTTGTTGACGACAGTTAGTCCTTTGGCGGTACAAATTGACCGGATTGTTTCGTTGAAAAAACCCTGCTCATCGGCGTAGCCAACGACATTGATGATGAGTTTTCGACCAACAACATCATCATTTAATTCCAACTGTGTGAGCATATCTTTAATATGATCACATACCCCGTTCAAATCCGCAGCGTTGGTGATATCCCATTTTCCCGGCTTGAAGAAGAGATCGCTAGCCAAATTGTAGATGTTGTCTTCGCGATAAACATCTTCAGCGATCTCGTTGAGACTCTCTAGAATTTCTCCTAAATCATAAGCTTTAGCCTGGATCAATTCCAGTGGAGTATATTCGTCAATGTTGTTAACAAAATCGAGTAGTCCACTTAAGTCAGCGGCATAATTTTCAATGGGTATTATGGCCTCGCCAATAGGGTGGTCTTGATCTTTCTCAATTTTTCGATTAATCTCCAGGCGGAGTCTTTCGATTTGTGCATTCCCGGCGGCAATATCGTCAGTCATTTCCTCGCGATATTTGTCCCGAATATTGTCAAATCCGTAAGGTTGTTCACCAATTGCACCATGTACGGTTGTTTGCAAAACCGTAATAGATTTACCTTCAGAAGATGAGAAATTCAATCGTCGCACCTGCTTTCCTTTCTTATTACGAATGGAAGCCGCAATATTATTAAGTTGGGTTCGACCAATCTGAACGGCGCTAAAAGGCATTGGCCGATTCGGCGCCCCCTCCACTTGACGGGATACGTGCAGACTGTCAAGGTAAAAGGCTTTGCCATCCGCTGATAGCTCAAATTGATCAGGTCCAAGTGTCAGGCGCTGACCATTGGTAGAAAGGCGCAAAGACAGCATCTCCAAGTCGAGCACGTCTAAGGTAAGGATGCCTTGTACCTCGTAATCTGTGACGAGGGTGTCAATCGTCAGGTGCTTGATCACGATATGTTGGGCACCTTTTATTTGTTTGAATAATTTTTTTTCTTGACGGCATTTAGAAGCTCCCAGGCTAATGAATGCCAGTAGCAGCAAATAGATTATTGGGCGGTTCATGCTTGATGGGTTTGAAAATATTGTTTGGTTAAAAATTGAAAATCAACTTAGGGCATACTGTGTCTTCTGGAAAATTGCTGTAGTCGAGTATAACAGTCATTAATGACCTGGTCATAGCGACTTTTCTGAATCTGGCTAATGATATCTTCATTAAAGTATTGATCGCGGAGCGAAATGGCGTTGGTAATGATGACACGCAAGGTGCTCTGGAATTGTCGCAACTTCTTCTCAATGTCAGTTGAGCTGGTACCACGTTGTTGTTCAATTCGGGCTAATTCATCTCCCAGCTCGATACCCTTATCAATTACTTCCTCTAAGTGGTTCAGATAGAGATCATGATGCGGACTCTGAGGGAGTTGCAGACCTTCGGCATTTAATTGGTGGACCTGGTCATTAAAATTTCGGACGCGTTGGTTAAAATTATTGGCACGTCCTTCGTCGCGTTTCCAGTGTGAGGGATCACATGTATGTACCAGTTCGGTCAAATGCTTGATAAACCTTAGCTCGTTCGGGTCTTCATAAAATATCTGGCGGCGGTGCTGAATTTCTTCTTGCGTCAGCTCCTGGCCAGGCATATCACGAATGGTTTCATATAGCGCAAAGGCTCTATTGACCAGATCACAAGCTTTGGATCGGGATTCAGCCTGTTCTAGCTCTCGTTTCGTTACGACATACTCACCGAACTTTCTCCAGTAAGGCGTGATTTGTCGTGGAGTCGGGTGGCTTTTTGCTTTAGGTTTAGGGGCATCTCGGAACAGCTCTTTGGCCAGCTCTTGCATAGTATGATTAATCAGATTATTGTTTTTGATGCCATCAATAGTGATCGTTTGTTCGGCTGGGCCCGCCAGGTGCTCAAATTTAAAGTTGATGATTTCCGCAAAGAAGGAAATCTCACGACTGGCGGAGTTGTAGGACGTGCTAATACTGACAAAGGCGTTGATATCCAAGCCCGTAGGTTGTTGGCAACAAGCCTGTCCTTTGTCACAGCATTCATACAAGACTTGATAACGACTGTTGCGTGTACCAATCATAAATGTTCCATCGAATTGTTGCTTCGCGTACCGAACGAAATAGCGTTGCCCGACCGCCAAGCGGTTGTTCACATAGCTTTCACCGGCCTTCGTGGCATCGGCAATTTGTGCTAGTTCCTGTGGCTCAATTCGAAATTCAGGAATGTACAGTTTCAGATCGTTCCAGTGAACTTGGGCGCTGGTCGTCAGGTAGCAGAGGGTCATCAAACTCAGTAACAGGTAAAGCTTCTTCATTGGTCTAATTTTTAATGGCATTGAAAAGGGATCGCTGGCGCTTCACTCGCAGCAGCAGTGGCTTCGAAAGAAAAACGACACGGCTGTGCGGAAAGCGTCAATGTGTATTGTCCCGGAAGCAGTTTGAGACCTACTAAATGAGGTTGATTCAACTGCTGGCCGGATAGAATTCGGGAGATGGGGCTAGGATCAATATCCTGCCCTTCGGTATCAGTAATGGTAATATCCTGGGTTTGTAAAGTGCCTTTGACAAATTGATTTGGGATTGAAATATTCATGGCGATGGGCGTAGGGCTATCAATATTAGCGTCAGGTGCCTCATCGACATCTTCTCCAGGTGATGTAGGTGGAAATGGAACGGTGATCGTATCCACAACAGTCAAGGTATCTGTTAGCTTGATGGTATCTTCTACCGTAGGGGTGGATTCTGATGGAGGTGTGTCTTTTTGATCGTAATGGATAAATAAGGTAATAGCCGAATTGACGATCAAGGCGATAATAGCAACCGCAGCACCAATCAATGCTGCTTTGATGGCATTATCCAAACGAGGGGATTTTTTTTCGCTATTCATTGTAGGGTATTAAAGATCAATCTTCATGTTTCAATTGCAGAGCGAGGTAAAAATAAGATTTTGCATTTTAAAAAACAACTATTAAAATGCAAAATAATTCATCAATCTATCCCACTTGTCATTTTTTTGACTATTTTTGTTAATGTTGAAATTAATTATATATTTACGCAACTAAAATCGGGGTCCCCCACGTTTAATTCCCAAGAACAGGCACCTCCCCGAAGTGTCGCTCAAATCTCAAATGACATTAATATTTATCAAACTGAATTGCTGAATGCGACAGGTACTACTTTTTAATATTACTCCCAAAGCGAAAGAAAGTGTAGCCCGACAGATGAAAACCTTCCGCAGCGAAGTGGCATCTCAAATTCCGGGTGAAGTTGTTGAAACCTTTCGAGCCTATTTACCCGGCTCTCTCTTCTCCGCTTGCCAAAAAGCCATCAAACTTATTCAAGAGCAAGCCACGCCAAAAGATCCAATGATGATCGTAGCGGGGACTTACGAAGGATTCCATAAAAATGTGCAGGTGCTGACGTTATTACGTGATGCACAAGTCACGATCAGCTTTGTCGACTTCGTGCTTTCCGATGACAAAACTTATTCGATGATGGATCACAAAAGTATTGACTTGTTGATCCATCATTTAGTTTATGAGCGAACGAAACAAGGCAATAAGATCAGTGAGGGACTGCGTAATTCCGATAAGCCAATTGGTTTGGCCGCGGCTAGTCCGGAAAAACTGCAAGCAACAACGGATACCGCTAAGCAGGGACGGACTTATAAGGCATTGACCAATGAAGCCAATGTCAAAGCACGCAAAGCAATCCAAAAATTGCGAGAAGTCGATGATCTAAACTGGAGTCAAATTGCTGATCAGCTCAATAAACAAAATATACTAACCCGACGCGGTAAACAATTTGATGCTACGGGGGTGATGCGACAATACCAAACCATTAAGAAAAATAAATTGGTTTTAGAAAGCGAAGAAATGTCTGAGGCATTGGAAAGAATGTTTCAACCGCTCAAAAACGTGGCCTTTCAGCAATTGAAAGTAAGGGGCCTTTCAAAAGGAAAAAATTTTACGGATGGTCAGCTGAAAGTTAAGTTAGAGGGAATCCCCGAAAATGTAAAAGCAAAATTATCTATTTATCATAACGACAGTACAACGCCCAAGTTAGTTCGTCCGCTTAATGTGAAGGAGGAGTTGGTTTTAAATTACCAGAAGCAATCGGATATTCTGATGCCTGGGATGTATTTCGCAAGAATAACTGCCAAAGGGTATCGTCCTTTCGTGTGCCAGTTTTACATTCACAAAGAAATTTTATTGCCGAATTTGAGTAAGAAGGATGCGTCGTAGTGTCGCGATTCTAAATCGTTCTTTGTTGGTTGCCCATATATACAAAGCCCGCCCACGATTTAGGCGCAATGAATTCTAACTGCTTATCAATTAGAGCCTTTTTGGCCTCACAAAGAGCTTCAACTAGGCGGGTGTGCCTGTGATTGATCAGCTGCTCAAAATAGCTAATCATTAAATCACGGGAATCTAGGACTGGCACGGGAAATAAGGTGTAAATTAAGTTGCTCGCACCATTTAGCAAAAAAGCTCGGTGGAAGGAAATCAAGCCTTCACTCAAAATGAGTTGACCATCACCGGTGCTGCAGCTGTCCAAAATGACAAGTCCTGATTTGATAGCGTCTTTGTCGGCCTTATCTTTATTCGCCTCAAGCTGGGCTACCGTCAAATATTCAAGATCTCCATTTTCGTTGCGGATTTGTATTCCCGCTTCTACATTGGCTGGATCGTGCGCCTGGCTGTTGTGAGCTGATAGATGCACAACGGTATACTCCCTTAACGCCTTGAAAAAATCATCAATCTTGGCTTGGTCATGTAGAAAGCTTTCGGCGAGCAGTTCTTCATTCCTGAGTAATTCGCAAATCTTAGGGACGACTTCCACGGATTGCGGCAGTTGGTTATTATCTGGCGCAAAGCCCGCATAGAATTTTTTGAGTCGATTGGCACCGTTCCTAGGGGTATCGTATAGCAAAGTAGCTGAGTGATGGTAGCTAATTACTTGATAGTCATACAGCCAATAAAACATCTCCCAATAAGGCGTATCCTCCGTAGCTGATTCGGTCAGTAAAGCCTCAAAAGGGATGTAGGCTAACTCATCGTGGGGCATAATGTAGATGCGATTCATGTCGTCGATGAGCGACTCGATGGGCTTGATTAATCGCAAGTATAACCGATGAGCTAAATCAACGTAAAGTGCTTTGTCGAATCCAGCAAGATCTTCTTGCCAATTGTCTTTAAATAGCTTGATCTCCTTTTGCAATGCGCCCATGTCCCAAGGAAGCTTGCCTTCCGCAAGGTCCACGATATGGAAGGATTCCTTTTTAACTACCAGGACATACGCTTTCTGTTTACCCATAAAGAAATTGAGTAAAGCTGCGTGTGGGGCCTTGTCATCAATTTCTTTTTGCAAATCCTCAATGCTTAAATCTTGCTTAAACTCTTGCAGGATTTGTTGCTCTTGCGGATCCCCAGCACTACTCATTTCGCTTTCCAGGTCAGCAGATTTATTGGATATGGTATCTTCTTCTTGCGCTGCTTTTTGGATCAAATGACTACGGTGGCGATTGCGACGATTCTGAATTTGCTCAAGCAACAGGAAGGCCTTTCCTTTTTCAATAAACGATAGGATGCGTTCACGTGGAAATGAAGTATCTTTATCTGCTTGGTCATTGTAAGTCTTGTAGCATTGGATCGCTAACTCAAAAATGGACCGAACACGTGTATTATAAAACAATTTGGAGCGCTCACCCTCTAGGATTTTATTGCGCGTTTCATCAATTAACTCAATGGCTTTGTTGACCGTATGGCAGGCCAGTTCCAGATCTTCCATCTGACCGTGCGCTTCGAATAAGTCGAAAAGGGTTTTGGTTTTATGTTCTAACGAATAAAGCAGATGTCGAATCGAATCGATGCTATCTAAAATGATATCGGGATTTTTGTCTAATTCGAAATGCTTGAATCCATCAACTAGGGAAAACATTGCCGATTGGAAAAACTTCAGCGCACGATTGGGCTCTTGGTGCTCGTCTCTAAAATATACCCCCAGATTATTGAGGTTGCGCCCCATTTCTGGGTGATGGTTTCCGTAAATACGTTTCCGAATATTTAGGGCTATGATATAATTGTTTAAAGCAGCTTTTTTATCCTTATTATCCTCTTTAACCATTGCAAGATCGTTATAACAAGTAGCGATCAGAGGATGTATGTCCGTTTTGTACGCCCTTGTGAATAAGGAAATGCTGCGCTTGAGAAACTGTTCGGCTCGTTTAAAATTTCGCGCTTTGGCAGCTCCCGATTCATCCTTCGCGTGTTTCCAGTACCAAATACCAAGGTCATTATAGACTTCTGCAAGATAATTACGATGTGTCCCAGTGTTTATAAAATGCTCTCTTGCCTGTAGCAGAAACTGCATTGAGTAGTCATATTCTCCCAAAAACCAGTTCACTAAACCGATCCCATTATGCGCTCGGGCAATTCGATAACTTTTCGTATCTCCTTGATAGCGAGAAAGATGAATGGCTAAGCTGTAATAATTAAGTGAGCGTTCGAAATCTCCCTGATTTTTGTAAGAGGTCGCCAATTCCAAATGATCGTCAATTATAAAAGGATCCTTTGAAACAAGTGTTTTATCCGCGACTTTTATTCTACGGGCGGTTTCTAACTGGCGGGCCGCTTCGAAGTATTTGCCTTCCTGATTGAAGGCGGCGCCTAAAATAGAGAGCACATTACTGTGCGTAAGTTCAAATAGCGTTTTGGACTTGTTGTTATCTCGCAGCGGCTCTATCGATTCTATTGCTGCTTTGGCAATGGCCTTTGCTTTCTTGAAATTACCCTTGATTAGGTATAGGCGAGCTATCAGATGTCGGCAATAGATTTGTTCAAGCGTATCGTCTATTGCACCAATACTTAGGATCGTGTCGCGAAGATTCTTGATCGCTTCGTCATACGTATGCGATTTCAGAGCCTCTTCATAGGATGTGTTGTGTTTATTAAATTTTGGATTCACGACTCTCGCAAATAAAGTGTAGTGCTCTAATTAACCTGTGTAGGACACAATAATACACTTTTAGCAACACATATTTTAACATTTTAAGCGCGTTTCCGTGCGGATATCGTCATATCCTGCAAAGAATTTAAACCATCTCATTATAAATGATGAGAAAATCGTAGTTCCGACATGCATGAATAAGCACATTTCCTACCGCAGGGGCGATCCAGTATGCTAATAAAGCCTCAGAGTATAAAACCCTTTAGATGAAACTTTTAATTACCGCTAAAAAGGCTTACCTTTGTCCCCGCTAAAAAATATACTTTAACCTCGTCTGTACGGTTTTGATTTACATTTTAGCGCCCAAGTCTGGGAAAATCAATGACTTACGCAGACTACAAAACTGAGCATTCTTTCAATATGTTAGACGAAAAGAATCTCGAAAATGAAGAGCAAGAGCTCTCCAATGAGCCTCAAGCGGAACCAGTTGAGGCGGCTGTAGAGGAAAAAACCGAAGCAGCAGAAACGAATTCTGTTCCAGGTCCGCACGACACACCACACGACGACTTTGACTGGTCTGTAGGTAAAAAAGGCCTCTCTTACACTGATGAAGAGCGCCAAAGCTATCGCAAGCAGTATGAGTCTACGTTGAGTGCGGTCATCGAAAATGAAATTGTCAAAGGAAAAGTAGCCGCCATCAATGATGGTGACATCTTACTGGATATCGGATTCAAATCCGACGGTCTCTTATCCCTTTCTGAATTCCGCGATTTGCCTGATTTGGCAATTGGCGATGAAGTAGAAGTTTACGTAG
>JANQQI010000113.1 GCA_028285085.1 Saprospiraceae bacterium | reverse complement strand
GAAAAAATTAATACCCAGCTTCAGAGGCAATGTATTTTGATTACCGGAGCGGCGGGCTCGATTGGCTCGGAGATCGTTCGGCAAGTGATCCGCTTTCAGCCTCGATTGGTGGTACTGCTTGATCAGGCCGAAACGCCGCTGCACGAGCTAGAATTAGAATTGCGTAATGGGCTTGACTTCTTGGCTTTTGAGGTCGTCATTGGTGATATCCGAAACACTGAGCGGATGCATAATGTCTTTCGGACCTTCCAACCGGATATTATTTACCATGCTGCGGCGTATAAGCATGTGCCGATGATGGAGCATAATCCTTCGGAGGCGATTTTGACAAATGTGGCCGGTACGCGTTGTCTTGCGGATTTGGCGGTAGAGTATAGCGTGAAACGCTTCGTGATGATCAGTACGGATAAGGCAGTGAATCCGACGAGTATTATGGGCGCTAGCAAGCGGCTCGCTGAGATGTATGTACAATCGCTGCATCGCAAATTAGCTAGTGCAGCGGGTGGAACGCTGTTTATTACGACTCGTTTTGGAAATGTATTAGGCTCCAATGGCTCGGTGATTCCTTTATTTAAGCGGCAAATTGCCGCGGGCGGGCCGGTCACGGTGACTCACTCTGAGATGACCCGCTACTTCATGACAATCCCGGAGGCTTGCCAGTTAGTACTCGAAGCTGGAATGATGGGACAAGGGGGCGAAATCTTTGTCTTTGACATGGGCCGCTCGATTAAGATCGTAGATTTGGCCGAGCGGATGATTCGGCTCTCGGGCTTTGAGCCGGGCCGCGATATCAATGTGGTGTTTACCGGGCTGCGCCCCGGCGAGAAATTATACGAAGAACTTTTGAATCAAGCCGAGACGACCTTACCTACTCACAATCGAAAAATACTCATCGCTCGTGTACGAGAGCATCCTTACGAAAAGGTTTGTACTTATGTAGACGAACTCATTGAATTATTCTCTATCCAAAATAATGAACGTATTGTTCGCTTGCTCAAAGAAGTGATTCCAGAGTACAAGAGTAATAATTCGGTATTTGAAAAATTGGATTAATGACTATACCTCGAAAGACGTAATCCAGTGCTGACTGACCGACTGCTCATCCTCAGATAATTGTACCATGATTTGAAACCAGAAGTAAGTGGTAACCGTAATTTTTATTCCAACATATTTCCGATCATTGAATTCAATAGCATGATTTAGTTCTAGAATAGCGTTTGATAATTTGTTATTATTCAAGCGACCTTTTAATTTCTTTATTGGTCTTTTGAATTTAATGCTTTGCTTAGAGTGATTTATATTTATGAAAGAATCGTTTAATGTCGAAAGTTGATTACAGTATCCTTTTTCAACATCTTCACCAAAATGGCAATAGTTTAATAAATGACCCAGCCATAAATAAGAAGAATTTTTACCCGTTGTTTTTCCCTCGAAGTAGATCTTTTTATTTCTTAAAATATCATCATTCTTTAAGACTGATTCAGCGACGTAGCTAAATGCGATTTGCTCAACGGGGACTTCTTTCTGAGGTAGTTCCTGAGAAATACAAATTGCCAAGATCAGAATTAAAGTATGCATATTATAAAAGGGTGCTAAAATGGATTTTACTAAATTTTAAAACATCATTCTACTACTACCTTCCTCACTATTCTTTTACCATCCTCAAGTTCTAAAGCGCAGAAATACAAACCCGCTGGCCACTGAGCGACCGATAATTCCAATTGATCGCGTTGCTGCACGGCCTGGGTATAGATCATTTTTCCGCGCGCATCCATGATATGAAATCTGCCATCGGAAACCAACTGGTTAAAACGGATCGTTAATGCATCCTGTACCGGATTTGGATGACACTGCATATCCAGCCCAACCTTGGTTAAAAAGCTAGTACTGGTATTGATCGGAGTAGGCGCGCTGACCAAAGTAAGGTTATCTATGTACAAACCATCACTACTGGTGGTGGGTAGTGAGGAGACCAAAAACCGAAGCCAAATTGATTCACCAGCGTATTCGCTGAGGTCAATACACTCCGAGAGCCAGTCTGTTTGCTTGCCGGCGTAAGCTGGGGCATTATTGATGGTCTGCGAATGGAGGCCACAAAGTGGGGTGAAAGTACTCCCATTGGTTGAGATCATCACCCGCGCAAAATCCCCGCTTTGTAAGTCCCAACGGATAAAATATTGTAACTGTACCTGGTGATTGTCCGGTATTTCCACTGGCTCTAAACTAATCAGGGAATTATCCGAGAAAAAGGGTGCCGGCCCGTTTGGAGAATCGGTTAGACTACTAGGAGGGGTGTAAAAATCTTCTTCCGTTACCCCCCACACCATATTGGTGAGATTTGATGTCCAATTGTCTATGCTGTTTCCATTTTCGTTGATGAGCAAGGCGCTATATCCAAAAACGGAGGTGATGGTGTCAATAACCGCAACCGCGTCTTCATTCACGATAATCCGAAACCGCACCAAATCACCTGGCGCGATGTCAGGATCGAGGATGTAATTCGTTGATACATCCACGCTGCTAAATGGTGCCATATCAAAGCTGTCAAGTTGAGCTATGGCGAGAATATTATCCGACATAGGTTCAATGCGTACAGTGGTTGGTGCCTCGTTCAAGCCATAGCGATTGAGGGTGAATTTTATCTGGCCATCCAATTCGGACAAAATCGGAAAGCAAATGGGCGTGAGTTCGCTGTAGTTATGGAGCAACATGGCCGTACCGATATTTTGCCAGATGTTCTCGCGGCACATGGAAATAATCTGGGAGGACGAAGGGTAAAAAGCATTACCTACTTCTGGTGTGAAAGAATAGATTGGGGGCTTATTTTGATCATCACCAAACATCCAATCGTCCGAGTCACCGTTAGTGACGTAAAGGGCATCAGCATTACCCGAGACATATTTATTTTCACGAGTAAGCAAATCCGCGATCAAACCAAAATTGGGATCGGCATCGACTGTGATATGCCCCCAAGGGTGGAGGAGGAGGTTCCCAAAGGTATGATAGTTGAGGGCGAGTTTGAATTCATGCTCAATACACAATTGCCGGATGGCTTGTGTTTCTGGTTCTGAAAAAGGCTCCGTTCCACGGTAGGTGCTGGAGTTGGGTTCACCGCTTGATCCGGCAGGGCCACCCCAGGCGTAGCCGTAGTTTCTATTGAGATCGACACCGATGGTACCGTCGAAATTAGGAAAGCGGTTTTTACGCCAAAGAAAGCTGCCACCATTGGCTTGCTGTTGTACGTTGAAATTATACCCATCGGGATTGATACAAGGCACGAAATACAATTCACTATGGTCTACTAAATAGCGGAGTTGATCATCGTTATCATAATTTTCCAGCAAATACCACATGAAGTAAATGAGTTGTGACAAGCCTGCCGGCTCGCGCGCGTGATGCAAGGCGGTATAAAGTGCCTCTGGTTCGTCTTCATCTTGATCCGGGTTATCCGAAATGCGAATCCAGTAAATTGGCCGACCTTCGTGAGTGGTGAAATCGCCAATAGGTTGCCGGACGCTAATTAAGTCTGGGTAGAGCTCTGCCATATTATCCAATTGCTCCAGCATCTCTTCGTAGGTGAAATAGCCGAGAAACGAGCCAAGCGAAAAATTCGCTGGCGTGATGTAGTCATTATCTGGCGCACAGTCATCTTCTCTGGTACTTGCTGATTCTGAGCTCGGTGGATTCCGATAATATTCCTCCACGTCTTCAATGAGAATCTCGTAGCTGAAGCCCGCCGCCGTTAGCTGCTGGATTTCCTGAGCGGAGAAGTCGTTGATTAAGTATTGCATTGGGGCATAGTGGCCATGATCATATTCTAGACCTAAGGCTGCCACTTCGGCGATGGTATGCTCGGCATCAAAGAGGATTTTTACTTTGCTGTAGTGTTGGGCCGACAGGCCAAAGCAGAGCATTAGGAAAAGACTAGTCAGGAGCGCTTTCATATCTCGTATTTTAAGTTTATGGGTATCTTCTGTTTGGGTTTAGGTTGAAAACTGAGATTTTTTATTTTTGAAAACCAATTTTTTTTAAATTTTTTAGTGTTGTTTATCAGTTGGTTAAGGTGTCTTTGTCGGGAAATGGCAAAATTGATTTATGGAATTTTGGAAAAACGGCATCTTAAGATGGTAGAGAATATTCTGAATTCAGCTGGTTTTACCTCTTGTCCATAAAATGTTCCCGGCAAAGGCTGGGAATTATATGCCCATAAATTATTGCGGCCAAAAATGGCCGGCGGTGGCGGCTGAGGGTGGGTCCCTCCCTCAAAGCCCCAAGCTATTTCTCGCCCATTCTCATTTCCTTCTTCGTTGTCGATAAATAGAGTTCCGACTAAGCTCAGTGTTTTAACCTAACACAAAAATTTACTACTAGTACTCAAACCTCCACTTACTTTGAAAAATAAATAGAATTGTTGAAAAACGGTATTATCAAACCAGAAGGGAGATACGTAAAACTCTATCTAGTCGCTTAAGCGGCAAATGTACGGACGAGTATCTGTTCTGACTTGTTAGATGAGGGGAAAATTCTAATTTCACGGTCGTATCAAATCACTTTATTATGAAAGCCAATTTTTACCTGTTTCTCTTTTGTTTGTTTTCTAATTTCTCCGTTGCTCAGGTCTATGATGCGGTGGAAAGCTGTGCCTACGATGCTACTCAAGATCGTTGGTTGGTATCTAATGGAACTGATATTCTGGCTCGAGCCAACGACGGTACGCTCAGTTACTTTGGTGATGGTCTCGCTTCTCACGGTATGGAAATCATGGGCGATTATGTGTACGCCATTGGACTTAATGTAATCCGAGCCTATGATCTGGCGACGGCAACTGAGGCCATGAGTTTGACGATACCCGGCGTGACCTTTCTCAATGGTATGACCAATGATGGTGCTACTAATATTTTTGTGACAGACTTCGGATCGAGTAAAGTTTATCGAATTGATGTTTCCGATTTAAATAATCCGACTTATGAAGAGATTGTATCGAATACCATGACCACACCCAATGGAATTCTTTACGATGGTGCCAATAATCGTTTGCTGTATACCAGTTGGCAGAATAGTTCGGCACCGATCTATGCGGTCAATTTGATTGATAATGCACTTTCGGTTGTGGTAAATACCAACGTAGGGCGGATCGATGGCATCGATGAAGACCAAGCGGGACGATTTTATATCTCCTCCTGGAATCCTTCTCGAATCAGTCGATACGAAGCTGATTTTAGCAATCCACCGGAGATTATCACCACGCCATTCATTAATAATCCAGCAGATATCGAATACGCTAAAGCAGTGGATACCTTGGCGATTCCTATTGGTAACGACTTGGTATTGGTGGGCTTTGCACCGGACACAATGATTACCAGCACGGAAGAACTAGCTAGTGCAGATTTGCAGCTACGTTTGCAGCCCAATCCGGTACAAGACCAATCAGAGGTTCAGTTTTATCTTGCAAATGCTGAGCAAGTAACTTTGGAAGTATTCGATATGGCGGGACGTCCGCTTCAAACGTTGCTCAATGGACAGCAACCAGCAGGTTACCATCGAGTGTTGCTGGCAGCACATCCTTTCCCCGCCGGAATGTATACTGTACGTTTGCAAGTTGGAGAACGCGTGCAAACACGACGGTTGGTTGTTCAGTCTCGTTAGTCAGATTTTGTGGATGCATTTCTTTTGATCACGCAAAGCATTTGGAGCCATATTTTCTTATTTTTGCGGCGACTTAGAGAAATGATAAAGCTTTATCCTTGAGCGGATAACTTTATCTCTATTTCAGCTGTTCTTTTAAAACCAAATTCAACCAAAAAATAGCAAACGAATGAAAGAAGTATTTATCGTCTCTGCCGTTAGAACCCCGATGGGTAGTTTCGGTGGTGTTTTATCTGGCTTTACGGCCGTGCAATTGGGTACCATTGCCATTGAAGGCGCGTTGAAGCGTGCTAAAGTACGTGCGACGCAAGTTAACGAGGTTTACTTTGGCAATGTGTGTTCTGCTGGTCTTGGCCAAGCGCCCGCACGTCAAGCTGCCTTGGCCGCTGGGATCAAGGAGAGTGTTCCTTGTACCACGATCAATAAAGTGTGTTCATCAGGATTGAAGTCCGTGATGTTTGGGGCGCAGTCGATAATGCTTGGACAAAACGATATCGTCGTAACTGGAGGGATGGAAAGCATGTCAAATGTGCCTTATTACGTACCTAAGGCTCGTTTTGGTTATAAATACGGTAACGCCCAGATGATTGATGGTCTGTATAACGATGGCCTTATGGATGCTTATGGCCAAATGGCGATGGGGGTTTGTGCGGATAATACCGCTAAGAAATACGAGATCAGCCGTGAGGCGCAGGATGCTTTTGCGATTCAGTCTTACGAGCGGGCAGCGGCGGCTACGAGTAGTGGCGCGATGGGTGCAGAAATTGTTCCAGTTAGTGTGCCTCAGCGTAAAGGAGATCCACTCGTAGTAAGTGAAGACGAGGAATACAAGCGCGTGAAGTTTGAAAAAATTCCAGCTTTGCGCCCGGCTTTCAATAAGGACGGTACCGTAACGGCAGCGAATGCTTCCACCATCAACGACGGTGCCTCCGCGATTATCCTAGCGAGCGCAGAAGCCGTGAAAAAATATAAGCTCAAGCCTGTAGCAAAAATTCTATCTTTTGCTGATGCGGCGCAAGCGCCTGAGTGGTTTACGACTACGCCGCCGCTTGCGGCGAAAAAAGCCATGAAATTGGCGGGTGTTAAGAAATCTGATATCGATTACTACGAGGTTAACGAAGCGTTTGCGGTAGTAACCATGGCTTTCAATCGAGATATGCGCTTGAAAGAAGATAAAGTAAATGTATTCGGCGGTGCCGTTTCGTTGGGACACCCACTTGGTGCTTCGGGAGCACGTATTTTGACGACGCTTAATAATGTTTTACATCAAAAAGAAGGTAGTGTTGGACTAGCCGCGATTTGTAATGGCGGTGGCGGCGCTTCTTCAATGATTATAGAAAAATTGTAGTTTTAAAATAATACTAATAATAATAAACAGAAGGCATCTAAATCGTAGAGTTTAGGTGCCTTTCTAGTTGGATGAAAATGATTTGGTAAAAAAAGGCAAAGCCTGTATCGAGTAGCGATACAGGCCCTGTTTTATAAATTAAAATAACTACAATTCTATTATTAACGACGCAGAATAGACAGCGCCTCTGTTTTCACTTCCTGATCCGTTTCCATACGGAGATAATAGATACCATCGGTCAAGTCTCGCAATTGTAGATTGAACGTTTGTGTTCCACTATCTTGCGTACCGAAGTACTGGCTTTGTACCATTTGGCCGCTAGCATTAACGATAGAAATTTGTACCGTCGTTGGTTGCTCCAAAGTGGTGTTGATCGTCAACCAATCACTAGCTGGATTTGGCATCACTTGCCACTCGGAGATAGTCGCCGTAGCCGTGCTATTGTTTCCAATGAAAGCAGATGGGTCGGTATTATCGTCAAAGTTAGGAGCGAGTGGGAAGGTACCACCGTTGGACAAGGCTACCCAAGGTTCGAAGCTACCGTCACCTAGGAAACCAGAAGCAAAAATAACCGCTGTTTTTCCTTTCCAGAAACTCAAATCCGCGATATAGCTTGCTACCACTGTATTATTATCATTGCCAGGTGTAACGTTGATGGCATAGCTTTCTCCAGGAACAACCAAGTAGCCTTGGAATTCACCGAATTCTACATCATCAAAGAGTACCGTTTGATCCGTCAGAGTAATGTCTACCTCCGGAGCATCCGGTGAGCCGTGGAAAAACAAAATACCAATATCATTAGCCGAAGCGACTGTTTCAGATCCCATACCGAATACTTCGAGATTGAAAGGCGTATTGGCATTACCTACGATACCGTTCGCTACGACTACATAAGAACCACCGGCGTCTAAAGTCACTGGGAAATTCACCAAAATATCATCGGCAGAAGCACTATTCGCCAAAGCTACACCGATATTCAACTCTACTCCGGCCGGCACATCCACAAAAGGAGTAGCGGTGCGGTAAGCGAAATTATCAAGGAAAAGTTCTTCGTTAACGTAAATATCTACCGTTGGTGTCGGAGAATTATGAATGACTTGTAGGCGAGCTAGTGTCGCTTGAGGTAATTCAACTACGGTACCATCTGCCAAAACGACGATGACGGTAAAATCGGGATTACCACCAAGGAGACCAGAAGCAATAGCAATCGCCGACCTACCGTCTAGACCAATAACATTAGCATCGAAAGTTGCTACAATATCGTTGCTACCTGCAGGCTTAATATCGATGAAATACTGTGTGGGATTCAGGGAAAGATAATCTGCAAATTCACCAAACTCAATATCTTCTACCAGGTTACCGATATTACGAGCAGCGATATCTACGGGTGGCGCATCGGGAGAGCCATGCAAAAATGCCAAATCCAGTTTGTCAGCATCATTGGCTTGCTCACGGCCCATATCAAAAATATCAATGGTGAAAGCAGGATTTCCACCGACCAAGCCATTGGCTACGGCAATATAGCGCTTACCCGCTTCGAAGGTTACCGGGAAAACAGCGATGGCATCGTCAGCAGAAGTACTGTTTGCTGGTGCTACACCAATATTCAGCTCTACATCTACAGGAACTTCAACAAATGGCGTTGCCGTGCGGAAGGCAAAGTTGTCGAGTAGCAAATCATCGTTTACATAAATATCTACTTCAGCTGCTGCGGCCGAAGGAGAATTATGAATGATCTGTACCTTAGCCGTTGGATCATTATCAACAACTGGAATGCTATTGAGTGGGAAAGTACCACCATTAGATAGAGCTACCCAAGGCTCGAAGCTACCGTCGCCAAGGAAGCCAGAAGCAAAAATAGTCAACGTACGGCCTTTCCAGAAACTCAAATCTTTGGAATAAGCTGCCAATTGATTACTGTTGTCATCGGATGGCGTTACTGCAACATCGTAAGTAGCTGCCGGTACTTCCAGATAACCCTGGAATTCACCAAATTCAACATCGTCGAACAAGACGGTACCATCGGTCAAAGTAATGTCTACCTCCGGTGCATCCGGTGAACCGTGGAAAAACAGAATTTTCAGATTGTCATCGGGAGCGGTTTCTTCACCCATATCATACACGAAGAGTTCAAATCCAGGATTGCCTCCAACTACGCCCGCTGCGACAGCAACGTAAGTTTTACCTTCTTCGAATTGTACTGGAATGTTAACCAATGCATCATCAGCAGAGGTGCTATTCGCTAGCGCAACGCCCAATTCAATGGGTACATCAGCGGGGACATCAATGAAAGGGGTTGCGGTACGGAATGCGAAATTGTCAAGTAGAATACCGCCATTTGCGTAAATGTCAACGGTAGGAGTGGGGGAGTTGTGAATGACTTGTAGACGGGCAGTTTGTGCGAAACTTGCTACAGCCATCACGAGCATCAGGCATAAGAGTGTAAATTGTCTCATGATTTTAGGCTTTTAGTTTTTTGAATTTTGTTTTAATAACAATAGTGAAACAGCAATGGCGTTAAGCTGTTCATTTTGCATTTGCCGTGAAGTATTGAATTGACTGCTAGTTTGCAGAAATTGAAGCGACTCGGATTTAGAGCCGCAAGGGGAAAGAAGAGAATATTAATTTATTGTAAAATATGAGGATCGGTTTTCAGAAAGGACAAAGATGAGGTTGATAGTGAATTTCCTTGATCCTTAATTGGATGCAGAGGATAAGGCCTTTTAAGACTAGTCAATATGAGTAATCATAGTAATGACTTGGCATTTTGACGTTTAAAAATTTAATGGCGGGAGGGCTCATCTTTCTGAACTTTCCAGAAGTAAAATAGCATCGCTATTTTGCTGACCTTGGAAAGTTCGCGGGAAGCGCATTAAATTTTAGTCAAAAAATCTGAGTTGCGGCTTTTTTGGTTACTTTTTCAGCTGAAGGAAAAAGTAACAGATTTTAAATGCCAGCGTCTTAAACACTCCGTGGAAAACCTTTGAAATATGGTATTATTTACAAATAAATGGCAACAACTGATCGTACCAACTCACAAGCATAATCTCCTTTACTTTAGTCAAATCAGCACAAGCTTCATCCATCATCTGAGAATCGAGATAAGCTTGAGCGCGGAGTGCGAGATACTCGGCATTGTCCGGGAAGAGCGCAATGGCAGCGCTAAATTTTTCAATAGCCAAATTTTGATCTTCAGCATCGTATAGTGTAATGCCTTCTTCGATAAGCGTTTTCGCGCTTTCAAAATCTTGTCGTTTCTGAGCGCAGCCGCTGCTTTCGGGGATAAAAGGTACCCGTACCAGATAATTAGCATTGACCGGGCGACCCTGGAATACCGCTGGTGTCCATTTGCCCATGGTCTTCTTGGCAGTGCTGATGGCATCAAACTGAAAGCCAACGCCCAGATTACTAAAATCAGAGACTTCTAATACCTTAATGCTGGCATCAGCCCGAACCATCAGATTAACTTCGATCTCACCGATGATGCAGTCCGCTTCACCGCTTTCAGAATAGGGCGTGTTTTCTTTTACAAAGGCGGTCAGCGCCTCTTCGCCCCCCTCATAGGCGAGTGGGGTATCATATTTTACCCAGAGTGAATCACCATCGAAAAGGATGAAATCGGGCTCGGGTTCCGGCTCTTGGAGCTTAAAGGGAACAGCCATATTGAAGTAAGTACGGACTGGCTCGCCCGCTTTGATGCCTGGCACCCAGGGGATGGGTACTTCGTTCATGGCATTAATCACCCGCAGGACTTCATCGCCACAGCCTCCACCAATGTCACGCAAAACTTCAGCTTTACTAACACTACCATTCTTTTCTACCACAAATCGGACTACAACTTTACCTTCGAGGCCCAGTAATCTGGCGGAATCTGGATAAACCACATTTGCTGCTACAAAGCGCATCAGCTCAGTATTCGCACAATCTGATTTTTCTTGCAAAGTACCTTCTAGCTGTTCACAAGCCGGAAAGCGTGGCATTTCATCCGCCACCGTATAAATAGGGTCTTCTTGAGCATTTGATTGACTAATTCCCAGTTGCACGATTCCCAAAAGCACCAAAACGATCCAGTATCTCATCTTATAGTTGTTTGTTTCTTTGACAAAAATACGCTTATTTCACAATTCTACCCTTTCATAACTCTTATCCTTGAGGAAATGCTGTTTTTGGATGCTCACTTTTTTCGTTTTAGTCTCGGACTAATTGTATTATCTCTAATAATGGCCTGCGGTCCATCCGGTCCCCAAAAGCCTCAAGTGGGGATGCAGATCAAGGTGAATACGACACTACAAACAGGAATGCATTATTTAGCTGTTGAGGAAGAACAAGCAGCAATTTTGCTAAGTGGTGACTTCATTGATCTTGATCTGGCAGAAGTCTTTCTACGAGGCGATACCGTAGGCCAAGCCCCGGATCAATATCGTGGCATTGGGATCAAAATTTCCAATTCGAAAAATGTAACGATTCGGAACGGCAATATCCGCGGGTATCGCATTGGGATCTACGCTGAGAATGTAGATAGTCTCCGACTCATAGACTGCGATTTGAGTTATAACTACAAACAACGATTATATAGCACCGAGCAAACCTATGCGAGAGAGGATAACCTCGATGTTTTTCTGGAACAGGATCGCTGGCAAAAATCGGGAACAGCTATTTATTTGCAAAACTGTCGCGACGCTCTGGTCACCGGCAATCGCTGTCGCTACGGCCAACAGGCACTCATTTTGGATAGTTGCCAGCACGTCACCGTAGTCAGTAATGACTTTCGGTATAATTCTGCCTTAGGTATTGGCCTTTTCGCTGCCTCCAACAATACCATTGCTCATAATGTGCTCGACTGTATCGCACGTAGTTACAGCCCTGGGTTTTATCAACAGAAGGGCGCCGCGATGGGAATTTACTTGTCTAATCAAGCAAACGATAATCAAATCTTGTTCAATAGTATCACCTTAGGCAATGATGGTATTTGGTCGATCTATAGCTTGTCGC
This sequence comes from Saprospiraceae bacterium, assembly GCA_028285085.1. GTDB lineage: Bacteria > Bacteroidota > Bacteroidia > Chitinophagales > Saprospiraceae > JAHDHW01. The sequence continues at coordinate 119,605 of JANQQI010000113.1, read as the reverse complement.
AAGAAGATGAAGATCGTTACGAAAGCACTGTCTGCAAACGAAATTTGATCTACGCTAATCAATTACACCACTTAACCGGAAGTGGTATTATTAGTTTTTTGTCAGAAGAGGATATCATAATTCAAAATGATATTCAGGCCCAAGAATTTGGGATGGGCTTATTTCGACCCCGCCGACATAAAATTATTGGCAATTATCTACAGGGTGGCCAAACGGGCATTGAAATGGCTGAGGCAGAAAGGGATTTGATCAATCATAACTATTTCTACGGGACACAAACCGGGATACGAACTAAGCTGCTGGTGCGCGATGGCGTTCGAGATGTGAACCAAAGTATTGAAATCAGCCAGAATTTTTTTGACAGCGTTGGCTTGTTCATTGATTTACAATCAACCGATAGCGCCGTCGTAATGCGCAATGAGACTTTGGGAAGAGATTGGAGAACGGAAGAATCGAATAACACAAATCTGAGCAAGAACTACAATTTTATGATTCAAAAAACGAGGGATAAGTTTCGAAAAACCGTGGACTTGCGTATTCTCGAAGCGACTGCCCCGTATCAGGTTGAGTTTGCTACGAGTAAAAATCTGCCGGAAATTAATCATGCGACGGACTATGAGCATTTGTTCATAACGGAATGGGGCCCTTATGATTTTACTTATCCTTTGGCCCGTTTGCGACAGGTTGAAGACAGCACACTTACTTTTGCACTCTTTGGTCCGCAGGGTAATTGGAAAGTAATCGGCGGTGATGGGATCACGAGTATTTCGCGTAAGACGGGAGCAATGCCGGCGACACTGGTACTCACTTTTGATCCCGAGGTAAAAGCCCGGCGCGTTAAGCTGGAGTTTATTGGTGAGGCGTTCACGACGCCCTTTGGAGACCCTTGGCCCAGAGGTAAGCCTTATGCCTTTGGCTGGGCCAATGCCCGAGCGAAGTATTGAGTGAACTAACTACTAGACCTAAAAAGCTTGTAAATCCACCAGACGACGATAAGCGCCATCTTTGGCTAGCAAATCCTGGTGGTTGCCCCGCTCCACAATATGTCCTTGGTCCATGACAATGATTTCGTCGGCGTGTTGGATGGTGGACAAACGGTGGGCAATGACGAGTGAGGTACGATTCTGCATCAACTTGAAAAGTGCCTCTTGTACCAGCTTCTCAGATTCTGAATCGAGCGCCGAAGTGGCTTCATCTAAAATGAGGATCGGTGGATTTTTGAGAATTGCGCGCGCGATCGTCAGGCGTTGCCGTTGTCCACCACTGAGCTTTTGCCCCCGGTCACCGATATTGGTCTGATAACCTTGCTCGGTTTGCTGAATAAATTCGTGAGCATTAGCGACTTTGGCCGCTTGGATAACTTCGGCTTCGCTTACCCCTTCCAAGCCGAAAACGATGTTATTATAAATCGTGTCATTAAACAAGATGGCTTCCTGCGAAACAATGCCCATCAATTGTCGCAAATCACGCAGGCGATAGTCGCGAATATCAATGCCATCGATTAAGATCGCACCATCCGTGACATCGTAGAAGCGTGGAAGCAAATCCGCCATAGTTGATTTACCAGCGCCAGAAGCACCTACCAATGCCACAATCTGTCCTTTTTCCAAACGCAGATCAATGTTTTCCAGTACGGCCTGCTCTCCTCCGGGATAGGTGAAGTGGACGCTACGATACTCAAGGGCGGAGCTTAAATGTTGAATGGACTTGGCGTTGGGTTGTTCTTTAAGCGGCTGTTCGGCTTGGAGAATATGATTGACGCGATCCACGGCGGCTAATCCTTTTTGAACATTGTAATAGGCAGAAGAGAAGGATTTAGCGGGATTGAGGATATAGAAAAAGGCCAATAAGTAGGCAAAGAGGGTAGAAGGTGCCATCGCACCATCAAAAACGAGGCGCGAAGCGTACCAGAGTAAGATCGCGACCACACTTACGCCCAAAAACTCAGATAGCGGAGAGGAGAGATCGCGTCGCCAAAACACTTGTGTTAATCGGCGTCGATATTGGTTGTTGACTTTAGCGAATTTGTCTTTTTGGTATTGCTCGGCGTTGAAGCCTTGAATGATGCGCAGGCCGGAAAGGCCCTCTTCGACAATACTCACAATTTGCCCAAGTAAGCTCTGTACCTGAGCGGATTTGCGCTTAAGTGTTTTCCCAATGCCGCCAATAATCACTGCCGTGAAAAGCAGGAGAATGAAAACAAAGAGGGTAAGCGAGGGACTAATGTACAGCATCGTACCTAGGCAAAGGGCGACGATAATGGGCTCGCGAAACAGGGCTTCCAAAACATTGAGGATACTCCACTCGATTTCCTGTACATCAGCGGTGATCCGCGACATCAAATCTCCTTTGCGCTCTTCGGAAAAGTAACTTAACGGTAGGACCATCAGCTTATCGAAAAGCTGTTGGCGAATGTCTCTGACGATACCATTCCGCACGGGCGCCATGAAAAATAGCGATAGATAGCGAAAGAGGTTGATCAGCAAATAGATGACCACGATAATAACACAAACGTAAATCAGGGTTTGTTCCTTTCCATTGTCAACCAGTGATTGGCTGAATAAGTATTTCCCAAACTGCACCGCATCATCTAGCGAGTTGACTTCAGGACGCTCAATAATGGGAGGAGATTGGTCAAAAAGGATTTGTAAGAAAGGAATGACTGCCGGAATACTCACTGCGGTAAACAGCGCCATGAGCAGGTTGCAAAGGATATTCAACCCGACATTGAGTCGATACTTATTAAGGTAGGACAGTAATTTGCGAAAATTGCTCATGCCTTTCTTTCCCTGCAAGTTATACAAAAATGCCCCGTCGAAGTAATGACGGGGCTATTGTAAGGTAAAATTGTCGATTGAAGTAAGATTACTTTTTCTGCGCTTTAAAATCCCATTCGTTGAGGAAACCGGTGTGGAAGTCACCGGAGCGGAAACGCTCATTTTTCATCAACATCTGGTGGAAAGGCACCGTTGTTTTTACACCTTCGACGATGAATTCGTCCAGCGCACGTTCCATTTTGGTGATGCACTCCTCACGGGTTTGCGCGCGGCAAATGAGCTTCGCAATCATCGAATCATAATAAGGCGGAATCGTGTAGCCGGCGTAAACGTGGGTATCGACTCGGACACCGTGTCCTTTCGAGCTATGGAATGAAGTAATCTTTCCGGGACTGGGTCGAAAATCGTTAAACGGATCTTCAGCGTTGATGCGGCACTCGATGGCGTGCATCGCCGGAATATAATTGTCGCCAGTGATTTTATCACCTGCGGCTAGTTTAATTTGTTCTTTGATCAAATCGTGATCAATCACCTCCTCGGTTACTGTATGTTCTACCTGAATACGGGTATTCATTTCCATAAAGTAGAATTCACGGTGTTTGTCTACCAAAAACTCTACTGTACCAACCCCCTCGTAATTGATGGCCTCACCGGCTTGAATCGCCGCTTTACCCATCGCTGCTCGCAGCTCATCGGTAATAAACGGAGAAGGCGATTCTTCTACCAATTTCTGATGACGTCGCTGAATGGAACAGTCCCGCTCAGAAAGGTGAATGACTTTGCCGTATTGGTCACCGGCGATTTGAATCTCGATGTGGCGTGGCTCTTCGATGAATTTCTCGACGTAGATACCGTCGTTCGCAAAAGCAGCTTTAGCCTCTTGGCGCGCTTTCATCCAGTTGTCTTCGAATTCATCTGGATTCCACACAATCCGCATTCCGCGACCACCACCGCCGGCAGTTGCTTTGAGGATGACGGGGTAGCCGATATCTTTGGCGATTTTCAAGCCACTTTTCAAATCTTTGAGCAAGCCGTCGGAGCCCGGTACAACCGGTACACCTGCTTTAACCATGGTTTCTTTGGCCGTAATTTTATCACCCATCTTGCGAATTTGCGTTGGGGTAGGGCCAATGAATTTAATACCATATTCTGCGCATACTTCAGCAAAATCAGCATTTTCTGCCAGAAAGCCGTATCCTGGATGGATCGCATCAGCGTTAGTGATTTCTACTGCCGCCATAATCTTCGGAATACTCAAATAGGATTCAGCCGAAGAGGGCGGGCCAATACAGACAGCTTCGTCAGCAAAACGGACGTGTAGGCTTTCACGGTCAGCAGTAGAATATACCGCCACCGTTTGAATACCCATTTCTTTACAAGTCCGGATAATGCGCAGCGCAATCTCGCCACGATTGGCGATGAGAATTTTCTTAAATGTTTGGAGCATAAGGATAGAACTTTACCATTGTCAATCCCCGCGAGCTAAATTAGCCCTTAGGGTCTACCAAGAACAGAACCTGATCGTATTCAACCGGAGAGGCATCGTCAACCATCACCTTCACCACTTTTCCGCTGATTTCAGATTCAATTTCATTGAATAGTTTCATGGCTTCAACTATGCAAACTACACTGCCCACTTCAACGGTATCTCCTACCTTAAGATAAGGTGGCTTATCGGGAGAAGAAGAACGGTAGAAAGTACCGACGATTGGTGATTTAATGGCGATGTAATTGCCTTCGTCTCCTCCACTATTATCATTATTAGTGGGTGCATCTGTGTTCGTTGCACTACTAGTTGCCGCCGGTGCCGGAGCAGCCGGTGCGGGAGGAGGAGAAACGTAGGATTGTTGTACTGGTGCCATTGGTGCTGTGGGAACCGGCACAATTTGCTGAGGAGAGGTCACAACGGTTGATGATCTACCCTTAGTGTACTTTTTAGTACGAATAGATAATTTGAAATCACCATCTTCCATTTTAAACTCAGTCAGATTTGATTTATTGATGAGTTTAATGAGCTCCTGGATGTCTTTAAATTCCATAGGGGTGTAGTTTGGTTTCAGCAATATGCTTGCTTTGGTTTTGTTTTTCCGAAAAGGAAAATACTGAAAAATCGGTTGCCAAAAAAAATAATTTTTCCGGCAGGGATTCTAAGCTGGGACTTAGACGCGTTCCTTGTAAGCGCCAGTAGCCGTATCCACCTTAATTACATCACCAATATTGATGAAAAGTGGAACCCGCACTTCTGCGCCGGTTTCCATGGTCGCAGGCTTGAGGGTATTGCTCGAAGCTGTATTCCCTTTATTACCTGGCTCAGTGTAGGTCACTTCTAAAATGACGTATTGTGGCATTTCAAGCGTGAGAGGGATATCTTTTGCTGAATCGTATAGGATATCAACATTTTCACTTTCCTTAAGCAGTTTCGGATTTTCCAACATTTTTTCGTTGATGGTCACCTGCTCGTAATCCTCGGTATTCATGAAGTGGTAGCCCATATCATCACTGTAGAGGAATTGAAATTTGCGACGCTCCACCCGTACTTCTTTGATTTTGTGACCAGATGGGAACGTATGGTCAATAACGCGACCGGTGGTAACACTTTTCAATTTTGTGCGAACGAAAGCTGCACCTTTTCCTGGTTTTACGTGCTGAAATTCAACGATAGCAAAGGTGTCGTGATTGAATTCAATGCACAATCCTTTTCTGATATCTGACGTATCTGCCATTTCTAAATCTTATGTTATGCCTGATGAATACAAGTTGGAATCCGATTTAAGAAGCGCTTAGCATCAAATTTGTGCGACGAATCAAAGATTTTTTGCATAAATTTTCTGCGATCCCTTAATTGATCACAACTTGGGTTAGTTAATTGTTCAAAAGCGGGGCAAAGATATTAAAAAATACGAAGTTCTTAAGGCCTAATGCTATGCGGTTTTGCCAACTAAAGCCCTAAATAGGAAATAATATCTGCCCTAAAAAAGCGAGGGCTTACTTAGTATAAGCCCATTTCAAATAAGTCGCTCCCCAGGTGAATCCACCTCCAAAAGCGGTCAATACAATATTGTCGCCGGGTTTGAGTTGATCCTCGTAATTCCACAAGCAGAGCGGTAGCGTCCCGGCAGTAGTGTTGCCGTATTCGTGGATGTTGATCATCACCTTTTCCATCGGAAAGTCCAGTGCATCCGCTACCGATTGAATGATGCGAATATTGGCCTGGTGAGGAACGAGCCAGTCGATACTGTCATTGGTCAAGCCATTACGTTCCATTAATTCTTTGACCGTATTGGTCATGCCTCGAACAGCGTGTTTGAAAACGGTACGTCCTTCTTGATATACAAAGTGTTCATTATTAGCAATCGTTTCGGCGGAAGTAGGGTGGAGCGAACCACCAGCCTTCATATTCAGAAAGTGTCGCCCGTTACCATCGCCGCGAAGTACTTCATCGATCAAGCCGTTGCCATCATCACTAGCTTCGAGCATGACGGCACCACCACCATCACCAAAAATGACACAGGTCGTACGATCGGAATAGTCCAAAATAGAGGACATCACATCTAGCCCCACAACAATCACCTTTTTGCGAGCGCCGGTTTCTACATATTTTGCACCGGTACTTAGCGCGAATAGAAAGCCGGAACAAGCAGCATTGATATCGTAACCGAAGGCATTTTTGATGCCTACTTTATCACAAATTGTGTTGGCGGTATCCGGGAAAACCCGATCACCGGTGATTGTTGCACATAGTAAAAGGTCAACCTCATCGGGAGAAGTGTTTGTCTTTTTTAGCAAACCCTCCACCATTTCTTTACCCATATCGGAAGCCGCCAGGCCTTCACCTTTTAGTATATGGCGCTTCTTGATGCCGGTGCGAGAGGTAATCCACTCGTCGGAAGTCTCCACCATAGTTTCCAGTTGGGCATTGGTCAAAACGTCTTCGGGTACGAATCCTTGCACCCCAGTTATTGCCGCAAGTGTCCTTGACATAGTATTAGATTGAAAGTTAGTCGTCTGCTAATGAATTTCATCTGGCATTCATGCAAAAAAGCTTTATTATGATGGCCATAAACAGTCATTAATCCTATGACTGTACGCGAAATTCATCTAAGAATTAAGTTTCGAGTGCAATGATAAGGATTTCCCCCTTTTAGAACTAAATTTCCTAGCTTTTTATCCCTTAGGCCGATTTGTCGACTATTTTAAATAACATCATTTTATAATGTATATGGTATCGTTTTTGAAGAGGAAATGGATAGAAATGTCGTTTAAAAAAAAGACTTACTTTTCAATAAAAATAGGTGGAATTAGTAAACATTTTGTTAAAAACGAATGATTCCCTTCTTTTTCATTGAACCTTATTTAAAAAAAACATACTATACAACTTAATCAGCTATAATCACTATAAGAGAAGACTTACACGCCTTCCTTTGATCTATTTGCTACTTGGTTTTTTAATGTATTTATTACAAAACACGTAGGATATGAAAATGCCCAGGATCATGCTCATCTTGCTGCTATTGCCAGCATATTTAATGGCCGCTCCCCCCGCTAAGGTGGACTTTTATCAAGGGAGTTTGAAAAAGGCCGAATCCATGGCTGCCGCTGAAGGCAAGCTGTACTTTGTCCAATTTACAGCCAGTTGGTGTATGCCTTGCCGGTGGATGGACGAAACGACTTATACCAATCCCCAGGTCGTGAATTATGTGGATCGAAATTATATTCCGGTCAAGGTCGATATCGATGATTTTGATGGATATGCTTACAAGCAGCAATATAATGTACAAGTGTTGCCGACCATTTTAGTGTTTGACTCAAAGGGGAAGGTGCTCGGGAAATACGAAGAATCTCTTCCGGCGACTAAACTGCTATCAATTTTGAAAAAGCACGATCAACCCGAACATCGGCAACGAACGGCCGCCGCTGTAGTCCCTAAAAAACGGCCTACGCCAGCAGAAAGTCATTCTCCGATCGTTAAGCAGCCTACTCAAAGCACCCGACCAGCACCACCTCAGGTCGATCGCCCGGTGCCAGTGTCTGAGCCTAGTACGAATACACCACCTACCGCGGAGCCTGCTCCCAGCGGGGAAGGGTTGTATCGCTTTGAAGTGATGCATCAACCTTCGGAGGGATTTAGCGTTCAGATTGGTGCCTTCGGTGAATACGGCAATGTACTGCGCGAAGTAGCTAAGCTGCGCGAGCGCTTTGATGCCCCCATCATCGTACACGTCGACCGCTTGCAAAGCCGTACGGTATACAAAATTTTGCTGGGGAATTTTTCCGATCGACAGTCAGCCCTTGGTTACCAAGCCAAAATGAAACGCAAAGGTGTAGAAGGAATCATTAAGGATTTGTCTACAATGAAGTAGACCCTTACCTTTGCGGCAAAAAAATGGCCACACTGCTCCTTCGTAATATTCGACAATTAGTGCAAACTGAGACAGAAGCTCAAACATGGCCTTCACCCCGACGGGCGGAGGCCATGCGTGTTTTACCCAGCGTAGATGATGCTTGGCTTCTGATCGAAGGAGAACGCATCCTGGATTTCGGGCCAATGAGCACTTGCCCCGAGCGTGCGGATGAGGTAATTGATGTAGCGGGCGGCACTGTACTCCCAGCCTGGTGTGATTCGCATACGCATCTGGTCTTTGCCGGGAGCCGCGAAACGGAATTCGTAGATCGTATTCACGGCTTATCCTACGAAGAGATCGCGCGGCGGGGCGGAGGGATTCTCAATTCTGCCCGCCGCTTGCAAGATGCCTCGGAAGATGATTTATTCGAACAGGCCTGGCGACGATTGGAAGAGGTCAAGGGTTACGGAACCGGCGCCATCGAAATCAAGAGTGGCTATGGCCTCACCCTCGAAGCGGAGCTAAAGATGCTAAGAGTAGCCAAACGCTTGGCTGAGCAATCGTCTTTGAGTATTAAAACTACCTTATTGGGGGCTCACGCTCTTCCGCAAGCGTTTAAAAATAATCGAGAAGACTTTGTGAAATTAGTCATCGAAGAGATGATTCCGCGAGTAGCAGATGAGGGTTTGGCGGAATACATCGATGTTTTTTGCGAAAAGAACTTCTTTAGTGTAGCTGAGGCCGATCAGATTATGGCGGCCGGATTACGCTTCGGCCTCAAACCCAAGATACACACTAACCAATTTAATAGCATGGGCGGCATTCAGGCGGCCGTGCAGCGTGGTGCTATCTCAGTGGATCATCTCGAAGTTGTCAATCAGGAAGAGATTGATTGTCTGCGTTCGGCGGAGACAATTGCGACTTTGCTGCCGTCGGCCCCGTTTTTCCTCAACGATCACTACCCGCCGGCCCGCGAAATGCTTGATGCAGGCGTGGCGATTGCTTTGGCAACGGATTTCAATCCAGGTTCGACCCCTTCGGGCCGAATGCCCTTTGTGTTATCGCTGGCGTGTATCAAATTGCGGATGACGCCGGAGGAAGCTATCAATGCTGCGACAATCAATGGGGCTGCCGCCATGGAGCTAGCCGACGAGCTAGGCAGCATCCGTGTCGGAAAAATAGCTAATCTGCTGATTACCTCACCTATCTCTTCTCTGGCCTATATCCCTTATGCTTTTGGAAGTGATTTGGTAAAAAAGGTGATATTACGTGGCGAGGTCCAATAAAAACCGCCAGTTAAATGACAAAGCGGCATTCGAACTGTTAAAGCAGCATTTTTTTAGCAAAAATCTGCTATTTTTGCGCCGGGCCAACTTGTCTAAACCGGAGACAATAATCCGCACACAAAAGCAGTTACTATCTATATTTTCGCTACCCTGATACTTTAAAAAAAATTTGAATAAAATTGGAACTAACTTTGCTTTCTGTTAAAGCATGTCCGATTTTGTTTTGCCCGTTATTTATCCTACGAGTAGAATTTCAATTAAAATTTTGACGATGATAAGACGCTTAATCCCACTAACCTATTGCCTACTACTAAGCTTTTGGGCGAGTGCACAAATGCCGGCTCAATTGCAACCCGGGGATTATAATTATGTTGAGAACGCCAACCGAAGCGTAGTTTGCCCCCAAGGCGCCAGCCCTTTTGCAGGAACTTCCACCCAGTCCCTCTTCGCCTCCGCCCAATCCAATAATGTCTTGTTTCTCTGTTTGGGAGATTCACTGGCTGTGAATCACAACGGTGATTTTGATTTGAGTGGTGATCCACAGCCTGTTTCCGCTCCCGGTATCAGCTATGTATTTTACAGCTGTCCACCTTCCGTGAGCGGGCCAGATTGGAATTCTGTCTTATCTGACCCTTGTCATATCGATCCGCCCGCCGTGAATGCCGTCCAATCTGGAGTGACCATTGACGGTAATGCGACTTTCTTTAATGCAGGCCAAGTGCAAAACGTTTTTAATGGCGGAGCACCCATGCAAGTATTCTTCGCGCCGATTACCCTCGATGACTTTGCGTCTTTCGGGGTCGAAGAAGATCCGAATACGATGGAGCTGGGGCCTTGCATCAATGTGAATACCAGTGATGCCTTTTCTGTTACTTATCTGAATCAGATCGAAGGCCTGAATCTTAATAATAATGCGGCCGGTAACTGTACGGGTTCTTTCGTCGTCGAAGGTGGTCTGCCCGAGTTCGATCCTAATGAGACTTATACGATCTCCGTCAGCCTGAACCTCGATCCAACAATTACTGGCGATTTGACTGGAGGAAACTATAACCATGGTGATATAGTGGCTTTTACGGTACCACAGCCGGGTATTTATAATGTGTTAGTTGAAGATGGCGTCAGTTGTGCCGCTTCTTTTACAATCGATATGACCGCTTGTGATGCGGTGAATTTCATCGCTGGCGATGAGATTGGGCCTAATGGTAGTATCGTTTGTGTACCCATTTCTGTACAAGATTTTACGGACGTTTTGTCTTTCCAATATTCTGTTGAGTGGGATCCCACGATTCTTGAATTTTCATCGGTCAATGCGACGGGTAGTTTAGCCGACCTCAACTTTGGTCCAGCGCCTCCTATCGTGGATGTTGCCACAGTGAGCTGGTTTGATGTTAGTTTCATGGGGATTGATTTACCGGATAATACGGTGATTTACGAACTGTGCTTCACAGTGATTGGCCCTCCCGGTTCAAGTTCACCGATTACCTTCTCCGGGACACCAACTGAGATGGAAGCGGTCAATTCTGCTCAGCAAGAATTGGGGCTAGTGAGTAACGCCGGTTCCGTAACGGTGACGGGGAATATCAATTTGACCTTTACAAGCTGTAGCTCTTCTTCGAGTTCGCCGGTTGATGCGGGAACCTTCTCCATCACGGCTTCGGGAAGTGCAGCACCTTATACTTATAACTGGGAAAATATTGCCGATCCAACGATTAACGGCAGTGGCACGATTACCAATAATGGAGATACGGATACGGCTGGAGATAATATGCCTGTGGGCGATGTCGGCTTACCACCGGGCTCGTACAGTGTAACTGTAACCGATGCTGCCGGAGGAATGGAAGTGGCCAATGTAGAGGTGTTTGATGCGCCGACCTTGTTTATCTCTTTGGATGATGTTGATCCAACTTGCCCCAATTCGGCCGATGGAGAAATTTTCATCGATAACCTGCCCTTAGGTGGTGTTACACCACATACGATTTTGTGGTCAACCACGGATATGAACGTGACCCAGATTACGGGCCTTGTTGCAGGTTCTTACTCTATTACGGTGATCGATGCGGCAGGGTGTACCCGTTCGTTGCTGAATTATGGTATCGGTGTTTCACCAATTATTGTGACTGCCACGGCGCTTAATCACGTGACCTGTAATGGAAACGGTGCGGATGGTTCTATCGTGGTAGAAGCTACCGGTGGTAATATTGCGCCGGGATCAGATTATGGTTATAGTTGGAGTGTAAACAGTAACGGACCTTCTGTAAATGGCTTACCTCCGGGTAACTTCTGTGTAACCGTTACGGATGATAATAATTGTGAACAAATCGAATGTTTTACCATTAATCCACCGGAAGTCCCAACAATTACCTCTTGGGATTCGATAAGTGTTGCTTGTCCAACGGATATGAATGGCTCGTTGACCGTCAATGTTCAGCCGGCCAATTCACCGATTGATTCCTATACTTGGGATCCGCCTTTCGTTGGTGCCGACGAGACCATTTCAAATATTGGCCCTGGTACTTACTACGTGACTATTACCGCGGAGGATGGCTGTTCAGTCGTCGATTCTGCTACGCTTTTTGCCCCGACGCCTTTGGTGCTGGATTCTTTCCAGATTACACCACCGAATTGTCCTGGGGATAATAACGGCCAGATTATCATTTTTGCCAGCGGCGGTACGGAACCATACGAATATGCCTGGTCAACTGGAGTAACGACTAACGATCAAGTCCTCTTTGGCCTTGATGGCGAAATGAATTATACCGTTACGATTACGGATTCTGGTAATTGTGGCGATGAAGTCATAGAAACAATCTTTTTGCCCGATCCACCAAGTATCGAAGTCACTTTGACGAATTTAGAGCCGGTGACCTGTAACGGCGGCGTGCCCTGTGATGGTTCGGCTGTAGCTATTGCTTCGGGAGGTACCGCCGGAACGGGCGTATACAATTATAGCTGGAGTTCTGGGGAAACTGAAATAGGGGTTGTCCAAAGTGAGGCCATGCAACTTTGTCAAGGGGAATTTATGGTTACGGTGACGGACGGACTGTGCTTTGCGATCGTTAGCGATGAAATCCAGGCACCAACTGCTCTGGAACTAGATATTGATAATACCTTTAGTACCCAAGTGAGCTGTTTTGGTGATAGCGATGGTGCAGCTACTGTGCAAGCACTGGGTGGTATGCCTGGTTATACTTATCAATGGATCAATCCAAATGTTACCGGTCCTACGATTTCCGATGTGCCAGCGGGTACCTACAGCGGTATCATCACAGATGCTAATGATTGTACTTTTGCCTTTAACATCGAGGTAGGCGAGCCAGAGATTTTGGTCGCCGATATTAATTTTGATAATACCTTTGATGCTAGCTGTAATGGCGAAGAGGATGGCCAGATTGAGGTCTTCTGGTCGGGAGGTAATCCCGGGCCGGCGACTTATACCTGGACTGGAAATGTCTCAACCACTAATATTGCTAGTGATTTACCAGCTGGCGTTTATACGGTTACCGTTACCGATCAGAATAACTGCTCGGATGAAGTGACCTACGCGATTAGTGAGCCGGAGCCCATTATTTTTGAGCTAAATGAAATTCCTGAGCCCGCTTGTTTTGGCTTCCAGACCTTCATTACGATTGACACTGCCTACGGTGGTGGTCTGGATGGCTTTAATCCGCCATATCAGTTTTCGGTAAACGGCAGTTCTACGCAGCAAATTACCGGAAGTATTCCGGTCTTGGCTGGTGATCATACCGTGATGGTCTTTGATAGTGCGCGCTGTAGCGCTTCTCTGGATATTACCATCAATCAGCCACCGCCCATCATAGTAGAGTTGGGGCCAGATATCACGCTGGAACTAGGTGATAGTGTCGAGCTAGAACCTGTCATTGGCTCATCTTTACCATTAGATTCTATCATCTGGAATCCGCTCACTGATTTGTTGTGTACCAGCTTTGATTGTTCGGAAGTGTTGGTGAAGCCGTTTGAGGATATACTTTACACGGTGACCGTACGTGATACGAATGGTTGCGTTGGTTCGGATGATGTTCTGATTGAGATTGATAAAAATCGTAACGTCTATATTCCGAATATCTTCACCCCGGATGGCGATGGTAATAATGACTTCTTCCAGGTTTTCGTTGGACGAGGTGTTCAACAGGTCAACTTTTTACAAGTCTACGATCGCTGGGGGGAGCAAGTCCACGAAGCACGTAATTTTATTCCCGGAGATTTTGATATCGAATATGGCTGGGATGGTACTTTTAAAGGTAAACGGATGGATTCTGGGGTATACGTTTATATAGCTGAAGTGACTTTTGTAGATGGATTGACGCTTTTATATCGAGGAGATGTTACCTTGATGTATTAGAGGAAATTCATTTTTAAAATAATCAAAGCGCATCGGTCGATTGATCGATGCGCTTTGTGTTTTGTAAGAGTTAGAAATTAGTTGGTATTAATTTTTAAAATAAATCCACGACCGTGAATGTTTTCGATTTTAATGTTTGGATCTGCGGATAAATATTTTCGTAGATGTGAAATAAAAACATCCATACTTTTCCGGCTGAATTCATCGGTAGAACCCCATAGTGTTTTTAAGGCTATTTTCCGGTCAAGCAATTTGCCTTGCTGTTCACAAAGTAGTCTTAATAAATTTGCTTCGCGATCGGTTAGTTTTTTGCTTTGATCACCGAAATTTAATTCACAAATATTAGGATGGAAAATATAGCGACCAATGCTGTACGTTTCGCTTGAGCTGGACGTTTTTTTTAGTCGAGGTAGTAAAGCCCGGATTTTTGCGACTAGTAATTCCTCGTCAATAGGCTTGGTGATATAATCGAAAGCACCAAGTTTAAATCCTTTAAGCTGGTCAATTTTTAGAACCTTAGCACTGAGAAACAAAAATGGTAATTCAGAATGTTGTGCAACGATGTTTTTGGCAACAGTGAAGCCGTCAATGCCGGGGAGCATAATATCCAATAACGCTAAGTCAAAAACTTTTTGCTCGATTGCTTCCAGCGCTTCCTCCCCGGATTTGACCCAAGTTACCTCGAAATCTTTCATCAAAAGATATTCTTTCAAGATATAGCCAAAACTTTGATCGTCTTCCAATAATAGCAGATGATACATATCAAGGAATTGTGATAATAAATTCGCAACCGTCTTTTACCTCGGGATTAATTCGTACGGAACCACCGTGGGCTTCAACGATCGTTTTGACGTAACTGAGACCAATCCCGAAACCTTTGCCTTTATATTGATTACCATTGTTGGCGCGATAGAAGCGATCGAATATTTTAGCGTGGTGGATAGAATCAATTCCTGGTCCGTTATCTTTTATTTTAAATTGAACCCCGGATGCCTCTGGATTTATACTTAAGAGAATGTTGACTTTATTGCCACCGTATTTTATACTGTTTTCAATGATATTGCAAAGGGTATTTGTCAAATGCTGGCGATTGATGTTTAAAGTGTCGATTTTTTCATTTGATTTTATCTCCAAAATAGCTTGAGATTTATTCAGCAAAGGCGTCACTCTTTGCTTTACGCGTTGTAGCAAATCATTAATTTCAATACGCTCCTTTTCTAGTTTTAAATTATTATGTTCTAAAATCGATAAATCAAGTAAGCGGTCAATCTGGTTTTCTAAAATAAGACTTTCTTTTTCAATTAAATTAAAAAAAGTATTAGCCTTTTCGGCTTGAGGATTTTGACGAAGCACACTAGATGCTAGGCGAATCGAACTTAATGGTGTTTTGAACTCGTGCGTCATACTGTTGAAAAAGTCCTCTTTGATTTTAGTAGCTGCTTTGAAGTTGGAAAAAGATTTTATTAAATAATTAAAAAGAAGTAAAACGAAAATAATTAAAGCTAAACTTGAAAAAAACAAAATCCAAAGTGAGGTGGATTGCCAAAGGGAACGCTCTGGTGTGAAAATGGCTAACCATATAATTTTTCCTTCGGGTTCTTTTAAATTTTTGACCGGACTATAATATTGATGCTCAGCCGCCTCAGAAATTCTTTTTGAAAATGCGTCATCATCTTCGCCTGCTTTTCGCTCCATTTTTTTTACGATACTAAAAGACACGATGCAAGATAGACACGAACGTGCTGACGTGGCCAAGAGTTGATTTTTATATACATTGGTATTGCTTAAAAAAATACCATTTACAGTATCCTGGAAAATAGCATAATGAATTGGAGTTTCAATTGAAGCTCGTTGCGCAAAGGCAGCCATGATGCTATCCACCAAAGCCAAATCTAGTTCCTCTACTTTGATTTGCTCACCGTGAAAATAATCGTGCCCTAATCCATTGACGGCTAAGGCTATATCTGGTACCCATTTTTGGAGTTTAATCAGCATTTCTTGGCGTTCTAATTGCTGAGCTTTTTCTACCCATTTCCATTGGATAAGAAACAAAAAGGTAGTCAGCACAATAGCTGCTAAATAAACCAATCGATGATTGTCGGCGTGCCTTTCCATATTCCAAATATAGGTGGAATTAAGGCTTCTTGGGTGTCGCTTAAGTTTTCATTAAGCTTTTTCGTTTTTCATTGGTCTCCCTTCAAATTTCCTTGTGCAAATAAAATTTGTAGATGCTTTTACTTTGTCAGCAACCTCATATTCTTCATCTCAAAAAGGCATGCAAATGAATTTTTTTATTAAAACCTCTATCATTTTACTTTTGACCCTGCAAGGTCAGTGGACTTTCGGACAGGATATTATTCTCAAAAAGAAAATCACACCACAAGAGCAAGTCTATATTCAAGAGGTCTTTCAGAAAATTGCCGTTGATGATCAGCTATACCGTAATTACATCTCGAAAGGGACCCTCGACGAGACTATTGCCGCTCAGATCGATTCGGTTTACAATACGCATGGTATTCTGGAAGGTATCAAATACGAAAAGTCATTGAATTTAGAGCTACCTAAAGCCACTGTCGATTCCCTTTGGCGACTTCAGCACGGCTTGGATTTGGCTAATCATTTTATTCTGCGCGGTGTTTTTGAAACTTACGGTTGGATCCCCGAATCGGTTGTCGAGGAATGTAACTATGTCCAATCGCTCCTCTTAGTGCATCCACCCGGCCACTGGGATGTACGGACCTTTTTGCTTGATTACGGGAGCTTGCTCAAAAAGGAAGTAATCGCTGGGCGCATGCCGGCCAGGGCCTATGCGTCTTTTTACGATAATATCAAGGTGAAAATCTTGCAAGAACCACAGCTATATGGCACAAATCAACAGTTTGATGCTAAAACGAAATCGATTTTACCACCGCAGATCGCCGACCTGGAAAGTGCTAATAAAGCGCGGGCAGATTTGGGATTACCCTCTTTGCAAGTCGGCGAATATCGTTTGCTAGGTGAATAAAAATCTTATTGATTGATATTGATGAAATCAACAGATACCTTCAAATCGGGCTTGCCGTAGGTGACGACCGTCTGATTGTAGCGATACACATCTTGCATCAAGGCTTTATCGGCGGAATAAAAATCGGTGTAAGCATTGAGTCCCACTTGTAAAGTGGCCGGGAGGTCTGGCCGTTCGAAGGTCTCGATTTTTTGCCAGTCCTCCCTGTCGTACTTATACCAAAGGGTGAAAATAGCACCTTTGCGAGCGACCTTCAATTCTACCCATTCAAGGCGGTTGGGGTAGAGCTTGAGTCGAGACTTACTTTTGACAGTTGTTTTGGTCTCAAATACCGGCTGATCGAGTCGGTCGGCTAGACCAGTAGTCAAAAATAACCAATCTTCGCCCCGAGCCGTCCACTGTTCAGCAGTGATGTTTCGTGGAGCACGTACCATGATGCCAGCCAAAGACCAGGTTGTTTGGGGCATTTTGGTCTTTCGACCACTAATGAGCAATCGAGTATGCACCGTGAAATCACCGGTGACTTCACGAAATAGGAAAGGGGCGTGATAGTCGGCGTACCAACCCGAGGTGTAAGGCTCAAGGTAGAGCATCCCGTCTTTGATGGCAATAGATTGCATCATGTCCGGCCAACCCTCAGCCTGATAAAACCGCTTCCAGTCTTTTAGCTGGACCTGATCGTCAAAGTCATAACGCTGTGCGTAGGCACTGCTGAACAAGATCAGACAAAAGAGCAAAGCGCTTAATTTTATATTTTTCATGCGATAAGCATATTTGATGATTAAGAAGGGGCCGGAAGAGGATAGTAATATGCGAGAATTGTGGGGGATAAGGGTGAAGAATATTGCTAAATTGAAAATAATTCATTGTGTTACACGCTCTAAATTTTTCTGATACAGCACTTTGTTTGCATCATTTTGCTCGATGGCTATTTGGAGTGCTTTGGCGTAATTTACTTTTGCGGCGTCTAGTTGGCCAGCCTTTTCGTAGGCTTCACCGAGGCTGTCGAAAACATTGGATGAATGGGGGTAGCGATTGATATTCTCCTGAAACAGTCGAATTGCAAATTCAAAATGTTTGTGTTGCAGAAATGCGTAGCCCATACTATTGATCAGCGACTCAGGCATTTCGGGCAGTGCCTCCATCCGTTTTCGCACATATTTCTTAATCTCTTCGACCGCTTTGGGTTCCTCCAGATGCATTTCAATAACTCTGGACATAGTGCCCGGTGAGGGGTAGATTTGATGGCCTGCTCGTTCGGAAAGTTTTTGATGGTATTGTGCCAATCCGTTCAGTCCTCCTTCTTCTCTGAAGTGCGGCAGATTGCGTAGGCTTGGATGAATAAAGTGTTTAACGGGGCGATTCTGGCCGAGTGCCGAGAGATGCAGCTGATGAATAAAGGCAGTGCTATTATTTAAGGGCAGCGTATGGAACAAACAGATAATGGTCACCCCGTCTTCATACATGGCGAGGGCACTTCGGTAGTTCATAATGCCGCCACCATGATAATAAAGCTGTACGTTTTGATCCTTACGGAGAAATTGCTCCGGATTGTGATACCAGCCGTAGCAAACACCGTTTTTGACCGGGCTAAACATAAGATCTTGATATTTTGCTTCCAGTAAACGATGGTTGCGAATGGCTTTTGACCAAAGGTAAAGATCGTTCAGACTGGAGTAGATACCACCCGTGGCGTAGGCGGTGGATAATTCTCGTTTTGAGGCGTCAGAAAAAGTGGATGATTTTATTAAGGTGCCTTCATTATATCTCAAATCGTTAACGACACCATTGGTTTGTAAGTCATCGGAGTAGCCCGTATTTTTTAATCCAAGGGGGTTAGTGATTCGCTCCGCCAGGATTTCGGCGTAAGTCTTTTGGGTTACGGCTTCGATGATGGCCCCAAGTAAAACATAACCAAAGCTGCTGTAAGTACAGACGGCCCCCGGCGGGGATTGCAAGCGTAGCTTACCAATCAAGGCGACATATTCTGCCACCGTTAATTTTTGCTGAAAAAAACGCTCGGCTGTGTAACCGTGCTTAAGTAACTCGGGGTAATGGGGGAGGCCAGAGGTATGAGACAGTAAATGATATATGGTGATGTGATCTCCCATTGCTGGTGGTAAGGTAGGGAGATAGCGTGAGATGGGGACGTTTAAGTCCAGGTTATCATCTTGAGCTAACAATAAAATCAGGCAGGCGGTAAATTGCTTGCTTACCGAACCGATATAGAATTTGCTATCAAAGCTAATGTTTGTCCCGCCGGTTAGGCCCGGCCCGGTGATCGCCTGTTTGTAAATTAAGCTATCATCCTTAGCGACGAGGAAGGCACCGGAAAGTGGGCTGCCCAAAAAATCGGCACCATCATCCTGATAGTGCTGCATGAGTTTAGTAGTATCACGCGGCAGTTCTCGTGTTTGTAGGCAACTATTAAAAAGGGATAGCCAGAGGAGGCAATAGAAAATAGACTTCATGTGTTTTGTGATATTGATGAGCATCACAAGGTATTAGAAGTCAGCCTCTGGCGACACGACATTTGGCCGTCACCTACCTGTCATTTGTTGATCATCAAAGGATTACAGGGATCCTTGACAAAATATCTGTCGCCTTATTATTGATTTTAGAAATAAGGTTTAAAGTTAAAATGCCATTGACGATACTCAAAAAGACAAACACCAGTAGATGAATAGGAAACTGTCCGGACATACTTTGTCCCATGATCAGATGGGATAGGAGAGGGGTTAAAAAGACCGAGAAGAGTTGTAATAAAACCCACAAAACTTGAAAGCTGATGATGCGCAAAGCTAATGGATTGGATTGTAATTGCGAGCGGTAGCGATAGCGAATCAGTAGATGGATGAAAATATTGAAGGGTGCTAAAAAGGCCAAGCCGAAAGACCATTGTGCTACTCTGAGGGCAAGCGTCTGATGGGATGGGGTGGTGTTAGAACTTGAGACCTGGGATGGCAAACTATTGATCTCAAATCCAAGGGCACTGGCTAATTGCCGCAAGCTGTAAGCCCGGGGATTCACTTCTCCGGTCTCAATGCGTTGGATCGTACGAACCGAAAGGCCAGTCATCTCTGATAGCTCTTCCTGGGTAATGCTTTTACTTTTGCGCAAACTTCTTAGTCGGGTATGTAATTCCATGCTATTTCAAATAATATTTGATCTAAAAGGGTGACACTTTCTTATTCGTGTCTGATAAAAATATAAATGAAGTATTTTAAAATGGAGAACACATCGACCGGCAGTAGCTCGCGCTCGACGACGTTAGATGATGTTTAATCTTAGATGGGAGATATCCAGTTACTTGGGGAGAGTGAAGCAAAAGGTAGCCCCTTCGCCGAGCTGGGATTCTACCCAAATTTGGCCACCGAGTCGTTGTACAATTTTTTGGCAAATAGACAGGCCGATACCAGTACCTTCGTATTGATCGCGTGTATGCAAACGTTGAAAAATCACAAAGATGCGATCACAAAATTCAGGATTGATGCCAATCCCATTGTCTTTGACCCGGATGGTGTATTCGGTCTCGGATTCAGTTGCCGAGATATGTACCACTGGTTGAACTTCCGGTTTACGAAATTTCATGGCATTGCTGATCAGATTTTGGAAAAGTTGGACCAGCATAGATTGAACTGACTGAACTGCGGGCAAGGTATCGCATTCGATAGTAGCGCCGGTCTCTTCAATCAATACCCGAAGATTGATAATGGCAATATCCACTGCATCGGTCAGCTGGACTTGCGTTCGATTGGATTCCATTTTACCAATCGTAGCGTAGCGGAGGAGGGCGTCCAGCAGATTATTCATGCGAATGACGCCTTCGCTCACAAAGCCAAAAAAGGGCGCGACACTATCATCGATCTGATCTTTGAACTGTCGCTCGATCAATTGGGTATAGCTTCCAATCATGCGCAGTGGCTCTTTGAGATCATGTGAAGCCACATAGGCAAACTGCCTTAGTTCTTCATTCGCTTGGATCAATTGGGCATTTTGCTGGGCAATGCGATCGCTCTGTTCCAGCAGCAAGGCCTGAAATTCATTTTCCCGCGTCAGCTGTTCGATCTCTTTTTGCTTTTCCCGAATCGTATATTGAATTTCGAGATCAAGGATTTGGCGACTCCGTTGAATGCGGGCAAAATCTTCTCGCCGAGTGGAGAAAATGACCTGATAACGCAAGGCTTGCTCGAAGTCGCCTTGCTGGCGATAAATTTGGGCAAGAAGGCCGTAACCTTTGATCTCCTGCTCATCGTCCTTCATGCGTTTCGCTGCGGCGATACCCTGGCTGGCCAGACGAATCGCCTGGTCGTCATCTCCTTGCAGGAAGTGGATATTGCTGAGGTTGATCAGATTGATTTGCTTACCGTTGACGTCATCACCGAGGGGTTCGATCAGCGTCTGCGCTTCGCGTGCGAGCGTCAGTGCTTCTGGCAATTGCTTTTGGGCGACGAGTACCCGGCTATGCTGAGCCAGACTCAGGATTTTCATCTCCTGATAGTTGATCGTTTCGGCCATTTCATAGGCTTTCCGAAAGTACTGGATCGCCGTTTCATTCTGTTGAGTATGATAATGGATATTACCGAGGTTATTATTCACGATAGTTTTGCGGAAGGTATCCAACACATCATCATATTCGTCGAGCGCAGTTTGATAGCGCTTGATGGCTTCTTTGTAATTCAGTAAAGACGCGTAGATCGTGGCGATATTAATTTGGCTTTCGGCAATGCTGCGACGAAAGCCAATCGTTTTACTTTTATCCAGCACTTCCAAAGCGTGCTGCATCGCTGACTTATAATCCGAAAGGGTGCCGTAATAAATTGCGAGATTATTGAGGGCTGAAATCTCTAGCTCTACATGATTTTGTCGGCGACTGATGTCGAGCAATTGCTCGCTATAATCCAGCAGGCGCGCGTAAGCTTGGCGCTTGATGTGAATTTGACAAAATTGATAATAGACTTCGGCTAGTTGGGCTTCGGATGGCTCCGAACCAAGTGCTTCCAAAGCGGCTTGAGCCGTTGCTTCAGCTTCATCGAGCCGATTTTGGCGAATCAGCGCTTGGCAGCGCATCGCAAACGCATCGATAAGGCTGGGAAGATGTTGAATCGACTGGGCAAGCTCCAGAGCCAGTTCCGCTGCTTTCAACGCCTCTGGATACGCCTGGGTTTGCCGGAGCCATTCGCTTTGGATAATCGCGGATTGAACGTGTATAATTGGAGCATCATCCGAACTGATTTGCGCCTGGGCGCGATCCAAAAACTGTTTGGCTGTTTCAAATTCACCAGCCAGGCCTACAAATTGTCCTCGCTTAGTATGAATCCGGGCGAGCAAGAGACAGGTCTGAACAATAGGCCCTTCGGCATCTTGTAAAATGCGAGTAGCCGCCGCTTCAGCTTCATCGAGCTGGCGAATCGTAAACAAGTAGTTGGCTTTTTCCAACGCCAATTCTAAAATGTCAGTCTCTGTACTCATCTCATCTAGTGCGCTTCACGCTAAATGCTGCCAATTTTGTTCCAAATCTAAGAGAAACTAGTCGGCGCGTGGGGTATCAACGATACCCGTTAATTGTAATGATTGTTTGCGGGGGCGGGCATTAGAATAAACAGTGATTGCGGGGCGTTGTTTTCCGAGTTTACCTTTGCTGTTAAATGTAATCTCAATGATACTACTTTCGCCCGGTGCAATCGGCAAAAAAGGAAAGCTCGGAACCGTACATCCACAAGATACTTTTACATCCTGTATTTCCAAATCTGCTTTCCCGGTATTTTTAAAATGAAAAGTGTGTTCTATAATCTCACCTTCCATAATTTTTCCGAAATCAAAATCAGGATCATCAAAGCTTAGTTGAGGTCGCTTCTTTTTTTTCTTCGGCGGTGTAGTCGTTTTATTAACTGGCTTGGGGACCGCCATGCTATCGGGGGCGGCTTGGGCTAAGGTATCGGTAGTTGCTGAGGTGGTATCCGTAATACTTTCGCTGGAAGTCAATATTGCTGATGACTGGAGAATGGTGCTATCTTTAGATTGAATGGCTTCTTCGGATGAGACAGCTGTGTTTTGACAAGCTACTACACCCAACCCACAGATGCTGAGTAGGATCAATATACTTGAAAAAGGTTTTGAAGAATTAATTGGTAAAAACTGCTCCACCGGTTATCCACTTTTGCCTGCAAAAGTAGACCTTTTTTTAGAATTTCGCTTTAGAAACAGATCAGAACCTATTCGTAAAAAGTCTAGCGCATAATCACTACACTTCCCACGGCGGATAGTTCTTCGCCATTGCAGAGATAGCGGACTTTGTAGAGCATGATCCCCGGATTTACCGCTTCGCCTTGCATGGTGCCATCCCACTGTTCAAAGGGATTATCGGTAGCAAAAACCCGCCCGCCCCAGCGATCGAAAATTTCGAAGGTGATTAATTCCTGAATGGCGTAAGGGTTACTAATGCCGTAGGTATCGTTGCGGCCATCGTTATTTGGCGTGAAGGCATTCGGCATGAACACTTCCAGGCAATCCAAATTGTCGGGATCGATGACGGTGATTCGGATAGAATCTGTAGAGGCACAACCCAGATCTTCGTCGATGAAAGTCAACTGATACGTTTGCGTCTCGGAAGGTTCAAATAAGGTCACGGTTCCGGGTACCAAATCCGTATCGGGATCCCAAACAAGGGTTTCGGCACAGGTGGCGTTGACTTCCAAATCGATCTGATTGCCGAGGAAGATTGTGGTATCGGGAGTAATAATATTGGTGGGTTGAAAAACGGTAAATAGCTCGGTGACTTCATCCGCTTCGAGGGCACGGTCGTAGACGCGAAATTCGTCCATCAGACCTCGGTAGCGGAAATCGGTAACGCCAATACACGGTCCTCCCGAAATTTCGAGGGAGCTATTACTGGTCAAATCAATGCGCGATACTGTGCTGGCCGATTGGACCAATTGCCCGTTGATATATAAGCGCACATTGGAGCCTTCGCGGACCACAGCTGCGTGCTGCCAGCATTTATTGGGATCGGCGGTACCGCTCAAAACTACCCGCTTGCTACTATTTTCACTCAGCTCAGCCGTGATCATTAAGGAAGCCGCGGTATAGCGCAATGAGAAGTAGCTTTCGTCGCTACAAGCATCACCCTTAGCTGCTAGCACTTGGGTGCCGTTGGTCCCGATCGGGTTGAAAAATAAAGCAACGGTCAAATCATCCGTCTCAAAATAGCGATCTGTATTACCCAATACGGCGATCTCATTGTCGAGGCCATTAAATTCGTAAGCTTGACCTCCGACGCCACAGACGCAGGCAAAACTCCCGACCTCAAAACCTTCGGAACCACTGCCACTTTGATCCATAGAGGTACAATCGTCGTGCGGATAATAGATCACCAGTTCATCGGTGGTTTGCGCATGGAGTAAGAGGCTGAAACAGGCCAGGCTCAATAATAAAGACGTCTTTCGTAATACAGTCATCATCATAAAAACAAAAGTTGAAAAGCTCTTGTATCAAACGCTTTTTAATCTGCAATATTTTACCCGAACAGATTCCCCAATCCGCCCATGCCCGGAGGCAGCATATTTTTAATCATTTCCTGGCTCGCCAGGGCTTCCTGCTCAGCGGCCTTCGCAATGGCTCGATTGACGGCCACCATCACCAGATCTTCCACTTGTTCGCTATCCTCCCAGTCAAGGGCCGATTTATTAATCGAAATATTGGTGATTTCTCGATTGCCGTTGGCGTGAACAATAACGGCGCCATCACCGGCTTCGGCTTCTACCTGAATAGTGGCGAGCTGCTCTCGCATCTGCTTTTGTACTTCTTCCATGTCTCCAAACATAGCATAGGGTTTTAATGGTGAAACACCGGATGCCGCAGATTGATCTCACGACATTCTATTTGATCGCCGCAAAGGTAAGGTGTTTCAGGCGGAATTATGGCTTTGATGTTTGCTTTTTGCCGTCTTACGACTTCTCATAAACCAAACATCCCCGGCGCCAGGTAGCGGCCGAGGATGTCTGCTGATGCGATTATTTATATTTTACAAGTTGCTATTTAGTGTATAGAAAGGTTAAGAATTACAACTTGTATCAATTAGGTACAGGATTTAAAATTGTACTTTGACGAAGCGCAGCACTTGCGATTCGTCACCATTTTGCAAGCGCAACAGATATTGTCCCGGTGCTAAATCCACAACGGGAATATCCATGCTTTGCTGACCGGCTGCAAATGGCAGTTGGCGCAACAATTGACCTTGTAGGTTCAATAAAAGCACCGTACCACTGGTATTGCTAGCTTCTGCGATGAGGGTCACTTGCTCGGTAGCCACGGTTGGACGAATGCTCGCCGTTGCTACACCACTATTGATGTTGACCGCTACCACAGGGCTGTAAGTCGTTGTACCATCGAAATCGACTTGCTGCAGACGGTAGTAGTTCTGTCCGACACGAGCGTGGCGGTGCAAATACTCGTAAGCCTGTGTTTCGAAGGTTGTACCGGCACCATAGAGCTGTGCGATAGGTGTAAATTCACGACCATTGGTGCTATGCTCAACGACAAAGAAATTATTATTCTCTTCGCTAGCCGTACCCCAGTTGATCATTACTTCCTGCTGATTCATAGCTTTTGCATCAAAGCTAATCAAAGTGACTGGCAACGGGAAAACATTAGTTTCGCCCGGCGTGCCATTAGCTGCCGCGCGGTATTCCCAAGTTCCTGAACCATCAAAGTCTTTAGCGATGCTATTGTTGTTGCCAGAACCAACGGAAACAAACGAGCCGGCATTACTGCCAATATCAACGGAACTAGGACAACCGGACAGCCCAGCGGTGTTAAAAGTCGTTTCGCTGGATGGTTGGTTACCACTACTGGGGCTTTCCCAAATAACACCTTCCACGAAAGCACCGGTATCATCGAATAAACCAATATATTCACCGCTATTAGTCAAGACCATAGGACTGCTACCTGAGGTACAGCCACAGCTGGCTACATCTAAATCGACGGAAATACCCACTGCAGGATTTCCACTATTAGCATTTCCTGCACGACCGATCACGAAAAATCCATCGCTAGGGATCGTTGTCCCGGAAGGAATCGTAATGGTAAAGTCGCCATCTGTGAGCACATAGCAGCCGATATCTGCACCCGCTGGACCGAATAGCTCCACCCATTCACCGGGTGTACCTCCACCATCGTCGCCCACAGGGTCGTACATGATCTCGTTAAGGGATTGCCCGTAGGCCAGGAGCGTGAACAGCGACAAGCAAATTGTAGATAAAATTCTGTTCATAGTTAAATAATTTGTTTTTGGTATTTTCAAATTAGAAATAGATAAAGGCATCAAGTTGGATTTGACAAACTCAATGTCATATCATAGAAGCATAACGCTTTTAAGTATTGATTTGTGCAAGAAATTAAGTGAGTATCGTGGTACTGTGGGTTTATAAAGCTGGGACTGTTCTCGATCGAGACCGGTAGATTGGGGTATTTCAACAAGCAATATCGAAAGGTTTTGGGATAAAATCAATGAAATGGAAGTTAAAATGCCCGATTCCGTTAGAGAAACCGGGCATTTTATGCTAAAGGCCTGTATCGCTTGGACGCCAATTAGAGCTTCACAAAGCGTAAGGTTTGAGCCTGCTGGCCATCGTTGAGGCGCAAGAAGTAGTGACCATTCTGCAAGCCATCTACAGGGATCGTCAAGTTGTAGCTACCAGCCTGAAGGCGTGTGCTCAATACCTCTTGTCCTTGAATATTGAAGATCGAAATTAAAGTGTTAGAAGTAGTGGGAGAGCTAAGATTGAGGTTAATCTCAGATCGAGCGGCAGTAGGCGTAATCGTCGCAGCCGTAATCGTGCTGGCAATCTCTACGACTTGTACATCGCTATAGCTATAGGCACCATCGAAATCAACTTGGCGCAAACGGTAGTAGTTTTGACCATTACGTGCTTCTTGGTGTAAGTACTCGTAAGTCTGGCTTTCGAAGGTTGTACCTGCACCGTTAACTTGTGCGATTTCGACGAAGTTTCGACCATCATTACTGTATTCCACGCTGAAGTACTCGTTGTTTTCCTCGCTGGCCGTGATCCATTGGACTGCTACTTTGCTGTTCCCAATTGGCTTAGCATCAAAGTTAGCGAGTGTAACGGGCAGCGGGGCATTAGATTCATGCTCACCTAGTCTTTCGCTAGTGCCAGCCATTGCATTATCGACAGTGGTATTTGATACTTCAGTCCAGTCGGACTCGCTGAAGGTTGTGCTTGGAGCCAGGATATCTGGATTGCGATAGAAAGAGGTATTACCTCCCCAGCTAGTACCATTTCCAACGACGTCGGTACGATTATTCCAAGCTGTACCCGTACCACTTGTTGAAGTGGTAATAATGACTAAATCATCACCGTTGAAACCGCAAACACCAGTATTTGTCCCCGCAGCGTAGCTAGGGATATTGGCTTGACTATTTTGAAACAATAGAGAACTACCTGCCGCTAATGTGCCAGACAAAGCAAATGTGCTATTAGGCGTTGAATTTCCTGGATCGTCTGCCCGTGAATTTGAGAACAATGCTAAGAAGAAACCATCCAAAGTAATTGTGCTATTTCCTACGTTGGTGATTTCAATCCACTTGTTATTGCTGGTACCTTCATAGTATTGGGAGATGATGAGGTTAGCAAAACTATAGGATGAAGAAAAGCTAAGAACCCCTATAATCAGGGCAAAGTTGCGTAAAAATAATTTCATAGTAATTTGCTTTTTATGATGATCAAAATATATACAGTCGACAAAAATATTAGCCACAGTTTACTCAGAAGTGAGAAACGTGTTAATTGTGTGTAAAGGCTGTTTAATGTCTTTGAGGTCGGTAGGATATAATACCCAATAAATATACGCAGTTCACGGGCTTTCGGTCACACCTTTGGAGAGAAGAAGTACATTTTTATTTTAAAAATATATTCTAACTGTAATCGAAATTATCTAAAATAGTTCTACTATAAAGAACATATAAAACATCAAAAGAAGGAGGCCTTCCCAGCGCGATATATTCCTGGATAGCGTCATCACGGCAAAAAGAATGGTCATGACGACCATCAAGGGTAAACTAAAGGCCAAAATTTGCTCTGAAATTTCCAGAGTACCAAAAAACGACGGAATACTGATTACCGCATAGGTATTGAAAATATTGGACCCGAGTACATTTCCTACGGCAATGGAGGTCTTGCCTTTTCGAGCGGCATTAAGACTAACGATGACCTCGGGCAAGGAGGTCCCCAAAGCAACCAAAGTCAAAGCGATCACTTCGGATTCGATGCCCATCAGCGAAGACATCTTGGTAATCGCCTGGATAGTGAAATCAGCACCTAACCACACCAAAACGCCTCCAAGCACCAGACCTACATAACTTTTCCAGGATGCTTTCTTGCGATACTCCGAAGGTTCGGAATCATCTGATTGCAGTGAATAGACCAAGAAAATAACCAAACCGGCAATGAATAAAAGGGCCTCAAACAAGGTCACTTGTTGATCCGAAAGCACAAACCAAAGCAAAAATGAAGACCCCAGCAGATAGGGCATATCGATTTGCCAGATGCCATCGTGTAGCTTGATCTGCTTGACCACGACGACGACTAAGCCCAATACTAAGGCAATATTGGTAATATTTGAACCAATGACGTTACTGACTACGATGGTTGCTTCTCCTTTAAGCACCCCGGCTACTGAGGTGGCGAGCTCTGGGAGTGAAGTCCCAAAGGCAACGATTGTAACCCCAATGATGAAAGGAGAGATGCCTAGCGATAAGCCAATATCCTCGGCGGAATCAATGAACCAGTCTGCTGCCTTCAGCAACACCGTTAGACTAACGATAAAAAGCCCCAGATTGGTCAATAACTCCATACGATAATGCTTGCAGTTTTGTGCCCATTTGGGCAGAGGTTGCACCAAAGCGGTGCAAATGTACGTTTTTTTTGACTTCATCACAGTTCACAAGTCACAAAATCATTGTCTGTCGGTCGACTCGTTAGACTAGTCAAATTAAAGTGATTTTATCGTGTAATCTCCGTTATCTTTAAAAAGTTATACCGCTTGTCAAAAAATAGTCAGAGCACCAGTAGGGTTAAAATTACACGTCTATTTTCAAGCCATGTTTGTGTTTTGTATATTTCAAATCATCTACGATCAATTCTATGAAAACAATCTTCTGCACCTTATTTTTTACCCTGATTAGCAGCATATCTGTTTTAACCGCCCAGTCGGTATCTATTCAAGACGTTTGGCGTTCCATCGATCGCCAGGATGTTGATCAATACCAAGCCAATCGTCATTCTTCGGATACTTCTCGACATTTTCAAATCACCTTGTACGTCGATTTCGGCAGTCGGTATTTGCAATCGGTGGAAGCCCGCAATCTGATCAATGAGCAGAAAATTGTGTCCGTTGATTTGTACTATTCCGCTTATCCGCGTGGATTGAATCATGATGTTTTGAATCGCGGCCGGATCGAAGAACTGAGTAAAGCACTCCCTCAAGTTCTGGATGATGCCAACATCAAGTGGCGATTGTATCGCCAGACAGCTTGTCGCAATGCGCGCGAAGCCCGGCAACTGTTTCACGGATTTGTGATTACGGTGGAACCACACGCAGGGATCACCCTGCTACAGGAGGCAATGAGTTATTTTGAAAAAATAGAAACGGGCGAATCCGTTGATACTCAATTCACAGATTTTGTGGTTAGTGATGTCTTTGATCGTAACGATTGGGTCAATATGCTGGTTGTGACCGATTTGACGGGTAGCATGTCGCCTTATGCCGCGCAACTTATCCTATGGCTAAAGCTCAACGCGATTGAGGATCGCATTAAGCAATATGTCTTTTTCAACGATGGGAATACCCTCCCGGATGACCGCAAAGAAATTGGGCACACTGGAGGTTTGTACGAAATTCGTTCGAAGGATTATTCGGTGATTGAATCCCTGGCGCTCCGCTGCATGCGCAGCGGCCACGGTGGCGACGGTCAGGAAAATGATCTGGAGGCCGTCTTGCACGGGGTCTCCATTTGCGAAGATTGTGAGCATCTGATCCTGATTGCCGATAATTTTTCACCAGTGCGGGATATGGCTCTGTTGGAGCAAATCAAAAAGCCGGTTAAGATTATCCTCTGTGGGGTGAGCGAGGAGACTGGTATCAATGTGGAATATCTCAACATCGCCCGGTCGACGGGTGGCTCGATTCATCTCATGGAGCAGGATTTGTATAACCTCATCGAACTCAACGAAGGCGAATCCATCAAAATTGGTGGCCGAACTTATATTGTCGATAAAGATGGCTTTCGGGAGGAGCGGCGGATTTAAATCTATGATTAATTTATGAAAGGAAGTGCCTTAAAATTTTTGTTTTAAGGCCTTCCTAGGGACTATGGTTTATTATTTAGTAATCTACCTTAGTGATTTTGTCGTATTTTTTCTTAACAGATTTTCCAGCACCTTCTTCTTTGACCATACAATAATTGCTATCGATCATTCCAGATATCGTTCCTTTTTTTGTCCCTGTTAGTGTTTTCCACTGTACTGTATCTCCGAGCTTAAAACCTCGGAATTCAACTACTTTACGTCCCCAGACATCGCCCTCGACCATATAGTATTTACCGTCCACTAAATAAAAATTAACATTTGTCAGAAATTCACCTCCTGGAACAGATTTTACAGTTTTATTTATCGCTTCATCAATTGTAGTACATTTCGCTTTTTTTATCTCTTTTTTGCTAGAACCTGCATATGATTTCAAATGTATATACTCTCTATTTGAATCAATATTTCGGTTTGATAACATGTTAGCTTTGCCAATTTGTTTGATGGAAGTGCTACAACCAGATACAACTAGAATGCAAATAATAGGAAGTAGTAGAATTGGATTTTTTGAGTATAATTTAACCATTACAATTAGATTGAAGTTATCGTTATTAGTTTTAGTGTATATGTTGTTAAAATTGTTTTGCAACATTTGTACCAAAACATTTACGTATTTGATTGAGGTTTTCAAGTTTGATTAGGTTGAACGACATAGTAGAATGGCTTTTTGAAACATCTGGGCCGATGACCTTGCTCAAGTCTACAGCGCTGGTGTGGAAGCGCACTGCCTCAATCCACGGGCTGTAGCCGTCATGACCGAGTCCGGTATTAATATCAATAATTATACTTCTAATCACGTCGATGAATATCTAGGTATCGACTTTGATTTTTTGATCACGGTGTGTGCCCGTGTCCGTGAGCAGTGCCCCGTGCTTCCCTGCCAAATGGAGCATTACCACAACAGTTTTTCCGATCAGCCCAA
Organism: Saprospiraceae bacterium; assembly: GCA_028285085.1. Lineage (GTDB taxonomy): Bacteria > Bacteroidota > Bacteroidia > Chitinophagales > Saprospiraceae > JAHDHW01. Next base: position 88,529 of record JANQQI010000113.1, on the reverse strand, counting down.
GCCATTGGAGATGAAGAGGAAATTATGGCTGTCTTACGAAATGTAAGTGATGAAATTCTGAATTATTGCCGAGCGTTTTTCGCTAAACAACTGGTGTTTTAGGAATAGCCGAGGTATAAAATTGTTGAATATGATTTTGTGGGATTTGGTTCAATTTTAAGCTTAGGACCACACTATTGATTTAAATAAATGTCTTCTTTAAATTCGAAATTCAGTATTCCTCTTTACACAATCATAATATTCCAATAATAGCCATATAATACGCTCCCTTTAACTTGCTAGAGGATAAACACAACACGGTAGCATTTTATCCATCGCTACTTACGATCTAGCTCATGAGCAAACGAAAAATTGATATTCTAGTCCTTTCCGATCTTCATCTCGGAACTTACGGCTGCCGCGCCGCCGAATTGCTTACCTACCTCAAATCTGTCAAACCTAAGATGCTCGTCCTTAACGGCGATATTATCGATATTTGGCAATTTAGTAAGCGTTATTTTCCCAAAACGCATATTGGCGTGGTACGTCAATTGCTCAAAATTGCGGCCTCGGGGATTCCCGTTTACTACATCACTGGCAACCACGATGATGCTTTACGTCGCTTTTCCGGCTTGTCGCTCGGTAATTTTCATTTACTGGACAAACTGGTGCTTGAAGTTGACGGTCGTAAAGCCTGGATTTTTCACGGCGATGTGTTTGATGCTTCGATTCAATGCTCGCGTTGGCTGGCGCGCCTCGGTGGCTACGGCTACTCTTTCCTGATTTTGCTAAATGTATTGATCAACTATGGTTTGCGAAAAATGGGTCGACCACGTATGTCTTTTTCCAAGAAGGTGAAGGACAATGTAAAAAAGGCCGTGTCTTTTATCAGTGATTTTGAAGAAACCGCCGCCGAAATTGCCATTCGCAAACAGTACGATTATGTGATCTGTGGGCATATTCACAATCCACAGAAACGGATTATCCAAAACGAACAAGGACAGACGACCTATCTAAACTCCGGCGACTGGATCGAAAATCTATCCGCATTGGAGTACAAGAATGGACAATGGGACATCTATCGACATAATGATGCACACCAGGCCGCTGAAATCAAAGAAGAGCAAATGATGGATGTACGTGAAAGTATTCTCGAATCAGAGCATAGCGTAAGTCTGAACACCGTAAGTTCGGCTTAATCCTTACGGGCAATTAATTGGACATATTCCCAAACGCCGCCATAAGCCCGCTTTACGGATTTAAACTTGATATCTAACGTACTTTTTCGGATCGCTTCTAATAAATGCCCTTCCATGCGGACGTGGTGATTGCTCATGTGTTGTCGGAACCATCCCCAGCGTGTGCTGTGAAAATCAACTAAAGCCAAGTGCCCTCCCGGCTGGAGATCCTTGATAGCTTGATCGAGTAAAATGAGCCAGTGTGGATTGATCATGGACAGCGAATAAGAGAACAGAATAAGATCGCAACCCGGTGCGGGGTGCTCCGGGCCGTAGGCTTTTTGTCGGAGATGCACTTGCGGCAACACTTTGGTTTTTTGACGAGCGATGGACAGCATGTCCTCTGAGACATCATAGCCGGTAATCTTGGCGGCAGGCCAAAGGCGTGCCATGGCAGTTAAATTGAAACCTGTCCCACAACCAATTTCTACGATGTGCTCGGGCGGATAGGTGACCTTTTGCTGTAAATGCCGAAGAATGCTTTTTCGGCCAAAAAGGAAACTCCAGCGAGTGGAATCATAAATGCGGGATTGGAAGCGGTAGTACTGCCGCATACGTGCGGGCTGGGTAGAATTGGATGACGGTGGTAGTTGGGTTTTGATGATACTTGATTGTAATGTGATTGAAGTAGAAGTAGTGGTTTTTATCAGTCTAGCGAACGATGCCCAAGTATACACTCGCATAAGTGCCGACGCGGTCCAATTCGTGTGCTGTTTCGGTTTCGGGTTGGTCAAAATCCACGCGATCGAGTACAAAATCAGGGAAGAAGTCGATTTCTTTAGCTGCAGAGCGGAGCAGAATTTTGGTGCCCGGTCGGCTATTAGCCAAGATCAAGCGCCATTCCTCTTCCAGGGCCGGGCGATCGTGGGCGGCCAACCAATCTTGATGATCTAGCAAAACAAAATGGGAGTACTGCCCGGGCTGTTGGTGCAGAAATTGACTCAAGGTCGTCGTATAGGTTTGAATGCGCGATTGTTGCTTGCGTAAGCTGTCAAAATGCTTCGCTTTGAGGTATTCCGGGCAGCACTCCTCGGTGTATCGGCCTTGAAAATACACTTGATAAAAGTAGTTGTCGTTGATGTCCAGGGTAGTGAAGATCTTACGGAAGCTGGTCTGGATGTACTCCAGTGGACCACCGTCATAGGATTGATTGATGAGCTCTTGTTGGTTGCGTGGTACGCCGGCCAAACACATGGCGTAGTGATTATTGACCAGCAGACGTAGCGGACGATTGAATACGCGATTTTCCAGATAGTCATAATAACGACTTTGCTCTTCCAGGTCCTGAGCGGCAAAAAGTTGCTGTACGTTTTTGTGGATGCGGTTACGCATTTTTAGAAAAGAAGTGAGACCATATGCGAGTAGCCCCGAGGTGCCGCGATAGTAAAAACTTTTACGGAGTCCTTTACCCGAAAAATACTTGATGTATTTGTCCCAATAGCTTTGCGCGTAATCAGGCAATTGGTTACGTAGCCGATCTTGATAAATGGTCTTGGCTTGTGAGGTTCGCCCTTGGCCAAAGAAGGCGAAGAATTCGGCGTGCTCTAATTGGGTGAGGGCTGCTTTTTTCAGCTCCAGCAGTGCATTTTGCCGATAGTTCATATCGACACAGTGCACCTTGGTGGGCTGATCCAGCATATAGTCTAGTGCATTATCACCGGCACTAGTGATCATTACCACTTCGCTATCTTCATCCAAGTCCATCAGCATTCGGTCGCAGCGAGGGTCTTCCCAACAGGTATTATAAATTAGTTTGTGATTATGGATAAGTTGAAAAATGCGATTTTGGAAGTTGGAAATGACCTTCATAACGTAGTAATTGATCTGATAATCAAAGGTAGAAGGTGAACTTGGTATTCGTGGTAGTGTTGCCTTTAAGTTTGGATAAAGAAATTGTTCCTTTATCGTTGGTTGGATTAATTTAATATTAAAGGCTTTTAGAATCAGGCGCTAAGCGAAACACTGAATTGTGAGAACCCTGCTCCGGGCCTAATCGCTTTGATAATTGGGCCTGGGAAAAGCAGAAGGAAGAAGTTGCCATTTCCAAAAAGTGGTGGGTGGAATAATTTTTATAGGCTGGATAGAGATGCACGTTCAGCCCACAAAGTGAACCAAACGTGCATGCGGAAAATGATCTCTGCTAGGCAAATGGATTATCCGTGATTTGAAAACGATTGGACTGCATTTGCTGCAAAGCAGTTTCAATCTCGCTTTTCAACAGCCCACTGCCACCGCCGTAATGCTGAATAATCGGTATTTCAGCATTCAACCGACCAAAGAGCGCTCGGATTTTTTTCTCCGAGGTTTCGGAAATGCCACCTCCGAGCAGCACCAAATCGTATTTGTTGAGCTGAAACAATTCAATCACCTTCTCCTCTTCGGTGCTACCATCTCCTTGCCATTGCTCATTGTTATTAATCAGTCGTAATACTGTTTCCAGAATTTCAGTATGCTTTCCGTACACTAATATTTGAATCTTTTTCATAATCAGATATATTTTAAAATGAGTGCTTTGGCAAATCATTATGGATGATTTATAATAATGAAAATGGCATCCTCGAAAGGGCTTACTTCCTCTCTGTGGAGCGACACAAACTTTACCAAAGCAAATTGAGACTTTTACCGTACGCTAAATAAGATACGCGTTACAGCCTGTAAGATCGGTGAATAGTGATCTCCGGTAAATGTGAAAATGGACAGCAATGATGTGAAAAAGGCAGATTAGCCTCGGATAACTAGATCAGAAGCACTGAGAAGGCTCAGTTACCCCAAGATAATTGTTCGTTTTTAGAATACCTTAAGCGCGTATCCGCAAGTGATCCCCTAGTTTTTGGAAAGCCTGTTGCCAATCTTCGCTAGCGAAAACCCATTTCCCGGCTTTGAAACCTTTCATCATGTAGAAATAGAAATTCTGACTTTGCCAAATATCCACTTCAACGTTCATCTTGGCGAGCTGGTCAAAGATCTCATTGAGAATTTGAAGTTGCTCCAAGGTGATATCCGATTCCTTGAGGTTCTGGATTTCCAGGAAGATACGTTCACCGGCCGCAAGCGCAAAAGCGGATGGATCAGCTAAAGTGACGTTCCATTTTTGCATTTCCGAAGCAAGCTTTCGCAATTCTTTCGGATTGAGGCGCTCCTGTTGGAAAAAACGTTGTAAATCTACATTGATGACGTGCTGCACGGCATGGGTGAAGGTTACCGGCACCGGAATCCCACTGCGGAGTATGCCGGTCATGAGCTGATAGCTGTCGTTGTAGATATCGCGGAAGGTGTTTTCCGCCTGACGCATACTCTGATCGGTGATTTGCTCCAGAATTTTGCGTTTCTCATCACGGAAGAGATGCCAGATCGTATACTTTTCCTTGCCAAAGTATTCTTGCATAATGGCAATGACGTCACCCAAATTGGTTGAACGGAAAGCCTCCGTGATGCGCTTTTTCATCTGATCGAAGGTATCGCGGTCCATATCTGTGGCAATGTTACCAATGATATTCTGCTGACCGAGATAAAGTACCGCGAAGCTAAATTGCTTTTCGGATAGCGTAATCTTGGATTTCATGACGGCACGCCCAACCGCCAAGCGTTGTGTACCAGCGATAATACGTTCAAATACTTCGCTGACGGCTTCGTAATTGAATAGCGAAAGCTGCTCTGGATATCTTTCGAATAAAGAAGAAGCGGCATAGTGCATACCCGCCCGGGTCAGTCCCACCTGAGTGGGTACAACATAGTTTTTGTACGCCGTAGCCCCGTTTTCGTAAACGTTACTTGGGGCTTTTTCCAGTTGTTTGAGAAACTTAGGATGAAAATCTTTGCCGCTCACTTGCTGTGCATAGTGGATCGCACGGAGCGCGTATTGTAAAATCTGATTGGTCTCAATCCCCGAAATTTCATCGAAAAACCAACCACAACTGGTATACATGAGGATAGCGTTACGTTGCATTTCCATCAAACGCATCAAGTGCGTTGTTTCAGCCTTGGTGAGTTCCCGCTTCGCTTGCTGTTCAACGAATGCTTGGATGCGGGTTTCTTTGCGATCGAGCAAAATATCGATGTAGTCATTACGCGCTTGCCAGGGATCATTAAGCATTTCGCCCGCTTGCTTTTCGAAAATGGGCACTAACTGATCGCGTAGCCAGTCTAATGCTTCACGCAAAGGTGTACGCCAAGCTTGTGTCCAATCCGATCGTCCTCCCGTGTGGCAGCCACAATTGCTACGCCAGCGTTCTACGCCATGCACACAGCTCCAGGAACTATTATCGTGGATTTGAGCTTCGAAGGTCGGCGGAAATTTCTCCAAAAATTCAGCGTAATTGGTGATGACTGCTAAGCCGTTCTCTTCAATGTAGTTTAGGCAGCTCGCAAGCGCCATTTCTCCGTAGCGATGATGGTGACCATAGCTTTCGCCATCGGTAGCGATGTGCACCAATTGCGGCTCGTCGCTCTCGGTAAAACCTTCGAGTAAACGGCTGGCAAAGGACTTACCATTGTTGAGCAAGCCATTGAACGCCACATCCTGAGCAATATTACCGTCGTAAAAAAACAGAGCAATACTTTTGCCGGACGGCAGTTTGCATAAATAGGGACGTCGTGGATCGATACCTGCTTCGGAGGTTGAGGTCCATGATTTATCCCCAATTTTACGAAAGGCTTTTGCTTGGCGTGGCGCCAGAATAGTATAGAGAATACCTTCTTCGGCTAATACTTCAAGGGTATCGGTATCAGCTGCCGTTTCTGCCAACCAGATGCCTTCAGCTTTGCGGCCGAAGCGGTGTTCGAAGTCCCGCATCCCCCAGATGACTTGCGTTCGCTTATCACGGGGATTACACAGCGGCACAATCAGGTGGCTATGTACTTGGGCCAGTGCATTACCGTGTCCACTGAAGCGATCCCGGGATTGCCGGTCAGCATTAATGATTGCACGATAATTGGTCGGATCAGCTTTCTCCATCCAACTCAGAAGAGTTGGACCGAAATTAAAACTAATACGCTTATAGTTATTGATAATCTTACGGATGAAGCCATCGCCGTCCAAAATGCGAGCCGCGGTATTCGGGGCGTAACATTCGAAATTGATGCGCTCGTTCCAATCGTGAAAAGGGGCGGCAGAGTCTTGCATTTCCACTTCTTCCAGCCAAGCATTTTCGCGTGGTGGTTGGTAAAAATGCCCGTGTATGCAGACGTATTTATTGCTCTTATTCATTAAGGTGTTTTTCGTTCAAAAAGCGTTCCGCACTAGTTAATGTACTTTTTACACCAAGTCGATTGCAAATGTACTATTTTTTTAGACAGGATAAAATTCTTAAAACTTCGTTAAAGCAGCGGCTGTGATTCTCTCAATTTGGAAAATGTTCTACCTTCCAAGTCCAAATGAATGCTGGCGAATGGTACTTGAGATCGCAATTGGTGATTTTTTATTTTGGAAACGTACTTTTTTTAAAATTTTTTCTCTTTGATAGCCAATGAGTTAAGTGGTCAGTTTGGATTGTTTTTAATATGTTTTTATGGAATTTTGGAAAAATGGAATCTATAGATAGTAGGAATATTTCTGAAAACTATTGGTTTTGACCTCTTGTCCATAAAATGCTCCCGGCAAAGGCTGGAAGTGATATGCCAAAAAAATATTGCGGTCGAAATCGGCCGGCGGTGGTGGCTGTGGGTGGGATCCCTCCCTCAAAGCCCATTTTTATGCTACTCCCGATCGACTCCTCGTTTGCAAAAACACTATCTGTAATAAAAGGTTTAGGGATGCTATGCTCATTTCGAAGTCTTTTGCCCAAATTTGTTCGTGATGATGAATGAGATAGAGCGTATTTTTCAATGCTAGATAATGTCAAGTAGAGTAGTGCCCAGCATTCGAAACTAAAAATGGTTTTTAGAGTTCTACATAAATGTAAAATACCATATAAATAAAGAAGTTTAATGCTTCTGAAACGAGCTCAAACGTTTACTACCATGAAGAGACCTTACAAAATTATTCTTTGGCTATTCTGCTTTAGCCTAGGTATGTCATTAATGGCGCAAGCACCGAAGAAACCTACTTCCGCCGATATTCACGATGATATTAAACGTCTTAATGTATTGGCTACGGCGCTTTACGTAGCGGCGCATCCCGATGATGAAAATACTCGCCTAATCGCTTATTTGTCTAATGAACTCCGAGTGAATACGGGCTATCTATCGTTGACACGAGGAGATGGTGGTCAAAACTTGATTGGACCCGAGATTCGTGAAATGCTGGGTGTTATTCGTACCCAAGAGTTGCTTATGGCGCGTAGCGTCGATGGTGGCCAGCAAATGTTTTCGCGGGCCAATGATTTTGGTTATTCTAAGCATCCCGACGAAACGCTGCGCATTTGGAATAAGGAGGAGGTGCTCTCGGATGTCGTTTGGGCTATCCGCAAGTTTCAACCGGACATTATCATCAATCGGTTTGATCACAAATCGGCGGGACGTACCCACGGCCATCACACGAGCTCGGCTATGTTATCTTACGAGGCCTTTGACATGGTGGGCGATAAAACCGTGTACCCTGAGCAATTATCCCAAGTAGACGTCTGGCAGCCTAAACGCTTGTTTTTCAATACGTCTTGGTGGTTCTACGGGAGCCGCGAAAATTTTGCGAAAGCGGACAAATCGAAATTGTTGACCGTAGACGTTGGGGTGTATTATCCTTTGAAAGGAAAATCAAATACAGAGATTGCTGCGGAGAGTCGGAGCATGCATCGCTGCCAGGGATTTGGCTCAACCGGTACGCGTGGCTCACTCAACGAATACCTTGAATTGCTTAAAGGTGACCTGCCTAAGGATAAAACGAATCTTTTTGAAGGGATCAATACCACCTGGACTCGGGTAAAAGGCGGCGCTGCGATCGGAAAGCTAATTAGCAAAATCGATAAAGAATTCCGACACGATCAACCCTACGCTAGTATCGATGATTTACTGAAAGCTTACCAAATGATCCGCGATTTACCGGAAGGCTATTGGCGGACGGTAAAGCTGGCCGAGATTAAAGAGGTCATCCAATCTTGCCTGGCCATGTACGTCGAAGTGGTGGCCAACGACTATTCGGCTACACCCGGCCAAGAAATCGAATTGACCTTGGAGGCGATCAATCGCTCACCGGTAGAAGTTGTCTTGGAAAAACTTACTTATTACCCTTTGGATCGCGATACCACCTTCGCTGACGAGCTCGTCAACAACCAGGCTTTTAAGTATTTTCAAAATATCCGATTACCCAAAGATATGCAACTGACGACGCCATATTGGCTCAATCAGGAAGCTTCTCTAGGGATGTATGCGGTAGAGGATCAGCTGATGCGTGGCTTACCGGAAACGCCCCGCGATTTAAAAGTCCGTTTTGATTTCAAAATCAAGGGAGTTGACTTTGATATGACCTTGCCGGTTGTGTATAAAAAGAATGATCCGGTGATGGGGGAGACCTATCGCCCTTTCGAAGTGATGCCGGAAGTGTTCGCTAATATTGAAGAACAAATTTACATCTTTGCCAGCGATGATCCGCAAACCATCAATGTGGTGGTGAAAGCTGGTAAGCCAGAACTGCAGGGAAAAATCAGTCTTGAATATCCAGAGGGCTGGCGTATTGAACCTGCCTATCAGGATTTTAGCTTGAGCTTGAAAGGCGAAGAGCAACGTGTTTCCTTTAAACTATATCCATCAGCTACGCAATCCAAAGCGAAGATCAAAGCGATCGTGGATGTTGATGGCCGACAATATACGGATGGGGTTAAAATCATTGCATACGATCATATTCCAACCCAAACTGTGCTTGAAGCGGCTAATGCCGAAGTGGTACGCATTGATTTACAGCGCGCCGGTCAGAATATTGGTTATATCATGGGGGCCGGCGATGCGATTCCCGAGAGTCTGGAGCAAATTGGCTATACCGTGACCTTGTTGGAAGATCGGGATATCACGCCAGAGAACCTACGGCGCTTCGATGCTGTAATCCTTGGCATCCGTGCCTACAACACGGTGGATCGTCTCAAGTTTTACCAACCTCGCTTGATGGAATACGTTGAGCAGGGGGGGACGATGATTGTTCAATACAACACCAGCCACCGCTTAGTGACCAAAGATTTAGCGCCTTACCCCATAAAATTGTCCCGGGAACGGGTAACTGTCGAAGAGGCTGAGGTACGTATGCTGCAACCGGATCATCCGGTGTTGAATTTTCCCAACAAGATTACTGAAAAAGATTTCGAAGGTTGGGTACAAGAGCGCGGCCTATATTTCCCCAACGAGTGGGATGAAAAATACGAAACGATTTTGTCGAGTAACGATCCTGGAGAAACCCCCAAAGATGGTGGATTACTGGTTGCGCGCTACGGCAAAGGGCATTATATCTATTCGGGCTACTCCTGGTTTCGGGAATTGCCGGCTGGCGTGCCCGGCGCATTCCGCCTGTTTACGAACTTGATTTCTGTTGGGAAGCAGCCTTAGTGCTGCTATCCCTAATTTGACGACCAAATTATCGAGCGGGCATGCGTCAACTAAGAATTCTGACCTTGATTAACGGTCATTCAACTCACCATTACGGACAAATTATTGTCTACCACCCCGTCTCAGAGCAATTAAATCACCCCGTTATTGGGGCTTGGTAACACCATAATGTAAACAACCAATGACCAACAAAAAACCATCTTCACGATCCGACGATGAACGGCCTCCAATCCTTGGCCAGTGGCGCAATTTATACTGGATGGTGCTCATACTGCACCTATTCATTATCATTGCCTTCTACCTCTTTACTCGCTATTACTCCTAACCCAAGAAAACCAACGATATGCACCCCATTGATTGGACGGTAATGCTTTGTACCCTGCTCGGGATTGTAGCCTATGGCGTCTGGAAGACGCGTAAGGTCGATAACGTTCGCAGCTACTTATTAGGTGATCGTGATTTGCCCTGGTGGACCATCGGCTTGTCGATCATGGCTACTCAGGCTAGTGCCATTACGTTTCTATCTACACCGGGTAAAGCCTACGAAGATGGGATGGGATTTGCCCAGTTTTATTTTGGGTTACCAATCGCGATGGTGATCCTGTGTATTTTTGTTTTACCGATTTATTATCGCCTCAAAGTTTATACGGCTTACGAATACCTCGAAGGGCGGTTTGACTTAAAAACTCGGGTACTCACTGCCTTTTTATTTCTTTTGCAAAGAGGCTTCGCCGCGGGGATTACGATTTACGCTCCGGCTATTATCTTATCCAACATTTTGGGATGGGATTTGAAAATCACCATCTTTTGTATTGGTGCTTTAGTGATTTTCTACACGGTTTCGGGAGGGACCAAAGCCGTAAGTGTCACCCAAAAACAACAAATGATTGTCATCCTGACGGGGATGTTTATCGCGGCGGTGATCTTGGTATTTCAACTGCCACAAGGCGTATCCTTTGGAGATGCCGTTAGTGTGGCAGGAAAGTTAGGAAAACTGAATGTAGTTGATTTTGAGTTTGACTTGTCTAATCGCTACAATATTTGGACTGGGATTTTGGGTGGCGTGTTTCTGTTTTTGTCCTATTTTGGAACGGACCAATCACAGGTTCAGCGCTATCTCTCCGGTAAATCTTTGACAGAAAGTCGATTAGGATTGCTATTCAACGGAATTGTGAAAGTCCCGATGCAATTCTTGGTACTCTTCGTGGGGATACTCGTTTTTGTGTTCTTCCAGTTTACCAAGCCACCAGTCCATTTCAACGAGAATAATATTGAAAAAGTCGAGAACTCGATCTACGCTTCGGAATTGCGTGATCTGGAAACGGCCTATGCCGATGTGTTTGATAATAAGCAGCAAGAGATTCGTTCTATGATTAATGCAATCGATGCGGATGCGACCGCTGAAGCAGAGTCTGCTCGGGTGCGTGTGCAAGATCTGCTCTCTGAGGAAAGAAGCATTCAGAGTCAGGTAGATGAGCTGATTTTGAAAGTGGACGATGAAGCGGAAACCAAGGATGATGATTATGTATTTATCACTTTTATTACGCGTTATTTGCCGGTAGGACTTATCGGATTATTACTGGCCGTGATCTTCTCGGCGGCAATGTCTTCGGTAGCTTCCGAGCTGAATGCCCTAGCCACCACTACGGTAGTTGATATGTATCGTCGACTCATCGTGACCAAAGCGACGGATCAGCATTATTTGCAAGCGTCCAAATGGATGACGATTGGTTGGGGAGTTGTAGCACTCATCTTTGCCTATTTTGCGTCCTTATTTGATAATTTAATCGAGGCGGTCAATATCATTGGTTCCATTTTCTACGGCCCGATTCTGGGGATTTTTGCGGTGGCCTTCTTCTTCAAACGTATCCGAGGTACTGCGGTATTTGGTGCCGCTTTGATCTCGCAGGGTATCATTTTTTATATCTACGGATTTTATAAACTCGCTTACCTTTGGTTGAATCCTATTGGTTGTTTCTTGGTGATCATCTTTAGTTTCTTGCTGCATATGCTGATGGGGCCTGCGCAAGAAAAGCCAGCTCAAGCGGAAAGCTAAAGAATATATAAACTATGTAAATTTCAAAACGAGTACTAAATGATCCGTTTTATGGTTTGAAAAAACGCCAACCGATCCATCCTAAGATAATGAGCCCGATTCCGCCCAGCCACCACCAACTTGGCGATGAGCCGGAGAGTGCCCGGGCATTGCCGTATTGTGCAAAGGCTCCCCAATAATAAGGATGCTGTTTGGATCTGCTAGCGGCTTCGAGGTAGGCTAATTGCGCCTGCTGCAGTGCTTCATCTTTGGCGGCGCCGCTTTCTAGCGCTTCGTAAAATCCGACCATCAATTCGGAAGTGGCACAATCGTCAACGGCCCACATGCTGAGCAGCGTGCTTTGGCAACCGGCCTGAATAAAGGCGCGCGCCAGGCTCATGACGCCTTCGCCACGTACCAATTCACCAAAGCCGGTATTGCAAGCACTAAGAACGGCCAACTCGGTCTGTAAATCGAGATTGTATAGATCTTCGTTGGTGAGAAAATCATCGGTGAAAAAGATTTTATTGAGATTGGCATCCGTTTCATCTACGCAGGCGTGAGTGGCCAAGTGCAGGATGCGATAGTTGGCCGCTTGCTCGGTGAAAGTCACAGTATTCGCGGCCGACCCTACACTTTGCTGCCCCTGTAGTAGTGTACTGATAGCTGCTACTTCAGACTCGCTACAACGTAGGCTGTATAATTCATCGGCCGTACAGCTCCGATTGACCACATTTCTGCCCTCCCGAAAACTGGGGGCAAAGCCCATAAATTCATGATCAAAATCGTGTCTCGCTTGTTGCTGACTTTTATCAAGTAGGGTAGCGGAGTAGTGATACCCAATCGGATAATCTGCCAAAAGATAATGGAGCTGACTCGGGCTATATCCCGGACGCTCGGGATGGGCGGGCTCACTGAGTAGCAAATTGAAAGGCAAATAATTCAATAGATCATCCGGGATAATGACTAAGCGAGAATAAGACGTTTCTAATTGCGTCAATCCTATGGCGACCAGCTTATCGAATAGCAAATAGGCGGCGTTGGTAAAAGCCGTAAAGGCTGTTTGAGCGTCGTCTTCGCCGGGAGGTGTAGCCAGCATAGAGCGCAGCTGCCATAAGGCATTCGCAACTTGCTCGGGCTCATTGATCTGATGAGTCTTTAATTCAGTGGGCGTTACCACAAATAAATAAATTGATTGTTCACCCACAAAATATTCTAAAAGGACCTGATCTTGTTGGACGAGACTGGCTTGCAATTGTTCCAAATCGACCGGGTCGTTTTGATATTTAAGGGCATAATAACGCGGGAAATTATTTTCGAAATCTTCGGTTAACTGATTGAGTTTTTGTTGAGCGGCAAAAATATCGGCCTTGAGATTATTTTGAGCACTGGGATCGGCCTGGTTTTCGAGCAACTGTTTTTGGAAGTGCGCAATTTTAATTTTCAAATCTTTTTCGCGTCGAAGCAGACTGTCCGGGATACCGGCGAAACCTTTGGCGGCCTGCTCATTAATATTTTCAAGGAGCAGCAACGCTTTATTACTTTCTGCTAATAAAAAGGCCGCTGACTGATAGCTCGGATCGCCTTCTTTTTGATAAAGCTCCAAGGCCGTCTGAATGGCACCTTCGTAAATAGCTACTGATTTTTCGGACAATATTTTTTTGGATTCAACGCCAATTATGCCTTGCCGAATATCACGGATGAGTTCCGTGGCGACCCGATAGGCACCATAGGCTGCCTGGAGATCTTCGAGTGAATTGTTTTGCAAATAGCGCCGATAAAAAGACTGGGCTTTTCCTTGTAATCCCTTTAAAGCATCCGAAGGGGATAAAAATTGCTCGGGCTGAGGATTGTTTTGTGCCTCCTGATCGGTAAAAACGGGAGATAAGGTAAGTAAGACCTGATGATAATTGGCAATGGCCTCTTTTAATTGTCCTTGCTTAGAATAAATGTCTCCTTTTAATTGAAATCGCCGCGCACGATAAGGCGGCGTATTTTTTTTATCGCTTTGCTCCGCAATTTGATTAGCTTCTTCCAAAAACTTCAAAGCTTGATTAAATTCATTTTTAGAAAAATGAATTTCTGCTTGCGTTTCGAGTAGTTTTATCTTATAAAAATCGTTGGATAATATTTTTCCTGCTTTTTCTAAATAATATTCGGCGGTGGTAAATTCTCTTTTTTTATTTAATGTGCTAGCCGTCAAAATGAGATTGTCTACCTTGTTACTGATCAAAGGGCTTTTGCTGTTGACTGGCGCTAGAAATGCTTCCGCTCGCTTAAAATAAACTAAGGCCGAATCAAGCTCTCCAATATCGTGAAATAGCAGGCCGATATCTTTGTGCGTTTCACCAATGATTGGAGTATTAGGTAAAGTGTCCAGTTGAATGCTCAACGCTTTTTGTAAATAATTAAACGCATTTTCTTGATCTCCGTTAAATTTATAAGCGTTGGCTAAATTGAGATAATTTGTCGCAATTTCGAGTTTATTATCTTTTTTACTTTTTCTAATATTCAACAGTTTTTTTAAAATATCGATTGTTCGATCAAAATTACCAATTGAATAATAGTAAGCCTGTAAGGTGTTGTGAGAACGAATGGTGATTTCATGATCTGGCTCAAGATGCTTTACGGCGTATTCATAAGCTTTGAATGCAATAGGTTCAAACTCGGAGAATCGTTTTTGATAATAATAAACAAAAGCAATATCATTTAATGTACTGGTGTATTTATAAGGACTTCTACCGCGTTGGTAGAAATCCGCGGTAATAATTAAATTGGCCAGTGCACTGTCAATTTGATTTTTACCAAAAAAGTCAACGGCCTTAAATTGATATTCATCTCCTTTTTTAACGAGAACAGAATCTTCCTCTTGTGCACTTGAAAATACGGGAAGACAATAGGCCAAAATAAACAACATGAAAAAGGAGGAGCGTTGACTCATTTGTGTTTGCTTTTGTAGATGGTTATGGACTATACATGATACTTGTTTTTGTGTCTATCGGTATTTTTGTTTTGATGAAAAGTATTAGACAGTAGTTTGCATAAATAATGATTTTCAACCTACCGTCTAATACAAATCTTTATAGTTTATTGCTTAATCAACTTGAAAGTCGAGACTTCGTCAATAGTATAAATACTTAAGATATAAATGCCATTCTCGATGGCCAAGGTATTAATGTCTAAATTATTAACATCAATAAGGTCACTTTCACTCCAACTCATCAGAATATTACCACTTGTATTTTGTAAAGTCATTTGATTGATTAACAAATCACTGTTCCATTGTACCGTGATGGCATTCAGAAATGGATTTGGATAAATATTGTATTCTGGCGAAATCCCATCATCGATACCGTGGCCTAAACTCGCGTTAATTCCTCTGGTTGGGACTTTCCCATCTCCCAGACAAGATCGACAGACTACATGATAAGAAAAATTTCCTAAAGCAATTGCTTCATTGTTGCAACCATCGTCATCATTGCGACTATTAGCACTTTGTGAAGGACCATCGGGACGAGATGAATGTCCACTCGTATTGTCACCATCAATTCCATCACCGGCACAATCGGTATACTCACAGGAGAAAATCTGATTTGAACCTGTAAATAGGCAAGCAGGATATTGTATGTATCCTGTTGGTGTTTCTGCAGCAGGTGTGACTAATTCGACATAAACGGGGATGTTAACGTAATCCAAACTTGGGCTATTGGCCAGTTGATTACATTCATTACTGATGTAAAAATCGTAGGATGTTTTTTCCCATATTGAATATAAATAATTACTGCTTTCGTCCGGGGTGAAATAATCGACATGCTCATAGGCAATTGGTCCATTGTTGATGGAGTAAGCCAAATACATTGGTGGATAATTTTCACTCAACGTAAGGAATATTTCGTCGTCTATTTCAATGAAGTCATCTACATTAACGAGTTTTACTCTCAGCTTAATATTGTTGGCGCAGGAGTCATCCATAATGTAGACGGTCAGGCCACCGGTGCCACTTCCATCGTTTTTAATAGAACCTAAAGTAGCTACTGGTTCGGTACTGGTAAAATTGTATTGCCCAAATCCTAGATTTTTTAAACTAAAAACTAAAAGGAAAATAATACATAGCCGAAGTGAAAAATAAGTTTTCATTTTTTTAATTTGAATTAATTATGAAATGTCAGTATAAATTAAAAATTAGATAATGCAGCGCTTTGAATTTTGGGGAAGATATCTTGTGTGAAAATGTTTGGACTAAGCTGCTATCGCAGAGAATTAAATATCCAAATGACTTAGATGCTTTATCCAAGTCATTTGGACAAGTCGTTAATTATTGTTTGATGACCTTTAAGGTCTTACTTTCTGTTGCTTCTTCTTGTAAGTGGATAAAATAAACACCTTTGGGTAAATCATTTGTATTGATCTCTAAGGTGGTCAACTCTTTAAGCTCGTTAGATGACCATTGACGCAGCACTTTTCCGTAGAGATCAAGTAAAGTTACACTTTCCATGGAATTGACAGTAGACCATTGGACACTAACTTGATCCGAAAATGGATTTGGAAAGGCTGTAGATTCGGGTAAATCTGTTGGAGCGTTCAGGCCCAGTATTGATGCATTTGGGGCACTTAGCTCACAAGCTTCGCAGAAAGCTTTAAAATCAACGCGTTTACTAGTTAATCCCTCGTTGCGGCAATCTGCTGGTCCAAAATTGAATGTCTCGCCATTTGAGCTTTCTTTCTGTGCTTGGCTACCAGCATGAAAACTTTGGGCCCCCGTAGTATTACCACCCAGATTAGAATTACCACCGCTTGGGATAGGATCGCCAGGACAATTTCCCGCGTATTTAAAAAACGAACAAGAGAAAATATCATCCTCGCCGGCATAAGCACAGGCGTCATAGGTAGAATAGACGCCGGCATCAAGCTGGAGTAATTCCAATTCAAGGAAGAATTCGAAATTAGGCACCGGTTCACCACCTGATTCGGGGATGGCGATACATTCTCCCGAGAAATCATAATTCGCCACGGCAAGTGATCGGAACAAGGGTTGAGTATTATAAGGGTTTTCGATTTGTTCAAACTCTACGAGTTGCTGAATAACTGTAGGATAACCCGCAATTGAAAACGATAGATACATCGGTGGATAATTTGGGGCTAAGGTATAGGTGTGAGGGGGGCCAGGAATCAAAATGTCTTCCAAATTAGTCAGATATACTTGGATCACAATCTCGGTATCGCATGAATCATTGACTGAAATTTTGACATAGTCATCGGTGCCACTGCTCTCATTTTTGATACTACCAAGGGTAGCCACAGGTGTTTTAGGATCATTATTCGCAAGTAGACTATTCGTAAATAGTGTGCACAATAATAATAGGATTGTGCTCGGCTGGAGAAATAAAATATTTTTCATCATTCATTCTTTTAAGTATTTGGAAAAGAGCGTTAGTAAACGCACCCTCCGACAGGGCCGGAAGGTGCTACTTGGAAAGAATGAATAGAAACTAACCGCAAGTAGCGGCTAGGTGATCTTGATGTGCAGAGATTTACGAATTCGTTTTCTATTCATTACTTTCCAACCCTTTATAACCGTCGTGGAGAAAAGGTAACAGTCGATTGCCCAATCTTTTGTTTTTTTCTTAAAATAGCCCATATTTTAACTTTGAGCCTAGATAAATCGGGTAAAAGGCACCCCAGAAATGGAATGTAGCTGTCGAAATTCGTTGGGAACAATGTCTTAATTCCCCCCTTGCATTGTATTTCTCAGTAAAAGCAACGCATATTTGTCAGGACATTCAAGTCCTCCCGGTTTAGGAAAAGGATTTGTCGATGAAAAGTTACCTTTGTCAAATTTGTTGTATTAACCATTATACTGTTCAATGAATCAGCTACCCGATGAGCAAATATTAGCGGGGTTGCAGTCAGAAATTCAAGCAGAGCGAGATCGAATGTTACGTTATCTGTACACGCGTGATTATCCGGTCATCGCGGCCTTTATTACCAAAAATAATGGTACGGAGGCCGATGCTGCCGACATTTTTCAGGATGCGATAATTGTTTTTTATGAGAAGATTCGTTTAAAAGAATTAACGCTAAGTTGTTCGATTCGAACGTATCTGTATTCGGTTTGTAAAAATCTTTGGCGCAATAGCTTACGCCGCCAAAAACGACTAACCGGAATTGATGATACCATTGAGTCGATTCCAATTCCCGCGGAAAGTCTGACGATAGTCGAAACCAACGAGCGCCAGACGCTGGTCGCTGAGCTGATGAACAGACTGGGAGACGATTGCAAGCGTGTACTTACGCTTTTTTATTTCGAGCGCCAACGGATGAAGACCATTGCCGAGCAAATGGGCTTTGCTAACGAACAGGTGGCTAAGAATAAAAAGTCGAACTGTATGAAGCGTCTAAAAGCTTTGTTGCAATCTCTGCCAGGCTTCAAAAATGCCTTAAAGTAACAGCAAAATGGATACTAACAACAATAGCAAGATCGACGATTTTATTCTGGGCCGCCTGCCTGAAGATGAGGCAGCCGAATTCCGTGTGCAGCTCACGCAAGATATCGAGCTACAGCTAGCGGTTGCCCAGCGCCGCGAACTCATCGATGGCATCGAAACGCACGCACGCCAGGCCCTCAAGCAAAAACTGCAAAATATTCACACCGAAGCCTTTGGCGAAAGCCCTGCGACCGTCGCCCGAGTGCGCCCACTTTGGCCACGCTTAGCGGCGGCAGCGACCATTTTGCTTCTCATCGCTGCGCTGGGCTGGTGGTTTTGGGGCTCAGGCGCCAGCTCTCCCGAAATGCTTTATGTCGATTATTACGCTGCTTATGATTTGAACAGTGGCCGCCGCTCCGACGGAGAAGCCGATTTGCGGCGGATCGAGGAATTATATCGAGCAGGTGATTACGCTGCGGCTTGGCCTTTGCTCCAAGCGCAGCTGCAAGACCAATCAGCCAATACTTCGGAATGGCTCCTGGTGGCCGGTATTATGCAATTAGAATTAAATCAACCTGCCACTGCTCGCCAGTATTTTCAACAGATTCTGGACCGACAAGATTTTAATTACGCAGATCAGGCACGTTGGTATAGTGCATTGGCCTATCTAAAAGAAAGCAATGTCGCTTCAGCCCAAGCCTTGCTCCAATCCTTAGCCGCCGACTCGGGAGCCGACCACCACGCGGCGGCGGTGGAATTGCTGGACGCACTAGATGATTTAAAATAAATATCTGATAGTACCCTCAAAAGGAAAGCCCGCTGGTCATTATCAGCGGGCTTTTTACGTGAAAGCGAGTGTCGCCTTATTTATTCACGACAATGCGTTTACTGTGTAGCGTTTTTCCATTTCCATCAAATATCTGTAGCGTATAAATGCCTGAGGGCAATTGGTGGAGCGCCAGACTTTGCGTACTTGAGGCGGGAAGGTTTAGGATTTTGACCTGTTGTCCATCCATGCCGAATAGTTGGGCATAGACCAAATGTGGGGATGGATTTTTGATGTTAAGCGCCGATTGGGTCGGATTAGGAAAAGCATCAAAGTCGATGGCATTCGTTTGATGATGATTTTCCGATCGACGCATTTCACCGCAGTCGCCAATAATGGTACAAACGGTTTCATCACAGGTTGAGCCATCTACGTCGTAAAAAATAATGGTGGCGCAGACCTCGTAAGTTTCCATTGGATCAAAAGGAGTGAGAGCGATACAAGCGCCACCGCCTTGCGCAACGCCATTGACGGTCCAGCCAGAGACGCCGGCGGGTAATCCCAATTCATAGATGCGAAAGCCATCCTGATTGATCAGACATAAATCCAGATAATTATTCACTTCTACTTCACAAGGATCACAAGGGAGGGGATCACTGAAATTACAAAATGTACCAATGCTGAAGATATTATCGGTACACGGTGGCGTAATCGGTAGTGTGATCGTGGCGGTACAAGGGTAATCAGCGTGATAGTGATAGACTTCGTAAGTACCAGGCCCCGGGTAGGTAATCGTCCATTGGGATTGTCCGGAGGGGTAGTTATTTAATCCATTTCCATCATCAAAATCCCATCGATGTCCGATAAAACTCAATGCATTGACGGCGTAAAAAGTAACGGTAAGTCCATTGGCTTCATACTCAAAATAGGCTAAATTAATCTCTGAGTCACAGTCACTCGGATAGAGTGGACCATCCTGTGACTGTAGCGATAATGACATGAATAAACTGAAGACGAAACACATCATGCATGTGATGCTGAGGCGGGTTGTGTTTTTCATAATTAAAATATTTAAAGTGATTAAATAAAAAATACCACAACGAGTGCATACACATTAGGCAAAGAGGAAGAGTGCATCTGGATCACCCTGAGATAGGATAAAGATGAATTGGTATTTTAAAAAATCACTTAGGCAAAGTAACTGTTCGCCTCAATGGGCAAACCTGAGGTAGGAAAAACATAATTTATAACAATAATATTTAAATAACAACAAGTAGGGGGTGGAAAAGTGTGTTATACCTGACAAAAGAAAACATAGGTAAAATAAAAAACGGCACCGGATAATTCCGATACCGTTAGAAACTAGTTTATGAAAACTAAGTTTTAAATTGGCTTACTTCATTCTAACCACTTTATGAAGTTCTGTGTCATCATTCCCGTTTTGGATTCTTAAAAATAGGATACCACTACTGGTTTGATGGTCTACATTAAATTCTAAATTATTCCAACCAGTATGCGAGTCGACCACTATTTTTTGAATAACCTGCCCGGTCAATGACAATAGTTCTACCGTTGTTTTTGTAGCTTTTTCTACATGGTATTCCACGGTAAACTGATCATTCATGGGGTTCGGGAAGATTTTGGTCTCAAATGACTTTTCAATCTCAAAAGGTTCACCGGTCAGTTCATTTCTGGAGTCGGCGGGTAGATCAGGTAAAAGTGCATAGGGACATCGGAAACCGTAGGCGACACAGCACATTTCAGCCTCTTCCGGCGTTTCTTCCTGGTGGCCTACATTTTCGTTTAATACAGTAATGCTTTCACCTGCTGTACAAATCTCGATTTCTGTCCAGATAGAAGGGCCACTTGGATTGTAATAAAAACAGTTTTGAGTTGGTATATCTTCTACTTGAGTAGAAGCCGTTGTGTTGCCTTCATCGTCGGTTGTTGTACAAGTGTATATCATCTGACAGTTATCAGCATCCAACTGCGAAGTCAAGGTTTGGTTGGACCCGCTGCATATTGGAACACAAGACTGATAAATAATCTCACCTGAACAATACACTACAAATAAATCCT
Organism: Saprospiraceae bacterium; assembly: GCA_028285085.1. Lineage (GTDB taxonomy): Bacteria > Bacteroidota > Bacteroidia > Chitinophagales > Saprospiraceae > JAHDHW01. The sequence goes on along the minus strand of JANQQI010000113.1, from coordinate 67,541 downwards.
CCGTACTCCAATCGCATACCAAATATTCTGCTCCCTGATTCGAAACATAAGTTTCTTCAGTTAATAATTCAGGACGAGAGACACGATCTGTTTCACGATATTCAGTTCCTTGTACACTATAGCCGTACACGGCATCAACGATGTTGACATTGACTTTACAGAAGGTGAGCTCTTCACAAATAGCATCATCGGGGTTTTCGGGATCATAAGACCCTTGATAATACGGCGAAAGCGTTTCTCCGGTTCCTGTTATACCGGTAAATTGATATTCCACTAAACTACTTGGATACCCTCCATTTCGGCATAAAACCTCATAAGTACAATCGTTATTAATTTCTATCCAAACATCCCCTAGTCCTGATACCTGAGCGGGCTTATCGGGTGTCGCTAATCCTGCGGGGAATTCGAGTAAACGACCGTCGCATTCTTCTTGAGCAATACATTGAGGAAAGGCACCGGTACTAATATCATCTGCCATAATAACTTGATTAGCCAAGTTAAAGGTGAAAGTATAAGTCGCGCACTTATCGGTAACCTCCAGGGTGAATTCACCACCTTCTAAAATATTAGCGAATTCAAGGTCACGATCGGTTGTACTTCCACTTTGATTATAGCCATCAGGTCCTGTCATGTCATACTCAAAACCTACTCCGGGAATTGGCAGACCGTTTTCAATTCTGATTTCTAAAAGGCCTGCTCCAACTACGCGACCTTCATACCAGCAGACGTTGAATTCTCTACGTAATTCTGTGGATACTTCAATATAAGCCTCAAGGGTCACTTGAGCACTTTCTGTGCAGCCATTGGCATCTGTAACTGTAACGGAATAAGTGCCTGGCTGAACGTTTTGTAGATTTTGAGTGGTCGCACCATTGCTCCATTCGAATTCAACAGCAGTACCGGGGCCCTGGACCACCAAGTCCGTACTTACTAAACCTTCTTGGCATTCACTCAAAGCGTTGAGCTCAATGTTCATGGCCGGGAAGGCGTTGATAGTAATTTGCTCCGGGTAAAAAATTTCCCGATCGCAATCATCTTTGGCCCTTAATGTATAGGTGCCAGCGGGGATGTTCTCAAAATTTGCGGTATAAGGCTCAGGGCCGATTGCCGGGGTGTAGAAAACGGACTGAGGATTATTCACATTTTTTAAGCGTAAACTATAACCTGGATTACCACCCGCTACACTAATGCTTACTCCACCGGTAGCTTGAAATGGACAGGATGTGGAGACAGTTGGTGTCGAGGTGAATTGGAAAACGCCGGTGCTCAAAATTTCATCAACAAAGAACGGAAACGTTGATGAACAACCATTATCTGTAGTAACCACCACATTGTAATTACCAGTTTCCAGACCTGTGATCTCAGCGGAAGTATTATCCTCATTAATTTGGACGGTTGGCAATGTCGGGACAATGCTGAATGTGTTATTAACTGTGCCCGAACCATTATTGGTAATGAACAATAAGATTTCACCATTTGCTTCGTCTTCACATTCAGGTTCAACCTCAGAGGCGGCGAGTTCTGGCTCTCCCGTTGATAATAGTTCAATCATAAATTCGGCAGAACAATCTAATGCATCCGTAACTGTGATCGTATACATGCTAGATGGTAGATTATTAATAATATTACTGCCTGGTTGTGGACTATAAGTATTGCCATTTTCATCGGTGGCAAGGTAAGTGTACGGAGCCATACCTCCTGATGGGGTCGTTATAAATCTAATACTACCGTTAGCATCTCCACAATTAAGAGGAGGATTAGCATCGACAGTACCCAGAGAAGTAATTGGATCACAGCCTGCAAGATTGAACTCAATAATCTCCTCACAGCCGTTAGCATCTGTTGCGGTAAGTGTGTAATCACCAACGCAGAGGTCGTCAAACGTAGCTTGATTTAGGATATTGATTACACCTTGAACATCTTGTCCATTTGGTAAGATCAAAGTAAGTGATACTCCTGGAATACCTGTTACGAGAATCTCACCGTCACAACCATTAATCGGCTGTTGCACAATCTGTAATTCAGTATAACCGGCATCGTTAGGTACGGTAAGATCAAATGTTTTTTCGATCATGCAGCCATTAGCATCTACTACGGTTAGGGAATATATACCAGTCTCAAGATTATCAATGCTGTATTCGCTGTTTGTGGCATTACTCCAAATCCAGTTATACGGTGGTGTTCCCCCACTTGGATTGGCCGATGAATAAGTGATGGAACCATCGTTTGCGTTGCAATTCGAAGGATTGATGATTTCTGGTTCGGTGAGTATTTGAAAATCAGGACATGCGATGACCGTGGTCTGTTGTTCAATCTCACATGCTACTATAGCTGGCTCACCCTCCTGTGTAGCCGCAACAATGGTATACTCTCCGGCACATAGCCCAGTGAATGTCACTTCTTCATCAATGGCACTACCAAGTTTTGGTAGCTCGAAGGATTGGAATCCAGGTAATATATCGACATTGATATATCCACTATTTCCAGTGTAATAAATGTGTGCGGTAATACTGCCTTCGCAATTATTCTGCATATCGTGCTGGATATCAACAATGGATACAGAAAACTCATTGACGCTATTTTCCGTACCTATGAGGTAGCTATATACAGTTGAACAGCCACCATTGTCGGTGATCGTCAAGAAGTATTGCCCAACGGCCAAATCACTAATGGATAAAGTATTGGCACCATTACTCCATGCGTAAGTATAAGGAGGCAGGCCAGTTTCAGGCGTACTTGTTCCAAAATCAATAGAACCGGTAGTGTAAGGTTCTCCAGCTGAATTTTGGCAACCAATGGAATTGGTGATCACCGGATCGTCAATGACGATAAAACCACAGGCTTCAAGATTAACATCTTCAGTAGCTGTACAGCCTCCACCGTCTTCCACTGTAATGGTATAGTTGCCTACGCATAATCCATCGAAAGTGAAAACAGAACTGTTCCCTTCATAAGAATTGACCATCTGGCCATTCAGGCTTAGAGTAACGCTATAAGGAGGAATACCATTTTGAATTTTTAATTCAATGGCACCATCACAGTCAGGGTAGGTGGTGCTGATGACCTGTGGGTTTAAAAGCAATGGATTTAATGCCTCCAGTACCATAGACTCGGTGGTAGAACAACCGTTGTCATCCGTGATCGTAACGGAGTAATTCCCAGCAGCCAGGCCAAAAAGTGCGGAATTAGTCGAACCATTACTCCAATTGAAACTATAGGGGGATGTTCCGCCAGTGATCTGCGTAGCATCAATCTTAAGAATCCCATCATTACTATTACAGGAAGTCGGAGAATCTTGATCAATGACCGGAACCTCGATTGAACTGACATCGCAAACACCAAGTACAGTAAAGCACTCGTAAGCAGTGCAACAACCGTTTTCAAAGTCGGCGTATACTGTAATACAGTATTCTCCGGGGGCCAGATTGCTTCGAATATTTATGCCTTCTCCCGGAATGTCAGCCCAGTAGAAATGATAAGGCGGAATGCCTAAGCTAGGATTGACCTGAATACTTCCATCATTCAAACCAGCACCAGATTGGTGGGTGATAATTGAGGATAACTCCAGGCATGAAGCACCGTCATTATTACCGGGGTCGTCGGTTGCAGAGGAAGTATCAGCATCAGAATTACCATCTCCGGGGCGATCACCATTTGGCCGCTGTTCAGGTCTTTCGCCATTTTCGTCGGGTTTACCATCATTCTCTCCTCCGGGAGGCGGATCTTCTCCTACGATTTGCCCATCGTTATTGATTTGAGGCCCTTCGTCGGGCGTGCAGTCTAAGGCTATTTCAAGACAAAAGGCATCACTTTCACAACCTGTATTTAAATCAATCGCTACAAAACAATGCAGTCCGGCACCCAGGCCTGTAAAGGTCTCTGAGCCAAATTCATCGGGGGAAGCTAGGTTGATGAATACGAAATCACCCGATCCGCCGGTTGCATCTAATACAATTTTTCCATCGTTTTCACCGGGGGCAGATTCATCCATATACGATTCATAGTCCAGGTCTATGGTAAATGCACTCAGTTCACACTTTTCAGTGATGATACAAATAGGATCTGCACAGTCTGCCAGGATGCCGAGACCACCTCCCGGAGTTGCCGGAATTACTGTATAGTTTAAACAATATTCGACATCATACTCGAAGTTGGTTTGGACCAGGGTTTCTTCATTTTGACTTAATGTTCCAAAACTGTTTATCAGTAAATTACCTTCAAAATCTGTAATATAATAATCGATGTAGTAGTCAATCGGATAACCATCTTGCTGTAAGGTGATTCTAAATCCGTCATCTTCATACGAAAAAGTGACAAAAGGACAACTTACATTGATGATATACTTGCCTTTGAAACATTCTTCATAACCTCCCATCCCTTCGTATTCTAAAACAAATACATCGTTCGGTTCGGGATCATAACTATCAATATTGAATAGAGTCAGTGTAACCGGTTGTGTTCCATTGGACGGTACGACTACGGTATTTTCATCAATCGTCTCATCGTTTTTCGTAAATTTATATTTATAACTAGTCGGCGTCTGACTATATATCTCCCCTATAGTGGTGACACCCGGAATTGGGCTATCACTGCCACGTGGAAAACTTTTTATGCTCAGAATTCTATCACCTAGTGCATTGGTGAAATCTTCTATGATTGGGCATTTTTCACAAGTAGCGTTTCTAAATATTACTGGTATAGGAGGGCCTGCCGGATTGTATGTAGGAAGCATGGAGTAGGTCTTATGACAATACTCGTCTTTAATTTGACAACTGATTTCTCCATCAAAATCACAGGGATTAACGATACAATCAAGAATACATTCTCCCACATCAGTAATTACAATAATAAGGGATTCAATACAATCCCAACATTTATTTAATGCAAGGTACCTGCATTCAGGACAGTCCTGAAAAATATCCCGGAAAAGCGTAAAGGTTTCAAGGGGGTCTTCTCCAAATTCACCTTCCAAACAATTCCAAAGGCATTGGAAAATATTACAACAACTTTCTTCGAATGAGGCAGGGTCATTGAAAAAAGGCTGATTGTTGATATGTATAGGGGAATCATAAAATTCTGAAAAAGATGCTTCAAGGTGATTATGATGTTCTTGCAAAAGTTTTTTGATGTTTTCCTCTTGCATTTGAGATCTGAAGCGAGATACTGATAAGCCTAAAAGTTGAATAGTGCTTTCCCAATCATCTCTGAATAGTACATCACCTCTAATTTTTAAATACCTGTAGAATTGATCTGGATAATACTCCTGCAAAACTAATTGCCGGGTGATTTCCTCTAATTCTGCAGGACCAGCCAAGGCTTTAAATTGTCCGGCTTCATTTTGATTAAGTACATAAACAATTTCCAGCTCGATTTGCGATTCGTAGTCTTCTAAAATGGGGATTAGAGTTTGATCTAAAAGAACTGTTCTGAGTTCCAGAGGTGAACGAAACCATTTGATTTTTAATGGCCCTTCTTTATTGATTCGTTCAACTATCTGTTGGCGAAGTGGGAAATCGCTCTCTTTAGCGATCTCTCTTACTTCCGCGAAACTTGCCACATTAGCCAGGGCAATAGAGCAATAAAGCAACATGATAACGATACATGTCCATATTCTCATGATTCGAAAGATTTGATGTGAAGCATAGCAATCTCTTAGTACCAAGCAGCATCAGTCAGCTTCTTAGACCATATTAATACTCAGGCCTCGATGGTGAAATGATTCTACCATAGAGCTAAGTGGATCAGTACTTAATTGGTTACGTGTTCAGAATTTGAGAAATGCGCTTAACTTACCATTGATTGTAATGCTTTACGGTTTGATAATGAAATTTAGTCGAAAGGCTTGCCTTCCTACCCAATGGTGATACGCTTCGAAATCAAATCATTGATGATAAATCAATGATCTGGAAAAGCGTGATATGATAAAGAGTGGTTATCGAAGTTTTTGAAGATGCTCGAATGATCTTAGTACCTGTCTTTTACATTGTATTTCTTATCGAGATGGCGCTTCTTAATCGACTCGATTGGTAAAAGAATTGGCTTCTGATTCATTTTTGAACGTACTTTAAATCAACTTCTTAAAAAACGTCATATTATGCCATCCGGATCGGCTTAGACTATCTTGGATTGCCAGAAATAATAAGCGCAAGCGTAGACCATTGTCCGCGCTTGCGACTTATTGATATACTGACAATTAATTCTCAAAAATCAGTGCGATATCAATAATCGCTGCACTTCATCTTTCTGCTCAAAAAATTGTCAGTACGCAGAGGTTTGATAAAAAAAGTAGGGTGTGTAGAGGCACACAGATTTATCTTTGACGATAGAACGGTTTGTAATTAGATAACAGACTAGGAATTCGTCAAAGTAACAGTTTTCATAATTTTATCTTTCTATTCAATTCAAATCTTTATAACGGGGGGATAAAAAAGGTAACCGAAGGGATCATTTTTTTTGAAAAAAGTTTTGGGCATAGGACTGATTTTAACTTATTCTGACTGCCTAAAGGTTAAATCAGTTCACAAAAAAAATCGAAGCAGCATGGCCACTTCGATTTTTGTAGACAGACTTAAAGTCTAAAGTCTAAAGTCTAAAGTCTAATTTACTTATTACGCCACTTCGCGGCCATTTTTTCGTTGGCTGCAGCATAATCGGTATTGCCTGCTTCTTTAGCGGCAGCAGTAGATTCAGTCAGTTTGGCAACGGCACGTTTGTGGTCACCCATTTCTGCTAGGATCTGCGCTTCGAGACGCAACTGCCAGTAGCGTGCGCCGATTTCGTTGGCTTTTTGTGCCCACTCCAAAGCTTGCTTCAAATCGCGGCCACTGTTTTTGTAGTAGCGAGCGGCTTGGTAGTAATCGTTGCGGGAAACCCCTTTCATAGTTTTTTCGATACTGGCTAGAACAACTTTTTCTACTTCTACTTCAACGCCGAAAGCGACATGATATTTACCCCACCAGAAACCGATGTTAGCTGTATTATCTTTGATGTCGGAAACCATAAAGGTGAACGTCTCCATTTCTACAGGCATCATTTGCGTTTTTACCTTAAAGCGCATCAGTTCACGAGACTGATCGTAAGCGTTCATATTGCCGCCCAGATTCAGGTCTTCGTAAAGCATAATAGTCCAGTTGTTTTGATCTGGGATACTGTAGATCGCATAAGTACCCGCAGGTACATTTTTGCCTTCCACCATGACGTCATCACTGAAGGTGATTTTGGTCGATTGGTTGGCACCGGTACGCCATGGCTTTCCCCATGATTCTACATCTACGAAAAGTACCCGGCCTTTTTTGCTGGGGCGAGAATAGTCAATAGTAATGTCGGTCAAACCCACCTTTTGCTCGATTTTAGCATTTGGGCTGGGCGCTGGTGTGACAACCTGTGCTTGCATACTTGGCAAAGCCAGCACACTCAATACTAATAATGCGCATAGCAGTTTTTTCATGATCTTGAGATTTTGATTAGTAAAATGGTCAAAACAATTCGAACATCTATCTTTCGACATTGTTTGCTGCTTGACCTCGTAAAATTAAGATTTTCCTTTATCTATACCCTATATAGACCAGTCTTGAAACTGTTATGAACCTGTTAAAGTATGAGGGACGATACGTATGCCTTTGATGTGGTGCTCGGAGCGATGACTGGGCAAAGCCATTTAGATCGGGAGCTCGACATCCATGGAGCAGTTAATCGCAGGGATGCTATAGCCTCATCTATAGCATTTCAATGCCCAGGAATAAAACAGCTTGTGATCCGCAATGAAGGTAATGCCAGCCTGAATGGTATTCATTAAGTGCAGTTTTAGATAGCCACTAATTGTCTACCGCTGGCTAGAAATCCAAGGCCCTAGAAGCATTGTTATCTAATGTAAATGACATTTTGTTGCAATATTTTTAAAGTTGTCATCTAACTGGCAAAAGAATATTATAAAATTAGACTTTTTGCAAAAACATTATTATATTTCGAATGCAATCGGGTGATTACACCTTGTACCTACACAAAATACTACATTTTATAGCAGAGGCCTTCCAGCCTACCAAACCTCCAGACTTTTTTAAATAAACTAAAGCCCTTTCCACGCTTTAATTTATTTTCAACTCACACTTGCAGTGTCTCCTTTCGGAGGCGAGTGACTTTTATATTTTACTACTTATTGCTTACAGGATTGGTATGTTTTTAATTCTGTATGAGTTAGAGTGAATAGCAATAATTTATTTTAAATACCCAAATAAATAATTGTTATTGATTCTACTGGATTATTTAAAGTACATTTTAGATAAAAAAATACTTGTTTGTTGTCTAAGCAAGTAGTTCGTTTTTTATCAATAAAAATGAGTTTTTAAATATAAAAGTACCTGACTTCTACATTTTTACTAGCTGTGAAAATTAATGGATTGTTTTACTGTTTATAGCTAATGTGTTTTTGTGATGCATTGACGTAGCTGTAACAGATGAGAGAAGTATGTGGAAAAGTGAGAAGAAATATTAGTTATAATAATTTTTTTATAGAGAATAAAAATAAATTATGATTTAAAATGAAAATCTTTTAATTGAAATAATTAATACTGTTTTTTAATTAAAATTAAATCTAAAAATATTGTTGAATTGAATAATTAAATTATGAAGATATAAATAGCAACGGCCAAGAGGGAGCGGTTGTGAAAAATAAAAACTAAAAATCCACTTCGGTGTCCATTATAAATCATCAGTTTTTATTAACCCTCTAAATTTAAAAGGTATGAACATCAAACATCACATGACTTGGGGTGTAATGACCCTCGCATTTCTTTTCTTTTCCAGTGCGTTGATGGCGCAGGTATTTAATTTTAACGGTATTATCCGGGCCAGTGCAGTAGGTAGCTTTGGCAATTGGACAGAAATTGGCCACGATAACGCCAATGGATACATTAACGCTCGTGGTAATGGCCGTTTAGATTTCCGACTGGATGGAACGACCAGAATGAGTTTAACCGATCAGGCGCGTTTGGGAATTAATACGACCAACCCAATTGCCCAGTTAGACGTTCGCGGTAATAATATTTTCTTGGGGCCAAGCCTCCCGCAATTGTCAGTTAAATTTGCAGCGATCGGTGAATCTGGTGGTATCCCCGGTGGCGGAGGCAATTTATGTGACCTCTATGGCTTCCGCGCTCAGCGTGCCACGAACAATGCTGTAAACCTCGGATTGGACGTTGATTTTACGCCACTCATCCTTTGGGAAAATCCAAACCAAAGTTTTGAGATCCGCAACGGTTCCGGTATCAACTGTGGTAATTTGGTAGCTCAGTTCACTGGCCCTAATGAAGACATTTCCTCTTTGACCGGTTTAAAAGTGTTTGGTAATGTCACGATGTCAGATCGTTTGGGCGTCGGTATCCACAATCCAATTGCACAGGCGGACATTCGTGGTGACAATTTATTCCTGGCACCATCTGCTGATGCAGATGACCCTACCCAAGGTAAATTCGTCGCACTGGGTGAATCTGGTGGTAGCCCTTCCGCTCCTGTTTGTAACCTTTATGGATTGCGTACCCAGCTTAATCCTACCGATGGATTCAACTTTGGTATCCAGGCTGAGAAGCGTATACCTACGATCCTTTGGAACAACGGTGAGGTGGATCTCGAATTTAATTTTGACAACAACATCTCTGAAACCTCCTGCGGATTTACCGTAGCACGCTTAGGTCCAACTGCAGCTGGTGGAACACTAGGTTTATTTGTAAACGGTAGAGGGGTCTTTAGAGATCGCGTAGGAATCCGTACGAGTAGCCCAACGGTTGAATTGGATGTCCGTGGTAACAATATTTTGTTGTCACCTAACGGTTCGCCTGCCGGTAAATTTGTCGGCTTAGGAGAATCCGGTGGTCCGGGTGGTACAAATTGCCAGTTGTATGGCTACCGTGCACAGCTTGATCCAACCAATTCTGTCAATGTTGGTGTCAACGAAGTTACCAAGCAGCCAACCGTATTGTGGAATAACACGGCTTCGAATCTGGAATTCCGTAATGGTACAAGCGCTAGCTGTGGTACTTTGGTATTGTCGATCGGTGGAACTGGTGCCGAAGGCTTAGGTATTCTTGTAAATGGAGATGTTAATTTGAACGGTGGGGTATGGCAAAGTGAAACTCCTCGCTCGAATCGCGATGCAGCTAAAACGATTGATCGTGCTTTGGATAAGGTATTATCGCTCGAAGGTCAGCAAGACCAGGACGTTTACGCTATTGATTATGCTGGTTTGGAACGTCAATTGCCTGAATTGGTACGCACCAATGAAGATGGTACACATAGCGTCAATATGACCGGTATGATTCCCGTTTTGGTGGAAGCCTTTGAAGACCAACAAGAAGTAATCGATGTTCAGTATGAGATTATTGATGAGCAATCGCGTGAAATGGCTGCGATGCAAGATCGCCTGAATCGCCTGGAGGCGATGGTAAATACTTTGGTTGATCAGCAGTCTGCAAATGGTAATGCTTCAACAATTACGCCTGCAGCAGCAAGCCGCGTCGTATTGGCAACCAATCGTCCAAACCCGTTCGAAGATGTGACCGTTATTGACTACGTTTTACCAGAAGATATGATCGGTGCGAAGTTGATGGTCTATAGCATCAACGGACAGCCTGTAGCTGATTTTACTTTGGCTCCCGGTGAAGGTCAAATTGAATTCGACGCTAGCAATTTGAGCAATGGTACATACTTATACGCCATTTTTGCGGATGGTAAAGTTGTCGCTCAGCAGCAAATGGCTGTACAACGCTAAGTCAAACGAGATAATAATTATTAGGCTAAAAGAGCGTGTTGGGGAATTTGGTCTTTGTGACGATTTGATTAATAATTTGATTAGACGATGCTCAAAAAATAGAGTTTAGCCTGAGCTAAATGACAGTTTTGGGAAAGAAGTATAAGCAAATTAGTGGACAAATAAGTTCGATTACTAAATCCCCAATACGCTCTCAATCAATTCCTATTTCCGACAACGATTTGTAGGATTATAAATGACGTAAAGGTCGCTCGATCACGGGCGACCTTTATTTATGTTTTCGATCATCTGCAGGCTACGTTGGAGGCGTTCGTCAACACTGGTGTCGCCTTCAATCCGAAGGACAGGGCAATTAAGTTGCGCCATCCATTGCCGGTGAATAACCCGGCTGCGGCCTCTAAAATCTGAATCATCATAATGGGCGGCCCACTCGAGAAAGGCTTCGGAATTAGTTCGTGTAGTAGCATCCCAATCCTGTTGCGGGCCGTAGCGTTCCTCTTCGCGGCGCCGCAGGCGAGCCAGGCGGAGCTCGGCGGGAATCCAAAGAAAAATGACCAGATCAAAAGCCTCTAACCACTGCTCCCCCCAGCTGACCATGGAGCCACTGAGGACGGCGTCGCCCGCTGCTTCTAGATCCCGGGTGATGTTAGCATTGCGTTCCGGCAGCGGCACCTTTTGCTGAAAAGGCGGCTCGGTCGGGACCCAGTAATAATCGTCAGCGTCTAGATGCGAACAGCTCAGTGCCTGAGCGAGCGTTCGACCCAAAGTGGTCGTGCCCGAGCCGGACGCGCCGATGATGTGGATGATCATAATTCTGCTAAATCAGTGATTAGATTATTCTTTGCCTTTAATTTTATCCGAATTTAAATACCAAAGCCACCTCCATCTTGATTTTATCAACAACGGAAGTGGCTTTGATAATTAAAATTTGACTTATTTATAAGCAATATAGCTTTCCTCGGCTTTTACGATCTTTTTAATCGTTTCGCGGAAAGTCTCGTATTTATCCGCTGAGATATTTGCCTTATTAATAGTAGCACGTCGTGTGAGCTTGACTTGGCGCTCCGAAATTTGCTCGGCGACCAATTCGTATTTGATGAATTCGTTATCAATGGCCAAACCCTCGGGAATTTCGATAATCTTCGCGTCCTCAGGAATGTCGATAGTTAGTGTACACTCGTAATAATCATTGGGCTCGTAGTTCCAGTATAATACCGGATGCTCTCGCTCTTGCTCGGGGAAAGGCGCCAGTGAAAAAATCTCTTCAAAATAAGGCGGCTTAAATGCTTTTAGGCCACCGAGTGAAAGCACTTCATCTTCCAAGCTAAAATCTGTGCTGAGCTTGAACTCTGCCACGCGGCTATCCAGGTTGTCAAACTTATATTCACCGAGCTTGAGCGTATTTTTAAAATAACGCCCGAGCATATTTTGTACTTCATCGCGGGTGAGTTCCTGGGTCAGCCCTAGAAAATGATAACGGTAATTCGCCGCAGCACTTCCGGTCGTTGTCAATGCTGATTGTGCTGTACCTGTACCCGAATCGTTGAGCTGAATCGAGGTATTACGAATCAATTTGCTTTCGATCATAGGTGAAAACGGAATATGCATGAGCTCTTCTCCGACTTTATCTTCGGAAGAATTCGGAATCACTAGTGCCTGGGCGTTGGCCAAATTATTAGGAACAGCACCAAAAGGGAGCTTTTCGCTGGTCAATTCTTGATACAAGATCTGATCGTCTAATTCAATACGAATGATGCAATGATTGAAGTCTATCGTAGGCACCTTCATCGTTTCTTCGCCATTATCCCGGGTATTGACGAGCACCAGATTTGTTTTTAGCCCAGCTTTGCGCGCCAGCGTATGATAGAGCGTCGACAAATCTTTGCAATCACCGAGCTGCGTACTCAAGGTGGTCATCGGCTTTTGTGGTACGTGGCCGCTCTGCCGAAAACTTACGGAGCTGTAGCGGATCGTTTCGCAGAGATAATCGTAGATCGCTTTAGCTTTGTCGTAATCCGAATTAAATTGCTGGTCGGCAAAAATACGCTCGTAGGCTTTATTCACATTGTAGTCTTCCTTGGCGCGCGGTAGCGCGAGGTCACGGTACCAATCGGCAATGACTTGCCAGGATGGGATGGTCGAAATGTGTACCGCCATGCCCACTTCAAAAATACTAGGCATGTAATCTTCACTATTACATTTTGGCAAATTGGAAAAATCCCATTCGTAGCACACAAAATCGTCAACTGTTTTTTTCGTTGGCTTTTGTTCAATATTTGCCGTCTCGATGTACAGTTTATAATCTTGCGGGGTGAAAATTCGATATTTCATACTTTTAACCGGCACAAAATCATTGAAGACATATTCGCTCCAAAATTCTTTACTTAAAATACCCCCTGTATAATTTTCCAAACGATAATCAATATAAATGGCATCGCCTACTTCGAGTGAGGGAAACACAAATTCATTATAATTTTGTTCAGCATTTATTTTTTGACGATTCTTTTTAATGACCTCCGCTTTATCAACGATTAAGCGCTGAGAAGAAGAATAAGGAAGGGATGCTTCTTTCCAATATTGGATACCCGATTCGTTGTGGATTTTAATGGCCAGGGATCCAAATTCTACGGAACCGCCTTCCGGGAAAACAACATAATTCTTTTCGTTAAAAATATAACTGAAATTATCATCCGATAATTCTGGATTATCTAATTCAGCGTAGATTAAATCATAGCTCTGGTCATTTTTAACGTAAGATAAAATGGGTTTTTTATTTTGTAATTCCCGGCGTTTTTCTCGTGCAGTAAATAAATTAGGATTATGAAAAATGGCCATGTCCCAATCTTTAATAGCTGCTTGGGGTTGTTCTAAAGCTTCGTGAATATAACCGCGATCTAGCCAGGCATCATCACTGAAGGGCGCATTTCCGAGTACCATGTCAATATATTTAAGTGCTTTGTCATAGTCACGTGCCTTGTAGTGAAAACTCGCCAGTTGATTCATGAAATCAATATCGTTGGGATACATGTCCAACTGTTTCTGCAATAATTTCTCAACCTTTTTCTTTTTCCCGGCCTTGGTATATTCGTTAATGATTAATTGATTAATACGGTAATTATAATTTTCTTTGGCGTAATCTTCTAAAATAGAAAGTGCGCGCAAAGGCTCTTCGCTTTGCCCTTTTTCTAATTGGTATTTATACTGTAAAAAAGTCGAATTTTCCGGGTATTTCACGTAGGCTGCTTCAATGGTCATAATCATTTGCTGATATTCCTGACGCGCCGATTGCAAACGAATTAAATACTCCAAATACGTTTCTGAATCTTTACCTAAAGCCTGCCCAATCGTGTTCAAATGCTTTTCGGCTTCGGCGTAGTCTTCACTTTCAATTTTTTGTTGAAAATCATAAATCGCAAAAAAGACTAAGTTGGGATCTACCTGTCGAAGATATTCAACCTGCTGTAGCATTTGTGTTCGATCTTGCGTGCCACGATACAATTGGATGAGCTGATACTCGATCAATACATTTTGCGGAAAAGCTTCGCGGGCCGTCAGCAGGACTTCGAGGGCTTCGTTGTAATGCCCGCTACGCGCGAAGACTTTCGATAACAAAATGGCGTGAATCGGATTATTTGGCTCCGCTTTCATTTTTTGTTCGAAGTAGGTCTTAGCGAAATGCGGCAATTGCTCTCCCAGTTGTACTGTTTTAGGTGCATTGTAAGCACGATATTCGGGGCTACTGGTTAGGCCTTCGATAGTTTGCCCTTGAGGTGTAAGAAAACGAAGAATGAAATTGGGATAGCTGGTCTTTTCCGTATAACCCAATTGCACAACAATGCGATTAGTACCGGCGGGTAAAGTTGCTCGACGATTGTAAATGTCCAGCTCAGTAGTGCGCTCTTCTTCTTCGCTGATGACCAGCTTATCGTTAATCCAGAGTTTGAGATTCCCTGAACCACCCAGGGCGACAATCACCTCTCGTGCTTCGGGTAAGTCCATAAAAGTTTGAGCGTAAATGACCGCTTGGCTGGCTTCTACGTGATAGACGGTAGAGGTCCAGGGATCTTGCTCGTAGTACTTGGGGGTAAACCAGTGAATTTCCGAGTTAGTCTTAGAGGTAAAGCGGGCTTCTGCTTTTGCTTGCTCCGCTGGGCCGTAAAACTTATCAAAACCACTACCGGAGCTATTGTCAAAGGGCCCCACAAACTGCCAGTTATGGACTGATTGGACTTGATTCCAATACTTCACCGCGGATTTCATATCGTTTTCGTAGCCATAATGCATACCGAGTACGTAGCCCGTTGCGGCTTTGATGCTGGCATTGACCTTATCATTCTTAAGTAGGTTTTTCACGAATTTCAACCGATCGGATTTTTTGCGGGCGTAGCCATCGGTTACGGCATCGTTAAACCACATACTATACAAGTAAGGCGAAGGATCATTCATTTTGTCGATAACCTCACGCATAATAGACAAATTATCTTCTTTTCCTTCCAGGGTATTTAGGAGGATGAGGGTCATTGCTTCATCAGTCGGATTAGTCTCTGATTTTAAGGCTTTTTCCAATAAATTTCGAGCCTTGGTTTGATCTTGACGGGCGAGGGCTTCCCAGACAGCGTCCATTTGCGCTTGCGCACTCACACAACTCAATAAAGCAATAACGAATGATAGGATTAGACTCTTTTTCATGCTTAAGTAAATCGTTTTAGTAAAAGTAAAAATGGTTTGTTGACAAATTTAATCTTTTGTGAGCAGTGCAAAGAACATTCCGGCCGTCTTTAGCGAGCGGATGGGAGAGAGGACATAAAGATTAGTTGGCTTGTTCAATCTGATTCTCGGTGTACGGGCTGAGCAAGAAAGCCTCAGGAGAGAATGGCCGTTATTTTATGAAATTCCTTTAGGACATTGACGTTTTGGAACGTCTGGTTTTAGGCGTGCGGAATTTATTCTCTAGCAGCGTTAGCATCATTTGCCAGAGCACTGGATAAGGGATAATCTCCACGCCAATATTTTGACTGAGTGCAATGGGTGTTTGCATTAATTTTTTCAGCAGTCGACCGGTTTTTCGTTCGGTACCGGCCCGATGGAAACTGGCGGCTTCCATTTTTAGAATCATTGTTAGAAATAAATTCGCCCGAATCGTCTCGGGATTTCTGGTATAGGTGCGGACATAATCACGTAATGCATCAATGCGATCAATGATTTTGCCGTATTCACCGCGGTACATTTGAATGAGAATCTGGACGAGCAAAATGTTGATATTGCTCCCGGTTTTATCTTGGCTGGCAATCGGTACTTCATTCATAAATTTCCCCAAAGGAAAGCGTTCCTCGCGATAAGGCTCGATATGACCGGTAAGAATCAAAAAATGCATATAGCCTTTAATGATTTTCCATTGCTCCGCTAAGATAGGGTAGGATGGTGTTGCTTTTCCTTTAGCTTTCGCCAAATCATAAGCCTCTTGGTATTGGCCTTGATGAAAACAAACAATGACACGACAAAGTAAGGCATACTGCCAGTTGAATTGACCTTTCGGCATCATCTGACCGGCCTTTTTAGCCATCTCTTTGGCTTTCTTCAGTTGTCCTGTTGCCAGCAAAGCGGGAATCTGCTTAGAGATGAAATCAAAGCAGATCGCATTGTAATTCGCATAGCTACGATCAAAAGCACGTAAGGCAGCATTACATTGCTGGATCGTATGCTCATAATCATAACTGATGATATACCGAATAGCCTGAATGGTATGTACAAAGCGGCGTATTGGGGTGGACGCCACATTAGAATATCCCTCACATTTTTTTGCGATAGCCTCCACTTCTATAACAATAGAAGGCGGATAACTATTTCGCTTATTACAAAGTAATCCGATTCTGCTATAAGCTAATCGCACCTCACTTTCAATGCGGATAAACTCAGTTTGTTGCTCAACAACTTTAGCATAATATCGCGCCAGTTTTGCATTGGGATCGATACTGGAAAAGTGGAATTGTAAATCAATCGCTACCGAATAGATCAAAGCGTGTGCTTCCAAGTATTCTAGCTTTTTCAATACCGCTAAAGCTCTTTCAATACCTGCTTTTCGGCGACTAGCAGCTAATAGGATTTTTGACACTGTGAATTGTTTGAGTGCCGTATCGAACGTCTGTTTTTGATCATTATCGGCCCAATTCGCGGGCTGAGTGATGAGATAAGCGCAAATCGCCTCTTTAAGTTGATTTTTGAGTTTGTTGAAATGCTTATCATTGCCCTCCAAAAAATGTTGGGCCGCTTCTTTTTCGCTTAATCCGGGGTGTTGGCGTAGGAATAAATAGAGCTCATTAAGGCGATTGCGGAAAGGGGCTTCAAAAGAGGCAGGCAATAATTGTATCAACTCGTAAAGTGCAATCATACCCTAGAAAGTGCTAACTGTTTGATAATAAGAGACTTGTTGGTATTTGTTGGTTTGAAATGCCTCAAATCAATGGCGATGGAAGTCGCCCTTTCCCTGCCTAGCTATCGAAGCGAATCTCTAATTTCAATCCCATAAGATAATAACTTTATGGATATTTTGAAACTCATACACAACGATAAGCTGGTTGTACTTAATGCACAACAGCAAGCACAAATTAAAGGTGGAACGGATACAACTACAGATGCCGATACAACGATCGTGATCGTTGATGTCGACAGCATGTAGATTTTTTATAAATGAGAGAGCGGAGGTAGTTATAGATAAACTATACGCTAAATATAGGCAAAAAAATGCTTGGGGTGAAACCCGGATAAGCCTTCGTACTCTCGCTTATGTTGTTGATAATCAGGTTCGTAGAAAGAACTGTGATTAGCTAAAAGGCTGATTTGCAAAGCCTTGCTAATTTCTTCTCTCTACGAAAAGCAAATCATTTAAGGCGATAGTGATCACCTTCTTGTCTGATTTATTTTTAAAATTTATCAGTCCGTTTTCTTGATTTGCTGTTTAGAGCAGAGGTCGTTACTTACTCTTGATGGACTTGAAGTCGCTCCGGCTTTTACCTTTTCCTTTTTTTCTGCTGAGGTTTTACTTGCGGGCGTCTTAGCAGTGCTCCCCCCAAGGTAATAGGCATCGCCAAGAAGCTCAACCAACCCAACCAGTCTCCAATAACCATGTAAGGTGTTTGATCTTCGTTTAGCTGAACTTTTCGACGAATAGCTGCCGATTTGAATTCATCGACCTGCTCGACGATCTCGCCGCGTGGATTGATCAAAGCACTGACACCACGATTAGAGGAACGGAGTACGGATTTTCGATTCTCGATGGCGCGCGCCACCGAGGCGTTGAGGAGTTGCTTGGCACCGGCAATATTACTATACCAGCCTTCATTGAGCATGACGGTGAGCAGATTGAGATTCCGCTTCCGGACGGCATCTGCGGTGAAGGCACCGTAGGCGGATTCATAACAAATCAGAGGGATGGTACGAATCCCTTCGGGGAGTTCCATGTATTTAGCATCACGCTTTTTTGGAGAAAACGTAAAGCCCCCGAGAGAACCCGCTAGCTTATGAACACCAGAGAGTAGACTGGGGTAGGGGATGGTTTCTTCAAATGGCACCAGCTTTTTCTTGGTACGCATGGAGACTTCATTGCTTTTGTTGCGAATTTGCATCGCCATGGTATAGGTGTAAAAGGATTGATTGATTTCGGGCGAATAACCGACGGTCGCTGGTCGATTGGGAGGATTTCCGTTGGCGAAAAGCTCGTAGATAATACCGCCGGTAACCAAATCGGCCGGGCAGTAAGCGCGAATTGAATCCCGTAATTGAGCCACCAATTCGGAATTATCCAGGCCTTCGACCCAGCCAAAATCCGTGATCGCACTTTCCGGCCACAGGATCAGGCGTGTGAAGGGCGTCAGTGCATCTTTGGTGGCATTCCAGTAAGCACTGACTAGTTCTCCCTGATTAAGCCGATATTTGGTGTTATAACAGTCGAGGTCGGAATGTAAACTGACCACTTCAACTTCTTCGCCCGAATCATTATAAGTACTGTATTGTACCACAGAAATGAGAATGGGCAAGAATAGTACGGCCAATGTAGTCAACCAGCGGCTGCGCTGCGCTTGCCAAAATGTACGCTCTTTCCATTGCCGACGTTCCGAGAAAAGTTGTGACAGCAAGACATTAACCCCTAATACCCAAAGTGTCCCCCCCAGAATACCGGTGAAGGTATACCATTGGATCAATTGGGGAAAAACGGCGAGATGATGACCGTTCATCAGGATCGGAAAAGACAATTCCCAATTGAGATGCAAGTATTCAAAGGCGATCCAACCTGCGATGAAAAAAATATCACCCAGCCAGCGATTCCAGCGCTGATGAACGACAATCGCTCCAAATACGAAGGTGCTTAAAATTAAACTGTTGATGAAAAAGGCCAGGCTCATCTTACCCGCACCGAGCGCTAGCATCCAATTGCCACCAATTAGGTGATAGACAAAGAAGGCCAAGGTGCTGTACAAAAAGAAACTGCGCTTTTTGCCTTTATTTTTAACAATATCATTCTTGATTTCCAGCAAAGGCACTACCGCCACGAATAATAAAATAACGGCTGGAGGGAAGAGGGCCGCAAGTCCCAAGAGGATACCGGAGAGCACCGCCCAACCGATGTGTAATAGTCGCGAGTTCATAGCAATTTATTTTTCATCCATTTTTATACAAAATCCTGCTCGCCAGCCTCATGACTGGTAAGCAGGATTAAAATAGGCATTTTTTCTAAGCATGCCTAAATTTTGTTTTGTCACCAGTAGAATCAATCTGAGACAGTGAAACACAATAAATAAACATGCAATTTGAATTTTGGTTGTGAGGCCTTAGCGCGTCACTACAAATTGGATCGTCTCCGAGTCTTGGCTGTTTGAAATTCGTAGGAAGTAAATACCTTCACTTAATTCTGCAGTTGAAAAGTCGGCCATCGCATCGCGCTGCACAAAGGTTTTGACTAATTGCCCCTGTGTGTTGAATATATTGATAGTAGACATTTCCTGCTGAAATTGACTGCCAAGTTGAATTTGCATTTGTTGACCCACCTTGACTGGATTTGGACTCAATACACTAGCAGTTATTTCTAGATCGTGCGATTGAGTGGGCGATAATTCTGTAAGCTCAACCCCCAGTAAACCATCCTCACTGCTGGCCTTACGCTCTGCGGATAACATTGGTCCATCTTGTTCTTGGAAAGGGATGGGGGCGTCATCATCGCTGACGGTGATCGTCCGTGTTGTGGTTCGCGTCGCGGTATTACCACAGGTCGTCGTGACGGTTCCGGTGACCGTAATCGTGTAGATGCCTTCGGTATTGAAGTCAAATATCCGCTCGTTGGGATTGGGAGCGGTGACGGTATAGCCGAAGGTCGGTGAGATACTCCAGCTGGTATTTGTCAACGTATGCGAAAAGGGCCGTGTAACAGCCGTATAGGCAAAACTTTCCAGTGTATTAATAACCGAATTGCCACCTAAGACAATATTGCCAGGAGAAGTATCAAAGCTAGTATTTAGCAAAGTAGAGGAGGCTATATTTCCGCTACTATTAAATACATTGACAACAATGCTACCCGGACTCACCCAAGATGCTGTCGCCAGAGCAAAGACTTCTGAAGTTGTGCTGACACATTCAACTTCATTTCCGGCAATTTGAGTACAAGTTGAGGTAGGAGTAGCTCCAATGGCTGTCACGCCATTGCCCGTTCCCAAAACTCTGATCCGAATTTTTTCAACGTTGACCAGACCCGGTGCATCCGTCAAACCCGCTACGGAATAAGTAGAGGTGGCAGGAACGGGACATACGACTTCCGGCCCACTTAAAAAGGCCGAAAGAGCATTACCGTTTTGCCATCCAAAGCAAAGTAACATCGTTAAAACAAATAAAAACTTTTTCATAGAAAATAGATTTGAAGTTTGAAAAAAGTTGACAATAGAAAACGCTCCTTTCACTTGAGGACATAACTTGCCCATTCCAACCTGAAATCCTTTAGTTTGGAATAAATAATCCTGATTTTCAATAATGCTATCTATTGAAAATGAAACACAATAATTAATTTGAGAAAATCAAATTAATTGACAAATACAAAAGGAGTTTGAGAATTAATTGTCAGTATACTTAGATGAAACGAAAAGCTATATTGAGATATAAATAAATAGACCCTAAATTAAATTGTAAGTGATTGAAAATGCATTTTTAAAATTGAGAATATTCGTTAACGAACATAGAAATGCAATTATTGAATAATTTATTTTACAACGAATTTAATTGTCTCTGATTGATTCGAATTAACTAGGCGTAAAACATACCATCCTGTTGGAAAATTATCAAGAGCAATATCCGTTACTTTATCACGTAAGGATACATACTTCATTAAACGACCGTTGCTATCAAAGAATTGGGCTAATGTATTCTCTGCCGTAAATTCATCGGAGAGGATAACCTGTATGTTTTGATTTTTTTCTACGGGGTTGGGAAATAGACGTGCGCTAGCCAAATTTGTATCGGCATTAACTAGTGGCTGGGAATTTGGTGAAATTAATTGTTGATCCGCTCCCTGTATTTGTCGGTCATTTTCGGCGATTATCGGGCCATCGGTCTCCATAAATGGAATTGGGGCATCGTCATCGTCGACTACAATTACCCTGCTTGCCGTACGAGTAATTGCATTACCACAAGGCGTAGTGACCGTTCCGGTGACCGTAATCGTATAATTTCCTTCGATATCAAAATTAATTGATCTCGAATTTTGATCTGGTGCGGTAACGGTGTAACCGAAGGTTGGCGAAATGCTCCAGCTCGTATTGGTTAAATTATGCGATAGCGGATTGGTCAGCGCTGAATAAGTAAACGTTTCGATAGTATTTACCGGAGAAGGACCTCCAATGAAAAGGCTACCCGGAGCGGTGTCGAAAGTGACATTGATGGTTTCTGTAGCCCGCACATTACCGTTGCCATTAAATACTTCAACGGTAATACTTCCCGTGCTAGACCAGGATGCTGTAGCGGTTGCAAATACATCCGATCCACCATTGACCAGATTTCGGCATTCGACCAAGGTCGCACTTAGCTGGGTGCAAACGGATTCTCCATCAACTGGCGTAGCCGTTACTAAATTCCCCGTTCCTTGTACGGAAATTTGAATTTTTTGTAAGGTCGATAAACCATTGGTTAAACCTGCTACTGCATAAGTGGAGGTGGCAGGAGCTGGACAAACAACATCAGGACCGCTTAAAAAAGCAGAAAGGGCAAAGCTATCATTTGAATTTAATGATAGTGCTACAATTAAGAACAATAAAACTCTTTTCATGTGAAATAGATTTGAAGTTTGAAAATAATTAGTAACTCTTGAACTCTTTATTTTGCTTTTGTACATATTTTACTCATCCCAATGAGAATTATTTTCTATTAGGGGTACATGCTTATTAGTTCGAAAATTCGAATTAATAATTATTAGCAAAAAGAGTTGGTAATTAATTGTCAGGATGCTTTGCTTAATTTAAGCACCAACTTCAGGTATACACATGGCATGAATTCAGTTAAAAGTAATTTTCAATAGATTATTGATCTACTTTTAAAATAATCGCAAAGAGGATAGAAAATTATAATTGTAGTGGCGGTTAGAATATTTGCTAAAATAGTGGTAGAATTTTAATAAAGCAATAGCTTGGTCTAAATAATTTTAATAACATCAGATAAAATATCCGACAATCACAAAAATGCGATTGCCGGATATGCAGTTGTGTTTTATTTGACAATAAATTTAATCGTTTCGGACTCAGTAGAATTGCTTAAGCGCAAAATGTACCATCCCGCAGAAAATTCATTAACAGCAATTTCTGCGGTTTTACCACGCAAAGGTAACACCTTCATTAGGCGACCATTGCTATCAAAAATTTGAGCTTGAACATTGCCATCTACAAATTCATCGGATAAAGTCACTTGCAACATTTGATTGCTCTGTACCGGATTAGGAGCCAATCGGGTAGGTGTGATTTGTGCTTCCGAGCCAGTAGGAGCTAAAGGCGTTGGTACAACCAAATCTGCCGAGGTATCATTTGGATTGGCTCGATCGGTGTCGGCTACAATTGGACCATCATCAGCGATAAGGGGTTGTGGTGCTTCATCATTATCGACTACAATGATACGCGAACTCGTCCGTGTCGCCGAATTTCCGCAAGGCGTAATTACCGTTCCGCTCACAGTAATAGTGTAATTGCCTTCGGTATTAAAATTAATAAGCCGGGAATTTTGATTTGGTGCAGTAAGCGTAAAACCAAAGGTGGGCG
The DNA here is from genome assembly GCA_028285085.1 of Saprospiraceae bacterium. Classification (GTDB taxonomy): domain Bacteria; phylum Bacteroidota; class Bacteroidia; order Chitinophagales; family Saprospiraceae; genus JAHDHW01. The sequence goes on along the minus strand of JANQQI010000113.1, from coordinate 44,498 downwards.
AAATACTCCAGGTTGTATTCGTTAGTGTATGTGAGAATGGATTGGTTAGGGCTGAATAAGCAAAAGTTTCAATAGTATTTACCGGAGAAGCCCCGCCAATGGTAATCGAACCGGGGGTTGGAGCGGTAGCATTGACATTAATTGTTTTTGAAGAAGTGACAGATCCACCGCCATTAAATGCTTCTAAAATAATTGATCCATTAGTCGCCCAAGTAGCGAAGGCTGTGCCTGAGACCCCACTTCCGGCTACTGCACCATTACTGCAAATAACAGTTGTTGGGTTGACAGTCGTACAGACGGAGCCGTTAGCCGCATTGGCAGTAGCAAATAGTGTGTTTCCAGTCCCCGTGACGCGAATCCGTACAAAGGATATCGGAAATAAAGTAGAACTCTGAGTGGTTGCCGAAAAACTGTAAGTCAAAGTACCACCAGGACAGGTACTGCTGGGGCCACTTAAGGAGGTAGAAACCGCCAAAGCGGCTGTGGCACTAAATAGCGTGAAACTAAAAAGTAAAAAAATTAGCTTTTTCATACTAATCAAATTTTAAGGTTGTGGAAATAGATTTTTATACTAATGGCATAAACATATTATCCCAATCTCGAGCCACTGAGATTGAATTAAAGATCACACTATGATACAGAGGCATTTGGCATACTGAATAATTATTTATTCAGCATTACCGAGGTATACACTAGGAGCAATAAAGTCTTAGCTTAAAATATATTTATTGTTAACCCTATTTATTATTTACCAAGGATTAATTCAACTGAATATAGCTGTATTTAGTTGAATAAAAGTAAATAACGAAAGTACAAGTAGAAATTCTATTACCCTATTAAAGGCAAGTTTGAAAGGTATACGAGGATAATAGTATTTTGAAAATGAACGTATGATTAACCCTAAATTAAGTGATAATGTTTAAAAAAGCTATGTTTTTTTTAATATTAACTCTTTTTAATAAGTAACTTATTAAAAAAATCGAATTTGTACCTAAGGCATTTAGAAGAGAAGGTCGCTACAAAAAGAAATGGTTTGAGAACTACTTCTCAAACCATTTTTATATACATGTAGATAGTTATGCTCTAAATTTTAGCATTATTCCACCGCCTCAAAAATCTGAATAGCGAGGGGTGCTAGGGTTAAAAATAATGCATGTTGCTGACCGTGATAATTAATTTCAGAGGTCGTCAATGGTTCTGCATTTTGTACATCACTACCACCGTAAGTCGCCCGATCACTATTAAGGACTTCTTTCCACTGGCCGGCAAAAGGAACACCTACTTTATAATTCTCTCGAACCACCGGCGTGAAATTACAAACTATCAATACGGGTTTACGAGGTGGTAAGCCTTTCCGCAAAAATATGATGACATTATTTGTGCTATCACTATAATCGATCCATTGGAAGCCTTCGTTGCTAAATTGTTGCTCGTACATGGCCGGTTGGTTGCGATAATACTGGTTCAAATCCCGAATCCAGTTTTGTACCCCTTTGTGGAAGCGGAAATCCAACAGCCACCATTCTAGCCCTTTGTCATGGTTCCACTCACTGGTTTGGCCAAATTCGCCACCCATGAAGAGCAATTGTGTGCCGGGGTGAGTGAACATCTGGCCGTAAAGCAAACGTAGGTTCGCAAAGCGTTGCCACTCATCACCGGGCATACGCGAAATCAAGGCTCCCTTACCGTGCACGACCTCATCGTGAGATAGTGGCAGCATAAAGTTTTCGGTAAAGGCATATACCAGGCTGAAAGTAATTTCATTCTGGTGGTATTGACGGTGGATAGGTTCTTTTTTGAAAAACTCAAGCGTATCGTGCATCCAGCCCATCATCCACTTCTGCCCAAAACCCAATCCGCCGGAATAGGTGGGACGTGATACACCGGTCCAGCTTGTTGATTCCTCTGCAATGGTGACGGCATCCGGGAATTCGCGATAGACCGTTTCGTTGAATTCTTTAAGGAAAGCGATAGCTTCAGTGTTCTCTCGTCCCCCAAACTCATTAGGGATCCATTCACCTTCTTTGCGCGAATAATCGAGGTAAAGCATGGAAGCTACGGCATCAACACGCAAGCCATCAGCGTGGTAGCAATCTAGCCAAAAGAGGGCATTGCTAATCAAGAATGAGCGTACCTCGTGGCGACCGTAGTTAAAAATGCAGCTTTTCCAATCCGGGTGGAAACCCTTACGCGGATCAGCGTGATCGTAGAGGTGCGTACCGTCAAAATCCGCCAGACCATGTGCATCGCTCGGGAAGTGTGATGGTACCCAGTCGAGGATGACACCAATTTCAGCCTTGTGGAAGGCATCAACCAAGGCCATAAAATCCTGTGGGCTACCGTAGCGACTCGTGGGGGCAAAATAACCTGTTCCTTGATAGCCCCACGATCCGTAAAATGGATGCTCCATGATCGGCATGAACTCGATATGGGTGAAGCCCAAATCTTTTACATAAGGCACTAGCTCTTTGATCAACTCTTTGTAGGTCAAAGAACGATTGCCTTCGTGTCCAAGCTTTTTCCAGGAGCCGAGGTGTACCTCATAGACAGAGTAAGGCTGGATTTGTCCGGCTGAAGCTTTGCGCGCTTTCATCCATTTGCTGTCCTTCCACTTGTAATCTAAATCCCAAACTACGGAAGCCGTACGCGGCGGAATTTCCCAACTGAAGGCATAAGGGTCACCTTTCTCAAGGTGCCGCCCATCGGGTGCCTGAATATGATATTTATAAATTGTCCCTTTCCCTACATTGGGGATAAAACCTTCCCAGATACCGGATTGATCCCAGCGCGGAAAAAGGGGATGTTCGTCTTTATTCCAATAATTGAAATCGCCGATCACCGATACTTGCTGAGCACTAGGGGCCCAAACGGCGAAATAGGTACCAGCTTCGCCATCAATTTCTGTAATATGGCTGCCTAGTTTTTCGTAGAGCTTGAAATGTTTTCCTGCGCGAAAGAGTTCGATATCGAAATCCGTTAGGCGCGTAGCATGTTTACTTTTGGTGGTGGGCATAATAAAAGGTTAGGTTTTTCGCAAAGGTAAGGTTTTTTTTAATAGTTAGTGTAGAAAATACACTTTTTGTCATTCCCCTCTATATCAATTGCTTAGCAACTTATCTGGTAATCGTCAGGAGTTCTTCACCCCTAGCTTTCATGGCATCAAATTCATCCACTTTAAACAAGCGGGTCAAAAAGGCAATTTGACTATGGTTTTATCTCCTGATTTGCAGCATTTAAATTAACAAGAATTACGAAAAACTGCGTCATAAAAGACTTTATTCTGTAGGAATGTGGTTAAGTGGAAATGCCCCCTACGAGCCCCTATCGTGCTTAGAAGATGAAAGTGCATCCTGTACTTTTTACATCTTAATCATCTCAAATCAATTTTAACTATAGTAACTTGTTGTCTAGAAAAGTTTACTGGTTTTACACTTCTAGCTTTTGGGATTTGTGGCCCTGTGATGAAAACGGGTGAAGATGATCGAAAAAGAGTCTAGATTTTATAAATGAAGCACAAAAAGTATGATTCGACAATTACTACTAATCATTTTTATACTCAGTACTGTCGGAAGCCTGATCGCTCAATCGACAAAACGCCCCAAGGTTGGCCTGGTACTGAGTGGGGGAGGAGCTAAAGGATTGGCGCATATTGGTGTACTAAAAGTTTTAGAAGAAGAAGGTATTTATCCGGATTACATTACGGGGACCAGTATGGGAAGTGTGGTGGGTGGACTTTATGCAATTGGTTACCGGGCGAGTGATTTGGAAAAATTAGCCAAGGAGCTTAACTGGACGGAATACTTTACGGACGTTTTTGATCGCAGCTTTTTCCCCATCGAGATAAAATCAGATGTAGAACGGTATTTATTGTCTTTTGAATGGCGGGATGGGCAGGTAAAATTACCGACGGGTTTTGTCGATGGCCAAAACCTGGCTTTGCTTTTATCACAATTGACGATGCCGGTGCATCACATTCAGGATTTCGACGACTTCAAAATTCCCTTTCGTTGTGTTGGTGCCGATGTGGAAACCGGGCAGGCCGTTGTATTTAGCGAAGGAGATCTGGCCGATGCGATTCGCTGTAGTATCGGTATCCCAACGGTATTTGAGCCTTTTGATAAAGATAGTACCTTGATTGTCGACGGTGGCGTGATCCGCAATTTACCGGTACAAGACGCCTTGGATATGGGCGCGAACGTTACGGTAGCTGTAGATGTAGGGGCTCCTTTGTATACCCGTGAGGAGTTAACGTCTATTCTTAGTATTCTCAGCCAAACCAGTAGTTATCGAATTGTAGAAAAGAATGCAGAGCAACTGGCACTCGCCGATTTGGTCATTGTGCCGGATAACATTAACGATTTTTCCTTCCTGAATTTTAATGCACTGGATTCGCTAATTGCAGTCGGCGAACGTGCGGCTCGCCGAGCCATACCTGAATTACGCCGGCTACTCAATAAATATGACAAGAAGGTGCCGATTGGCGTCGATGAAACAGCCATTTCCCCTGCCGATTTGAGAATCAATACGGTAGAAATACGCGGTGTAGATCGTCAAGCTGCGACCTCTTTTCTAAATATTCTACAGCTTAAGCCACCGCGCACATTGAGCCACGCCCGACTCGACAAGAAAATTAAGCGTGTCATTGCCACCGGCTTTTTTGAAAAGACGTACTATCGGCTGCTACCGGAGGGCGATGGCCATCGCTTGGTGGTGTTTACTCGCGAGGTAGACAAGAACTTACTGCGACTCAGCGCCAATTACGATAGTGATCTCAATGCTGGACTTCTCCTCAACGCCACTTTGCGTAATATCGGCGTGCGCAGTAGCTTACTCTCTGTGGATTTTCGCTTATCGGAGAATCCTGCTTTGCTGACCGATTTTCGTCTGTATACCAAAACCCGACCGAATATTGGATTGCGTATGCGAGGACTGATGCATTTCTACCGCGCTTATTTTTACAATGACTACGAGCTCATGGATGAATTTCGATATCGGCACGCCGCGGTGCGCCTGGATTTATTTTCGGGGATTCGTCGAGATTTATCGCTATCCGTTGGTGGCACCGCTGAGTACGTCAGCCAAAGCCGTCGCTTCTTTGATATAGAAACCAATGATGTTGATATTCTGCAAGTCCGTAGTCATATTGAGCTGGCCTACGAAACCTTCAACCGTAAGCATTTTCCGACGCGAGGTACTCGCCTTTCGCTTTGGACCGATATTACCTTAGCCGGAGATATGCGAATTGATTTTGGGCAGAAAGAAACGCGTGGTCAGCAGTTTAACCGCTACGCGATGCTGGATTTTAGCCAAATTTTTCGGCTACATTCACGCTGGACCTTGCGCTGGAACAACCGTGCTGGAATAGCCTGGCTCGATAGTGCACCTGAATTTAATAACTTATTTTACCTCGGCCGCGCCATTCCCTACGAATCGCGTTTTGTCGATTTCACGGGCTTAGCATTGATGGAGCTCCCTGTGGACCGCTATGCCTTTACGGGCTTGCGCCTGCAAGTCGAGCCGTTATTGGACAAGTACATTTCGGTAGACTATAATGTGGGCTACGCCCGGCAACCTGAGTTTTCCATTCTCGAAGAAGATGGATTAGTGACCTTGGAAGAGTGGGAGGATTTGCTATCGGGAATAGGCTTAGAGCTTGGCGCTTACACCGCCATTGGGCCGATTTCATTACGTGGTGAGTATAACTTTATTAGTACCAACCTCAATTTTATTTTCCATCTGGGATATGTGTTTTAGGTGCTATGCTTAGCGAAAGCAAAATTGGACCTAAAAAAAATGAGCCATCCCCGCAGGAATGACCCATTTTGAAAAATGTATAGAAAAGTGGGGCTTACGCACGGCCACCGTTCAATTCTGCTTGTAGTTGATTTAGCTTGTCCCAATCACCTTTAGCGGCCAATTTAGCTTGCTTCGCCCAAGTGCTTGGATCGTGCATTTTGTAGCGGCTACCTGCAGCTTCCAAAATGGCTTTCAACTCTGTTTTTTTCGCTTTACCAAGATCTGCGAAAGTGACGATACCCGCTGCATTCAACAAGCTAGCGATTTTTGGACCAACACCTTCGATCTTTTTCAGATCATCTTTAGTGGCTTTAGCTTTAGGAGCAGCCTTTGGTGCTGGCGCCTTTTTAGCTGGTGCTTTTTTCGCTGTGCTTTTGGTCGTCAGCGCTTTTTCGATAGCAGGAACGAATACCACTGAATTGTCCACACCAAATGGCGTAGGCACGTAATCGTCAGCTGCCCAATCATTTTCCCAAGTGTTTTGGTCGATCAGGTAGCGGAATTCGTAGTTGCGGCCAGACTCTAATTCGAGAACGGCTTTGTACTCTTTCTTGCTTACTTTCATCGGTACACCATTGCTTGGATCCCAGTTGTTGAATTCACCAAGAATCACAACTTCATTGGCAGTAGCCGCAGCCTCTTTAGGTAAACTAAAAGTTACTTTACAGACTGGCTTTGATTTTAAAAATTGCTTTTTCAAACTCATTTTGAACTAAAATTTTGTGGTTGGATGATTTTAAAATGATTTAAAATAGATATTTCAATAATTCTCAAAAACGTGATGTTACTCTTTACTTTCTAGATACTCATTAATCACATACAGTACGCCACGAATCGGAACACGTAGCCATTCGGGACGACTATTCATTTCATAACCTACTTCATAAATCGCTTTCTCTAGGGTGTAAACACGTAGCAATAAATCCCGGGCACTATCGTCTTTGGGGACAAAGCTTTGTCCTTCAACCGCATCGTAATAAGCGGTCAGAAAAAACTGACGAACGTAATGGAACCATTGCAGTGCCCACTGTTCGAGAAAGGGCATATCTTCCTGTCGGTAGTTCTGGTTCAGCACGAGCTGACCAAAAGCGGCGTAGTGGAAGGAGCGAATCATGCCCGCTACATCTTTGAACGGCGTCTTTTTCAGGCGTCGCTCGCTGATCGTATGCATGGGTTCTCCTTCAAAATCGATAATGTAATAATCGCGGCCATTGAAAAGCACCTGCCCGAGGTGGTAATCACCGTGGACGCGAATTTTCGTAGCATTAATTTTAAGACTGTATATTTCGCGGAAACAATCCAAAATAGGATCTCGCAACTCGAGAATCTGCTGAGCCTCGGAGCGAATATGTTTCGGTAAATTCTTTTGTCGTGTACTGAGGGCGTTGAGCTTGTCAGCAACCAGCTTACGGTGGCCACTATAAACGGAGCGCTGGTAGTGTTCGGTAAAACGTTCCGGCTTGAAGTCCGCTTCGGATTTGCTAGAAGCCAAAGCGATATGCATCTCTGCAGTCCGTTGGGCTAGCTTCACGACTCGCTCGTAAATGACGCTACCAATGAGCTGCTGCAGCCGTTCCGGCAAGTCGTCAAAGTAGAGCCGGCGCTTGGTAATAAGCTCAGGAGCCGGGTCGGACTTGCTGATCTTGGCCGCTACGCGCTCATAATAGCGGGTGAGAGCTTCGAGCATGGAGGTCCAGGCCTCACCCTGATTCGGAATTTTATTTTGCAGCAAGCCAAGGATGGTGAAAGAACGGGTCTGTCCATCCATAAATTCGATGCCGCCGCCGTAGCGGGGAGAGTTTTCAAAATCTGTTTGATCAGATAGAAAACGCACCAACTCCAGATCTGGATTAATATCTGTGTCGAGCTTGCGATAGATCTTAAAGAAAAACTGATTGTTGTAAATCACCGAAGTATTGCTCTGCTCCGCTCGTAGCAGCTCACTGACGATATCTTCTTTTTCGATGTGGTAATCCTGCAAGGCTTTACCCGCTTCAAATTTCAAAATATCGTTGCCGTACTGGACCATCTTCTGCGTTTTGATCAGATGGAACAGTTCATTGCGGAAACCTTCTTGGTAAATTGCATCGATGAGGATACCTGAGCGCTCCGGCGTATTGAGGTGGCAGATGACACTCTGCGGTTCATTTTTCAAATAATGAATGATGGCTTCCGTTTCGGTAATGAAAGCCGTAGGCATGAAATAGGTCTCTGGCAAGCCATCCGTATAGCGGATATCGATATTCAGGAAATAAACGGCTTGCTCTTCAATTTGAATACTGGGAAAGCGTTCGATTTCGAGTGAAACCATTTTCTTGGACTTACCCCCGAACCAACGGCAAGTGCGCAGGTAATTCGGCAAAATTTTCTTGACAAATTTACGCTTAGCGGTATAGGTGTCAAAGAAGGCTTCCCATTCTACGTCCACTTCAATTTCGGTAGGCGATTCGCTGGTGTAGATGACTTCGGCTTTTTCTTCTTTTTCAATAAAGAACCAATAATAGCCGTAAGGCCCCAAGGTAAAAGAATAAGCCTTTTTACCAATCTTGGGAAATTTATTTTGACTGAAAATCTCAATGGGATTAGCATCCCGGAATTCCTTCAAATTCAACTCCACTGCTTGAGAATACTTCGATAGATTGCTGACGACGAGGATGTGCTCGTTTTCATAGCTTCGAGTGAATGCCAGCACCTTGCTGTTCGAAGATTCCAAAAACTGAATGTCACCGTGGCTAAACGCTTGTAAGCGCTTGCGCATGGCAATAATATTTTTCATCCACCACAGCAGGGAAGAGCTATTGTGATTTTGATTTTCGACATTGACGGCTTCGTAGCGATACAACGGATCGACGATGACAGGTAAGAATAACTTTTGTGGATTAGCGTTGGAGAAACCGGCGTTGCGGTCGGCGTTCCATTGCATTGGTGTCCGTACGCCGTTGCGATCCCCAAGATAGATATTATCGCCCATACCGATTTCATCGCCGTAGTAAATCATGGGTGTACCGGGCAAAGAGAATAATAAACTATTAAGTAGCTCGATCTTACGGCGGTCGTTGCTGAGCAACGGAGCGAGTCGGCGGCGAATTCCTTCGTTAATTTTCGCGCCGTGATCCTGAGCGTAGACCTTGTAGAGGTAATCACGCTCTTCTTCGGTCACCATCTTCAGGGTCAAGTCATCGTGATTACGCAAGAATAAGGTCCACTGTGCATTTTCTGGAATGGCTGGTGTCTGCTCCAGAATATCAATGATCGGGTAGCGATCTTCGGTTTGCAGCGCCATGTATAATCGAGGCATCAGCGGAAAGTGGAAGTTCATGTGGCATTCATCCCCTTCACCGTAATAGGCAGCGGCATCTTCTGGCCATAGATTCGTCTCAGCGACGAGGATACGTCCGGGATGGCGTTCATCCACGTAACTTCGGAGTTTTTTCAGAAACGCATGGACTTCCGGCAAGTTTGTACAGTTTGTATTCTCGCGTTTAAACAAATACATAACTGAGGTCAGGCGCATACCATCCACTCCCATTTCAAACCAATAATCGATAATGTTCTGTAACTCTTTCCGAACACTTGGATTATCGTAGTTCAAATCGGCTTGATGGTTGTAGAAGCGGTGCCAGTAATAGGCCTTAGCGACATTATCCCATTCCCAGTTGGAGTTTTCGTAATCACTAAAAATAATATCAGCCTCCTGGAATTTTTCCTGGGTATCACTCCAGACATAAAAGTCGCGCTCGTTAGAGCCTTCCGCTGCACGTCGTGCCCGCTGGAACCATTCGTGTTCGATAGAAGTATGATTGACGATGACGTCAATCAAGACTCGGATACCACGCTTGTGGGCTTCTTCCAGGAATACACGAAATTGTTCTATCGTTCCATAATCCTGATGGACACTGCGGTAGTCGGAAATATCGTAACCATCATCCTTAAGTGGAGATTGGTAAAAGGGGAGGAGGGAGATACAATTGATCCCGAGATCCTCCAGATAATCTAATTTATGAATCAGGCCCTGAATATCGCCCATTCCATTTCCAGTACTGTCATAGAAGGACTTGATATTCAGCGTGTAGATGATCGCATCTTTAAACCAGAGATTGTCTTTATTGGTATTTGGCATAGGGCAGTAGGGGCTGGTTAAAGAAATTCGACATGTAAAACGTGCAATGGATAATAATCTGGATTCAACTGAACGTAGTTCCAATCATTATTCCACTGGAAATATTGACCCGTTAGCAGGTCATGCAGGCGTAAATTAACGCTGCCTTCAATACCAAGTAAGTCCTTAGGGACTTCCACAAAACCAGCTTGGGTATGGTTCGCATCAAAATTGGCAATACACCAGACGATGTCACCATCCGCTATTTTGACGTAACTCATCAGTTGATCGTTGTCAGTACCAGTGAAGTGGATGTTCCAGGTACTCTGGAGCGCCGGATGGGCTTTACGGACTTGATTGATCTTTGCGATCGCGTCGGTGACGCGATTACGGAGGTTCCAATTATAGTGCTTGACTTCGTATTTTTCAGAATCGAGATATTCTTCTTTACCATTGGTGTTGCCTTGGTTATCCATAACTTCGTAAGCCATCCCGTAGAGACCATAATTCGAAGACAGAGTAGCCGCCATGAGCACACGCTGTACGAACGTATTAGAGCTGGCGCCTTGCAAGTGATAAGGTAAAATATCCGGGGTGTTCGGCCAGAAATTTGGGCGGAAGAATTCCCGAGATTCGGTGCGCGTTAGCTCTGTGAGATACTCTTGCATCTCGTGTTTGCTGGTACGCCAGGTGAAGTAAGAATAAGACTGGTTGAAACCTGCTTTCGCCAGTGAAGCCATGATTTTGGGACGCGTAAAGGCTTCAGAAAGAAACAATACATCGGGGTATTGCTTGTGTACTTCGGCAATGGCCCATTCCCAAAAAGGAATTGGCTTAGTGTGTGGGTTATCAACCCGGAAAATATTGATCCCTTTTTCGACCCAGAAAATGATAACACTTTTCAGCTCTTCCCAAAGACTTTCCCACTCATCACATTCGAAATTGAGTGGAACGATGTCCTGATATTTCTTTGGTGGGTTCTCGGCGTACATGATCGTGTTGTCCGGGCGCCAGATAAACCATTCTGGATGTTCTTTTACGTAAGGGTGGTCGGGTGCACATTGGAAAGCCAGATCAAGAGCGATTTCGATACCGTGCTCTTTAGCCAGTTGAATGACGTTTTCATAATCTTCCATTGTTCCCAGCTCGGGACTAACGGATTTGTGGCCGCCTTCATCGCTACCGATTGCCCAAGGGGAACCGGGCTCACCGGGCTCAGCGGTAACTGCGTTATTTTTTCCTTTTCGATTGAGTTTACCTACCGGGTGAATCGGCGGAAAATAGAGGACATCAAAGCCCATTTCGGCCACACGAGGAATCAACGCTTCACAATCTTTGAAGGTACCCGCACGATTGGGGTCTTGGGATGCAGAACGTGGGAAGAATTCGTACCAGGTGCTGAAAAGTGCTTTGGTACGTTCGACCCGAACCTTGAAGGTATTGCTTTCGGTGATGAATTCCTTAAGTGGAAATTGATGCACCAAGGCTGCGAATTCGTCGGTCAGTACAGCGGCTACGGCATCTTTGTAAGCTTGAGTATTCCCCAGGAGATCCGCGTAGCGGAGCAGATCACTTTGGTCTTTTTTAGGATAGTTTGCGGCGGTTTTACGGAGTAGCACTTCGCCTTCCTGTAATTCTACACTGAGGTATTGGCCAACTGCTTCCTTTTTCAAAAATCCTCGATGCCAATTGAGCAGATGATCAATCCAGCCGATGACTCGATATTCGTAGAATCCTTTTTCGGTAGGTGTGAAACTGGCTGTCCATTCGTCATTTCCACGGGCAGTCATGAATACCTCATTCCATTTTCGACCGCTGGCTTTTTTATATTGTACAGAAGCGCGGATAGCATCGTGGCCATCGGCCAGGACTGCGGCTTCAACGTCTACCGCTTCGTTAATAACGCGTTTGATGAAGTATCGACCGCTGTTGATGTCGGGTTTTACGTTTTCGACAATGACTCGTTTTCTCATTTAAGGGTTGGTTTAGAAAGGTTTGGGTAGTCTGATCGGAGTACCAGAATACAGGAGTATGAAGATGTTTGAATGTTGATGCCTGAATTTAGCTGTTTCAAATCGTATAAACCAGTTTAATACCACTAAATTACCACGCTAAACTGTACTTTTTTAAACTTCGTGTCAAAATTACACTAATTATTCTAAACCTGCTACTTTTTTGTTGAGAAAGTTTGTGGACTCCAAATTAGAGGATTTTCAGATTCCCAAGATTTTCCACCTTGAGCATGAAGCTTTTAAGTAATTTGGGTGATTATTTTTTATAACACCAATTTTATGAAACGATTGATACCCTTTTTATTGAGCTGTATCCTTGTTTCGGGCCTGCAAGCCCAAACGGAAGAAGCGGCAGTAATTAAAACCATTGAAACCTTATTTGACGCGATGCGGGCGGGGGACAGTGCGACTTTGAAATCTGTATTTGATCCCAATGCCCAGATGATGACTACCTTCGTTGACCGACAGGGTAATCGGCGGCTACATAAAGGCAGCCTTGAAGAGTTTGCCCAGCAAGTCGGAACACCTCACGACGCCGTATTTGATGAGCGAATTTGGAGTTACAAAGTAGATGTAGACGGCCTTTTGGCTTCCGCATGGACTGAGTACAGCTTCTATTTGGGTGATAAATTTCTCCATTGTGGGGTCAACGCCTTTCAGCTATTTCATAGTGATGCAGGTTGGAAAATCATTAATATTACGGATACACGACGCCGGAGTAATTGCTGGGAGGAGGCACCAAGTGATAGTACGCTGATTAACAACTTGATGGATCAATGGCACAAAGCGGCGGCTAAGGCGGACGAAGAGGTTTTCTTCGGCAGTATGACTGAGGATGGTATTTACTTAGGGACCGATGCGAGTGAGCGTTGGCTGCGCGATGATATGAAGGAGTGGTCGAAACCTTATTTTGCAAAAGAGACCGCTTGGGATTTCACCCCTTCTGATCGGGTATTATATTTTGCTGACGATGGGGAGACGGTTTGGTTTGAGGAAAAACTGGATACTTGGATGGGGACTTGTCGTGGATCAGGCATTGTGCGTAAAACAACGGCTGGCTGGAAATTGGCTCATTATAACCTGGCGATTCTGGTGCCAAATGATAAGGTGAAAGCCTATTTGGAAGTGTTGAAAAAGTAGCAGCTTGAATTATTGCAATTAAAAAGCCCCGATTGGATTGACCATCGGGGCTTTTTAATTCATGGTTGTTTAGGTCATTAGCTTTTAAAAGCATCCTGCCAAGCTAGTACACCTCCCGTGAGATTACGGACATTGGTAAAGCCAGCTTGTTGCATTAATTGCTGCGCCATGCCACTGCGCCCTCCCGAACGACAGTGTACCACAATTTCTTCGTTTTTATGAGACTCAAGATCGGAGAGTTTCGCTGGAATATCTCCTAGAGGAATCAGTTGAGCACCAAGATTGAATTCTTCGAATTCGTAGGGCTCGCGTACATCGATGAATACGAATTGATCACCGCGGTCCAATCTTTCTTTTAATTCTTGAACTGTAATATCCATTTCTAATAATTGGTTTTATAACTGTATCGTTGATTCAAGTTGCAGATCATTTCTTAAAAAAACGTCCTTACCTACAACTTAGATTAATTAGAGCGTAAGATAAAAACTTTATGGGTTTCGCTGTATTGCTCCCGCAAATTATCAAACCGGAGTAAGTACATACCCTCCGTTAGATGGTCTGTATGGAGTTGATTAGTATTAAGTGCTTGTTGCTGAATCAACTGTCCTTGAGCGTTGAATAAACTCAATTGTAAATCCTCGCTGTTGACCTTTCCCAGATCAAAATATAATATATCCCGCGCCGGATTAGGGTAAACGGTGATCTGCGCGGACCATTCATCGACTTCCTCTGTAGCTGAGGTTTGTGGAAAGAAACTACCGAATACAGGACGCATCATCATTGCTCCTCGGTTGGCGACTGGAAACCACTCTGCGCCATCGAAAGTGAATTGTGCGGGTATCGCTTCTAAGGTATTGCGATCGAGGCCGACAAATACCGGGCTGGATGAGTTGGATACCTGTTCTATGGAAACGTAGAATTTACCCGCCGGGACAATGATGGGCAAGGGATTATTATTATCATCAATCAGGCGGAGTGAAGTGAAAGCCTGTAAAGTGTCGTATAACTCATCGGGATAGAATGGGCTGATCAAAAATTGCTCATAGACGGGCTCCGTATCTAAATCCCCAATGAAGATTTGCAAACTATAGCTGGCATTGGTGTTATTATTATCATTTCCTGAGAAGTGCGGAAAGTGAATCTGAACACCGCGTAGCGTATCTTCGACTTGGGCTTCGTATTCCTGAGCGATGCGCCAAGACTCTCCGAATCCCACTTGGATGGCTGCTTCGGCGGTACCGTCATCGTAAGCAAAATAATTTGTGCAATAAGTGCGGCTACGCACCGTATCATTGCGCGCAACTTCGGGGAACAAGCCTGGGTTCTGGCCGTCGACTGTGAAGCGATATTCCAGCTCAAAGACCAGGCTGTCGCCAGCCAGGCTTGGAAAATCAGGGATGCTGAATGGATTTGTGTACAAACGATGCTCCGCTGGCGGTACGTTCCGCTGATTAACGGGAGCAGTCGGCGGTACTTCCAACAAAGTAGAAGTCGTCAGGATTTCCGCATCGTTGACCAATTCTCGTAAAACGAATTGACTAGGTTCTGCGGTTTCCACAACCTCGAACTGACTGTAGAGCCCGATGTCAAATTGATCCCGGACGAGATTGCCTTCGTTGCCCATGACATGCTTCCAAGGCATACTGGAATAAGGTTGTAGCAAAAAATTGGGTGGTACCGTGAAGGCGATATCTTCAAAAGTCCCATCTGGGACCTCATTAGCGGCTAGGCGTACATAATCAACATGCCAGACATCACGGATGCCAGCTCGCTGCCCGTAATTGGCAAAGCGGAACTGGAAGCCACTATAGAAGTAAGCGTTATTCTCAATTTTTATACTAAAAAAACTAAAATCATTCAGTGAATCCAAGGTGACACCATTACCTAATCCCTGGAAGGAGGCCACTTGATTCCAATCTCCTTGGCTAGTTTTAAATTCCAGCACCAGAGAATCGCCCACATCAATATTTGGATGATAGCCATAGCCTTTGGGTTCGACATAACAACTGAGATAGACATTACTACTGCTATTGTATGGGCTCAAGTCGAGATAGGCTGAAGTCAATTCATCGCAGCGGCCATAACCAATGCCATAAGGCGTTCCCGAGGGAGCAAGACCATCGAAGGTAGCTATGCCGACAGAGGGGGGGCGATGCGCCCAGGTATTATTAACGTATACTTCTTTGTCTAACCACAACTGATTAGGGTAGGGGCCATTGTAGGAAAAATCATCAAGGAAAGGCAAATCGAGCGTGTCGGCAATAATTTGATAGGGAAAATTAAAGGTGTCGCAGATGCAAAAATTATTGCAAACTTCTAGTGCGATAGTATCGATGGCCGCGAAGCGATTAGCGGTGACGAAGATGCAACTATCCCGTTTGACCCCATTTTCTACATTAATCCAATTTGTATTATGATTAATAAGTACACAACTTCCTCCAATATCGTCCGGGATGTCAAAATTAGCTGGACTAACACAGATGGTAGCACTTTCTTCGATTGAGAGGACGGTAGACGGTTCGATAAACGATTGATTTTCTCGCTTTACTACAACCGGGAATTCACGGATCAAACAATTATCCTCAGTGATGCACAATTCCACTCGGATGGTATCCTGCAAGCCCAGTTCAATGCCGGGATTAGAAACATAAGTAAAGCAACTGCTATCAACGGTGACGTTACCGTGGTTACCATCAACGCTGAGGTTGGTGAAAGTGATGAATCCAATAGTGTCGAGGCAAAATTCGATGGTTTCCCCTGAAAGCACATATACATTTTCACCATCTTCATATTGTCCATCATCCTCGCAGTCACTACTGCCATTACGAGCAGTAGCCAAGGGCGTTTCGCTCCCAAAAAGACGAGCTAAGCGGTCCACTTTTGCCTGTTCTTGTTGATGATGTTGCTTTTGTATAACCGTATTTCGCTCCAGCGGGATTTCTTGCAATTCGATTTGAGCGGACAGGACTTGACAACTTATAGCGACTGTAATCAGGGTAATCAAATAACGCATACAGAATAAATAATTTTTTAATCGTTTCAGCCTTCTAACCGATTCCAGTCGGTCTGCTTTCGTACATCAATTTGGAGAACGGAGAATAATTGCTTTTGTTGCCTCTTAACCGCCAGTGTTCGGTGCAAAAGAATGGTATTTGTCAATTCTCATCAAATGACTCTCCGTCGCTACCAGAAGATGGTGCATCTGGGTTTTCAATGCTTTTGCCGGTACAGCTTTCAGGAATACGTTGTGTGAGATAGATATCAATTTGCTCGCCAATTCTGACTTGACCGTTAGCACTGTAACGTGGTTTTTGTTGCCAGACATAAGCTGAATTACGATCGGAAACGGTCGCATCTTCGATCACAGAGCCAATATTGAGGTTGTAATTACCGATGAGAAATATGGCCGCGTCATAACGTTTGCAAACGAGCTCTGGGATTGGGACACTGCCGCCGCCACGTTGAGAAACGACCAACTGGATTGTATCTCCAACTGGTACTTGATAGCCTTCTTTAAGTTGATCGGTGATGGTATCATTGCGATAAATCACTTCGAGAATAGTATTGGGCTCAAGTCGATTACTGTAGCGTCGCCCTACAACTTCGGTGACGAATTGTAATTTTTCACACTTACGGGTAAAGTTCCTCAGATCATCATTCCCACCAACCAGCGCAGGGACGTATTCTTTATCTGGAATCGTTTTGGTGATTGAAAGATATATTTTTCGATTTTCCTTCACGCGTGATAGTGGTGCCGGTGTTTGATCCAGCACGATACCGGGCTCTCGCCCGGGCAGGAAGGTCGAATCGTTGACAACAATTTCAAAGCTGCGACTTTGTGCTTTCTCGATAGCGTCTTCGAGTAGCATATTGCGATAATCGTGGACTTGCAATGATTCGCCGTGGTTGGTGAAGCAGTGCATCCACCAAAAGGTGCAAAAAGTCAGAAAACTCAGCAAAGCGACGACGCCCCCAAAGTTTTTCAAAAAAACCATACTTGATGCAAACAGGTATATTTCTTTACCGATTGCTTTAAGCTTGAGCCACACCTTCGCGAATGTCTCTTTCATAGAAACCAAATTCTAGGATTTGATCAATAAAGTCATAAGGCTTGTAGCCATTGATGGCGGCCTGATGAAATATGCAGGTTGCGGGTGTCATACCCGGCAGGGAGTTTACTTCAATGATAATAGTTTCGGCCCGCAAATCTTCGTAGATACGTACAAAGGCGTCGATGCGAGCGTAGCCTTTAACGCCCAACAGTCGGGCGGCTTTTTCAAGGCTTTTTTTCACTTGGGCCGCAATATACTCATAATCGCTGGTATTATCGGCAAAGCGGGCGGGGGTAATGTTTTGCCCTTCGCCGGCCAGAAATTTCTCTTCGAGTGAGAGGATTTCGCCTCCAGCCAGTGCCTCAGAAGGTTCGAATACTTCGTACACCAATTCGCCGTTTCGGTAATGCGTTGTCAATCCGCCAGTGATTTCCAAGAAGTGTTGAGCGCCTTCGGCGGTCACTAGGCTTTCGATAAGCACGGTATTTTTCTGAGGAAACTCTTCTTTAGGTTTGAGCTGCAAAGTGGCCAGCGCTGCCTCGGGCAGTGGCTCAGTATCTCGAAAGATAGTGCCCAAAAACACTTCAATCTGCTCGCGATTTCGGATGACTTTTACCGCTGAGCTACAACCATCATCAACGGGTTTAGCGATAAAAGGATAATCAAAGTTTGCTTCGATAAAGGCAATAGTCTCCGAGGTGTTCGCCAAAAAATCGGCTTTTCGAATCAGCTGTTGATTGGCTACCGGAAAACCATGTTGTTTTAGCAGTTGGAGCGTATCGTATTTATTAATGGTAATCTGCGAAGAATCGAAGGCCGAGCCATTGTAAGGTAAGCCAAGTGCTTCGAGTTTTTGCTGCACCGTACCATCTTCACCGGGGCGGCCATGTAGGGCGATAAAGACACCATCGACCATTTCAGCTAGTTCAGTGTAACTGATCTTTTGGGGGGCAAAGACGGTATGCTGTGAAGCAAACTTTCGTGTGATATCCGAGCAATTCGCTTTTATGGATTCCACAACTGGGTGAGGGGCATAGGTAACAATCTTGTCTCGAATATCGTCGGCATTATCTTTTAGGAGCAGATTGATAGGAATTTGATACAATTCATGTCCTTTGGCATTGCCGGTTAGGAAAATCGGAATCGGATCGTATTTGGTGGAACTAGCCAGCTTTTCAAAAATATTTCTTCCACTTTCTACCGAGATGTGTCTTTCAAAGGAATAACCACCGAGGAACACGGCGATTTTTCGTTTACCACCGCTTTTACTACGCAAAGCTTGGATATCCTGGTCTAACTGATTGATGAGTGATTCGAGATTAGAGCGCTCAAGTGCCGTCTCTTGTCTTTCCTGGAGCGAAATCCGAATAATGTAGGTGAGAAACTGGGACGGATTGAGCCCAATTTCGGCGGCTTGGTGAAAGAAGAAAGACGAAGGCAGCATCCCCGAGGTCGTATTGGGATCATTGAGAATGATGGTTTGATCGGATTTGATGAAACCGTCAATACGAGCGTAGGTATTGAATTCCAGATAACGGAATAATCGCTCACATTCCGTACGTATAGCATTGATCTGATCGTGCGGCAGATCGATTGGGGTTACTTTTCGGGAAAGGCCCGGTAAGTATTTGGATCGATAATCGAACACTTCCTTACCTTTTACGATCTCAGTAGGCGGTAAGGCAATGATTTGACCATCTTCCTTTTTTAAAACAATACACGAAAATTCTTTCCCTTCAATAAATTCTTCAATGATAACGGTTTGTTCACTTAGATGTGCTTCTAGGGTTACGCTTTCTTTTTGTGACAACTCACGATTCAAAAAGGAGAGTAATTCCTCCGGGTGGTAAATCGTCTGTCCTGCAATATCAAGTGGAAATCCAAGGCCATCTCGAATATCGGTCAACTCACGGACGTCATTAATACGCTGTGCTTCATTTAGGCTATTCCAATAAGTTGCGGTGATCGTCTGACGGAAAAAAGCACGATCGACAGCTTCCGTAAAACCACCAAGGCCAGCCGCTTCGTCAATAATGGCTACGCCGATAGAAGACCCCTGGTTTGCCGGACGGATGACCATCGGAAAACCAATACTTTGGGATAAACGCTGATAAAGGGAGGCAATTTCCATGTTGTACCAGTCTTGTCGACTGATGACCTCTACTATGGGACAGTGAAACTGGCCCGCTTGCATCATCTTCTTTTGAAAGGCCTTATCCATCCCGATGGCACAAGCGCGTATTCCACTGCCGGTATAGGGAATCCCTAGACTTTCCATTTGTCCTTGGATTTGTCCATCCTCACCGTAGCTGCCGTGCAGCGCCAGGAAAGCAACATCAATTAAAGATAAAAGCTCTGACGGCTCGATCCTACGGCCGACTTCTTGCATCATCTTGTCTTGCTCTTCGGCCGTTAATGATCCTAAACTTTCGAGATAAACCTGAAAGGCGTTGGGAGAAGGGGGGAGATGGTTGACCGGCGGATAGAAATCGCGGATTGTACCTTTATATATGTATTTCCAATCAAGCAGGATGAATTGACGGTGGCTATCCACAAAAATAGGAACGGGCTCAAAGAGTGATTTATTGAGATTATCGTAAACGGTTCGTCCACCAGCAAAAGCGATTTCACGCTCGCGTGAGGGGCCACCAAAGAGAATACCTACTTTCATATTATTTATTGTAAGCGGAAGAAACTGTGCCGATTCTTCCCTGCTTTAATAGTAAATGCAACTTGAGTTAATCAAATTTCTATTGGGGCGATTTAGCTGAATCAACACCGCAGTAAATTTGAAATTCTTAGCTTAGTAATTTCAGCATCAATCAACTCATTTTCTCCCAAGATATCACGAGCTTTGCGTTTCGTATTGGTGAATTGAGTATCTGCTACGAATGAACGACTATCTGTGGGGTACGCAAAATTGTCCGCAAAGTTGATCATCGCGCCGCAAATTTAGCGCAATTAATATTCAAAAACAATTATATACTAACTGCTTCCCAAAGGGTGATGAACAAAGAAATACTTAGGCTTGCCATTCCAAATATTATCAGTAATATCTCGGTACCTCTATTGAGTACTGTGGATACGATCCTGATGGGGCAAATCTCTGCCTTACATTTGGGGGCTGTTGGTGTAGGAACGATGATATTCAACTTCTTGTACTGGAACTTTGGTTTTTTGCGAATGGGGACGACGGGGATGACTGCACAAGCATACGGAGAGGGTAGTCGAAGCAAAGCACAGCAAATTTTGATGCAGTCGACGGTATTAGCTTTGACTTTGGCAGCGCTAATCATTTTACTGCAGTTGCCTTTTGCCAGATTAACGTACTGGCTGATGAACTTATCCGAAGCACAGTTGCCACTAGTTGATACCTATTTTAGTATCAGAATTTGGGCTGCTCCGGCCACACTGATGCTCTATGCTTTATTTGGGTGGTTCTTTGGCATGCAGAATGCCTTTTTTCCGTTATTACTGACCATTGTGATCAACGTTGCGAACATCGTGGGCAACGTCATTTGCGTCAAATGGTTGGATATGTCGGTTGATGGAGTGGCTTATGCGACGGTCGGAGCGCAGTATCTGGGACTTATCATAGGCCTTATGCTTTTGTATTTACGCTATGGTCGTGATTTTGTCAAGCTCGATTGGCGTCAGATTTTAGCTTGGGAGCGATTGCAACGTTTTATGCAGATCAATGGTGATATCTTCTTACGCACTTTTTGTCTGACGTTTGCTTTTGGATTTTTGTATAGCCAATCCTCTTTAGCGGGCGAAACCATATTAGCAGTTAACACGATTTTATTGCAATTTTTAAACTGGATGTCCTATGGGGTCGATGGATTTGCTTACGCGGCGGAAAGCCTGGTTGGTAAATACGTTGGTGCTTCTGACTCAAAACGACTAAGGTATGCGATCCGGCAGATATTTATTTGGGGAATGGGTTTAGCTGGGCTTTTTGGAATAGCGTATTTATTCTTTGGGGGCTATTTAGTGTCGTTTTTTACGGATGAGCTTTATCTCATTGAAGCGACTGGGGTTTACCTCATTTGGATGATTATTTTTCCTTTGCTAGCGACGCCGTGTTACCTTTGGGATGGTATCTTTATTGGCTTAACGGCAGCGCGTGAAATGAGGAATAGTATGTTACTGTCGTTATTGATTTACTTACCATTGCATTATGCTCTATTCCCTCTATTGGATAATCATGGGCTATGGTTAGCATTTCTGCTATTTATGTTAGCCCGAGGGATTTCTTTGACATTCTACTATCGTCGTCTTCGTTTGGTTTAAAGGTAGTACTTAGTAACGTGTTTGTGGGTTTGTGTTCTTTTTGTTATTTTGGAAAAAGCAAAACACAAAATAACTACTATGAGGTACGTCTGTACGGTCTTATCCCTTTCTATTTTTTCTTTCAATCTTTTATTCGGACAAACTCAACGCGATACAACTGCGGCTAGGTTATTATTGAAAGAAGCTACTGATTTAGAACGTCAATACCGTCCTAAAGATGCCATACCTGTTTTATATAATGCCTTAGAGATTTATTTATCTGTTTGTGGTGAAATAAGTAAAGAGACAGCTAAGATTTATTATCACTTGGGGAGTTGTTATTTAGATGTGGCAGAGTATTCTAAAGCTCTAAATTATTTACAGCGGGCGTTAGAAATAATGCAAGCAACTTTACCAGAGGATGCCAAGGAGATTGGCGATGCTTACGTACTCATTGGGATTTATTATGATTATATGGCTGATTATGATCGAGCTATTGAGTATTATGAGCAGGCCTTGATTTTGTATAAGAAGACTTTGTCAGATGATGATCCTAGAATAGGCGTTACACATAATAATATTGCCATCTGCCTTAACTACAAAGGTGATATTGCTAGATCATTAAATTTTTTTAGAAACACGTCATCAATAACAATTAATTCATTTGGAGGAGAGTATTATAAAATGGCTAGCGATTTTAATAACATTGCCACCTGCTATTATCAGAAAAAGGAATTTGTAAAAGCAAAAAATGCAATAGACTTTGCCTATGTTATAAACAACAGGCATGGGCTTATTAGTTCTTCTCAAGGAGCGCGAATTATTTATACTCAGGGCCTCATCTTCCACGGCCTCAAGAACTACAAAAAAGCAATGCAACATTTTCGTGAAGCTTTGGCGATCCGGCTAGAGGTACTTGGCGAGAATCACCCTGAAGTAGCAAGTAATTATTACGCAATGGCTGATAGTCAGCTAGAGATGGGAGCAATAGTTGAGGCAAAAGCATATTACGAAAAAGCACATCGCACTAATCACGCTATATTTGGCGATGAGCATCCTGAAACAGCAATTTGCCTCGCTAAGATTGCAGAAATACGCTTTTTACAAAACGAGCCAACAATAGCCCTTAAGAAAATCAATTTTGCACTGGATGCCTTTGGTTACCAGCCTCGTCAATTGGATTTCAAGGCAAACTATAACGTTCAAATACTGGAAGCTTTAGATATTAAGGCAAGAATACATTGGGAAATGTATCGAAAACAATCCAGTGACCATCTCCTCTTAGCCAATGAAGCTTACACCCATTTGATCGATCTACTCAATAAATTTAGATCCGAGTTTCAAGAGGAGACGTCAAAAGAAATTCTAGCTGAGCGTTATCAACATATTTTTAACGATGCTATCGAAGTGAGTTACGCTCTTTTTTTACAAACCCAAAACGAAAAATATCTTCATGAAGCCTTCCGGCGATGCGAGTATAGTTCCAGCTTTGTGCTGCTGGAAGCACTTCGACTCTCGAAAGCAAAACGTTTTGCAGGTATTCCAGAAGACTTAATTGAAAAAGAAACGAAAATTAAAACAGATATCACGACTTATGAGAAACTAAAAAACGAAGAAGAACAAAAAATAATAGAGCAACGTGATCTTACAAGTTTAGCGCGATATAACAGCAATATTTTTGACTTGAAACAACAGCTAAACCAACTAATCGCTCATTTTGAAGAAAATTATCCTCAGTATTATCAACTTAAATATGATCTGAGCACTATCCAAATTGCCGAAATACAAGATATCATTGACTCTGACCAGGCCATCTTAGAGTATTTCGTCGGGGAAGAAGCTGTATTTCTCTTTCTAATTAAAAAAGATCAATTTCAGGTTAAACGCCTTGCGAAATCGTATCCACTTGAGGAGTGGGTGACAGCTTTGCGAGAAGGAATTATTCGATTCCAGTATCCATTTAATCTGCCCAGCGAATACCACCTTGATTATACGATTGCCGCTTTTGACTTGTATCAGGAACTCATTATGCCGGTAAAAGAGGATTTACCGGAGCGATTGATCATTATTCCTGGGAGCATCCTTGCGGGCATTCCCTTTGAATCATTTTTGATGAGCCCGCCAGAAGTGACACACTTGTATAAGAATCACGCATATCTGATTCGGGATTATGCTGTCAGTTATTGTTATTCAAGCACCTTGCTGAAAGAAATGATCGATAAACGAGACGATATTGCAGAGGAATCTTTTATTGCCTTTGCGCCGTCCTTTGGCACAATTACTCGGAGTTTTCATTTACGTTCTACGAGATTGACGCCTTTGGTTTATAATATTCCCGAAGCAGAAAGTGTCTCGGCAACACTCGGGCGAGGAACAGTAATAAGCGGCCGTAAAGCGACAGAGGATGAGTTCACGAATCTTTCAAAAAAACATCAGATCATTCACCTCGCTACACATGGAAAAGCAGACGATGTTGATGGTGATTACAGCTTTCTTGCTTTTTCTGAAGTTTATGATACAATTGAAAATGAATATTTATTTACAAAAGATATTTACAACGTAGCCCTACGAGCAGATATGGTGACTTTAAGTGCTTGTGAAACAGGTATCGGTGAACTACGTGAAGGAGAAGGCGTGATTAGCTTGGCACGAAGTTTTTCATATGCCGGAGCAGGATGTATTAATACCACACTTTGGAAAGTGGCCGATGATAAGGCACTTCTAATGATGGAGTTGTTTTACGATGAAATTCAGGATGGATATCCTAAAGATATAGCTAATCAACGCGCAAAACTCAATTACTTATCTCTCGCAGATCATCATGATGCCCATCCCTTTTTATGGTCGCCCTTTATTACGATTGGTGATACACAAGCGATTCATGCCCAATTAGGTTACCATCGTTGGTGGTGGATAGGATTGGTTTTATTCTCTTTCGGGTTTTATCAATGGTACAAAAAAAGCTGATCGAAAATTCCGATCAGCTTTTTTTCCAAATTTTAATCTACAGCATTTACTGTATAACTAAGCGCTTGGTAAACACGCCTTCACTTGTACTCACTTGTACAAAGTAAATACCGGCAGCCAAATGCTGAACATCAATAGGGTAGATGTTCGTATTATTCCCTTCGCGGGAAATATATCCCATATCTTGGCCTTGTACGTTAACTAAGCGTATATCTAAATCACCACTAATCGGGCGAATGAACTGAATATTAAACTGAGTCCTTGTAGGGTTCGGGAATAAGAATATGTCATTATCATTATCCAAATCCTCAACACCAACCATTACGCTTTCATCAATTTTGATGTTGAAGGCTGGTGTTCCAAACCAACCACCTTCGCCATCTTCTACCGCAAAGTTAAATTGGTCAAAAATCTCAGAACCACCATCGTGCAAGTACTTCACATTACCAGCATTAATACTGCTTTGGCGGAACTGCCCACCAACGCCTAATGGTTCGTTTTGGAAATAAACGGTACCATACTGAGGTGCAGTGACCAAAGTATAAGTCAAATCTTCTGGACCATTATTCTCATCCTCTGACAATAAGAAGTCATTGGTGATTTTTCTGGCAATACCAGAAGGCAATGGCAACGTATCGTTAGTCACCAGGAATGGTGGATTTGCAGTAACGTTAGTACAAATTTCAATCCCCCAATCTACCAAGAAACCACCTGAACCAGCCGTATTATTTACTTCTACTTTTAGAATCCAAGTACCCAACGCCTCTTCACCATCAAAATCAGATAAGCTACCCTCTGGTTGATATGAAAGTCCAAGTGTAGGACAGTTGATTTCTCCCGGTGCTTCATCGTCCAATGATAAATTGAACACGGTTGTTGTCGGACACTCATTAGCGAAGAGCAACACCTCTGTACCAGCCGGACTAATCAACGAAACATCCAGATGGGATACCAGGTCGTGCGTTCCATTAACGTATACATTCAAATCGTTTACTTGCCCACTATTCGTTATAATGATTGGGTCCTCAACCACATCAAGGCCGTCAGCTGAGATGGCGGTGGGGTCTCCTGCTTTTGGCGTATAGCTACAAGCAAATGTTTCTGTGTGGAAAGCGATAACTGGACTAAATTCTCCTTTTCCACAAGCATTGGAAGGACGAATACGCCAGAAATATAAAGTGTTCTTTTCTAAAAGGAGATCAGGATCATAGCTGTTGCCAACGATCCCCGTGTTACTTTCTACAATGGTATTGCCAAACTCAGGGCTTGTTGCAATCTCAATATCGTAACTCTCCGCGTAAGGCGACGTTTCCCAAGTGAAAGTAGGTAACTCAGAAATACCAGAGACACCGTTTGCAGGGCTGCTCGGAGAGAATGCCGAGAAATCATTGATCACCAGATTAAAGGAGGCCTCACGAACTAAAGTATCACCACCCTGCGCAATCGCAGTAACCAATAAATCGAAAGTGCCATTTTCCGTCAAAGCATCCGTTTCAACGGTCAGCGTAGCGCCATCACTTGGCAATACCGGGTTAGCCGAAAACTGCGGTACAGCACCCGAAGGTAACCCTTCAATGGAGAAGGTCACCAAGCTATCATAATCCAATAATGAAAGTGTATTCAAATCGATTACGAGAGGATCAGGAGAGCATACCAATTGGTTATATGGCGAAACATCTAAAGCAAAACCAGGCTCCGATGGCGCAATAATTTCAAAGTTGAAGTTTGAAATATCAAAGAAAATACTGTTAGAAGCCTTAACCTTCACGCGTGCACCACCCGTAATCGCATTAGGTACCGTTACAAAATGAGAACCATCATTCGGTACATTCTCTGCAAGCGTGTAAGGGTAAGTGAATCCACCGTCGATTGACAAATAGATATCCACCTCTTGGCAATTCACAGGGCTGAGATTAGTATTAGCTACATCCCAGGTGACCTCTTCGTAGCTTCCAACTTCCCAATCAATGAAAGTGTTTGGATTTGTTACGAAGAATGGACCAGCACTCTCCGTTGCTTCAAAGGAAACTTCTTCCCAAACTGTTCCACCGGCCATTGGGTCATTATCACGAGCCGTACAGCGGAATTTGAGATTACGTGTGTAAGTTGGCAGTACCTCAACGACTTGAGAGCTATTGGTTAAAATAGACTGAATTCGAGGGAAAACACGGGTCGGAGAGGTTGTCGGCGGATAAGATCTAAAACTTGGCGCTGTACCAAGTGGATTACCCAATTCGCTTAATGGCCCCGTATTGTATTGCTCCCAGCAATAGGTCAAATCATCGCCATCCGGGTCCGTAGCAGTAGCCGTTAGTTCGAAAGGTGTACTAATGGGAATATAAAAACCATTTTCTAAAGGAATCTCTAATTCGGGCTTATTATTATCCGTTGGGATAATGTCAGGGCACTCGGCACCTAACGCAAACTGACTGTAGTCGTACATTTGCTGCAATGAACCAACGTGAAAGTAAATATCACCACCAAACATGACGTTTTGTGCACCACAAGAACCTGCATAAGAAAGTAAAGTACTTCCACTACCTGGCTCAAAAGCCGTAGTACCAGAACGTTGCTCCAGAATACCCGGGCAGTTGTCCCATGTATGGCTAGCAGTAAATTGATGCCCTACTTCGTGCGTTGCAACATTAAGGACAACCGTTTCTAGATTACTATATTGGCAAGTTACACCACGTGCCTTACCATTTGAGCAAACTGTACCACCAGCAATACCTCCAACGTCCTGACAAGCAATAGTCATCACGTGACCAATATCAAAGTTGTTTAGACCGATGATGTTATTCAACGCATTCTGATTTTGATTCAGTAGACCACCACCTATATCGACGTCCGTATAAGGATCTGTATTTGGATCTGTAAAAACCAATTCATCATTGTTTGGAATGAAGACGAAGCGGATGGCAATCTCTGGTTCGTATACCCCATTCAAAAGGTTGAGCGCTACATTCATGGCTGACATGGCACCACTCATCGTTCCACCGTGAAGGGCTGCCCATTCTGCCGTACAAGCCATTGCCATCTCATATTCCAACAATTCTACTTGCTCATTACGGGCATTAGCGGATTGATGGGACTGGATTTCTTCATTGAATTCTAAACCTTCGAGAGGAGATTGCTCGTGCGATTCTCCGTGATCATGATCATGATCGTGATCTAAACCACAAACAAAATTACGCTCTTCTCCATCAATATCACGGTGGAAATAATTGATATAATATTCGGTATCACCTTCTGCGTAAGGCGCAATCAAACGCAAACCACTAGGCGTATTGAATATAGCGTGAAAGCCCTTTTCGGAATAGACGAAGCGAACAGCGCTTTGTCCTTCACCGGCACTACGTCCAGCAAATGAACGGATCATTGGATAGCGAGAACCCAGTTCATCCGGCATTAGAGGGGATTCGTAAATATAAAATGTTTCTAAACCTCCTTCAGGGGTAGGGAATTGTACCGCAAGCGGCGATGAAACAGCTGCACTGGTGCGCTCCATTGGTGCTTCACGCAAATAAGTTTTTAAGCCTGTCAAATCCAATTGCAGAGTAGTGTAATTGGCTGGATCGAGCCGACGCTCTAAATTGCGGGAGGCAGCGAAAGCCGACTCATTGGCAGCCGACCAGAAGTTTTGCGCTTGTAAGCTTATCGCACAGGAGAGGAAAAGCAATAGTAGTAGATTACGCATTTCGATTTTTTATTTTGATTTTGTGCTTCAGCAGGAAACAATGTTTATTAAATATCAACCCATCAAAGATACTTTGGTTGTGGGGTTTATGAAAATTACAATTGATAATTTGTCGCTTATAAGATGAAGAATGGAATAAAAAGCGATACTTGTCGGTTTTTGAGCAGGCAATAAGTCCATAAATGATCTTCAAATAGCCCCTAAACTAGCTCATTTTCGAAAAATTACAGTGTACAATCTTGCTAAAAACTAGCTCTAACCTGTGCACGACCAACGTGAACTGTCGGATTATCGCCACTTCTACGGCCTTCATAGCTAATGTTGAGTTGGATGTTTCTGGCGAGGCGTCGATCCAGGGAGACATTCCAGAGGTAGTTGGCGCCATCACGTAGCCCCTCCAACATAGCAAATTCCAGGGAAGAATTCGCGCTCCCGTCGTAGCGGATGCGTACAAAGGACAGATCTAAGCGCAATGAAGTTTTGTTGCTTTGGTTGTAAGTCGTTTCCATTCCAAAGTCCTGAATGACCGCCGTTTCACCACCAAGCGTATTCGTACTTTTTTGGAATTTATAATTAAAAATATTTCTAAAATTTTGGGAAGGAAGAAGAGACAATTGAGGTTCTATTTTTTGAAACTCAATATTGAAATCTCGATTATCGAAAAACTCTGAATCGTTCTGTTTGGTCCCTTGAGCTAGGTTGATGATGGTGGTGAATTTTTGGGTGATGTTCCAGCGAGCTCGGAAAAAATATTCTTGATTTGTGCGGCTTTCAAAACCACTAGTGAGCACCACTTTATTTCGATTGTCTAACTGTCCAAATTGTAGATCATACTTAGGGTTAGAACGATTGAAGAATAGCGTGTTTCGAATCCCCGAAGTAATCGAGACCAGTGAAGTATCCGCAATCGCCAATTGGAAAGGATTCCAAGCCGAAACACCTTCTGCTTCTCGAGTTTTTCGACTGATCCGTACGGTAGATTGGGTTGAAAAACGGCTGATAAACTTTTTAATCCCCTTTTTTCGGTACCAAATACTCCGTGGTTCGAGGCGTAGACTTTGGTTGAATTCTACGTTGTTCGTGCGGATAAATTCATCCGTGAAAAGCGATACGCGCACAATATTCGCGTCGTTTTGAAAAACGGCTTCTTCGATCTCATTAATTTGTGGAATGCTATCTCCGTTTAGGTCATTTACCCACGTGTAAACGCCTTCTCCAGCGGCAACGGGCAGATATTGAAACTCCAGCTTGCGCTCCTGACCCGAGCCGAGTTCGTAGTTCGTGTTTGAGCGAATCACACCTTTGAGCAAGTTCAAAGAGTGCTCGATTCGCCCGAGGAAAGTCTCCTGTGGATCGAGATCAATGAGTTTGTTGTCAGTGATTACGAGCTTGCGATAGGTCAGATTCCAGCCGAGGCGTGAGTTGCGTCCCTGTTGCCACCCTCCGTTGAGATTGAATTCATCCGCTACGGTAGCTTGGCCAAAATCCGCTTGGCGGGGGAGATAATCGTAGCGCTGCTGGTAGTTGGCGCCGAAGCGGAAACCATTATTCTCCGGGCTTTGGAGAAAGATGCGGTACAGATCATAGTAGAAACTATTATTGCTCAGGGTATCGCTGGTGCTGGCTTGCCGTTGGTTGCGTTCCCGCTCACCGTAAAAGCCAATTTTCCAGTTATTGAGTTGCTTAAACGTCTTCGAAAGCTCTACACGTGGCCTTGAGAATCGAGTATTCTCTCGCTCACTATCTGAAAATAACCAGTTGCCCTCTAGTCGTACATCATAGCCATTCCGTTTAAACTGAAACAAGGCGACGTGCCGTGTACCGTTATAGAGGCCTTGCCGTACATAACCACCAAACTGATATTTGAGCTGGCCATAGCCACTTTTGACGATGGTCATTCCCCCATTACCAAGATGTTCTAAGGCAGGTTGTTGAGGACCATTGCTGTTATTGTTAACCTGGCTGATATTCCAATCTCGATTAAATTCTGCGTTCCGATAAGGGTTCAAAGCTTTAAATGTCTCTTGCACCATCTCGTAATTGGCCTCCGTTTCTAGCTTCCAACCGTTATCGGTCTTACCGATTTGCCGTTCGTCCCGAAAGTTGGTGAAAAGCGCCAGCCCCGTATTGTTGTCGTTGCCGATGCTGGAAAAGCGATTAGGATCGTTGTGGCTGAAAGCAAGTTCGGTCTTGAGATAGCTGTTTTTGGAGAGCTGAAACTCTCCACCGGCAGTCATCAGTTGGAGTTGATTGGGAGCAATGAGCCGGATGGCCGGTGTGTAATTTCCCTGCCGTATTCCGGTATTCGGGTCGGGAGCGACCCAACGAAACACTCGCCCGTTAGCCCCGGTGGTGCCATCAATCACATAATCGCCATTGCCACTTCCTACCTCCAAAAAATTGGCGGTAAAACGAGCACTATCTTTATTAGTGGTATACACCAGAATCGTTTGCCCGGCTGGAATACCCTGAATGGAGAAGGAGGTATCTACCTGTTTGTACGATATACGGAATTCGCTAAATTCTTCGAGGGTATCAATCCCGGGGGCGAAGGCGGCAGACAGGTCGTCCCCTACATCATTGAGGATTTGACGTTCCAGAGAATCTAAATCGCGTGCGCCACCGGAGGTTTTAGAATCTTGCTCCGAATAGAGATTAAAATATAAGCGCATCTTATCACTTTGGTACTCCGTATTCACGGCATAGAGCGAGCGCAGATACGTCTGCACTGAATATTCGAATTCGGCAATAATCCGGCTATCTTTCGTGATCAACCGTTTGTTGGTGAAGATGATTTCCGCGCGATTATAATCGATGATGTAATCACCATCCAAGCCCCGAATCATGATCTGCCCGTCGATAAAGATTTTCTCGGTTCCCGCTTCTACAATGATGAACCGCTCGCCTTCGGCGCCTTGGAGTTGGTAAGGCCCTTGGTTGCCTTCTTGCTGCTGAATGATATTTCGTGCAAATTTTCCCCGAGAGATGGCAACGCTCATCTTGGTACTCAGGCGCTTATTATCACCCAAATCGGACTCATGGCTAAAGGTTGCCCCCTGCAATTTTTTGAAATAATTCATAAAGTGGCTGTTGGGGCGTGCCAACTCGTAATCCCCGGCAATAAGACTAGTATTTCTTCGCTTGAGTTGAATGAAGATGCGATCAAATTCTTGGAGCTGTTGGGTGTTACCTTCCGGCTGTAGCGGGATATTGTTGTCGGTGATGGCGGCGAGGATTTCGACATCATTACCTAGTTTACCAGCGAGCTGTAGATTAAAACTAGAGTTAAGCACCAAGTTTTGGGTATTACCGAAAGAGACACCCCGCGCGAAGCTACCGTTGTAGTTGAGGCCTTTAAAATCAATCAACTTTTCTTCATCTTCTTCGTACGGCCGAAAGTCGAAGCCAATGTAAGTGCCATCGGGTGCTAGCTCGATTCGAGTGGTATCCAGATGACTAAGTGTGTAATCCAAATCATAGGGGAGTACCCGAAAACGCAGTTCGAGACTGTCCTTCGAGGGTGGGCCAAGCCAGTGTAACTGTTCGGCTTTGAGTTCATAAAAACTAGAATCTAGTCGGGCACCGGCGGCTGTCCATACTTCCAGAGAGTTGGGGATGACGGTAAGCGAATCGAGTGCTTGTGGTAAATCCTTAATGGCCACACGTTGGATGCGTTGGTTGGACAGCGGCGTTTGCGCAGAACTGGTCCCCCAAGCAATCAGCAGGAATAATATGCAGCTAAGGATTTTATTCATTAAGCATCGAAGCAATCTATCTAATCCGTTTATACGGCGTCTTTTCCTTTTAAAAAGGGTGGACTATACGTTAATGAGATGCGATAAAGCAGCGTGTTTTAAGTTAAAATGAAATTGTATGTTGTTCACCTAACGCATTCTCACTATCAATATTACGAATATTGGGCTCAGATTGGTGCGTTAGAGCCGGAGTTTTGGCGGCTTGCGGACTTGTGGAAGGGACGTTTGGGTATTATTGGCTCTTGAAAGGAAGAATATCTCTGGTGAATCCAAGTGGTGACCTAAAACAACAAAACCGCACCTCCTAAAAGGTGCGGCCTCATCAGTTATCGCTTTTCGGTAGGTGTTATTCGAAAGTAATCACTCGGCTGACTTTGTCGCTGCCGTTTCGGTTGTTCACTTTAAGAATACAGGTGTTATCCCCGCGTTGCAAGGTAATCGTGATATTGAAACTACCACTGGCCGGATCAAAGTTGTAATTCGTCACTTTGTTGCCATTAACGGTGAAGGTAATTTCACGCTCACTCGCGACATTGCTTAGCTTGGCAATAATTGTACTCTTAGCTTGATCCGGGTTGAAAGGATCAACCGTAGGCGTACTCACCGAACTGATCTTGACGCTTGGAGGTCTGGTCTCTTCAATCACCGGTAGCTTCAACGAGATATCCGTATTGGCTTTCACGGAACCTGCACTATTTGATGCCTTAATCTCAAAGGTATTCTTTCCACTTTTCAGCTGGACGTTTGCGGAAATTGCACCCGAACTAGCGTTAAAGCTGAAGTTTTTAACCGATTTTCCGTTCATTTGGAAAATGACGTTCTTCTTATCCGTAACGTTTTGCACGGTTGCTTTCACGGTATAAGCAGCCTTTTTCACGGTGGCACCACCACGTCGTGGATTCGTAAATTTAACCACTGGCTTAGGCTGTGGTGGTGTATAAGTGACCTTGACCTGAGCTTCGTCGCTGCCATCGCGGTTGTTAGCCTTAACGACAATGGTGTTGGTCTTTGGCTTCAAGTTAACGGTTGCCGTCAATTTGCCGTCACCGTAGCTAAAGTTCTGCTTCTTACCGTTCACGAGCAATTGCAATTCGCTTTTTTTCGTCACATTTTTGACCGTAGCAACGACTTGTGTTTTAGCTGTTTTTAACTTCGCATTATTCTTCGGCGTCGTAATCCGTACCTGTGGTGGTGTTTTCGGGCGTGGATACTTCACCTGATGCTGATCTTGCGCTTCACCGTCTGCATTTTTGGCTTTTACCAAAATGGTATTGTTGCCATACTTCAGCGTAACCTGTGCATTCAATTGTCCATTGAAGAAGGTGAAGGTTTGCGCCTTTCCGTTGATCAGCAACTGAATGTCACTCTGTCGCTCCACATTTTGAATACTGGCTTTTACCGTATTCTTGGCTTGTTTGACTGTTAAGCCATCTTTTGGTGTTGAAATATTTACGGCTGGCAATTTTTTCGGCCGCTCGTAACGAACCGTGACTTTATCCTGTGCTTCGCCATCCGCATTCTTTGCCTTTACCTGAATGATGTTTTTACCTTCTTTCAGGTTGATTTGTGCACTCAACTGTCCATTGAAGAAAGTGAAATTCTGCTTTCGGTTATTCACCAGCAATTGAATATCATTCTGTCGCTGGACTCTTTCAATCTTTGCTTTAACCGTTGTTTTATTCGTTCTAACAGTGGCACCATCCTTTGGTGTCGTTATGTCAACGGTTGGTGGATTCTTAGGTCGCTCATAACGTACGGTGTGCTGATCCTGTGCTTCGCCGTCTGCGTTCTGCGCTTTTACCAAAATGGTGTTGCTGCCTTCGCGCAGGCGAGCGTCTGTGGTCAAAGTACCGTTGCGATAGCTAAAGCTGATCGATCTACCGTTGATCAAGACCTGGATATCATTTTTCAACTCTACATTCTGGATCGTCGCTTTGACCTCGGTTTTATCTTTGGCCAGAATCGCATTATCTTTTGGTGTACTAATCGTCACCTTTGGCGGTTTAGCTGGACGATTGTAATTGATCACCCGCTGATCTTGGGCATTGCCGTCATCATTGCGTGCTTGTAATATAACGGTATTCTTACCCGGCTCAAGGCTTAGTGTAGCCAGAACAATGCCGTTATTGAAGCTAAAGTTATTGATGCGTCGACCATTTTGTGTCAGCGTCAAATCACGCTTCTCAGATACATTTTTGACTACGGCTTCAATACTCGCTTTGTTTGAAGTTGTGGTAGTAACTTCTGGCAAAGGCTTAGTAAATTCAACCGTTGGCGGCTTAGGTGCCGGTGGATTAAAACGTACTTGTACACTTTCTTCGTCGGTGCCATCATTGTTGGTGGCTTTCACACGTAGAACGTTGCTGTTCGGGCTCAGCGTGATTGATGCATTGATTTCCTCACGGCCGGCATCGAAGCTGAAGTTATTAGTCGACTGGCCATTAACAAACAACTCAATCTGTGATTTGCTGGATACATTTTGTACTCGGGCTACCAAAGTGATATTAGGTTGCGTAAAGCCGCTATTGTTCGCTGGCTCCAAAATATCTACGATTGGTGGCTCCTCAACACCAATAATTGGCTTCTCAAAGCGGATGCTTACAGCATCGCTATCTTGACCTTCTGCATTTCGTGCTTCAACACGTACTTCATTCCAACCTTCTTGCAAACTGATGCTTGCCGAGAATACATTAGTACTGGCGTTGAAATCAAAATTATTGGTACTATTACCATTTACGAAAAAGGTAATATCATTTCCACTATCGACATTTAATACCGTAGCTACGATATTTGCTTGCGGACTAGGCTGCGTCGTAGAAGGCTGAGCAGGTGTTGTAATCGTAACTACCGGTGGATCATTCTGTTGTCCGTTTGAGCAACCCTCCATGGTCACGCGATCACTATCCGAGCCAGCGTTATTGAAAGCTTCAATAATTAGTTCGTTGAATCCTTGCTGTAACGGTACGGTCGTACGCAGTACTTGAGTGCCGGGATCAAAGTTGAAATCGTAGAAACTGCTTCCGTTCAACGTCAACTGGATATTATTTGCACTGGTGACGTTTAGTACCGTTGCGATTACCGTGCTACGGCAGTTCGTAGGATCAAAAGGATCAATTGTTGGCTGACTGCTAGAGGTAATGTTGACCACTGGCGCCTGCTCTACAGGCTGATCATCCTCACGGATAATCAGTAAGTCATCATTATCCTGACCGGCAGGGTTAGTCGCAGTGATGATCACCTCAGTTTGATCTTGATACAATGATAAATCCATATATACACGACCATTGCTGTAGCTGAAGTCGCGGGTAGAATTACCGTTGACGATCATGGTCAGATCATTTTTATCCTGAATATTCTGTACTTCTGCCTCAATGTTAACTCGATTAGCCGCAGTATAGTACGGATCCGAGGTTGGTGTCGTGAAACGTACGAACGGCGGCAAAATATCTTGCTGGCGTTCGAGGATGATCGTCGCTTGGTCAGTATCGCTACCACGTGGATTGCGGACCGTGATGCGCACTTCGTTACGACCTTCACGCAGGTTAATGCCTGATTCAAAGGTGCCACGATTCGTATCGTAAAAGAAATTATCGTAGTCGTAGCCATTTACCGAGAACTGAATATCACGGCTATCCTGCACATTGCTCAACTGAGCAAGAACCATAAATCGCTCATCACTAACGCGGTAATCATCGTAGGGCGGATTCGTAATATCAACAGTTGGAAATCCAATCGTTGGAGGATTATCGATTACGGGCTCTTCGTAGTAAATGATAATCGTTTCCTGATCCGAACCTTCGCTATTTGTGGCAGTAATTACAGCTTCATTTTGGCCGGGACGTAGTCGGATTTGACTAGTGAAACGCCCTTTGCGGTAATTAAAGGTTTCACGGTAGCCATTGACGGTGAAATCCACATCCATGGAGCTATTAATATGTTTGATATCGGCTTCTATAACCTGATTAGCAATCGTTGTCGTATGTGGCGATATTGCAGGGCGACGTACATCGATCACCGGAGGTCGTAGTCGTTCTTCGGCGGGCTCGATAATCCAACGCAAGTGCAAATTGGTGTAATGGTGAATATCATTGTCACCGGTCAAGTCACCATTATCTTTCCACTGATGACCATCGTAGATATCTGTATTGGTAAAGGTCATTTTATGCCCCACACCCACTGAAAAACGGGGCGTCAACTGATAACCTAATTCCACGCCAAGGGCAGGCATAATTCCCAGTCGACCAACTTGATCGTCAAAACCATGGGCATCGGTCTCGTAGCTACCATCAAGAATACTATTGCGTAATTGATCCTTAGTGAAGGACACCGAGCTATTTGCTGGAATGCTGGAGAAGTCGTAGATCTGGCCAAAGTCATCCAACTGGTCCGTTTTAGTGTTGTACCAGTCCAGGCCAATACCACCGAAAATAGAAAGGATCACATTGGTGCGTTCGCGTAAGCGATTAAAATTTAGCACCCCCTCTACCGCCAATTCAGCGTGGTCGGTACGATTGTTCAAGAAGGAAAAACCTGGTCCGCCACCTTCGGTGGTGTAATCCGGGCCAATGGTGCCATTGAGGGCATCATTATTTTCAATACCGAAAGATCGTCGGGTATCGAGTCCATAAGTACGTGAGTACAGGAAACGCCCACGACCATCGAAAGAAAAAATTGAACCAGGTTGGTAATAAAGATTTTTGCCCAAGGTCAAACCGACCCCGAAGCCATCTAATGTAGGATTGATATCGCTCTGTTGGTAAGCCAATCCACCGTTGATTCCAAAAGTCCAGTATCCAGGTACCCGCTCGTAAGTGGACACCTGTGCTTTGAGTTGTATCACACTCAATACAAAGACAAATAGCATCCAAGTTTTCCTGATTGTTCCATTCATGGCGCTGGGTTTTAAAGGTTTAAGCAATTGTATTCCGACTTTTCGGAGGGGAGAAGTTTAAAATTAGACGATGTAGAAAGTGGAAAGTTAATCCGTTTTTTCAATCTCTAAAGGACTCTTTTACGGGATTTCTTAAGAATTGATGCATCGTTTTTTCGGGCCGAAAGATAGGTGTTAATTGTTTTATTTTTGAAAATATTTTTTATAAAAAATTGAAAATGAAGGTGATGGGGATGGTGATTGATCGTAATTTGAAAAAATAAGAGAAGAAAAGATGGAAAATCAATTGTGTTAAATTTTTATATATACCCGTCGCTCTTTAACAGATGTTTAAGCCAGTTGTTAACGACCTTAATAGGACCTACACAACATTTGAGACGGAAGTAGTGTTAGGCAAGAAATGCTAAAAAAGGACGAATTTCTGACAATGATTTAAGCATTTGCGTCCCAAAATCGTTATCTTTGAAATCCGTTCGATCCCTCCTACGAGTATAACTACAGCTACCTACCCAATAACCGGTTTTGAAGTAAAATCTTTTTTGACAGTATTTGCCATTGCTAATGGTAAAGGTCAACACTGCACTCCCATGTGCGCTTCCTAATTTATTCATCAATAGGAAATTGGCCGCTGCCAAAAGAAGAAAGCATTAAACAAAACACAGGCAATAGCCCATGAACTAAATGTCTATACTCATGTACCAACAGATGATGCTTTTCGCGCTGATGCTGATTGCCAGTTTAGGTTTGGCCCAGAATCGGACAATCGATGGAAGTAATAACAATCTGCAAGAAACGAATTGGGGCGCCACCGACGCCCAATTGAATACCATTACGACCCCCGCTTTCGCAGATGGCTACTCCAGCCCCGGCGGTGTAGATCGCCCTAATCCTCGGGTGATTAGTAATACTTTATTTGCTCAGGATAGTGCATTATTCGAACCGATGAACCTCAGTGATTACACTTGGGTGTTCGGACAGTTCATCGATCACGATGTAATCCTGGTGGAAAATGATCCAACGGAGCCACTGAATATTCCGGTTAATTTTCATGATGTTCACTTCAACCCCGGTGGCGCTTTCCCCGATATCACGATCAATATGTCGCGCTCAGCGGTGCATGAAGGCACCGGAACTGGCCCCGGCAACCCACGTGGCTACACCAATCGCATCACAGCTTGGATCGACGCCTCAAGCGTGTACGGTTCCGACTCTCTGCGGGCCGCCTACTTGCGTACTTTCTCCGAAGGGAAACTCAAAGTGTCCGCCGGAGATTTATTGCCCTATAATACGGATACCTATGAAGTTGATGGAAACATCGATCCTTCGGCGCCACACATGGAGAATGAAAATCCCTTCAATCCATTTTTAATGGTAGCGGGCGATCCTCGCGCCAACGAAAATATTTTGCTGGCGGGCATGCATACACTGTTTGTTCGTGAGCACAACTACCTGTGCGATGAACTGATATTGGCCCATCCCGATTGGACTGATG
Source organism: Saprospiraceae bacterium (assembly GCA_028285085.1). Classification (GTDB taxonomy): domain Bacteria; phylum Bacteroidota; class Bacteroidia; order Chitinophagales; family Saprospiraceae; genus JAHDHW01. Next base: position 6,325 of record JANQQI010000113.1, on the reverse strand, counting down.
AAGAATTGTATCAACATGCTCGTCGCTTGGTAATTGGGTTAATCCAGTCGGTCGTCTACGATGAGTGGCTGCCTGCTCTTGGTGTATATTTATCTGATTATGCCGGCTACGACGCTTCGGTGAATCCGAATATCTCCAACGTCTTTTCCGCGGCGGCTTTCCGTTTGGGGCACACCTTATTGAATAATGTGATCTTACGTCTGGACGAAGATGGCAACGAGATTCCTGAAGGCCACACGACTTTGGCTGACGCCTTTTTTAATCCTCAGGAAATATCCAACGCTGGAGGCATCTTACCTCTTTTCAAAGGTATGGCCGCGCAAACGGCACAAGAGCTGGATTGCAAGATTGTGGATGATGTTCGCAATTTTCTCTTTGGGCCGCCAACGGCGGGGCTCGGTGGACTCGATCTGGCATCGATCAATATCAATCGTGGTCGTGAGCGGGGTTTACCCGATTTTAACACCATTCGGCAAGATTTAGGGCTTACACCTTATATTTCTTTTCTGGAATTGAATCCCGATACGGTAATTGCTACTGCCATGGAAAATCTTTACGGAGATATCAACGATGTGGATCCTTGGGTAGGGATGCTGGCCGAGAAGCGAATGTCGGATGCGCTGTTCGGAGAAGTGATCATGGAAATTATGATGCAGCAATTTGGTGCTTTGCGTGATGGTGATCGGTTTTACTACGAGATTGATCCAGGGCTCAGTGAGGCGGATGTGGAGATGATTCAGAGTACAACGATGCGCGATATCATTATGCGTAACGTTGGTATCACAGTGATGCAACCCAATGTGTTCATCGCTGATCCTGACTATGACGGTTGCAATGGTAATCCTTACGAAGCGCTTGCAGGAAGTATTATCACCGAAGGTGGTGACCCCGTAGGACAAGTGGCCGTAAATATGTTCCCCGAGGATGATCCTGACGTGGGTGAAGTGATTACTACCGGTAGTGACGGTACTTTTATGTTTACAGATTTTAGTCGTTGCCCAAGCTATGATTTCACCGCTGAGAAATCAATTAATCACGGCAATGGGCTGAGTACCCTTGATATTATCATGATCCGTCAACACATCTTGGAGTTGGATGAACTGGATTCACCCTATCAAATTATCGCTGCAGATGCGAATCGCAGCGGTACGGTCAGTGGCTTGGATCTGGTGGATTTGCGCAAAGTGGTTCTGTTTTTTACGGATACCTTCCCGAATAATACCTCTTGGCGATTCCTCAATGCGGATCATGTCTTTACTGATCCGACGAATCCTTTTCTGGATGATTTTGAAGATTTACGCACCTTTAGCGGACAACCAGATATCGAAGCCGATGGCTATCATCTCTACGGGATCAAAGTGGGAGATGTGTCGGGAAATGCCGATCCATCTAATTTGACAAATGGTGGAGACGAGCGTGGTGCGACTTCTCTGACCTTGCAAGTAGCAGATCGCGAATTGCTGGCCGGCGAAACTTATGATATTCACATCAGTGCACTGGAATTAGAGCGCTTACGCGGCATGCAAATGACTTTAGAACTCGATCCAGAGGCAGTTGAATTTGTTGATTTGCAAGGCTTGGGCTTACAAGGGTTGAGCGATGAAAATTACTTCTGGCAGCCCGAACGACAAGCGTTGACCTTTAGCTGGGATGGTACGGCTAGCGAAGACTTACCAGCATTTAGTTTACAATTCGTAGCGCAGCGCAACGCGCGCCTCAGTGATATTCTTAGCTTGAGCTCGCGCTTAACCTCCGCCATTGCTTATGATGAAACCCTCGCGGCCATGGACATGGAACTACAATTTGTTTCGCCCGAAACGGAGACCACGACTCCCGGGGTGGTGCTTTTCCAAAACCAGCCTAATCCCTTCAAGGCGAGCACCAACATTCGTTTTTATCTGCCGCAGGCCGGCCAGGCACAGTTGCGGATCTACGATGCAGCTGGCCGTGCCCACTGGCAAGTGGCCGGAGAGTACGGCGCAGGCTACCACGAAGTGGATTTGCAAAGTGCAGATTTGGGACAAAGCGGGATCTGGTATTACGAGCTGACGACAGCAGAAGGACGCGTGACCAAGCGAATGGTATTAGTAGAGTAGGAGGTAAGTAAAATAATCCTCTCGAAAAGGGATCAGGGCCGATTATGGGACTTGATCCCTTTTTTATCACCTTATTTATATCCAAAATATAACTGTAAGCCGTATTGACGTTCGAGTTGTTGCAAACGGCGATCTGTGGCTAGATCAATAATGCCAAACCGACGTCGATCTAGATCAACTTGCTGTTGATCATCCGTTTTTGGACCAAAGGCGAGATTGAAATAGTACTGAGGGAGAGAATTGGGGTGTAGCTCTACTTGTTTATAGAGGACGGAGACTCGGCCAGCTTCATAATTATAAATATGAGCAAATTCCCTGGGGTGTAGTTCGCCGCGTTGGATAGCTTCTACGAAAAAAGCTTCTCCGAGCTCCGCAATGGGGTAGGGGTAATGCAATAAAGTGACGACTACTTTTGCATTACCTACGGCACAGTCATCGATGCCCTGCGCCATTTTTGCGTAATCAATCCCAACGTAGCGCTCACCGGGAAATCCTAATTCCGAGGCGAGGATCTTAATACTTTGAAAATTATATTCCACAATTCGAATGTATGCCCGGCTCCGCTTAGCCATTTGCTCTTCGACATAACGGTTGCTGAGATGATAAAGGAGGTCGAGTCGAATACGACTTAAATAATGAGCACGTAGTGCATCATACTGCTGGATGAGCGTTTGTCCGGCAGTTTGATTAAGTAATGGTCGTAAGATAGGAATCGAATGGATACATTCTTTTAGGTATCCACCCTGAATCGCTTGGCTAAGCCAGTGTATCGCTTGCTCCTCATGTTGGTTGAGCATCGCGACTTGTGCGGCAATAACGTAGTCCTTGGTGAAAACATAGGAAAACTTAGCGAAAAGCGAATCCAGTTGTGTTTCGGCAGCTTGGAAATTTTCCTCGGCCAGCATCTGCATCGCGGCGTTGAATTGCTGATGGTATTGGAAGTAATCTTCCGATGGCTGTGCTGCTGATTGGATCGCAAAGCACCATAGCAGACAAGCCAAAATCATGTTTTTCATACCTTATAAATCTGTTGAGAAGGCACTAAGTTGTAAAAAATACGCTGCTTGGGCAAGCAAAGTAGAATTAGCCCCTCGGTCGATAGAATCGCGTTTCCAAGGCATCGATAATGATCTCCCACAAATCTTCGTAAGGAATGATTTCAATTTCATTGGCTTGGCGGGCAATTTCTAGCGGTACCGAACTGAGCATATCCACGTATTTTTTAGCACGACGTTCAATCCCGGCTTTATGAAATCCCGAAATCGGAATTTGCAGTAGCATTTTTATAAAACAATTGCTGCGGAAGTTGTCGTCTTTACGCAAATAGCGCGAGCGGTATTTATCGATTGCTTCGATGCGATTGACGGCCTGCTCGTAGTCCTTTTTGACAATCATAAACACAATCTGAATCACCAAGATCGGAATATTCAGACCGCGTTTATCTTTAGAGAAGGTTGGCACGCTATTGAGAAAACGCCCCATCTTGAACTTCGTGAAGCGCTTGTCACCTCGAATAGGTTGTACGCGCTCGGTAAAAACAAGAAAATGAATATAGGCCTCATAGATTTGCCACTTTTCGCGGATACGATCGTTGAGCTGACTGAATTTTTTGTGTCCGACGGCTTTATTGAAAACGTAATAGGCTTCTTGGTAATTCTTGGAATGTAATTCCAGAGTTTCGTGCAAATCGGTGTTGACATACCAATTGTAGCTGCCGGCCCGCACAATCGCATTACTTTTTTCGATGGCCTGGCGCCCTTCCTGAAATTGCTTCAATTGGGTATAACACAAAATCTGCTGGTGCAAAAACGCTTTGATGGCAGTGTTGTAGGCGTAGGGTTTTTGATCAAAAAAGTCGATCGCTCGAACACAGACCTCTACCGTGGTCGCATAATCATTCTTACTGAGGTAGATGAGTGATTCAATGTAAAAGCCGATATAATGTAAATAAGGTGAATCGTACTGGGTTAGATAAGGTGCCAATTTATCGAGCGCATCTTTAGCTTGTTGATAAGTGTCTTCTTTGATTGACTTGTTCTTAATGTAGGGAATCAGGATGCGTAGATATAACTCTCCGGCGAGAAATTCGGCTTCTCGAATCTTATGGTAGCGATTGAGCATTTCGTTGTAGTACTCAAACTTTTTCTCATTACCAATGCGAATGGCATAATGTGAACGCAATGCATAAGCGGCTTCGATGACATATTCGGTAAAATCGAAATGAATCGCCCGGCGTAAGACTTTCTGGAATAAATCGGTACCTGCCTCCCTAATATTTAGGATGAACAAGATCTTTCCCGCTACACTGTATTTGCTACAATACAGGTAAGCATTTTCTCGCTCGTTCTGATTCTTAGTTGAGTTAATAAAGAATAAGGTATTGATCAATCGATTGCGCAGATTGCTCTTGAGGTTTTTGTAACTCGAGTTATTGACGTTCGAGCCATAGAAAAACTGAGCGGCTTCATCTTCTGTCGTAAATGCGCCATTCTGAATCTTCTGATAAAACTGATTGATCTTAGTATCAGCCGACTGATCGAAGGTAATAAGGTCCGAAGGTTTAAGCTTGATATGCTTAACGATGTTGATAATTTGTCTTAGATTTTTCATACTCCACCCAACTTTTAAGCGATCCAAACTCCCTAGATCGCATCATGTTTTTCTCACATAAGATAGATGATTGAATATCTTAAGTTGTTGATATTCAATGTGATGTGTTTTTAGTTGCCAGGTTTTTGTGTGGAGAGCGGAGTGGCTAAAATAGGAGGAATTGTCCATCCCGTAAAAGGCTTGCCTTGAGAATACTAAAACTTACCAAAGCGAAAAAATAAAACGTTGATTATCAGTGAATTGATGGAAAAACTTGCCAAAGCCCAAGATATAAAAAAGTAAGCTAAAGCAAAAATCTCTGTCCGTGTGTCCCCTAGTTTTCGCCACTACATTTGAATCAACGAAAACAAACAAATCCCCATTAGTTCAAACGAAAACAAAAAATATTATGACACTGACTACTGCAATTATCGCGCTACTGATCTCCATGGGCATTATTGACACACCTGCAGATCTGGATAATTTAACCTTAGAACAAGAACAACAAATCCATCAAATAATTATCGAAGACGATTACGGGATTTAAAATCCTCAACCATTAGAACTCGAAGCACATCATGGATATTGCCAATGGAAACCAAAAAATAGTGGTCGATAGTACGGACTGGCAGCATCACTCCAACTCGACATCTCCTTTCTTGAAGTTTTATGCATCGGTAGAATTTGGTGTGCTTGGTAAAAATTGTAAAAATCATGGGATCTGTCGTCTCAACCCACTCGCAGAAACCATCACTACAGATATTAGAAGAACAACACACTGTACAGCCGGATATTTAGCCTTAGTTCGCTACTGGCAAGACCAAAGGTTAGACTTGGAATTTTTGACTACCGTATTAGATGCACACTGTTTAAAAAAATATTTTTCCTCAGATCTTTTTTTAGTCCAGGAAGATTTTCAGACTTCTTTTTTTCGACTACGACGCGATAAAAAATATTGGATTAGTATAAAAAAAGGAAAATATCCCATTTCAAAAAATAAGACGCATTGTGTGATTCATTTTTTTGAAAAAATGGAAACAAAAAATAAATACAATCCCTGATCGACTGAATAATAAAATTATTTCTAACACATATTTTTAATTTCTTAAAACCCTTTAATTATGAAAAATTTAGGTAAAAAACTTAACCTGAACAAAACCACTATTGACATTCTTGATGACAAAGCATTGGAGAGTGTAAAAGGTGGTGCTGCTGCTGGTCGTGTAAGCTGTGGCTTGCTATCTATCGCTTGTGGATCTTGTAATGGTCCAAAAGAAGAGGAAGAAGTAGAAGAGAACTAGTCACTAGCCCTCTCCATTAGCCAGTATTATTTAATTGATCTTGATGGTACGGGCATGTGATTTCAAAAACGATGTTCCTATATACATCCCAAGAAGTACGCGCCCATCAATTTATTCATTTAGTACTGGACATTTTTTCTCGATTCATTATGCATTTTGAATATATAAGGGGCATCCGAAAACCTTTAACAGAGTAGGTCTTATTTATTTCACTTTCAAATTCATAAATCATGAAAGATCTAGGTAAAAAACTGCAATTGAACAAAACCACTATTGACATTCTTGATGACAAAGCATTGGAAAATGTAAAAGGTGGTGCTGCAGATGCAGGTCGCGTAA
>JANQQI010000043.1 GCA_028285085.1 Saprospiraceae bacterium | reverse complement strand
AGATGTTATTTAGCGCGTTAAAAAGGAAATGCGGATTGGTTTGGGATTTCAAAAATTTCATTTCTGTTTCTAACTTCTCGGAGCGCAATTGGGTAGACTCTTGTTCTCGCCGATTGGCAATGCGCGTAATCTGGTAAATGCTACTGATTCCCATAGCAAACAGCAGTGGTGTCGCACGAGCAATAAAGCGAAACGTATAAAATCGCATCGGGTTTTTCATTCGCTCTACCTTCATGCGTCGCAAAGCGCGTCGAGGAAGATCAATCAATTGCTCATCCAGCGAGGTCAATAAGGTGCTGGCCAAAATAACGGATAGCAGCACCAGCAAAATATATAGGAGGTATTGTCGCTCTAGATAAAACTTAGGAATCAGCCAACCAATATTCAAATAAGTTAGTCCCGCCATGATCGAAATTAAAAAGGCATGTCTCATTGCAATTTCGAAATAGGCATCTTCCTGCATGGTCATCAGGAAGAAAATCAACCATAGACCAAACCAGAAAAAGAGGTGACCTAATATTTTGCCTCGGGAAAATCCCGGATTTTGTGCGATCATATTCCAAAAATAAGCGGACTTCTATCAACATCCAATTTTTATCAATCAACATAAACGTCTTATCAATCAAGCCTTTGAATTGCTAAATATCCTTCATTTTTCGCCCATTATTTTCGTTGAGAAACTCGCCCGTTTCATTGATTAGATTTGTTTGCCGTGCCTGATTCCTGCAAGTTTGAAGTATCGAAGCACACAACTTTATTTCACTACTCAAAAGTATAAATATGAAAAAGACAAGCAAAATCATTGGAATAGTCATAGTCGCCTTATTTCTTACCAAAATCATGATCGCACAAGGTCCGGGACGACACGGTGATCCGGCGGCACATTTGGAAAAACGACTGGAACATCTAACAGAAAAACTGACATTGAGCGAAGCACAAGCGGTTGAGGTAAAAGCTATTTTTGAAAAATATGCTCCCAAGATGCAAGCTCTCCACGATGAGGTGGATTCGAGAGAAGAGATGAAAACGGCCATGAAGGCGATGCATGCTGAGGTCAGCAAAGACATGAAAACCGTGCTCTCCGCTGAGCAATATGAGCAGTGGAAAGAGATGAAGCCCCGACGCCCACGCGGTCGTCGCGGAGCCGGGGATAAGAAAATGAATAAAGCCCTCCACGCAGCCATCAAGCAATATTATGATGCTAATATTCACCCGGTATTGAAAGCGCAGCGGGCTAAGCTAGAGCCAAAAATCTCAGCCGACGACCAAGCGCTTTTGGCCGAACTCCGTCCAAAATTTGAAAAGCGCCGCACCGCGATGAAACAGCGTATGCAGAAAGTCCATGAAGAGGGCAGCAAAGCGGAGCGAAGGGACATGCGTAAAGAAATGAAAGCAGCCTTTCGGGCCGATCGCGAACAGATAGGGGCGCTCGTGAAAAAATATGAGGAGGATATTAATCCTCTCTTGGAGGAACTCCAGCCGCAGATGGATACTTGGCATGAGGACATTCAGAAAATCGGGGAAGAATACATGGGTGGTGAAACACCGGAGCGACCTCCGTTCGGTATGCTAAAAATGATCAAGCAACGTCATTTGCCGGGCCACTTCTTGTTGATTGACCCTAATGCGGTAGAAACTATAGGGACCACTTCTGCTAGTCTAATTCAGGCCATTTCCGTTTTTCCAAATCCAGCTGCAGGGACCAGTCAGTTGACTTATACTTTGCTTGAGGATAGTCGTGTGATTATCGAGCTGCGCAATCGAGAAGGGACAGTTTTAAAGCGATTGCAAAATGCTGAATTAATGGCGGGTGAGCAAAGCCAGGAAGTGGACTTCAGTAGCCTACCTGTTGGCGTCTATTATCTCACAATTCAAGATGAAAAACGGCAGACGGTATCTCAAAAAGTGGTTGTAGGCCGCTAATGACGCAGGTTAAAAATTGTAACTACCAAGTCAAAATTTCATATAGTTGAATTGAAGTAGGCACATATTATTTTCAAAAGGTGTAAAATGTAGCCAGGCACTTTATCTTAGCTAACCCTAGCCTAGATAAGGTGCTTTTGCTTTTTGAAAATGGTGATTATGGATAAAATATTGACGATTGCGCTCTTACTATTGGGTACCCTGAGTGCCGCTCAACAAACGGTCGGATTATTTCAAAATGAACCCGGGGCGTATAATGGTTATACCCTACTCAATACTCAGGATCGTAATGCCTATCTGATTGATAATTGTGGTGAGGTCGTACACTCGTGGCAAAGTGCTTTTGCACCGGGGATGTCCGCCTACTTACTCGAAGATGGGCACTTAGTCCGAGCGGGGCGAGTGCCTGGAGAATTTAACACCGGGGGCGTCGGCGGCCGCTTGGAAAAGTTTGACTGGGAGGGAAATCTCGTGTGGTCTTACGAATACGCAACGGATTCGACTCAGCAGCATCACGACTTTGCAGTATTACCTAATGGAAATATTCTCTTTATCTCCTGGGAATTACGTACAGCAGATGAGGCGATCGCCGCCGGACGTAATCCTAATCTAACACCCTCCAGTGGCATTTGGTCAGAACAAGTGATCGAAATTCAGCCTGTCGGAACTGATGAGGCTGAGATTGTTTGGGAATGGCACCTCTGGGATCATCTGATACAGAATTTTGATGAAAATTTGCCAGATTTCGGAACACCGTCGGAGTATCCGGAGCGAGTAAATGTCAACTTCGGCGCCATGATTGCCGGCCCTAATAGTCGGGATTGGATTCACCTCAATGCGATTGATTATAATGCGGATTTGGATCAAATCGTCTTGAGTTCGCGCAATTTCAATGAGATCTGGATCATTGATCATAGCACAGATACGGAAACGGCTTCGGGGCATACAGGAGGCAATGCTGGGAAGGGAGGCGATTTACTTTATCGCTGGGGCAATCCACGGGCATACGGTCGTGGCGGTGTCGAAGATCAGCAGCTTTTTGGGCAGCACGACCCCAATTGGATTGCCGAAGGGATGAGTGATGCCGGGAAAATATTGGTGTACAACAACGGTATAAATCGCCCGGAAGGAGATTATTCTTCCGTTGAAATTCTGGAATTGCCTTTAAACAATGATGGTGGCTATGACCTTGTCGGGACGGCACCTTATTTGCCAATCAGTCCATTTTGGTCGTATTCCGGGGAAGCGCCGGGCGATATTTACTCGTCCAATGTCTCCGGCGCGCAGCGCTTGCCCAATGGCAATACGTTAATCTGTGAAGGACAGCCGGGGCGTGTCTCGGAAGTAGATACTTTTGGTACGGTTCAATGGACTTATATTAATCCCGTGGAATTTGGTGGTCCGATTGCCCAAGGATCTGTAACGATCAATGCTTTGCTTTTTCGCGCGTACCGCTACGGGACAGATTATCCGGCTTTTGAGGGCCGCGATCTGGAGCCTATCGGCCCACTTGAAATTGACCCACTACCCAGTGATTGTCAGATTTACGATGGGATGGTGTCAATTTTTGATCCACAGGACGGTTTAGATATTAAATTGTTTCCCAATCCGGTAATTGATTACATATATGTGGAGCACATCGCTTCTACGGATTTACAGTTACGCATCTTGGATAGCCAAGGTCGATTGGAAGCACAACGGATACTTCCATCAGGCACAACGACTATTGACATGTCGAATTGGGCTGCTGGCTTATATTTCGTACAGATTTTAGGAGAAGAGAATGACTTAATAAGGGTTGAAAAAATAGTGCGACTCTAATTGGATTCGACTTGGGTTAGTTCTGTTGAAAATGCGACATTTGTGAAAACTCTAAATTTCAAACTATGAAAATATTTTACATCCTAATTAATCTTTTCTTTACCGTTGGCCTGTTTGCACAAAATACCGTTGGCTTGCTATCCTATCAACCGACTCGTGCTTACGATGGTTACAACCTGATCTTTCCACATAACCAACCGGATGTCATCCTGTTGAACAATTGCGGGGAAGTCATTCACCGTTGGGCAGGAGAAGCCGATACACGTCCGGGCAATATGGCTTACTTGCAAGAAGATGGCCGTATCGTCAAATGTTCGCGGCCGGCAGCGGTGGCCGGCGACCCGATTTGGGCCGGTGGTGGTGGTGCAAAAGTTGAGATTCGTACCTGGGATAATGTCCTCGAATGGGATTATGAGTTGAATAGTGCTGAGGCTCGCTTGCATCACGATATTGCGGTGCTGCCCGATGGAAATATTTTGATGCTGGCTTGGGAATCGAAAACCGAGGAAGAGGCCATTCAGGCGGGACGAAACCCTGACTTGCTGGCGCAGGATGTACTTTGGCCAGATTATATCTTCGAAGTAGATCCCACCACGGATGAAATCGTATGGGAATGGCATACCTGGGATCACCTGATTCAAGATTTTGATCCTAGCAAAGATAATTATGGTGTTGTAGGTGATCACCCAGAATTAATTGATATCAATTGGGATACCAGCGATGGCCACCCCGACTGGATGCACAGTAATTCTATCGACTACGATCCAATCAATCAGCAAATCATTTTGAGTGTTCCTACTTTTAATGAATTCTGGATCATCGATCATACGACGACAACTGAGCAGGCCGCTGGCAACAATGGCGGAATGGGGAATCGCGGTGGAGACCTACTCTATCGTTGGGGAAATCCAATGACTTACGATGCTGGTACAGAAGCAGATCAACAGCTCTTTTATCAGCACGATGTCCATATTGTCGATGATTTTTTAGAGAATTCACACCCTTTATTCGGTAAAATCGCTTTGTTCAATAATCGTGTTGGGGAAGACTTTTCTACTGCTAATGTGCTGACTACGCCCTTCGATATGTATTCTTGGAGCTACCCATTGAGCGATGGGGTATGGGGACCCAATGATTTCGATCAAACGATCACGCATCCGACACCTACTGAGATGTACTCAACGGGACTGTCCAGCATTCAGATTTTACCAAACGGGAATACCCTGCTTTGTTCAGGCCGTTTTGGTTATTCTTTTGAACTCACCCCCGAGAATGAGATCGTTTGGGAATACAAGACGCCTTTGGTGGCTGGACAACCAGCGACGCAGGGCGATACACTACTGATTAATAACAACCTGACGTTCCGAATTCAGCGGTATCCTACGACTTATTCGGCTTTTGATAATCGTGACCTTACGCCACAGGGCTATCTGGAGAATGAACCCAATGAAGAATTTTGTAATCAAATCTTACCAGTGGGTGAGCTCGATGATTTTGCCTATTTCAAAATCTACCCGAATCCGGCGCATAAAATGACCGTGATTGAATGGGAAGGCGCTCGTTATAATACCCTGGAAATCTATGATATGCTGGGCCGTCGTAAATTCAACGAACGTGTCAGCGGTGGCCGCAAATACTTGAATTTGCAGGATTGGACCCCCGGAGTGTACTTCGTTCGCCTCGATGGTGGCCCGGTTCGTCGTATGATCGTTGGTGAATAAGGTCATTTTTTGGATGAGTAAGTTTCCGTTATAGGGACTTACTCATCCTTCTTTTTACCCTATCTCTCACCTCTCTTTTCAAGTTCATCCATAAAATGCTGAGAACGCAGTCGCTTATGCTTACTTTTGCGCAGTGAAAGCTAAGCGACTAGCATGAATAGAGAATTCCTGATCAATGTCCTGTTTCTGGTTTCGATCAATTTGTTGATCAAACCCTTTTTTATTTTTGGGATTGATCGGACGGTACAGAACACCGTCGGAGAGGAAAGCTACGGATTATATTTCGCCTTGGTGAATTTCGCTTATTTACTACAAATGCTCAACGATTTCGGCATTCATAGCTTTAATAATCGGAATATCGCCCAGCATAATCAGTTGCTACAAAAATATTTTCCGAACATCGTCGTGCTCAAATTCCTGCTGGGCATGGGCTATCTGCTCGTTACCTTTACGGTGGCTTGGTTCATGGGCTACACAATTTATGGTCATTTACTTTTCTTCATCGCCTTGAATCAAATTCTGATTAGCCTCAACTATTTTGTACGCTCCAATATCTCAGGCCTTGCCTTTTATCGCACCGATAGCGCCCTGTCGGCCCTCGACAAGCTACTGATGATTATCATCTGTGGCTTCTTACTTTGGTGGCCGGGCATGCGCGAACAATTTCGTATCGAATGGTTTATCTACGCACAGACAACTGCCTTGGCACTTACTGCGCTAACCAGTTTTATCCTGCTCCGCCCCCATTTACCGCCTTTGCAGTTTCGTTTTAATCTGACCTACCTGCGTTTGATTTTGAAGGAAAGTTATCCCTATGCCTTAGTGGGATTCTTAATGATTGGCTACACGCGGATTGATGGTGTGATGCTCGAACGTTTGCTACCTAATGGAGACTTTGAGGCTGGAGTTTACGCTTCAGCGTATCGCCTACTGGATGCGGCGAATATGGTAGGCTTTCTATTTGCTGGGTTGCTTTTACCGATGTTTGCCCGCATGATCAAAGAAAAAGCACCAGTACAACAACTCCTGAAGTTTAGCTTTTTATTGCTGTGGTGTGGGGCGATGACCTTGGCCATCAGTACGGGCTTCCACAGTGAATCCATTGTATCGATGCTTTATACGAATGCGACGCCTTATTGGGGGAGTGTACTGCGTTGGCTGATGTTCAGTTTTGTCGCTGTTAGTGGTATTCATATCGTTGGGACCTTGCTTACTGCCAATGGGAATATGATGAAGATGAATGTGATTTTTATATTTGGGATTGTGTTAAATGTAGGGCTCAACTATTGGCTAATTTTTCCCTACAAAGCGGCAGGGGCGGCGATAGCGACCGTGGCGACCCAGTTTTTCGTCTTTTTTGCGCAGGTTTTCCTGGTGTGGCGCATCTTTGATCTGCGCTTTAACTGGTGGATGATCACGCGAATTTTGGTCTTTGGTGGACTACTCACGATAGCCGGTTATGGACTAAGTCAATGGCCACTTTTGGATTGGAAAGTTAATTTTTGTGTAAATATACTCGTCGGACTTGGACTGGCGTTTCTCTTGAAACTCATTGACTGGCAAAATATCAAAGCCTTGCTACCCAAAAAGTAGGCTTATTTTTTCTACTTTTGCGCGAAATATCAACTAGACAACATGGAGCACAAGGACAATTTATTGGGGGTTCTGAAGTCCATTTTTAAATGGAAAAAGCAGATTTTATATGTCTGCCTAGCTGCGGGAATCGGAAGTGTTGTGATTTCTCTTTTTTTGGATAATTATTATCAATCCGTCACAAACTTCTACGCGGCCAGTCCGGATCAGGCGCTTCCCGAACCGGTAGGTGCCGAGGTGACGGATCGCGACTACTACGGCGAACCGGAAGATATTGATCGGATTCTTACCATCGCGGAGTCTAATGAAATTGCGGATTATCTGATTAATAAATACCATCTCTACGCTCATTACGAGATTGACTCTACCCATCGCTTGGCCCCTTTCAAGGTCAAAAAACAATTTTACAAACTTTACAATGTAAAAAAGACGAAGTTCGATGCCGTCGAGATTTCCGTAGAGGACAAAGACCCTAAGCTTGCTGCGCGCATGGTCAATGATGCCCGGGAGCGCGTCAGCCTGATCGCGCAAAACATCATCAAAGCCAATCAACAGCAAAAGATTAACACCTTCATAACCGCCATCAAGGATAAAAATGAAGAGCTACTTGCGCTCGGGGATAGCCTACAGGATCTGCGACAAGAATACGGTGTCTACAACACCGAAACGCAAAGTGAAGGCCTCGCAGAGTTGATCGCCAAGGCGGAGGCCAGGCTCGCCCGAGAAAGAGCCCGCCGGAGCATCCTCGCACCCAAGCCACGCATCTCACGCGATACTATCGCCATGCTTGATGCCATGCTCGAAGGTTACGAAAAGCAAATTGAGCAACTCAATGCGACTATGGATAAATTCAACGAAGGGATTTCCAAGATCAAAGTCCTTGAAGAAATCCACGAAGAATCCCGGGAGCAATTGAGTTTGGATACGGAGCGACTCAAACAGTTGCAGGCGGTTTATAACTCGAGTTT
>JANQQI010000099.1 GCA_028285085.1 Saprospiraceae bacterium | reverse complement strand
TAGCCTGGATAAACTGATCAACTGGAGTTTTCGTTTACTTAAGCGCAAACACATTCACCCCATTCCTAATGGCTTGATTACCCTGAAAGGGGGCAACCTCCGAGCTGAAATCAAAGCCTTGCCCCGTAATGAATATATTGAGGCTTACCCGATCTCTGATTTCTTTGAAGAAGCTTATTTCGCAGAGAAGTCTGTGGTCTACGTACAAGGGTAACCGGCTTCTTTTTCTCTCATTTTGCCTAGAAGACGCGCATTGCGGCCTTCAAATGTCGCACAAAAGACATTTTTAGGTTTAATTCCGCAATTTCTCGACTTGATTTATGGAATTTGGCGGTCTCCGGAATCTATAGATGGTAAGAGCAGTGCTTTATCTTGGCTTTGGATAAATGAAGTCAAGATTTACCCTTGCTCTTATTAAAATAGTATTGGCCAAATACATGATGCTTTTAATGATACTTTGCTAAAATGATCTCAGTAAAGACTGAGGACTAGTGGGCTTAATGACCGATCCATGAAATGGGTCGGGGCGGTGGCGGCTTGGGTGGGAACCCGCCCTCTACTGAGGGCGCATCCTCTGCTTTTTTTACACAGTAACAATCTTCAACCTCGATTGCACCTAACGAATCATACTCTAATTTCATGGAGTAGCCCAATACAAAGTACTCCATTAAGGTCATCCTCCTCAGCCTCGTTCTCTGTGCTCCCCTACTCATGCCACCTCCTCATATTAAACTTAAACCAACGCTAACTTTTCAAAGCTCCCAGGCAGCACACCTTGTGCCGGGCAATCCAGCCAGTCTTCTAAAATGGTGGCGTAGATTTGGCGAAAGTCGATCTCGTAGATCAAATCACCTTTATCTAGTTTTGACAGGTTCGGAGCGCCATTAAAAAAGCCTGGTTGACGAAGTTGCCCTCCCATTAAAAATAGATTATTTGCAGTGCCATGATCCGTACCATTGCTGGCGTTTTGACTTACCCGACGACCGAACTCAGAAAAAGTTAGGATTAGTGTATCATCCAGCAGGCCATTGGATTTGAGATCTTCTACAAAAGCAGCCATGGCTTCGGCGTAAGTCTTTAGCAAACGCTGCTGTTGATTGCCTTGATTAATATGGGTATCAAAACCACCCAGGCTTAAGTAATAAATTCGCGTATCGGTATCCGCAGTGATTAACTCTGCGATTTGTTTCAGGTCCTTAGCAAAAGGTGTCCGAGGGTATGATCCTTTCGAGCGGTGTACTTTAGATTGCTTAAAAAGATAGTCCGCCGAAGATTGTGTATCAATCATCGTTTTGTATAAATAAGCCACTTCATCATGATCGTGATGGTCATGATGTTGAGCTACCGCCTGCAAGAATCGATTATCTGTGGTTTTCTTCAACGCATTAGGATTACTCATGGCAAAACCACTGCGCTGATGTCCTTTCATCGCCAAGCTAAGGCTATCGTCGACCTCCAGTGCGTAATGGGGTTGATCTTTCGGGCAGGCACTATCCAAATAGCGGCCAATCCAGCCCGTACTTAGATATTGATTGCTATCGCTGGCGGTATGCCAGATATCCATGGAACGAAAATGCGAGCGATCGGGATTGGGGTAACCCACACTATTAATAATGCTCATCAAGCCTTGATCGTACAATGAGCGTAGTGGTGCAAGCGCTGGATGAAAACCCAATTGGTCGGACACTGTCAACACCTGATCCGTTTTAATACCAAGCGTTGGCCGACTTCGGTAGTAAATATCGTTGCGGTAAGGCACGATAGTATTCAAACCATCATTCCCGCCTGACAACTGCACAACGACCAGATTTCTACCTGTGCGGCTATTGTATATTTTTTGACTTGAAAAGCCTCGTAAAAAAGCCGGGACTAAGAGACTGGTTGAAGCCAAGGCTGAGTTTTTCAAAAATTGTCTCCTTTTCATTATGATGTGGATTAGAAATTAGAGAATAAGATGGTCTTCTAGCATAGTTGATACTCGGGCAAACTCATCAAGCGTAAACAGACGGATTTGACCTGATCCTCAGCATGTCCATTTGCTGTGAACTGGCGTAGCCAGTCAGGGTCGATAGAAGACGAAGGCGGTAACAGGTAAGTACTCATCGCAGCAACTAATTCGCTGTACTTGTAATTGGAAAATTGATTCAGCAAGGGCTGTAAATTAACCTCAGCTTTGATTTTCTTCATGGCCTTATTCCGCTTTGGCGCTTCAAACTCAGCCTTAGTGCGAAAGTTGACATCCGTTGCTTGGAACAGATAGCCTACCAAATTTAGGCGAAGCATCAAGGAAGAATTATCGATCCAACTCTTACCACCGGGCCAGCCCGCTACATTGGGTGGACGAAATAGGATTTGCCCAAGAGCTTTCTCGATAAAAATGAGGGTTAGACTGCTATCAAACTCCACTTGCAAGGTTCGCATGATACCAACCATCAATTCAATTGGCGATTTGATCTTTCGTCCTATGTTTACTGGTGCATAAAACCACGAACTCGTAAAAATGCGGCGCATCAATCGCCCAATATGGTAATCATCCGCATAGAAGGTCTCAGCAAGTTGCTCCACACGCGCTTCATCTATTTGCTCATTCACGAAATAGCGGTAAATCTTTCGTACAATGAAGCGCGCCGTCGCGGGCTGCTCCAGAATAATATCAATGATTTCATCTCCATTGAAGCGCCCTTTGTGGCCCATAAATACTTTGGGGCCAAAATCATGCTGTCGGCGCCGGAATTTATATTTCCCCAGTAAAGTCGACGACCAGCCAGTGAAAGCCCGCGCAGCTTCTTTGATATCCTGCTCTGTATAATTGCCACGTCCGATGGTAAATAATTCCATCAATTCGCGAGCAAAGTTCTCGTTGGGTTTGGCTTTTTTGTTTTGTTGATTATTCAAAAAGCGAATCATAGCAGGATCTTTCGAAATGGCGTGTACCAAATCTCGAAAGCTGCCCAGTGCATGCTGACGAATAGTTCTTAGCTGCTGGGCTGCTAGCTTAGGTTGACGTTGTATACAAGCAAAGTGACCGTGCCAGAACAAACTCATCTTTTCCAGTAACGCGTTTGAGGTCCCACTCGCCATGTGGGCTACCCAATCGGCATTTTGCCGCATCAATAATTTGCGATCTGCTTTGCGACGTTCTTTTTTATCCGCTTCGGTAAGGCCATTTTCAGTGGTCAACTGCAATTGCTTAGCGTTAGCTGCCTCAGAAAACAAATGCTCTACTGCTTGTTCTAGCGATGCCAATTTCCAGCGTTGCCACTCTCCGGGACTCAGACCAAAGCCCGCTCGAAGAAATAAATGGCGAATTTGAAGTGTGTTTCGTTCCATCTCTCGTGGTTTTTGGTATTGGACTTGTATAGGTATAAGACGGTTTAATCTTCTAAATCTTAAAGAAAAGTGAAGGTTACCCTATATTTGATAAAAAATCGTACCCCATGATAAAAATCCGATTGACAATCCTCTTGCTTTGTACACTCTTCATTGCTTGTGAAACAACAACTTCTTCCCCGGAAGACAAGTCCGACACCTCTGCTCAAACAACATCTTCCGAAGCCCCAAAACCTCAGCGCGATAATCTTGCGGCTACGATAGAACAACTGGCTGGAGATATGCGAAAATCTACCAATCTCCGAATCGATCCGGCACTCGGCAAAGAATTTATCAGCCAATGTCAGCAGTTTGCCCAGTATTTCCCGCAGGATACGTTGAGCCCACGCCTGCTTCTAAAAGCCGGACAAGCGGCGGTGACGATCCGCAAGTATCCATTGGCCATTGAATGCTTTGATGCCTTGCAAACCAAATATCCGACTCACGAGAAAGCATCATCAGCACTCTTCCTACAAGCATTCACCTACGATACAAATCTCAAAGATTTCAAATCTGCGGAGAAGTACTACCGTGAATTTATCGAGCGCTATCCTGAGGATCCTATGATTAACGATGTGTTAGTCTTGGTTGATAATATTAGTAAAACACCCGAAGAGATCGTAAAAGGATTTCAAAATCAATAAGGGCTGGCGTAACTCACTCTACTATAAAAATCCATTAAATATTAGGTTAAGCAGATTGTTAAAGTTGTCTTAATCTGGGGGCTCTGTCCTCTAATCGACGGCACTAGGCCTGCGCGGAAGGAAGAAACTTAGTAATTTAGAGGACTTATTCGAATACAAAAAAACTATTTATGAAATATTGGACGCTTCTTATTCTAATGGTCGGTAGTAGTTTCCGATTAGCCGCTGGAGGGATCGAATTTTTCCACGGGACCTGGGAAGAAGCTTTGGAATTGGCCAAAGTACAAGAGAAAGTCATTTTCGTAGATGCTTACACCACTTGGTGTGGCCCATGCAAGCGAATGGCCAAAACGGTATTCACGCAGGAAACAGTTGGCGAATTTTATAACGCCAATTTTATCAATATGAAAATTGATATGGAAAAGCCTGCGGGTTTGAATTTTCAGGATAAATATCCGGTAACAGCCTATCCGACGCTCTACTATATCGACGGCAAGGGCGAAGTGGTACTCGTCACGAAAGGGGGGCGCAATCCTGAGCAATTCATCGAATTGGGGCGCTCCGTTCTTGGCAAAGCCGATAATAGTGCTGATTACGCTGAAAAATACGAATCAGGCGAGCGCGACCCGGAATTTGTTTTCAAATATGTGAAAGCACTAAATAAAGCCGGAAAGCCAAGCTTAAAGGTATCTAACGAATATCTCAAAACGCAAAAGGATCTGACGACCGATTTTAATCTTCGCTTTATTTACGAAGCTACGGTGGAAGCTGACTCTCGCATTTTTGATCTTCTGGTAGAACATCGCAAGCGTATCGAGCAACTCAAATCCCCCGAAGACGTCAGCAAAAAAATCAAAGAAGCTTGTAAAAAGACCGCGATGAAAGCGGTTGAATATGAAGTCATCGAATTGCACGATGAGGCCAAAGATAAATTGGCTAAGCATCTTGGCAAGGAAGGACAGCAACTGGCTATGGAGCTGGATATGAATTACCACCGTCTCTTTGACGATCCGGCGTCCTTCCTGAAAGTGTGTGATAAATACATCAAGCAATTTGTAAAAAAAGATGCGAGCCAGATGCATCAATTGGCTATGGATATCAAAATTAGTTTTCATAGTGATTCCAAAGCCATGAAGCAAGCCGAAAAGCTCGCTAAGAAAGCGGCTAAAAATGGTGGCTTGTTTCAGTACTATTTCACTTACTCGGAAATATTGCTGCACAACGGGAAGAAACAAGAGGCCTTGAAAATGGCCAATGAATCTTTGAAACGCACCGATGGTAATCGCGGGCTGGAGCAAAATGCGAATCGCCTGATCGAAAAAATCAAAGCCTCCTAAGCATTTAATGCTTTAATCATTCGACTCAAATTTCAAATTATCACAATGAATAAATCAACGGTATTCAGCCTGCTTTTTATGTTCTTTTTAGCAGGAATCAGCACGGCTCAAAATAGTATCTCGTTTGTCGAGAAAGTCAGCTGGAAAGAAGCATTGGCAAAAGCGGCCAAAGAAAATCGTATCATCTTCGTGGATGCTTACACCACCTGGTGCGGCCCTTGTAAAATGATGAGCCGCGACGTATTCACGCAAGAAAATGTCGCTGAATTTTACAACAGCAATTTCGTCAATCTAAAAATTGACATGGAAAAAGGGGAAGGCCCACAATTAGCCCAAACCTATAGCGTAGGTGTCTATCCGACGCTGCTGTTCATTGATGCCAACGGCGAATTATTACATCGCGCGGCGGGCTACCACGATGCGACACAATTCATTGATTTGGGGAAAGCCGCGATGGATCCTAGCCGTCAAATGGGCGCCTATGCCCGCCGCTTTGAAGCGGGAGAGCGCGATCCACTCTTTTTGCGAGAGTATACCGAGATGAGCGCGGCGGCTTACGATGGAAGTCACCAAAAGATTGCGGATGCCTATCTCGAAACGCTTCCCGATTGGAATAATAATGACACCCGTGAATTCATCTTCCGCTACGTTAGCTCTACCGAGGTGCCCATGTTTGAGCATCTAGTGGACCACCGAAAAGATTATATCGCACAATTCGGAGAGCGAGATGTCACTTCGCGTTTGCAGCGCTTGATCTTTAGCAGTGTGCTCGATAGCAAAGAGCAATCAAGTCTCGAACAAGTAGATGCCCTCTTTAAGCGCGTCTATCCCGAAAAAGCGGATCAACTTTCGATGAATTTCCGCTTATCTTACTATCGCCAAGCGGGCGATCGGGAGAACTTTGCCAAATCAGCGGTTAAATACTACAAGAAATATCCAAGCCAAGATGCTGGGGAGTTAAACGATATCGCCTGGACGTTCTATACTGTGGTCGATAATAAAAAGCAGTTGAAAACAGCCGTGAAGTGGGCGAAAAAGTCCATTAAGCTAGAGCCTGGTTATTACAATTACGATACCTTAGCCGCACTCTATCTCAAGCTTAAAAAGAAAAAGAAAGGTATCAAAGCGGCGAAAAAAGCCATTACATTGGCTCAGGAAAGTGGGGCTGATTACAGCGAAACGCAAAAGCTCTTGGATGAGATTTATACGCTCTAATATCGTGTTAATTTAACCTGAGGCATCCCGAATTTTCAATAGAAGATTCGGGATTTCTTTTTTAAACGGACTTGACCAAAAGATTGATATAGACTTTTTGTTACTCCCTTTCCGAACAAATCTATTATTTTAGAAAAATACATTAACCCTAAAAAAACGCTCTTATGTCAAATGCAAAAGGCAACGTTTATCCGCTATGGATGATTAGCAATGCGTATCAAGTCCAAAGCGTAGATAAGGAACAAAAAGTCACCGATCAATCTCATACCGGATTTGCTATCGATATTGGAATATCTGAAGACGGTACAGTATGGATACTCAGCAATGAAGCGGACCCTGATGGAGGGGGTGCTCAAATTTATTGGAGCAATGGAGACAACAAATGGAATAAGATAGATACTTCTGATCCCGGGGGCGTTAAGATTTGTGGCTATACTGGTAATAGTTGTTTATTTCTTTCCTCCAGTGGGGTGCTATGTTCAATGGACACCGATGGTTCTTATTCCACCTTATTTGATAGCGCTATGTCACCCATCATCGATTTTGATTACGGTGGTGGAAAGATTTGGGCCCTGATGTATCATGACTTAAAAAGCTATCCTAACCTACATTATACAGAAGCTTCTTCTATCAATTGGCAACAAATTGGAGATTCAAAAAAGCCAGTCAATTTGCGTAGCCTGAGTGTCAATCACAGCGGTTTTTGTAATGCTGTGAATGAAAAGGGGGAACCTGTTTACTATAATACAAATGGGGATGAAGGTAGTGTAGGTAAAATGGGAAAAAAACTAGCGGAGAAAATTACTTACAAAAATCACTGCTTTGTGCTGTCTACAGATACAAATGATGAAGGTAATTTAATATTGGAATGGGAAGATGTATCTGGAGGTACTTTTAGTCCAACTCATCTACGAGCCAATTCAATTTGTGGTTCTTACTACTATCACGCTCCTAGCTAGTCGTGATAAATAATGCTAGGCATCTTAATCAGCCCGAATTTTTGTGATGAAAATTCGGGCTGACTCATTTTTACATGTCCAACTCCACCCACACCGGGCAATGATCCGAATGCACCGCATCCGATAGCTGGCCAGCACGTTTTAGTCGATCTTTTAAATTATCTGTGACAGATTGATAATCAATGCGCCACCCTTTGTTATTAGCGCGCGCATTAGCTCGATAGCTCCACCAGGAATATTCCACCTTTTCGGGATTGAGATGACGATAGGCATCCGTGAAGCCATTATCGAACCACTTGGTCAGCCACTCACGCTCCTCGGGAAGGAAACCGGAGCTTTTTTTATTGCGCACGGGATCATGGATATCGATCGGCGTATGTGCAATATTGTAATCTCCGACAATAATCAACTGAGGGCGTTCTTTGCGCAATTCTTCTACCCAATCGTAGAAATCATCCAAAAAATCGTATTTGAATGCTTGACGCTCGTCGCCACTGGTTCCACTTGGAAAGTAACAATTGAGCAAGGTCACCTCTCCGAAATCTGTCCGAAGGATACGGCCTTCACGATCGTACTTCTCAATTCCACAGCCCATGACGACCTGATCCGGGGCCTGCTTACTCAAGGTGGCCACACCACTGTAGCCCTTTTTCTCGGCAGAATGCCATTGGTGGTGGTAGCCCAGTGCCTCAATCTCTTCGACCGGAGCTTGCTCCTGCAATGCTTTAATTTCTTGGAAGCAGACGATATCGTAGCCGCCCTGCCCCATCCAGTCAATCAGACCTTTTCGGGCCGCAGCACGGATACCATTAATATTGTAAGAAATAATTGAAGTCATAATGAAAATCTTTGCTCGCGAAGGTAAACGCTGAATGGCATTTTCCCAAACGGTTAGCGTGTTCTTAAATGAGAAACCCCGTATAAAAATAGAATCCCCTTAAACAAAAATATTATTTTTGAATATTCTAATGAGAGGATGATTTATGAAAAAAAAATGGTTTTTAACCATTCATATCAATTCTATTCTACCAATAATCTGGTCGGCAGCAATTAAAACATGAATGAAGTCCTAAACCATTGGTTCCATCAACCGTTGGAAGTGTTGGATTATTATTAGAAGAATGTTAGTTAGGATGGCTGTCAAGAAAAGGCAACGTTCTATTAGAATTAATGCCTATGCGGATTATTTACGCCCTATCCATTAGTATTTTACTGTTTTACACCTCGGTGCAAGGTCAACAACGGCCTAATCGCCCAGGCAATCGTGCTGCTGCAAAAATAGCGCTTACGGGCGTTGTTATCGATGTCGATACTGAGGCGCCACTCGAATTTGCAACCATTACCCTTTTCTCTCAGCGTGATAGCGCGATTGCCGGGGGAAATATCACCGATATTGAGGGAAAGTTTCGGATTGAAGCGCGGCCGGGCCGCTACTATGCTAAAGTCGAATTCATTTCTTACCAAAGTCAAATCATCGAGCAGATCAATCTCTCCGCGGAGCAACCGATCACCGATATTGGTACCGTCCAATTGGCTTCGGATGCCAATATGCTCGCCGAAGTCGAAGTTGTAGAAGAACGTAGTACGATGCAAATGTCGTTGGATAAGAAGATCTTCAATGTGGGAAAGGACCTCGCCAATACGGGTGGCTCCGCTCAAGACATTTTAGACAATGTGCCGTCAGTAACAGTTGACGTGGACGGCAATGTTAGTCTTCGCGGGAGTGGAAATGTCCGCATCCTCGTGGATGGAAAACCTTCGGGCTTGATTGGGATTGGTGGAACGAGCGGGCTCCGTCAATTGCCCGCCAATTTGATTGAGCGTATCGAAGTGATTACTAATCCTTCCGCACGCTACGAAGCAGAAGGTATGGCCGGGATCATCAATATCGTACTGCGTAAAGAGCGCAAGAAAGGGTTGAATGGCTCTTTCGATTTCACCGTTGGCTATCCTGCCAATTACGGTACCGCCATCAATTTGAATATGCGCCGTAAGAAGTTCAACTTCTTCACCAACATTGGTGTCAATTACCGCAAAAACCCTGGTGGAGGAAATCTCTACCAAGAATTTCGCACTAGTGATCCAACCCGTATCACGGATCAGACACGAGAGCACGAACGTGGAGGATGGGGTAATAATTTCCGTTTCGGGGCCGATTATTATTTCAGTGAAAAAAGCATCATCACCACCTCTTTTCTCTATCGTGGTAGCCGGGAAGACAACGAAACCCTGTTGGAATATCGCGATTATCTAGAGGCCTTTAAACCGGAAAATCAAACCACTTATACCACGCGTTCGGACGATGAAATTGAAGAAGAAGCCAATTTGGAGTATGTGTTAAGTTACAAAAGGCTATTTGATCGCAAAGGCCAGGAATTTCGGGCAGATTTGCGTTTTCAGGATAATAATGAAAAAGAAAGCTCAGATTTTCTAGAGCAATATTTTGATCCCGACCTCAACCCTAACGGTGACCCAGATTTCCAGCAACGTTCTGCCAATGAGGAGGGTGAACGGCGGATGAACCTCCAACTGGACTATGTCCATCCTTTTGGCAAAGAAGGTAAATTCGAAACCGGCCTTTTTAACTCACTGCGGCGGATTAAGAATGATTTCAACGTAGAAGATCGTATTAATAATGATTGGATTAAAGATCTGAACTTAAGCGATGACTTCACCTACGATGAAGGCATTGCGGCAGGCTATGCGATCTATGGTAACAAAATCCGAGGCTTTTCTTATCAAGTGGGACTCCGCGGGGAGCTGACAGATGTCAAAACTGAGCTCGATCGACAAGAGGCGGAAACGACCGATACAACCTATTTCAATCTTTTCCCCAGTGCTTTTGTCAATTACGAATTTGAGAATCAAAATGCAGTACAAATTAGCTACAGTCGTCGTATCCGACGGCCTCGTTTTTGGGATTTGAATCCATTTTTCACCCTGAGCGACGCGCGTAACTACTTCAGTGGTAATCCTAATCTTGGCCCTGAATTTACCGATTCCTACGAAATTGGACACATCAAATACTGGGACAAGGGCTCACTGAGTTCTTCTATTTTCTACCGCCATACGACAGATGTTATTCAGCGTATCCGACGAGATACCCCTGAAGATCCGGATTTTGATTCCCGAACCCAGCCGGAGAATTTATCTACTCGCGACGATATTGGCCTTGAATTTACCTTCTCGGCGGATGCCTTGCGCTGGTGGCGACTGGATGGCAACGTCAATATCTTTCGCTCCATTATCGAAGGACGCGTAGACGACCAAATCTTTGATGCAGACACTTATACATGGTTTGGTCGGCTGACCTCTAGGATGACGCTTTGGAAATCTGTTGACTTCCAGTTGCGCTTCAATTATCGAGCGGCCCGCGAAACCACTCAAGGACGCCAACGTGGCATGGGCCATTTAGACATTGGCTTGAGCAAAGAAATTTTTAATAAAAAAGGGAATCTCACTTTAAGTGTGCGGGACGCCTTCAATACGCGAAGACGTTTTTATACCATTACGGAAGATGACTATTTTGCCGACGGTGATTTTCAATGGCGCGCCCGTACGACAACACTGACCCTGAGTTATCGGCTCAATCAACAAAAGCGACGTGGCCGCGGTGGACGTCGTGGTAGTAGCTATGGCGGTGAAGGCGGTGGCGAGTTTTAATTAAATCCAATCTATGACGCCCTTATTCGAACGCATTCAGACTTCCTTCCAGCAACAAGGCCTTATGCATACACTTGGCGCGCAGCTGCAAAGTGTGGAATCGGGAAAGGTCGTCCTCTCTTGTGATTACCAAAAAGGATTAACGCAACAACACGGTTTTTTCCACGCCGGCGTGTTGACCAGCATTGTTGATTCGGCTTGTGGCTATGCCGCTTGGACGATGATGCCCGAAGACAAAGAAGTACTTTCCGTGGAGTTCAAAATCAATTTACTGCGGCCCGCGCAAGCGGATCGCCTGCTAGCCACAGGCGTCGTTCTCAAATCTGGTCGTACACTAAGCGTTTGTGAAGGCACCGTTACGGATGCCACTGGGGAGCGTCTTTTTGCAAAAATGATCGCGACGATGATTTGCCGATAATTCCATCGCTTTTTTTACCATTTGTGCTCTATCTTTAGGTTTCTGTATGAAACCTTTACCCATTAGTTTTAAGGCTGCTAACCAACAATTGATCTGGGTGCTCCTGATCGGGGTTGCTCTTGGTGTGGCAAATTATGCACTGGGGGCTTGGCCAAATTTGGGGCACAGCATGATTCAGCAATGTATCATCAGTTTGGTCATCGGCTATTCCATCCTGCTGATTAGTTTCAACGCACCGCAATGGTTTACCAAGCTGAAGCACCCGAACTGGGCTTATGTCATTTTAGTGATCCTCTTTGCTTTCGTGGGAGTGCTTGGTTCGGAAGTCCAGCTTTTGGTTGAGGGTTTAGTGTTTCAAGGAGGTAGTTATCAATTTCTGGCCGGCGGTGGCATCTACCTGTTCAATGCGATTTTGACAATTTTACTGGGCTTTTTAACTTACCGATGGGCAGCGCCTACTTTGCCATCAGAGGAATTGCCGACGGAAGACCTTTCGCCCGAGCCGCCACTGGACAAGATCCCTATTCGGCGCGGCGAAGCTATTTTGCTCCACTCAGTAGATGAGATTAGTTTTTTTGAAGCTTACGATAACTATTCTTTCCTACACGACTTGGCTGGCGACAAGCATTTGTGTAATTACTCTTTAGCGTTTTTAGAAAAGCGCCTCGATGCTAACTTCCTCCGCGTGCATCGAAAGTATCTCATTAATCAGCGGCACATTCACCAAATCAAACCACACCTTAAAGGCCGTTTTGTAATTGAATTCAATGATCAAAAGCGTAGCGCCATTACTACAGGTAGCACTTATAATGATGCGATTAAGGGAATTATAAAATTGTAGTGATTTTTCACCCCAGCGAAGTCCTATCTCACCCGTTTTTCTGCCTCGTTCACCCAAAATGACTGGTTTTTTGGCCTTTGCCGGGCTACTTTGCCGAAAAAACAAAGTTGTTCGTTATGCTCCACACTATCAATATCATTGTTCATATCGCGGCGGGACTGATCGCGATGCTCATTGGAATCGTACCCTATCTCTCTGCTAAAGGCGGAACGAAGCACCGACGTTATGGCCGACTGTTTTTAGGTTTTATGGCCATTGTGCTCCTGACGGCTCTCAACGGGGTGATCTTTTTTGTCGACCGGCCATTTTTGACCGTCGTCACCATGCAAAGTTTTTACTTCTCTTATTCTGGTTATCGCGTTTTAAAAATGAAGACGAGTGATTGGCAATGGTTCGATTTACTCGTCTCTCTACTCGTCCTTGCTGTAGGGATTAGTTTTATCATTCGACTCCAATCCGCCAATGTGCTTTGGGATATTTCAATTGTTTATTATCTACTCGCTTACCTGTTTCTGGTCTTAAGCATTGATCTGCTCCGCATGCTTATTCCCGGATCATTCAAGCATCCAAAGTTTTGGCTCTACGACCACATTTTTAAAATGACTGGTGCATTTACCGCCCTAGTGTCCGCGGGCATCGGCACCGTACTCGCCGCCTGGGCGCCTTACAATCAGATCATTCCGGCGAGCCTGGGTACGTTATGGCTTATCTTTTGCCTCTGGCATTTTCCTCGCATGCTTAGGAAGCAGTCAAAGCCTGCCAAAACATTCTAAGCTTCTAAGGCTGTGATAAACTGATTGAGCTGCTCTGCAAAAGCTGCAGCTAAGTCCGCATCTTGGATCCCTGCTTCAGCAGAAAAATTTTGGTAGAATCCCGGCAAAGAAAAGTGGAGAATCGTATTGCTATTCATGCGCTTGAACTTATTGACGGCAATATCCAGCACCGTCTTACCACCTCGACCTCCGGGTGAGGTCGCCAGCAACAACATCGGCTTATTCCGCCAGACATCTTTTTCGATTCGGGAAATCCAGTCAAAGATATTTTTGAAGGCCGTTGAATACGCCCCGTTGTGCTCGGCGAACGAAATAACAATCCCATCCACCGCTTCGATCTGCGCTTTGAAGTCGTGCGCCAATTGCGGAATCCCTTGCGCTTTTTCTTTATCGATGCCGTAGATGGGCATTTCAAAATCGTTTAAATCCAACAAATTCACCTCCGCTTCAGGAATTTGCTGGGCAGCAAAATGCGCAAACTGCCGATTGATAGAGGTACTGCTATTGCTGGCGCCAAAAGCTAGGATTTTCTTGGTCATGGTTGTTGATGTGTTTTAAAATCTCTGGAATGGCGCGAAAATAATGCTCGACCGTATATTCTACATCACTAATCATGAAAAAAATTGATGACATCAAGGTTGTAATGTTTCTAATTGCCAGTCGTCCGTCTGCCTGGTATAAAGCATTCGTTGGTGGAAGCGCGTCGCATGAAATGTCAAAAATTCGATACGGAATGGCATCAAGGCCCATCCGCCCCACAAATCTGGCCGCTTAATGTCGACATCACTCTGTAGCAGTGTATTGATTTGATCTTGCAAAGCATCGATCTGCTCAGTGGGTTGCCCTTGCTGGCTAAAATATGACACCGCCTGGGCGGCTCGTTGGCGATCCGCAAAGTATTGCCCGGCTAGCTCATCGCTGATCAGTTTAATCTCGCCTTGGATGCGGACTTGACGCTCGGTATGGGGCCACCAAAAAGTCAGCGCCGCACGAGGGTGCGCAGCCATTTCCAGGCCTTTGCGAGATACCTTAGAGCCCGTCAGAATAAAATGATCATCTTGGATTGCTTTGAGCGAAAGAAAACGGGCATTCGGATAGCCATCAAGACCAAGAGTGGATAGACAACAAGCGGCGGGCAACTTCGCAGAAGTTCTTTGTCGCTCGGCTTGATAATACTGCTGAAAAAGATGAATTGGAGAAGGTGACATTGTCGAAAAAAAATTTAGAGTCCTATTAGTGTGAAATCAGTTTTCAAGTTACAAAGTTGATCATAGAAGGGTAGTAACAAAATAAATGGATTAAAATTTGTAGTAATATTTATGACTATTAGGAGAAAAAAGGCTTATGAAATACATCTCTCGCCTTATACATTTTATTCAATCTCGTGGCCTATCGGATGAATTAGCCGAGGACCAAGCCCTGATCGGGCCCATCAACCTCATTGCCAGTCTAACCGCAAGCGGAGCACTTTTCGTTTTTCTCATTGCCTTTATCTTTACTACCGATTATGTTTACATGGCGATCACTTCGGTGATTTTTTGCATGTTCTCAATGATCGTTGTTTTACACCATTTCCAATATCAAAAACTAGCGCGTTATTACTTTGCCCTCATCATGCCCAGCTGGTTCATCTTCGCCATTGTTGGCATCGGGGGTTATTTCGGGCAGGGCATTTGTTCCACCACCGGTATTTTAATCACTTATTTATTATTTAAAAAACAACCGGTATTACGCAATTGGCTGGTTGCTTATAATGGCGTTTTATTCATCGCGGCTACTTTATTTGTGACCTATAATGGTCCCTTGCTTGGTATCCATGATTATCCATTCGATGAAATATTTACTTGGGGATTGAATTTTGTCTGGTTGTCCATCATCTTCTATTTTTACGAAAAGCAGACGTTTAATTATATCCATACTCTTCGGGTCAAAAATCAAGAGTTACGTCAAAAAACCGGTGAGTTGAAACGCTTCACTTATATCGCATCGCACGATTTGAAGTCACCGTTACGAAATATTATCAGCTTTTTAAGTCTTATGAAACGCGAGCTGGATGCAGGCCGCTACGAGGATATTAAAGAATATTTGACATTTGCGCAAACTGGAGCCTACCAAATGAATGAGTTGGTAGAAGGCGTACTGGAAGTATCGAAGATTGACGCCCGAAACAAGGCAACGCCCGAGGTTATCGACCTGAATAGCGCATTGGAAAAAGCACTGTTAAATATTCAGCAAGATATTGACAATAAGCAAGCTCAAGTCAGCATCTCTAATCTTCCGAGTATGTTATGCATCGAATCTGATTTTGTAATTATATTTCAAAATATCATTCAAAATGCCCTGAAATATAACGATGCGTTGGTACCATTGATCCAAATCACCAGTCAACGGGAAGGCCGTTATTTTCTCATCCATATCAAGGATAATGGTATTGGTATACCGGCACGTTACCACCAGCAGATATTCGAATTCTTCAAACGACTCCACACCACGGATGAGTACCCTGGTACAGGTCTGGGCCTTGGCCTTTGCAAGAAAATTATTGAGAAATACAACGGCACCATCAGCGTCCAATCCGAAGAAGGCATCTCCTCTACCTTTAGCCTAAAACTTCCACTCAGTAAAATTGCGGCAAAAGAGAACATCCTATACGTCGCGAATTAGCACCTAACATTTCATTAACCAAGCCTTTTTTACCATCTTAAAGTGACCTTTTTACTTTTCGAGGGACATCATTGCAACGAAGGGCTAAACCTTTAGCAATTCTCTACCATTATTGCACAAAATGAAAACTTACCAATTTCTCTACCTCATCTTAAGTATTACCCTGATCAGTCTATGCACCTCCTGTAGCTCCAGTTACCTGGGCGGAGGCCTTAGCTACGATGCCGGAAATTTTAACCAAGAAGATATTCCACGCTCTGGCCGGGGCTTTTACCTTGCCTATCGCTGGAAAAACATGACCGGCCGACAAGGCTACGGCTTCGACTTAAATCTTCGCAGCTTTGGCTACGGCGGTGGTGCTCCGGGTGACTCCGAAGCCAATGTTCTGTTCCCCATTCACGGGCGTTATTATTACACTTTGATTGGCTCCGATACCAAAGATGACGTACGTATCGATTTTGCCGGTGGCCTAGGTACAGAAATGCGTACCCTTACCGAATCTGTCTTAATCGCCATTCCCAGCGCCGGCTTTGAAATGCACTTCCCACCCGGACATGGGATATATCTGACGACCCGTTTTAGTTATTATTGGAATATTAAAGACCGCAATGCTAATCGCGGTTTGGAGTTAGGACTAGGCTTTCGCATTCGGAAATAAATATTCCAAGCAATGAAGACATTACTTTATCCATCCATTCTTCTCTTAATCGCATTAGGGACGCTATCCTGTCGATCAAGCATGATTGAAATCGGAGGGACTTACGGAAAAGGTAGTCTAGGCAATAGGGATAATCAGAATAGTGGATTTGGAGTCTACGCGGAATATCGCTGGAAAAAGATGAAGGATCGAGAAGGCTCTGGTATTAATTACACGATCCAGTCGATACAGTACAGTCCAATTGGTGGAGAATCAGACGGAGGGAGTCTTCATATGTTGGGAGGACGATACTATCGCACTTTATCTCGTCTGGATCAACCGCTTCGATTTGATGTCTATGCAGGAGGTGGACTAGGCTTTCTGGAATATCGCAATGGACTAGATTTGTTTTTACACGCAACTACCGGATGGGACCTTCACTTTTTTAAAAGCAGAGCCGTCTATCTCACCAATCGTATTGGCTTTTTGGGTAGCCCCGGAGCAAATGGCCCGCATCTATCAGTAGAAGTTGGGCTGGGCTTCCGTATTCGGAAATGATGGTACTAAGCAAATTCTTTTGACGCTAAATGTCATAGATTCAGCCGCCCCACCTATCTTTACTTCATGCCAAGTCGAGTCTTTTTCCGAGATGCATGTATGCTACTCCTCATTCTACTTATTGGGATGTGGCCTTTGGTATGGTCCACGCACAGTATGAAATGGGACATCGTAGATATTACGCTCCCTTGGAATTATTATTTGACCGAATGCATCAACAATGGCATTCTTCCGCTTTGGAATCCTTTCATCAATGGTGGTTTTGCCCAAATGGGGCTCCCGGATACTTGGTATCCGATTACCTGGCTATTGGGCTTCACCTTTGGGATGGATTTGGGAACGATGCATTTGGATTATCTGCTACACCTATTCCTTGGCGGGCTGGGGATGTACACTTTGCTCCGCCAAGGCGGGCTGCCCTCAGCGCCGGCTATTTTGCTAGGCACAGCTTATATGTTTTCCGGCTTCACTATCGGCAATGCCCAGCATCTCGGATGGGTGATTGGAGCGGCCTGGCTACCGTGGCTTTTTTACTACCTGCGCCGGCTGCGGCAGCAGCCGAACTGGCAGCTTAGTTTAAAACTAGCGCTTGTTGGTTTTCTCATGGTGTCAGGTGGCTATCCCGGGATTAGTATCATTTCGGGCTATCTGGCACTGGGATATGTGATTTGGCATAGCCGAAAACGAGGGCGTTGGCTACTTTATCTTGGTTTGAGTGGCTTTGTTTTTATTCTCCTGGGTATGGTTGTTTGCGTAGGCGCGCTGGACTTGGCACCACACATCAATCGTGGCAGTGCGCTGGCTTTAAGCGCCGAAGGCTGGGGCGCCCTCAACGGGGCTTTGCCCGCTCGGGCTTTGCTGAGTATTTTAACCCCTTTTTCGACTACCGTACAACCAGATTTTTGGGGCGCTGATCTCACGCTGCTAAATGCCTACTTTGGTCTTCTCCCTTTAATGTTTCTGCTATTTGCCAACTTTCGAAGAAAGGCCAATCGTCGCTTGCGCCTCTATACAGGCTTGGGACTTTTCTTTTTATGCACGGCGTTAGCTGAAGTCTTTCCTTTTCGAGCTTGGCTCTATCATTTGCCCTTATTTGACCTCTTTCGTTTTCCGACGCTCTTCCGCCTCTTTGCAATTTTCTTCTTTTTGCAAGCCGCCGCCATTGGCTGGCAGAGTTGGAATCAGCAATTAACCGAGCAACGTCGATTTCGGTGGATTCTCTACTTTATGCTTATCATCTTTTTGGCCTTAAGCATCTTCGGTCTGGCAGACATCGGTAAGCCAACCTGGGCATTGTGGTCACAAGGTGACTGGTCCGGTTGGTTAAGTCAGTTGAATTGGCAAGGACGGATGGGATCACAAGCTTTAGCCAGTAGCTTATTTTTGATTGTTTTTATAAAAATTTCAAAATATAAATTTCAAAAAAGACGCATCAATTGGCTCGTACTTTTCGGTGTATTTGAAATCCTATCAGCAGTACAATTCAATTTGAAATCTACCGTCATTACACCCCAAGACCCCAAAATAGTAGATGAAGCGCTGGCTCGGCTACCACGAGGTTTTCCATTACCCCGTTTAGACGTCGGGCTCTCTGAAGTAACCGAAGACGCATTTAGGGTTTTACCTTATTTACACTATAATCAAAATTGCTATACCAAAATCCCGTCCGCACACGGCAATAGTCCCTATTCTTTTCGCAGTTATCGAGCAGCAGAAGCAAACAGCCAACTCTCCTTCTTTGAATCACCTTTGGTCTATCTCAAGCATCCTACAGCCCAGACCAATGTGCAGATTCAACAATTTTCACCGAACCATCTACAAATACAAGTCGAGAGCACAGCAGCGGATACTCTATTTTTCACACAAAACTACTACCCGCATTGGAAAGCTTATCGAAATGGTCAACCGATCCCTATTCAGCAAAGCAAGACGACCTTCATGGCAATCGAAATTCTGCCGGGGCATCAGCAGATTGTATTTCAATTTGAGCCTCAAAACGTCATCAGAGCAGCTTGGGGTAGCGGACTTACTTTAGGCTTACTCTGCTTGATTTTGTTAATTGCTTTCTGGCAAAAAAGTAGTCGACGCGGACGCTGGATACTTGGCCTTGCACTGCTCTGGATGGCATGGAATAGCCGAGCTACACAGCGCCAATATCTGCCCGAGGAGGCACGCTATCAAGCTCTTGCTACACAGCTCCAACAACTCCCCCAACACAATTCTATACTCTGGCTAGCAAATGTGGATAATCCAGAATTATTGCACACTTATCTTGATCCTAATATCCCCTTCATCCCCGTACGCATTCAGCGCAAATCGGACTTACAACAGCTATACACGGTCTTAGCAGAGAGCGAGGCCACCGCATGCTATTATTTTGCGCTCAATCAACTTTCCAACTTCCCAGAGACCATTGAAATCATCCGTGAGCGTTTTCCTAAGGTGCAATCGCAAAATCAATCCTCTTCAGCTTTTCTTGGCTATTTTCAAGCATTACCCGACCGAAGTCGAGACATTTTCACGCATAGCTTTGAGCGAGCGCATGCGTTTTGGAGCAATGGACAATTGGATTCGACCCGAGCCAAAACCGGCCAGTGGAGTGAATTGCTTCACGCCGAACAGGAATACGGCGCGACCTTCAAATATCCCCTAGATTCGGCAAAGTCACCCATTAAAGTCAACGCCTCAACTCATTTCTACAAGTTGTCTCGCAGAGAATGTTTGCTGGTCCTTCAGATCATGCGAAATGGGCAGTCCGTGTTTTGGTCCGGCCAAAATCTGACCGATTACCAAGCATCCAATCGGGAGTGGCAACGCGCCTTATTGTCTACTGACTTACCAGCTGTACAAGCCGGGGATAGCTTGCAGATTTACTTTTGGAATCCAGGAAAAGATTCTGTCTGGATTGATGATTTTAAGGTGGAGATGCGATACGAAGAGTGATATTTAAAATGAAGTACAAGGATTGGAGATAAAGTACGGTTCGCTAAAAATCTTTCTCGATTAAAGGGCTTGTTGGTAAAAAAGCAAAGGGGCGCCCTCAGTAGAGGGCGGGTTCCCACCCAGGCCGCCGCCGCCCCGGTCCATTTCTCGACCGGTCATTATACCTACTAGCCCTCAGCCTTTGCCAGAGTCATTTTAACAAAGCTATCATCAAGAATTTTCAGGTATTTGGCCAATACTATCTTGCATGAGGAAGGATTAAACGACGACCTTGCAGATCCAAAGGCATC
The DNA here is from genome assembly GCA_028285085.1 of Saprospiraceae bacterium. Lineage (GTDB taxonomy): Bacteria > Bacteroidota > Bacteroidia > Chitinophagales > Saprospiraceae > JAHDHW01. The sequence continues at coordinate 3,267 of JANQQI010000099.1, read as the reverse complement.
ATAAAATTCTTCCCTTACCATCTATAGATTCCGGAGAAGGCCAAATTCCACAAATCAGGTCGAAAAAGTGACACAAATGTCGGATTTCAGTCATCAAATCAATCATTTTCTACTGTTCTGGGCTTAAAATTTAAGCCCAGAACCTCTAAAGCTTGAAGAAAATGGGTTGGTAATGCCGCCTGAATAATAATCGATTGATTAGTAAATGGATGTTGAAATTCTAACCGCCAAGCGTGGAGCAGCATATTTTGAATCTCCCACTGCTGAGCGAAGTATTTGTTATGCTTAACATCGCCATGCTTTTTATCGCCAATAATGGGATGCCGAAGGTGAGAAAAATGTCGACGAATTTGTCGCCAGCGACCGGTTTCGGGTTGTATTTGGACCAAACAATAACGCGAACTGGGGTAGCGATTGACCATGATCGGTAATTCAATTTGTTCAAGGCGCTTGTAGTGGGTCACGGCGGATTGGCGCGCGCCGTTTTCTTTGCTGGGGATGGCATAATCAACTGTAGCCTCGGCTTCCAAAAAACCACGCACAATAGCTAGGTAAGTTTTGGTTATTTGCTTTTCCATGAACAGCGTGCCTAATTCAGCCGCAGCCTCCTTACGCTTTCCAAAAATCAATACGCCCGAAGTAGCACGATCTAAGCGGTGAACGGGATAAATGCGTTGTCGTAACTGATTCCGCAAGAGTTGCAGAACAAACACGGTGTCTTCACTGATTTTTGTTCGGTGCACCAAAATCCCGCAAGGCTTATTGATCGCTACGAAATCATCGTCTTCATAGACGATATCAAATGGTGCAAAGGACATGGAGATTAAGCATTTTGAAGCCAAACGTACAACAATTGTACGATGAGAATTTTGGTAATCATTGCCACGGGCAAGGTCATCGTAAACCCTACGGTAGGTAATTTATTTTTGGAAAGATCCATCGAATATTCCAGAATAGCCGGCTGATTTGAAATCATCCCCGTCAGCAAGCTAAAAGGAATTTTCAACCATTTATATCCTACTATAATGGCTAAAATCGCAGTGAAAAATGTAATAACGGCACCACATAAGAACAATAACCAACCGTCTCCTTGCAATAAGGTATCCAAAAAGGTATGTCCAGAACGAATGCCAATACCGGCTAAGAGTAAGATCAATCCGACTTGCCGCAGGGTAAGGTTAGCACTGTAAGGCAAAGTCCACACTACTGGTCCGCTACGCCGTAATGCGCCCAGAATTAGTCCTACAATCAGCGGACCTCCGGCGTATCCTAAGTTAAAAGTAAAACCACCGGGCAACTCAAAATTCACCATGCCTAGTAATAACCCTAAAGCCATTCCCGATCCGAATGACAACAAATTGATATGACTCAAGGCTTCATAAGAATTTCCAAAAATGCGAGCCACAGCATTCAGGTCTTTCCGACGAGCAACTACCAAGACACGATCACCAAGCTCCAATACGGTATCACCGTTGGCCAGCAAATCCAAGTCACCCCGTTGGACGCGGGTAATGATCGTAGAATACTTTTCGGGTAGATTCAAAGAGGCAATTTTCTCACCGGCCACCTCGGGTTTAGAAACGAATAGGCGTTGAGCATCAAAAACGGTGCGGTCGAAGGAAAGCTCAGTGGGTAGTTGATTACCGAGTTGGGCGGCCGCATTTTCGAGTACCCCGCGGCTGCCAACCAAAACCAGACGGTCGCCAAGAGCAAGTCGCGTATCCATATTGGGCAAAAACTGATCTTCACCACGCTCCATTCTACCGTAAACCAAGCGGCGGTCAAAGCGTTGAAATAGCTCTCGTAAGGTCACCCCAACCACCTCCGGGTGACTGACTTCAACCGATAAGCGCGTTAAATGCTCATTGACCGGATAAAGGCGACGCAGCTTTTTCTCCTCGTCTTTGTAATCGATCCGAAACCAATATTTACCCAACCAAATAGCGAGCATTACGCCAATGACCCCCATGGGATAACTTAGCGAGTAGCCAATGACGCTTTGATTGCTGAGTGCATTACGGAGTTCTACTTCGGGAGATTTACTAATCAAATCCAGCAAACCCGCCAACGCAGGTGTATTCGTGTTACTGCCGGCCAGCAGGCCCGCCGAAATTGCTGGATCAAGCTCCAGAGTGAAGTGCAATCCAACGGTCAGCAAAGCAGAGACCAAAATGACGCCGACAATAAACAGGGTATTTTTTAACCCATGGCTTTTGAAGGTATTGAAAAATCCTGGGCCACTACTCAGTCCAATGGTGTAAACAAACATCGATAAGCCCAGTACAATCACGACTTCCGGGACGGAGAGGTTAGGATCCAAAGCGCCGAAGGCGAGGCCGACAAATAGCACTGCAGCTGCGCCCAACTTGGCTCCCCGAATAGAAATGTTTCCAATCGCATAGCCCAGAGCAGACACGATAAACAGCAACAATAGTGGACTTTCTTTAAATGCTTCGATCATGACGACGGAAAATTAAGCTTTTATCCTCCAAATGGAAGCGTTTATATCTTCTTTTTGAATCCATCAAACGATTCTCACGCAGGGAAGTTCACAAATCTTTTACCTTTCCGTATAAGCATGTATTTTTACCGTCCAACAACAAAACGATTATGACGCTTCGCGAATTTTTCCAACTCCTCGCGGATAACCCCGCAATGATTATCGGTTATTTTTTATTCATTCCAATTGCAGCATTTTTGGCGGGTTGGTTAGGTAAGAATGAAGGACATTTGAGTCCATGGAAATACCTTTATTCCATGTTGATCTACCTCGTTTGCATTCCCGGCATTTTTGCTGTGACCTTGAACATCTATCTGTTCCTTTTCGAAAAACAAAGTATTTTCGATACGGATATTTATACTCAAATCCTCCCTATTCTTTCCATGATCGCCACCTTGTTACTCATCCGTAATAATGTCAATCTTGATCGTATCCCCGGTTTCGGAAAACTATCAGGACTCGTGATGATGATCGGCAGCATTCTGGCTTTAATGTGGATTGCAGATAAAACCCGTATTCTTGTTTTCAGTTACCTTCCATTCCAAAATGTCATTCTCATTTTTGTGGTCTTACTCATTGCTGTCCGCTTTGGTTGGAGTCGCCTGTTCGGCCGGGCAAAAACGAGTTAATGCCCGCATCCAATTGGTGATCCAGCGGGTAGGTCAGGTGCGTTTTGCCCTTTCCAAGTCTCGGGATGCTCACGAAAATGTGCAATCATTCGCTTTATTTCTGACAGGTGTGCACGCTGCGCGGGAGAGTTGGTGCTC
>JANQQI010000086.1 GCA_028285085.1 Saprospiraceae bacterium | reverse complement strand
GATCGCTCAAAGTTACTTTCCTGAGCGTTAGCTACAGCAATTTTTTCTAAATCGGGAAAAATAATCTTCAATTCTCGGCACAAGCCGGAAAAGGGTAGGGTGTCACCGTGGATACTATCCAATCTGGATTGTAATATTTCAATCTGCTCGTCTTTTTCATTGCGCACTTCCTGTGCAGCGTTGAGCTGTTCGGCTAGGCTTTGTACATTCGTGAGTTCCGCCTGGAGCTTTTCGTATTTGTCCAAATCCACCTCACTCGTCGGAATGAGCTGTATAAGCGGATTAGGAATACGATATTCTTTGATTAATTCCTCCATCTCATCCAGATGAAAACGCTTTTCTCCTGTGCCGTAGATTTTGACCCCAATTTTGGTGGTAGAGTCACTGTGTACAACTTCCCAACTGTCTACATAGCTTAAGTTATCCCCACAATATTCCGTTAAGAAGTTACGAACGTTTTGTTCGATTCTTACCTTGCGTAGGACTTGTGAGAGGATGTAAAAGCTGGGCAAGATGATCAGAAGGCTGATACCGTAGATGATAAAATTGGTGCGCCGTCGATCGCTATTGTTCGCAAATTCCCGCATTGGAAATCTAAGGAAACGGACGATAATGAAGGTTGCAAAGGCTACCAAAGTGGCGTTGAGAAAAAATAGGTAGAAGGAGTTGATCATCACTGTACCATTGCCCGTCGCAATCCCGAAGCCGGTGACGCAAAGTGGTGGCATCAAGGCCGTAGCGATCGCTACCCCCGGAATAGCATTGGACTTATCAATGCGCGAACCAGAAATGATTCCCGCAATACCTCCAAAAAAGGCGACTAAAGCGTCTAAAGTATTGGGACTGGTTCTAGCCAGAATCTCTTCAGTGGCTTCGCCAAAAGGGGTAATCAGAAAGTACAGCGTACTGGTAAACAGGGCAATCGCAATGGCAATCCCAAAGTGGCGGAGCGAGATATATAAGGTAGCCTTATCGTTGATTCCTACCGCTAACCCAACCCCCAGAATAGGTGACATCAACGGAGAAATTAACATCGCACCGATGATGACCGCCGGAGAATTTAGATCTAAACCAATCGACGCAATGACAATCGAGCACATCAAGAGCCAGGCATTTGCACCCTGCATGCGCTTGTTGTTCTTTATACTCAGAATGGTCCCTTCACGGTCCAAGCCATTACTTAGATCGGTGAGATTATCAAAAAACTTCCAGATACTATTCCAGAAAATAAGGAGTCCCTGTTTAACATCTGGCTCTTTGTCTGGAGGAAGATTGTTTGTCTCGGGCATGATGCAAATGTTGGTTTAGTTCGCTGAGGTCTAATTTAACAACTCAATGTTAGCCTTCCAAACGGCCATCAACCATGGTAAGCGTACGGTCACTCATTTCGGCTAGCGCTTCGTTGTGGGTAACAATGACGAAAGTTTGCTTGAAATCATCGCGGAGACGGAAAAGCATTTGATGAAGTTCTTGTGAAGAAGCAGAATCTAAGTTGCCCGATGGCTCATCCGCAAAAACGACGGCAGGCTGGTTCATCAAGGCACGGGCTACCGCCACCCGCTGCTGCTCTCCACCGGACAACTGGCCAGGTTTGTGACTAAGTCGTTCTCCGATGCCGAGATATTCCAGTAGTTCTTTAGCTCTTTCCGTGACCCCTTGGGTACGATTTTGTATATAGGCCGGAATACATACATTTTCGAGAGCAGTAAATTCGGGGAGGAGATGGTGGAACTGGAAAATGAAGCCAATATTTGTATTGCGGAAGTTAGCCAATTGGCGAGCTCCCATTTGAGAGGTTTCCTCTTCGTTGATAATTAACTGGCCGGTATCTGCCGTGTCCAACGTCCCTAAAATATGCAATAAGGTACTTTTACCCGCTCCTGATTTTCCGACAATGGATACGATCTCGCCCTTGTCAATCTTTAGATCAACGCCTTTCAGTACGTGTAGGCTACCGTAGGATTTGTGAATTTGTTTTGCTTCAATCATTGAAAGAACAGCTCGATGAGTTTTAGTCAATCACTTCGTGAATATTTCCCGTAAAAACAGGATGAAGTCCCAAAAATAACGATCTAAAACACATATTTGTATTTTTTCTTGCATTTCATTGTTTCTCTTTCCTATGATCGCAGCGCAATTCTGGATTTACACGTTATAAGCTCGTGTGAGATAAGAATTTTTTCTAAAAGATTTTATTCTCCACTAGAATAGATTACATTTGTAATCGACCTAGAAGGAAAATTATTGAATTGTTTAATGTCAAAAGTTTATTCTATCGAAGAAAACTTTACTACTATCTGATTGCCAACACTTTATGTGTTAATGACTGTTTTCTCTTGAAATTGACTTTCAGTCTAATTTTCAGTTGTAAAACGGTGTAGAAAACGAAGATTAAACTTTGTCATAAACAAGATTTTATGAAAATTCTTCAACTCTGTAAGAAGTTTCCTTTCCCTTTAAAAGATGGCGAATCCATCGCTATCACCAATCTGAGTAAAGCCCTCCAGGAACTAGGTTGCGAGGTGACTTTACTGAGTATGAATACCAAAAAGCACTTTTTCGATACCCGTCAACTCCCAAGCGATTTCAACCACTATCGTGATATCCATACTGTGGAGGTTGACAACGAATTGAATGTTAAAGATGCTCTGCTCAACTTGTTTAAAGGTGAATCTTATCATATCTCACGCTTTGTCTCTGATGCTTTCACGACTAAGTTGAAGACCGTCCTACAGCGTGAATCTTTTGATATCGTACAGTTAGAAACACTTTATCTAGCGCCTTACATTCCGGTCATTCGACAATATTGCAAAGATGCTGTCATCTCAATGCGCGCACACAACGTCGAGCATGAAATTTGGGAACGCATCGCTAGCAATACGGGCAAGCCTTGGAAAAAGTGGTATTTGGGACGATTGACCGAGCAATTAAAAACCTACGAAGTCGACCACTTGAACGACTACGATATATTGGTACCTATCACAGATCGTGATTTGCGTAAATTTAAAGCCATGGGCTACCGCAATGGAGCTCAGGTGACGCCGATTGGGATCAACCAGGAGGATTATCAACCGAATTTTTCCACCTTTGATCGCGAACTCTCGATTTCTTTCATCGGATCTCTCGATTGGATGCCCAATCAAGAAGGACTGCGATGGTTCATCCAAAACGTTTGGCACAAGGCCGTAAAGCGCTTTCCAAAACTGACTTTGCACGTAGCTGGACGGAAGCCACCAGAATGGATTACCAATCTCCGCGTCCCCAATGTCAAAGTTTACGGAGAAGTACCCGACGCAGCAGAGTTTATTAACCAACACTCCATCATGGTGGTACCTTTATTATCGGGCAGCGGTATGCGCGCTAAAATCCTTGAAGGTATGGCCTTAGGAAAAGTGGTCTTAACTACCGCGGTGGGATTGGAAGGCATTAGCGCGCGTCATAAACGCGAAGTTTTGGTCGCGGATACTGTAGAGGAATTCTTATCTACTCTGGCATTTTGCTACGAACATCCTGCGCAGCTGAAGCAAATGGCGCATCGGGCGCATGATTACGTTTCAGACAACTACGATCGTACTGCATTGGCGCGTCGATTAGCTGAGACTTACAAAGAATACATGCTGGAAACGGTGTCCTCTTAAGCCTTTTGGTAGTCTTCATCTTTTCTTTCCAAAGTCGGGGCTGTTTTCCGATAATTGGCTTATTTTTGTCTGACTTTTCAAATAGAGGTATTTCTTTTGAATAAGTGTTTGATTATCAGATGTTTAAATGAGTAACGGTTAACTGTTTCGAAGGTCTTGATGGTACTGTTTTGTCAGATTGTTTTCTTTATCAGTGCATTGGGGGTACTGCATTCTTATGTATTTTACCCGCTCTTATTGCGTATTTTGGCAATTGGACGTTCCAATAATTCAACCTTTTACCAAACCGAAGAAGATTTGCCACAAGTAAGCGTGGTGATGGCGGTGTATAATGAGGAGCAAGTTATTGCCGAGAAAATGCGGAGTCTTCTGGAATTGGATTATCCAACTGACCGCTTAGACATATATATTGGTTCGGATTGTTCTTCTGATGATTCAAATGCTATTCTGACGCAACTCTCCCAGATCCATTCCAATATTCATTTTTATCCCTTTACCGAGCGGCAAGGAAAACCTGGCGTTGTTAACACTCTGATGTCCAAATTATCGCAACGTAAGCCAGTTGGACATAATCACCTACTTTTACTGACCGATGCGAATGTCATTTTGCGACGCGATACACTCTTTATGTTAGTCAGGCATTTTCGCCAGCCGGAAATTATGTTGGTTGATGCCCACATGATTAGTACCGGGATGCAAGCTGAAGGCATTTCGAAAATCGAGAGCCAATACGTTAGTAACGAAGTGCGATTGAAACATTTAGAAGGGATTGTTTTTGGTAAAATGATTGGTCCTTTTGGGGGCTGTTATGTTTTGCGGTCGAGTCACTTCTCGCCCGTACCTCCTAAGTTTTTGGTAGATGATTTTTTTATCGCCATGCGCGCGTTTGAGAAGGGAGGCCGTGCAATCAATGAATTGGATGCCGTTTGCTTCGAAGCGGTTTCTCATGATATCTCCGAAGAATATCGTCGCAAATCGCGGATATCTGCCGGCAATTTTCAAAATTTGAGCACCTTCCGGCACTTGCTTTGGCGTTTTGATGCCTTGAGCTTCGCCTTCTTTTCGCATAAGGTTTTACGCTGGCTTGGCCCATTTTTTCTTATCTTCATGCTATTGAGTTCGGGGGTATTGATGCTGCTGAAAGGTCAGATTTGGGGCTGGATTTTTCCATTGTTATTGGGGGGACTACTTTTAGTACCCGCATTTGATATTTTATTGAAACAATTGGGAATTAATGTGTTAATACTTCGTTCGATTCGTTATTTCATTATGATGAATATTGCCTTATTGGAAGGTTTTTTTAAATATATAAAAGGAGTTAAAAATAATGTCTGGCAACCACCTAAACGTCACTGAGAATTTGGTATTGGATACTATTGAAGAGGCCATTGCCGAAATTAAAGCAGGCAAAGTCATTATTGTAGTTGATGACGAAGATCGTGAAAACGAGGGGGACTTCATTTGTGCGGCTGAAACCATCACCCCGGAAATTATCAATTTCATGGCTACTCATGGCCGAGGCTTGATTTGTACGCCAGTTGATGAGAAGCGTGCCGATGAATTGGAGTTGAGTATGATGGTGAAAGACAATACCGCTCTACACGAAACCGCCTTCACGGTGTCGATCGATTTGATTGGACAAGGTTGTACGACCGGAATTTCGGCGCACGACCGATCCAAAGGCATCCGTGCCTTGGTTGATGCAAACACCCGACCCGAGGATTTTGCCCGGCCTGGCCATATTTTTCCATTGCGAGCAAAGACAGGAGGCGTACTCCGACGAACCGGCCATACGGAAGCTGCTATCGATTTAGCACGCTTGGCAGGCTTGTATCCGGCGGGCGTACTCGTCGAGATTTTGAATGAAGATGGAAGCATGGCGCGCTTGCCGCAGTTGATTCAAATTGCGAAAAAACATGATCTCAAAATCATCTCCATCAAAGACTTAGTGGCTTACCGTATGCGTACGGAGCGTATCGTAAAGCGTGAACTTACCGTTACAGTCGACTCGCCTTACGGGCCTTTAGATATTGCGGCTTATACCCAATTGACGACCGGAGATACTCACCTGGCCATTATTAAAGGCAAGTGGGAGCCAGAAGAACCTACGCTGGTTCGTGTTCATTCGGGTACTGAAGCCGGAGATATCCTGGGATCGATATTTGAGAACTTTGGCACCCAACTCCAACGTGCCATGGAAATTATCGCCAAAGAAGAGCGTGGCGTTTTGATTTACATGCGTCACGGGGAGAAAAATAGCTCCATTCTCAGCAAACTACAACAATTGAAGAATCCCAATCAACCAGCACTCGGTGAAGGGACGCAAAGTATTGAGCAGCGCGATTTTGGAGTAGGAGCTCAGATTTTACGAGATCTTGGCGTCCGTAAAATTCGTCTGATTACCAATAGTCCCAAGCGTCGTATCGGTTTGATGGGCTACGGCTTAGAAATTATTGAAAACGTAAACCTGGAGAGCTAAGCGGTGCGATTTGAACGGAAGTTTCGAGTAGCCGCCATTCATCCCAGAGTGGTTGAGCAAGTGGTGAGGAACCATCCTGCAGGTTTCCGAACGATCTACCCGGATCGACAAATCAACAATGTTTACTTCGATACTTTCACCATGGCTGCTTTTCGGGAAAATGTAGACGGCGTCGCTGACCGGCGAAAGTTTCGAGTACGATGGTACGGTGATGAGGTTCGAGATATTCGTGATCCACGCTTGGAGGTTAAGATCAAAGCCAATTTACTTGGAAGGAAGGAAACACATCCGGTTGACGCGTTCTCATTGGACGATCTCAATGGAATTACCCAAGTGGTTAGTGGTTACACAAGGTCTAAAAATATTCTACAGCCCACTTTGCTCAATGCCTATCGGCGATCTTATCTTGGGACGAGTTGTGGGAAGTTTCGTTTGACGATCGATTGGCAATTGCGGTATTTTCCACTATTACTTACCAAGCATTTCTCACAGTTTCAGCATCGAGACGAAGCCGTGGTTGTCGAACTCAAGTACGATGAAGAATGGGATGATCAGGCAGTAAGCCGGATTTTACCCTACATTCCTTTTCGCTATTCCAGAAGTTCTAAATACGTAACGGGCTTGTCCTTTTAAAACTTAGGACAAAGGACCGTGTCATTTTCAAACTGCCCCAGGTAGGCTAGCGAGATTTCGAATGCGCCCTGACCATTTCGAGTCGTCGTTAAATCATTAAGATTGAAGTCGTAGGATAGACCGAGCAATACATTTTGGAGCTCGAAGCCAGCCATAAAGACCACTGCGTCGAGATCAAAAGAATCATCATTGTTGCGCACGGGCCGTACCCAACCACCTAAATGCAGTGCGAAATCGCCGTAATCACTAAACTTAAAGCGGAAATTGGTACCGGCATTGGCTTGGAAGTGTGGCCCTTGCAAAGCCAGCAAAAGTCGTGGGCTGATGGATACCAAATCTGCAATAGGCAGGCTGGCACTTAATTGCGCTGAATATTTTGCGAAGAGTTTGCTATCACCGCCTTCCTCTGTAGGGTAGAAGCTCAATTGAGGCTGCAGAACGTGGTGCATCGCCACGCCGATGAAATAAGAGGTTTGACGTTTTGGCGTAAAGGTATAATTGAGGCCAACCGATAGATCGGTGAATGAGAAATTATTTTCCGGGAAATCCTCTTGCGTCGCCAGATTAAAGGCGTCGAGATCATTGAATTGATCATCGAAGACTAAATCTTCGTAGTTGATATTTCGCTGAGCGATGCCCATTTGTACCCCTAGAGTCAGGAATTGCTTTTTTCTAACATCCAGCCCTTTGTGAAAAGCCGCCGAAAGTGCAATCTGATTTGTACTAAAATCAAAGCCTTTAACGTCATCATTGTAGAACAACAAACCAATAGCAACGGCATCCTTGTAGCGGCGGTCCAATTGGATGGGGAATCGGACATCAACGGAGGTCGCAAAAGTCGTATAAGGTTCATCGAGGACATTACGCCATTGATCCCGATAAATACCACCGATGCGATAGCGCCCATCAAAAGCACCAGTCAAGGCTGGATTGAGCGTTAGAGGTGAGGCGTAGAACTGAGTAAAATGCTTGTCCTGAGCCTGTAAACTGACTAGTCCGAACAAAGCGACGAAAAAAGCGGTACAAAATTTTCTCATAAATTCTTGGATTGAGTGCTACGACCAGAATTAGAAAGCTCAAAGTTAATGCTTCGATTCCGATTATGTGCATTTCAACAACGGCGATTTGCGGATATTTAGTATTTTTACCACAACTACACACGAGGCATGAATTTTTCAATTTGTCCATTAAGCATTGTTCCGATTCGTTCTTCCGCTTCCGATAAGAGCGAAATGGTTTCCCAATTACTATTCGGTGAAACGGTCGAGATATTGGAAAAAAAGGGCAGCTGGTCAAAAATTCGTTGTGCCTGGGACAACTACATTGGCTGGGTAGATGGCAAACAACTTAAGCCGATTACGCCTTCTGAGTTTAAATTATATCAACACGAACATGCCTGTTCGTTGGAATTAATTCAGCCGGCAGTTGGTGATGGTTATTATTTGCCGATAACCCTAGGTGCTAACTTACCAAATTTCGATGGCCTCAATTTCTCACTTAACGGGAGCAATTTTACCTTTAGTGGGCAAGCCATTCATCCTGCCAAAGTCACGCCAAGTGTAGAACTGCTCCTGAAAATTGCACGTCGTTATCTTTATGCGCCTTATCTGTGGGGCGGTCGTTCTCCTTTAGGTATCGATTGCTCCGGTTTTACGCAAGTGGTCTTCAAATTACTCAATGTCGCCTTACCTCGCGATGCTAGCCAGCAAGTTGAGGAAGGAGAGCTGATCGACTTTGTAGAGCAAGCTCGTCCGGGTGATTTGGCATTTTTTGAGAATCGAAAAGGCAAAATCACACACGTTGGCCTGCTCATTCCCGATGGCCAAATTATTCATGCTTCCGGTCAGGTACGTATTGATAAGTTAGATCACTACGGGATTTTCAACCGCGATACCAATCGATACACCCACAAATTACGTGTCATCAAGCGCGTCTTACCCGATTCCATTCAAATGGATACTACTGATTTTAATGCGTTAGAAGTGAAGGACTATGACGAAAATCAGGTAAAAATGTTTTAAAAATTCTTAGCCTTGGACAGATGTTTGCAACCTAAATGCAAACCAGGTAAATATGCCCCGGTATCTGTTCATAACGCTTTTTCTACTGATTACTTTCCATTTATCGCTAGCTGGCCAGCAGCGAGATTCAATCGTATCACCGCTATCATTTACGGGCGATTTTCGGTTTCGTATTGAGCATGATTGGAACTCTCGTCGACCGGACGGTTCTTATCGCACAAATCGCAGCCGGTTACGTTACCGATTTCGCTTTGGACTCAATTATCAGCTGAATCACTGGGCTTCTTTTGGAGGTCGGGTGCGGACCGGGAATTTAAATGATCAGCAGGGCCCTCACGTCACTTTAGGCGGGAGTACTGGAGAGTTCCGTTTGGTCTCTCTGGGCTTCGAGAAGCTATTTTTCCAATATAAAAAAGATCGGATTTCAGGGTGGATTGGAAAGAATACTTTTCCGTTTAAAAAACTGAACGAACTATTTTGGAATGATAATGTCTTCCCGGAAGGCGTCGCTTTACGATGGCAAATCCCAGTCGATCAGGTTCCTTATGTCGATCAGCTTCGTCTGAATGCCGCTCATTTTATTATTGCTTCGCGGAATACCACTTTTGATCAGGATAGCTACATGCAAGGTATTCAATTGGTGTCCACTCATTGGCAAAAACGCTTACAGTTATTTCCTGGCTTCTATTCTTTTAATGCCCTATCTAATATACCAGATGGACAGGGGACCTACAGTATGCCGTATCGCATTTTACATTTAGGAGGCAATGTGAAATTAATTGATCAGTGGCCGTTAGAATTAGGATTTGACTATTATCATAATATGGAAAGTTACATGGCGATGGATTCTGTTTCTACTCAACTTAAGGATCAGAATCAAGGCTATGTGGTCAGTTTGAAATGGGGAAAATTACGTCAAAAAAATGACTGGCACGTTCATTTGTACTACGCCTACCTGGAGCGTTTTTCTATTGTCGATTACTTTGCGCAAAACGATTGGGCGAGATGGGATTACTCAAATTTTCAGGCGACGGGATCGCGCTTATCCAACTTCCAGGGCGTTGAAATAAATATTGGGTACGCCTTTGATCAACAATTCAATCTTATTTTAAGGACTTACTTCGTACAACAGCTGGTACCTTACGGAGCCGTTCGGGAGAATGGTGATCGGATTCGTTTGGATTTGAATATTAAGTTTTAGGACATATCGGATACTGACAGATTTTAGATAATAGACCTTTCAAATAATAAATACCTTAAGCACCACCTTACCTAAAGACGTACTCAAATCTTGAGTCTAGCTCAAAAACGAGATCAACACCCCGGCTGCAACCGCTGAACCAATTACCCCGGAAATATTACTGGACATGGCGTATTGTAGGATATGATTTTTTGGATCATGTTGCAAGGCAATTTCATTCGCCACACGGGAGGCCATAGGAACCGCGCTGAGTCCGGTGGCGCCAATGAGGGGATTGATTTTCTTTTTTGAAAACAGATTGTAGATTTTCACGGCTACAATACCGCCGGTGATCGAGATAGCGAAAGCCAGGAATCCACCGATAACGATGAGTAAGGTTTCGGAATTCAAAAACGTAGCTGGCGTCATGGTCGCACCGACACACAAACCAAGGAAAATAGTAGCGGTATTCATAATGGTTTCCGAGGCGGCACGGAATAATCGATTCGTATCGGTGCCAATTTCTTTGACCAAATTACCAAACAGTAGCATACCTACGAGTGGAACAGAGCTTGGGACTAGTAAGGCCACGATGGAGCCTAGCATAATCGGGAAGATGATTTTTACCGTCCGTAAATCATTAATCTTGGTCTTACTGGGGAAGAGCTTTTCTTGTTCTTTCATATTGATTTGCAATTCCTTTTTAGACACGGTGAACCGTACCACAAAAGGAATAATCACCGGAACTAAAGCCATGTAAGAATAAGCCGCAATGGCGATCGGCCCCAATAAATCGGGAGCAAGAATAATAGAAGTGTAAATGGCAGTTGGACCGTCGGCGCCTCCAATAATCCCCAGGGCTCCTGCCTCCTTGGCACTGAATCCCAGCAATACTGCGGATACCAACACGATGAAGATCCCAATTTGTGCAGCGGCCCCAAAGAAGGCCAGACGTAAATTGCGGAGCATCGGACCAAAATCAGTCATTGCACCTACACCCATGAAAATCAACGGTGGCAGTAGGCCCGTCTTAATTAGGGCATAATACAGCATATTCATGATGCCGTAATCTTTAGCAATCTCTAGAAGGGTTAGATGGGCAATGTTATTCTCTTCGGTGGCAGGCACCACGTTCATATTCCCTTCGGGAAAGTTGGCCAGCAATAGACCAAACGCAATGGGTACCAGCAATAGCGGCTCGTAGCGCTTGCGAATACCGAGATACAAGAGAATCAAGGCAATCAACAACATCAGCAATGATCGGGGATCTTCCGCAATTTCCCCGAAAGCCGTCATGTCAAAAAGTTTTTGCAGTATTTCCATAGGTCCGTTGGTCGCTGTCTTATTTCTCCGCTTTCTTTTTTCGGTACGGAATAATATTGAGATAATACAAATTCAAATCACTGGAGTTCGCAATCAGCAAATCCAGATAACCATCTTTATTGGTGTCCGCTGAGATAATATCGTAGGAATCCATTTCTGCCTTTCCCAACGGAAAGCCAACAAAACTTTGTCCTTTATTTTGGTTGATATACACGCGGTTGAGTTCGTCGGCATTGGCGAGTGCAATATCGGGCAGTTGATCTTGATTAAAATCTTCGACAACTACCGAAAAGGTTCGATCAAAGAGTGTATCTAATACCACGTAGCGATCAAATTGCAGCTGAGCATCCCCAAAATAAATGACATTGGGCTCACGAATATTTCCAGTCAGGATATCCGGAAATTGATCTTGATTGAAGTCGGCAATGGCTACCGTACGTGTTTCATCATCGCCGCTGCCAAAAGGAATCCGCTCAGAGAACTTTGACTGATCATTGAGGTAGATATAATTCTGTTGGCCATCACGGTTAGCGAGGATGAGATCTTTGTCGCCATCATTATCAATATCATAAGTGGCTACGTCGATCGTAGAATCATCGTCACTACCAAAGGTGGTGACTTCAGTAAATTGCCCTTGGCCATTGTTCCAACAAATCTCATTGGCGCGCCCACGATTCGTGACCAAAATATCAACATCACCGTCCTGATCTAGGTCATCAAGGCAGATATTACGGGTCGGGGTGTAAAGACCGCCAAAGGTTCCTCTTTCTTCAAATTGACCGGAACCATCATTGAAAAACAAACGATTAGGTGCGTCATCGTTACCAACGGCAATATCAAGGTCTCCGTCCCCGTCGAAATCAGCCAATTCTGCGGCGTAGCTAGTCGAGCGATGCACTCCTAAATTATAAGCGACAGTAAAACGGCCATCACCGCTGTTCAAGTAAACTTCGTTGGCTTCCGGCCAGTGGCGGCCATTAGCTACCACCACATCCACATCGCCATCCCCATCGAGGTCACCGGCACTGACCGAGGCGGTCCGATGTTCAGCCGTTCCGAGCGAATAGACCACGTCGCGTGGATTATGGAAAAAGTCCAACTGCGCCGTAGCCAAGTGAGCAAGGCTAATCAAAAAAACAGCGGTACAAAAGAATCGGGCGGTCAAAGTCTATTGAATTTTAATGATCACATCATCTTCAAAGACTTCTTCACCGTGTCGAGCTACGATCTCAACCACTGTACCACTCTTGTCCGCAGCAATCGCGTTAATTACCTTCATGGCTTCGATATAGGCGATCGTTTCACCTTCCGTAATCTTGTCGCCCACCTTGAGTGGAACTTCTGTAGATTCTTTGGTGAGATAAAACTTACCTTCCAGAGGTGCCGTAATGGTAGCGTAATTGCCATTTCCATTGCTAGCGGCAGCGGCGTGCTCCGTTTTCGCTGGTGCAGGTGCGGTCTTGGTAGCCTGTTGCTGATCGTTGTCATCGTAGGCCACACTTACTTTGAATTGCTCACCGTTGATGTCCAAATGCAGCACTTTAGGCTGATAATTGGTACTAGTTGCAGGCGCCTTGGTTTGTGGTGCTTGATTGGCACTGGCTTTAGCCGCTTTGCGTTTCTCCAAATCGGCGAGGAAGTCCGCCTTGGCTTTGCCCGATTTGTAATCCTCGTATTGACGAGGGTGCATGGCGTATTCCATCAATTCTTCATCATCTTCGCCGTAATCCCAGCCGTTACTATCCATTTTGCTAGCGAAAAGCTCTAGCTCATCTGGATATAAATCTTGTGGGTTCCCAGTGTAGAATTCTCGATTTTGTGCTTTTGCCAAGCTAAGAATATCTTCTCCTAATGGCCCCCGCAATTGACCAGATTTTCCGAGGATCATTCCCCAGGTATTTTCATCCATCATTGACCAACGCTCTCGGCCTTTGGCCATTTGGAGCACGTTCATTAGAGCGAGATTTTTTACATATTGGCTGTAAGGGGTCACTAAACAAGGATAACCCAGGCGGGGCCAAACGTATTCCACCTCATCGAACAGGCGAATGAGGAGCTCGTCTTGTGTCAATGTAGGCTTGTTACGCTTTTTGAGCCAATTATTCAGGCTTGCCAGGTTTTTCTCAAGATCCGCCATCAAGCTGCCCATCATACCACCGGGTAGGCCAGGGCCAATCAACAGAGAATTCATGTAGCGATTGCGAGAATTAATATAGTAGCCCAGAAAATCATCGATAAACTCCTGGGTCAGACTACGGGCATGCATGTAGGCTTTCATATTAATATCAGGCACACTAAAACCAGCGTCCTTGAGCATCGCGTGGATGGTCAATAAATCAGCGTGCCCCGTTCCCCAAGAGAGTGGTTCCATACCGACGTCAATGATATCCGCACCATTTCGAGCTGCTTCTAAGCTAGAGGCTACGGAAAAACCTGGGGTGGAGTGTCCATGATACTGCACTAAAATATCCGGGTGGCGTGCTTTGATCCCTTTTACAATCTTTCCGATTGAAACGGGGCGACCAATTCCCGCCATATCTTTGATACAAATTTCCTGAGCGCCCTTGTCAATATATTGATCTGCCAGATCAATGTAATATTCAACGGTGTGTAGAGGTGAAAAGGTCAAACTCAGGGCACCCTGAGCAATCATACCTCCTTCGCGCGCAAACTTGAAGGAGTTCTCCAGGTTTTGTGGATTGTTCAAGCCATCAAAAGAACGAGCGATATCGGTTCCTTGCTTCTTTTTTACTTTAAACATCAGGCGCCGCACATCGGCAGGTACGGGGCTCATGCGAATGGCGTTCAGTCCACGCTCCAGCATCTGCGTTTGAATACCGACATCATTAAATGGTTGTGTCCATTCTCTCACGGATCGATTAGGATTCTCTCCGTACAACAGGTTGATTTGCTCAAAACCACCACCGTTCGTCTCTACTCGGGCGAAACAACCCATTTCAATAATCGGTTCTGCCACTTTTACCAGCTGATCTACTCTGGGGGTATATTTGCCCGACGATTGCCACATATCCCGATACACGAGGCAAAGTTTGATTTCTCTTGACATAAAGTATTGCTTTTGGTTAGGCTAGTTTAAGGTAATGTTAATCAATGCGTTCGATGCGTTCTGGTTTACCTTTTCCACGGGTCAGTAGATCCACGGCGGTCACAATCGCCGCTACTTGCTGACGACTAACCGTTGAAGATGGATGGACTTGACTGGCGGGAGAGGGTGTTGCTTGACGAGTGTTGGGGCGAGGTGCTGGTTTGGCCGGGACAAATGTATTGACTGCCCGGATCAGCAAGTCGCCGCTGAGTACTACCAGACCGAGAATAATAAAGACGGTTATCATCCCGACGGCCATTACAAGTAGTGCTGCACTTACAGGTTCTGTCATAGCAAATTGGTTTAATTGGATCGGAAATTACAAATTTAACAAAAGGACTTAAATTCAGTTCCAGATTTTAGAAAGTTTGCAATTTATAAAGAAGTAATTTAAAAACTCCTAAACAGATTACGCGTGATTTGTTTTTTACGACACTCCGCTTTTTCTTGGGTAAGAGAGAACCAATCTAATTCACAATAGGATTACTCGTAAAAGTAAGCGCTTTTTAACGCGTGTCGTTGTATTCTCACCCTAATTTTCTACCATTCAAACAATCCCACTCAATTTACCGTTGAAAACCCGTGGCTTTTTTTTCAAACCCACAGTGGAAAGCTATATTTGCACGAATTGAGCAGCGTGAAAAGAATTAAGGTGGAGAAAACATGCCTTTCAGCTAACTGATAATCACAATGAGTAAAGTCAAAGTCTTCAAATTTGGCGGTGCTTCGGTGAAAGATGCCGCAGGTGTTCGCAATGTATTTTCTATAATCAACCAATACCGAAGTGACCAACTACTGGTCGTGGTATCGGCAATGGGAAAAACGACTAATGCATTGGAAAAAGTCGTCAAGGCTTATTACGAGCGGGATGAAGCTGTGCATACGCTTTTTGCGGAGGTGAAACAGCAGCATTACGCCATCATGCAGGAATTATTTCCACCGGAGCATGAAATCTTCCCACAAATCAATGACACTTTCGTAGAGATCGACTGGGTAATCGAGGAGGAACCACAAGATAGTTTTGATTACTTGTACGATCAAATTGTGTCGATTGGCGAGATGGTCAGTACCAAAATAGTCGCCGCGTATCTTAATCAAGAAGGTGAGAAGACCCAATGGCTGGATGCCCGTGATGCCATTCGAACGGACAATACTTATCGTGAGGGTAGAGTAGACTGGAAAACGACCCAACAGCTGATGCAGCAAGCTGTGATGCCTTTATTTGAGCAGTATCCAGTTGTTCTGACCCAGGGCTTTATTGGTGGAACCAGCGAGAATTTCACGACAACATTAGGTCGTGAAGGCTCCGATTTTACTGCTGCCATTTTTTCCTACTGCCTTGATTCTGAAACGATGAGCATTTGGAAAGATGTCCCGGGTATTCTTACCGCTGATCCGCGCCTTTTCGAACAGGTCACAAAGATTGATCGATTATCTTACAAGGAGGCCATCGAAATGACTTATTATGGTGCCAAGGTGATTCATCCTAAGACCATAAAACCGCTGCAAAACAAAAATATTCCACTTCACGTCAAGTCGTTTTTGAATCCAGATGCACCAGGAACCGTGATTTCTGATGATGCGGAAGGTCCCTATCCACCGGTAGTGGTTGTAGAAACTGATCAGGTTTTACTCCACATTTCTACACGAGATTTTTCTTTTGTAGCGGAGCATCACCTTAGTCATTTGTTCAGCTTGTTTGCTAGGCATCGTTTGAAAGTGAATTTGATGCAGAATATGGCAATTAGCTTCTCCGTGTCCTTGACGAACCGTTCAGATCGGATTGCACAATTATTGGAGGAATTAGAGGCTGATTTTGTGGTAAGAAAAGAAGAACCTCTGGAATTGCTGACCATTCGACATTATACCAAACCGTTGATTAAGGAATTGGTGGATGGGAAAATGATTCTGATTGAAAAAAGAATTGGTAGAACAGTGCAAATGGGGGTCAGTGAAATCCCGGTGATGCGACGAAAAAAATAGGCAAAGCTGCAACTAGATAGCTTTTTAGCAGTTTTGTAAGCATACAAATATAAAATAATGAAGGTCCTGCTCGACAATCGAGGAACCCGCCTGTTTATTATACTCGGTGGATTCTTCGTCGCCAATGCCCTCGTAGCCGAGTTTATTGGTGTAAAAATTTTCCAGCTGGAAGACACGATGAACTGGGATACGTTCCACTGGAGTATCCTGGGAATTGAAGGTACCCTGCAATTTTCTGCCGGAGTCCTCCTCTGGCCGATCGTTTTCATCATGACAGATTTGATCAACGAATACTATGGACAGCGTGGTGTTCGATTGCTCTCTTATACTGCGGCGGGCCTTATTGGCTATGCCTTTATCATGATTTATTTAGCTATTCAACTAGCGCCGGCGGATTGGTGGGTAGGTATCAACGAGGAAAATGGGGTGCCAAATATGAACGCTGCGTTTGCGAATGTCTACGGGCAAAGTAATTGGATTATCGTGGGGTCACTTGTGGCTTTTCTCATCGGCCAAGTGGTCGACGCTTGGGTGTTTCACCGGGTGCGGCGCTGGCTAGGCGAGAAGCAAATTTGGGTGCGTGCGACTTTGTCTACCATTGTCTCACAATTCATTGACAGCTTCATCGTCTTGTATATCGCCTTTGTGCTGGGGCCACAACAATGGCCGTTGGATCGATTTTTTGCCATTGGTACGGTCAATTACTCATACAAGGTACTCATGGCTATTCTACTAATACCCGTTTTATACCTCGTCCATTATTTCATTGACCGTTACTTAGGGGTGAAACTCTCGGCTCGTTTGCGTCGTGAGGCAGTCTTTGGACAAGCTTAGACGCCATTGCCTGCGGTTAGAATAATCGGAGCACCATCGGTGACTACTAAGGTATGCTCGTGTTGAGCTACGAAGCTACGATCTTTCGTTTGCATCGTCCAGCCATCAGCTTGCTCGTAAGCAATTTGCCCGCGGGTGGAGATAAAGGTCTCTAAAGCAATGACCATATTTTTTCGTAGGCGACCACGATTGAAGTGATCTTTAAAATTAGGGATTTCCCGAGGCGCTTCGTGGAGGCGTCGACCAATACCGTGGCCACATAAGTTTTTGATCACTCGAAAGCCACGTTTTCGCGCTTCGCGCTCAATCAATCCGCCAATCGCGGAGATGCGTACATTACTTTTAATCTCAGATATGGCGAGCTTCAAAATACTGCGCGAGGCATCAACCAGCGGTTGCAGATGTTGTTTATCTTCTCCCAGCACAAAAGAGCATCCATTATCACCATAATAGCCATTTAAGCTAGCTGAGACATCAATATTCACTAAGTCTCCTTCTCGCAAAATGGTGGTGGCCCGAGGAATACCGTGGCAGATCTCGTGATTGACGCTAATACAAGTTACACCGGGGAAATTATAATCCTTTTTTGGCGCTGAGCGTGCTCCGAAAGTAGCCAATATAGTGGCACCATACTGATCCAATTCAAGGGTAGACATCCCGGGGCGGGCGTATTCTTGCATGCTTTTTAGGGTCATCGCAACGGCGCGACCGACCGCTTCCATGCCTTGTAATTCAGCTTTGGTTTCTATGGACATGATTGAAGTTTTTTACTGATAATCTTCTCTAACGGGACAAAAGGTATCGAGAAGTCGGCAAGGCGTTAAGGCTTTACCGCTATGCTTGGCGTATGATGGAATAACGACGATTGTCCCCGGTTCGCAAATGCGGGTTTCGCCTTCTAACGTAAACGAAAATTGGCCTTCCAAAACCTGCGTGGTTTGTTCGTGATGGTGCGCGTGTTCCGGTAATTCGGCTCCGGCGTCAATTTCCCAATAAGCGAGAGTTGATTGCTCGGTATGCACAAATCGTCCGCGAAAACCAGGGATAATTTCTTTCTTAGGGATTGATGCGATTTCTTTAAACATATATTCCAAACGAATTGAAAGTTTCGTAATTACGATTTATTCACTTTTAAACGCCCCCACAAGTTAAATAAAATAACGACGGTAGCTATGGCGAGTATCGTACAGATAATAGCCGGGGTAGTATTGCCATAAATCCAATACCCGGTGGCAAACAAGGCACCATAAACGGCCAGACAGCCAATAAACATAGAGAGAATCTCTAAAGGTAACTGACCTTGATTTTCGTCTTGCTTGGCTAATTGCCCTTCTGCGGCAGCGCGTTTTAATACCGGTTGCCAACCTACACTTGCTGGTTTAGTCTTTTGGTAAAAATTAAGTAGTGTTCCTTGATTCGTTGGAGTAGTTGCAAAAGTAACGATTAGCCAACCGATCGTAGTGGCCACCACTCCGATCACTAGAGACCAGTGATCTTCAAATTCAAAAGGCCCAAGTTTTAAAAATACCGCTACAATAAAGGAGATAACCATCGCGGAGATTTCGCTCCAGGCATTGATTCGCCACCAGAACCAGCGTAAGATAAAGATCAGACCAGTACCCGCACCAATCAAGAGAATGATATCAAATGCTTCTTTAGCGGTTTCAAGGAACATGGCTGTCATTGCAGCAAGTCCCATGAGAATAACCGTTGCGATTCGCCCGAGTAAAACGAGTTCTTTTTCAGTTGCCTCCGGTTTGACAAAACGTTTGTATACATCATTGGTGATGTAGGATGCACCCCAATTAAGGTGCGTCGAAATAGTCGACATAAAGGCCGCGATTAATGAAGCAATCACTAAACCGAGCAGGCCACTCGGTAAGTAAGTCAACATAGCGGGATAAGCCAAATCATCTCCGATGACGGCCGGATCAATATCCGGGAATGCAGCTTGGATACTGACCAAATCCGGGAAGACGACCAGCGAGGCCAAAGCAATTAAAATCCAGGGCCATGGTCGTAAAGCATAATGCGCAAAATTGAACAAGAGCGTAGCTCCCATCGCATTTTTTTCATCCTTGGCGGAGAGCATACGCTGGGCTACGTAACCGCCTCCGCCTGGCTCTGCTCCCGGGTAGTAGGCGGCCCACCATTGCACCGCTAAAGGAATAATCAAGAGCGGGATCAAGGTTTCAGTATCCGAGAAATCTGGTAGAATATTTAGCTTCCCACTCACGTTTTCGTGAGCCAGAAGATTACTTAGTCCTCCAACTTCTTCGAGATTGATGATGACATAAGCCGCCCAAATGGTACCAATCATCGCAATGCCAAATTGAAAGAAATCAGTATAAATAATGCCCCTTAGTCCACCAATTGCGGAATAGGCGACGGTGATAATCGAAGCAATCAATAGCGTCTGAACCGGTGAGATATTGAGCAGGGTAGCGCTGATTTTTACGGCTGCAAGACAGACCGTTGCCATGATAACCACATTGAAGACAATCCCCAGATACAAAGCGCGGAAAATCCGAATGAAGGAAGCGCCCCGACCACTATAACGGAGTTCATAAAATTCCAGATCAGTCAGTACATTTGATCGTCGCCAGAGCCTCGAAAAGACAAACACCGTCAGCATCCCGGTAACCAGGAACGCCCACCAGGCCCAGTTGCCGGCCACACCATCGTTGCGGACAATGTCAGTGACCAGATTAGGTGTATCAGCGGAAAATGTCGTAGCTACCATTGATACGCCCAGTAGCCACCACGGCATATTACGACCAGAAAGAAAGAATTCGGCCATATTGGAGCCAGATCGCTTAGCGACGACAATACCAATGGTCAGGGAAATCAGAAAGAAAATGCCGATAATGGCCCAGTCGAGTCCTGCAAGATTCATAAAGTTGGTTTTATTCGTTCGTTGTGCTTTGTAATGGTCAAGGATGAGGATTACGTTGAAATAAACTTCGACAAGTTGGAATGTCCCTTTTTGACCCTTACTTAACGCCTGAAAATAGCTGGAATTCTGCGCATTAACAAGAAAACCAGCGTGGAAGTACCGGGAAACAAAAAACTGCCGCGATGCAAGCGCATCGCGTCAGTTTTCAATATAACTTAATCCTAAAGTTTGACGACTTATTTCACCAGAGTGACATCGCCTTTGTAGCTTTCTACCCGGCCATCGATAAACTCAATTTCTGCGTAGTAAACAAAGACAGCAGGATTCATCGGTTCATCTCTAAAGAGACCATCCCAACCGTAAGCAGGATCATTAGGCTGGAAGTTGAAGCCTTCGTAGACTATTTCTCCCCAGCGATTGTAAACCAAGAATTGCTTAATCTGTTCTACCTGCTCATCGTCCGCGTTGATGAAGAAAACATCATTATTATCATCACCATTTGGACTAAAGACGTTAGGAATAAAGACACGACGATCCTTATTGACGCGTACCTGAATCATATCTTCATCGGTACAACCGTAAATGTCGATCAAGGTAGCACTCAATGTAAATGGTTCAAAGGTGCTCACGCCAATCTCTGTACAATCTTCATTGCCACAGTCAATACGCTCGTAAGGTGTCCAAATCAAAGTATCGATCTGAGCATCTGAGATATTGATGTTTACATCTACCGTCAGACTATCTCCAAGTTCTAGTACCAAATCGGTACCGAGGTCAAGAATTAACTCCGTTGGGTTATCCAGTACGATGGTGGTATCCCAAGTACAACCGTTCGCATCTTCCAGAGCCAAGTCGTAAGTGCCAGCCGTTAGATTATTGAATAAGGTATTGCTTGAGAACGTCTCGTCATTGAAGGAGTAAACGTATGGCCCATTTCCTCCAATGACTGATTGGATAGCAAAGAAACCATCATCTTCATCGAAGCAGCTTGGATCAGCAATAGCCATGACAACCGCTTCGGGAACATTCTCATTTTCTAGCACTTCAACGAGATCAATCGAGGTACAACCATTAGACAAATCTGTTACCACCAAGGAATACATTCCGCTATTATCTACTACCAGGTTATTCGTTGTTCCTAGTGTATTCGCATTATCATCTAGCCAGTTATAAGTGAAATCCGGGCCAGTAGAAGAACCACTACCATCCAGATTGACTTCATCAACGGTACAATCGAGCTGCTCTGGCGTTAGAATAACCACATCTGGTGTAATGGTATTTTGATCCACCATGACGGTATCCGAATTCTCACAACCATTTTCACTGTTTTGTACGGTAATGATATACATGCCCGGGAGGGTAGTCGGCAGGTTCATTGAATTAATCGGAGTACTAATACCCGGGCCAACCCATGCATAGATAATACTGCTGCCAACTTCTGAAGCAGAGCCATCTAAGGTGACTTCAGGATTGTAGCAGTCAATAGTCTGTGATATACCTGCCGAAGCAAAGGGGTAACCGGTATTATCGACGATTTCAATAATGTCACTGCTACTACAGCCAGTAATCGTGTCGAGCACAACGAAGGTATAAACCCCGCCATTAGCCACTTCATCGACCACAGCCGTCGTCGCAATTTGATTACCATTCTCATCTAGCCATTCATAAACGACATCACTGTTTGGTGAATTACCGATCAAATCAAGGCTCAAAACGTTACAGTTCAGTTCCGCTGTAGATTGCTGAATTTCTGCGGTTGGATCGGTATTATTTTCTAAAACATTGACAATGTCCGGGAGAGATACACAGCCATTATCCATGTTGGTGATAATGAGTGTATAAGTACCAGCGATATCAACGGTTGGATTCGGTAAATTGACGTTGGTAGCGTTGATGCCTGGACCATCCCAAGTAAACTCAGTCATTGGACTATTCGGTGTTTCACTTTGAAGCATCACACTTGTGACGATACATGTAATGTCTTGATCATCGCCAGCGAGAGCCGTAGGTGCCTCTAAGTCAGCCATGACTTCTACCACATCGGTATCGGAACATCCGGTCTGAGTATTAGTAATGACCAGCGAGTACATACCCGCTTGTTCGACATTTGGCTCCAGGGTGTTTTCACTACCATCGAGTACCAAACCCGGACCATCCCAGGCAATGGTGTAACCAAATCCGCTGGTCGAATTATTAGCATCTAAGGCCAATACTGGATCGTTACAAGCCAATTCGACACTTTCACCAGCTTCAACGGTTGGTAGTGCGTTGATAATAACTTCCACTTCGGCGTTTACCTCTGGGCAAGCACCACCGGGAGCTACTTCATAGTTAAAGGTATAAGAGCCTGGCATTTGCGCATCGGTGGTAAATGAACCGGTACTTGGATCGAACGCACCACCTTGGGAAGGGCTAGCAGAAGTTTCGGTCCATACGCCACCTAAATCCTCATTTTGTAGTAAGTTGGCTAGGCTGACATTTTCATTTTCATCCGCGCAATAATCAACGGGCAGATCTGGTATCCCCGCTATAGCTTCTGGTTCTACAGTCATAAACTGAGTGTAGACATCCGGGCAACCCGGTGGCGGCATATTCGTCAAGGTAAAGCTCAACTCATATTCTCCAGCGTCCGCTCCGGCGGCATCGAAGAGACTACCGTCGATCGTGGCTGGATTGATGCCAACTGGGGTTTGTTGAATCGCCCAAACACCGGTTTCTGCTGTATTTTCAATGGTTGCCAAATCAAGTTGGCCATCACTGTTACACAATGGATCAGCATTGAAGAAGGTCACATCTGGACAAGAACAGTCGATGATCGTAACAGTCACTGTATAACTTTGCTCAGGGCAAGGTGCCGTAGCACTACTCGTTGTATAAGTAAAGGTGTAATCACCTGCTGTTATGGTATTGAAATCCAGATTATCGTATAGACCAAATGCACCTGAGTTATCAGTATCTTCCCAAGTACCAGTGGCGTCACCTGCGGTAATGAGTTCAAAAAGATTCACCAATGATCCACCGGCCTCAGTATTACATAGCGTTGTACCCGGCAGTAGTGTCGCAGAAGGTGGTTGGATTTCACTTACACTTAGCGTCGTTTCACCGGTACAACCTTGAGCATCGGATACCGTCACGGTATAATCTCCAGCTAAGTCAACAGAAACGGTTTGCGTAAAGTCACCTGTGGACCATTCGTAGCTATCAAATCCAGCACCAGCATCCAAGGTTGTATTATCACTTTGGCAGAAGGCAGGCTCTCCAGAAATCACTGGATTTAGAGAGGTGCTTTCCTCAACCAGTTGAGCGCCTATTCCACTACAACCATTCGCATCGGTTACCGTTACGCTATAATTACCCGGGATATTTACTGTAATCGTTTGATCCGAAGAGTTATCCGACCAAAGGAAGTCGATGTAGTTACCAGCATCCAGAGTCGTAAAGCTACCTGTACAGAAAGTACTGGAACCTGCGATTACGGGTTCTGGGTTTTGGTTGATACTAACGGTAACGTTGGTCGATCCACTACAGCCATCGGCATCGGTTACCACTACGCCGTAATTACCGCTTTGACTAACTTCGATGGTCTGAGTTTCAAAACCATTTGACCATTCATAAGTAGCGTAGCCATTACCAGCATCAAGCGTAGAGGCATCACCTTCACAGAATTCTATCACACCAACAATCTGCGGGGTTAGAGAGGCATTTTCAATAACCTCAACTGAGGTCGAATTGCTACAACCGTTAACATCAGTAACCAATACATCAACGATTTGACCGGTATTGATCGTTACACTTTCGGTATTATCCCCCGTGGACCAGGAGTAGGTACTGTAAGTTTCGGATAGTGAGAGTGTGGCCGTGTTGCCAGAGCAGAACGAAGGAGGCCCAACAATTTCAGGAACCGGTAGAGGGTTCTCATTTACACTAAAGAAGGCTATATCAGAGCAACCCGCAGCGTTTGTAACCGTCAAACTGTAGTTGCCACCATTAGCAACATCAAGCGTTTGGTTAGCGGTATTATCACTCCAAAGGTAGCTGGCAAAGCCTGTTCCACCATCTAATATCGTATTATCACCAGTACAGATTTCCGCATCACCATCGATGCTGGCAACTGGATTCGCATTCATGACAAAGCTTACGGTTGTCTCACCGGTACAACCCGAGGCATCACTGACCGTGACGCTATAATCCCCGGTGGTTGTAACTTCAATTGAAGGTGTAACTTCTGTGGTCGACCATTGGTAAGTCAAAAAGCCGCCATCGGCATCAAGAACACCCGTTTCACCTTCACAAAGTGATAAATCTCCGGCAATTACCGGCTCTAAAGATACGCTTTGGGTAACGTCAACGGCGTCTATTGCGGTACAACCATTCGCGTCGGTCACCGTTACGGCGTAGGTATCTTCAGCATCTACCTCAATACTTTGAGTGAGACTACCTTCTGACCATTCATAAGTGATATAATCCCCAGCATTCAGCGTTGTTGAATTCCCAATACAGAATGTCGTTGATCCTATGATATCTGGCTCGGGTAAAGCATTTTCAATAACCTGAACACTAGCAATCCCAGAGCAACCATTCGCATCGGTAACGATCAAATCGTAGGTATCTTCGTTCGTGACTTCAATGGTTTGAGTAGCTTCGGTATTTGACCATTGGTAAGTGAAGCCGGCGGGGCCGCTCAAAGTCGTAGAGGTGCCTGCACAGAATTCTAATTCGCCCGTAATTTCGGGTTCAGGCAATGGGTTTTCGGTAACCACGTATTGCGTCTCGCCAGAACAGCCATTCGCATCCGTAACGGTCACTCCATAAGTGCCTCCAACACTGACTTCTAGGTCTGACTCAACGGAGGTGTCCGACCAAAGATAGCTCGTGTAAGCACCTGTAGTTAAGGTGACATTATCACCGCTACAGAAATTATCTGTTCCATTAATTACTGGAGTAGGATTAGCGTTGACCACAACCGTTACCTCATCCTCATTGGTACAACCATTCCCATCCGTTACTGTGACACCATAATTACCATTAGTTCCTACCTGTAAAGTTTGATTGAGAGAAGCATCCGACCAAGCGTAATTATTATATCCCAATCCGGCATCTAAGGTGACCTGATCGCCATCACAGATCGGCGTATTACCGATAATATTGACCGTTGGCAAATCATTTTCCTCGACCAACACCGAGGTCTCACCAGAACAACCGTTAACATCGGTCACCGTGACGCTGTAAGTACCAGGTGTATTAATAGCGATAGCTTGTGTTTGAATATTTCCAGTCCAAACGTAGCTAGCGAAGCCAGCTCCGGCGTCCAGAGTAGTACCATCACCGATACAGTATTCTAGATCACCGGTAATATTCGGATCAAGAGAAGTACTTTCTTGCACATCAATTGAGGTTTCACCGGTACACCCATTTACATCGGTCACGGTCAGGCCGTAGGTGCCACCTGTGGATACTTCTATAGTTTGAGTGGGGATATTTCCGGTCCAAACATAATCGGTATAACCTGCACCACCGTCAAGAATGGTAGAAAAGCCCGAACAGAAGCTGGCAGAGCCACCAATGGTCGGTACTGGATTTTGGTAGACTGTAACATTGTAGGTATTCTCACCGGTACACCCATTGCCATCGGTGACGGTGACACCGTAAGTGCCAGAATTGGTCACATCGATACTTGGGTCCGATTCAGTAGTCGTCCAAACATAATCATTAAAGGTGCCATCGGTATTAAGCGTGCTGCTTAATCCTGCACATATTTCATCATCTCCGGTGATGTTCACCGTTGGATTATCAAATACAGTGATATTGACTTGGGTTTCACCGGTACACCCGTTGGCATCGGTGACGGTCACCCCAACTGAAGAGGAGGCATCCACTGTAATGGTCTGATTAGTCGTCGCGTCGGTCCATACATAGTTGGTGTAACCCGCACCTGCGTCCAAAACAGAATTGCCACCCTGACAGAAATCTAAATCCCCCATAATGATTGGGGTAGGCAAGGTATTTTCGGTCACATCGAAAGCATCTACACCGGTACATCCATTGGCATCGGTTACCGTCACGGAGTAAGTACCTGCGTTGGTTACCATTAAAGTTTGTCCGGGGACACTACCTGTCCATATATAATCGGTGAAACCTGCTCCGGCATCGAGTTCTACATCTCCACCTTCGCAGAAACTATCTGCTCCGGTAATGGTTGGCGTTGGTAATTGATCTTGCGAGATAACAAAAGCATCTACACCGGTACATCCATTGGCATCCGTTACTGTCACGGAGTAAGTGCCAGGAGAAGTAACTGTTAAGGTTTGACCGGGGACATTGCCGGTCCAAACGTAATCGGTATAACCTACCCCAGCATCTAAGACGGCATCTGAGCCAACACAGAAGCTAGCGGCACCCGTAATATCCGGTTCAGGTAAAGCATTTATGGAAACGGTGGTTACTGCTGGCAAAGAGGCACAGCCATCCACCGTAACAATCAATTGATAGTCACCCGCTTCAGTCGCATCCATAGGGGCTTGGTCAAACGAGGTGTAACTATTTGGACCACTCCATTCGTAAGTGATCGTTGTTCCCGTTGAAGTCGTACTGCCAATGAGGCTGATGCCATCGCCTTGGCAGTAAGGTCCAGTATTAATTGCCGTGACATCCGGTGAGTTGGAAAAGTTAACGGTAGTACTCACTGGAGTAGAAGGGCAACCATCTACTGTAACTATCAGGATGTATTCTCCCGACTCGGTAGCATCAGTTGGATTTTGATCGAAAGAAGAATAAGCATTCGGGCCATTCCACTCGTAAGTAATCACATTTCCAGTCGCAGTGGTGGAACCAAATAAATCTATGTTTTCTCCGGGACAATAAGGCCCTCCGTTAAGTGCAACGGCATCGGCCGCACCGTTAATGACTACCTCGGTGGCGGCAGGGATGGATATACAACCATCAACGGTTACTTCAAGAACATAAAATCCAGGATCGGTAGCGTCAGTTGGATTTTGCAGAGAGGAGGTGTAACCATTTGGTCCTGTCCATGAATAAGAAATATTACTACCTATCCCATCAGTGCCACCGAATAGCTCGATGAGCGCACCGGAGCAGTAAGGCCCTCCATTTGAAGGAAATGAATTAGGCGTTGGGGTAATTGTAATATTGATGGTTGCAGTACCCATACACCCGAAACCATCCATGTAGGTATAGGTTACGGGGTAGATACCTGGTGTTTCGATCTGTGGGAAAATGTCACCAAAGGGTGTTACAATATCTCCTGCCCAGGTCCCACCGTTAGGTGCACCAATCAAGGTCACTACGGATTCGGTGGCACAGATTGGCCCAGGATCAACAATAGATACCAGCGGGGTAGGATTGACATTCACATTGGTAAAGGCTTCTGCAGAACAACCATTCGCATCGGTAATCGTCACGGAGTACAAACCTGCAAAGAACGCTGAGATTATCGGCCCACTTTGAGGTCCATTTGGCGTTGACCAATTGTATGTACTATAAGGTGGCGTACCACTAAAAGCAGTTGCGGTAAGTAAAACAAAGCCATCTTCCTCACAGAATTCAGCGGGATCGGGCGAAATAGTCAATTCCGGGCTACTGAACACTTCTATAGTTATACTCGCAGAAGAAGGACAGCTGGTCGGACTATTGTACGTAATAAGATGTATTCCAGGGCCGGCTCCAGCGGGATCGAACAAACCTGATGGCGAAACCGGGCCACTCCAGCTACCGCCCGGTGGGCCGGCTTGGAGTTGAGTTGGAGGATCACTTTCACAGAACGGACCAGCAGGAAAGATTGTGGTTGCCGGACAGCTACCGGTTAAAATTGTAACCGTAGCGGTACAGCTTGCACTTTGGCCGACATCATTAGAAGCTGTTACAGTAATGATATTATCTCCAATATCATCGCAAGTGAATACCTCTTGACTGAGTGTAACGGTAGCCGCAGAGCAGCCAGCAACATCGAGTACGCTGACATCTTCTGGCGTAACGGTGAGCTGACAATTACCATCCAAGGAACCGACAAAGTTAATGCAACTAATATCCAAAGATGAAATCCCGGAGTTATACATAATACAACGTCCATCTAGATAATCCACACCATCATTACTCCCAAAGGGGCCGTCGTAGTTATCATTATCTAAATTAAAACGTCCAAATTGTTCGTAATTGATATTATCACCACTGTTGAAACCTACAGTAGCGGGGACACCTCCAAAAGGGCCTCCACCTGAAGCTTCTCCAGTCGTCCAAGCCATATCACCGTAGCGAAATTGGATGTTATTCCCGGCAGGGATAATCGGAGCCGTACCATCACTGATGATAAGCTGGAAGGTATTGGTGGGGTTACACTGTTGATTGTACCAACCAACATTTTCCCAGGTCACAATCATGTAGTTTGGAAAAAGCTTATAGACGATTTCGTTACAAGCGGTATTTCGAGTATCTACATCTGCCCAAAATGGAGCTACCATGGGCACGTTGTAGGGGAAACCGGAAGGGCTAAACACACCTACTCCCTGAGTGAAGGAAATATTTCCGTTGGTATTGATCCACACATCATTGTAGATCGTACCACAAAATTCGAAATCGAACCCTATATCTGCGATATAAAAAGAACCGTCATCATTTCTTGGAACGGGCAAATAAGTAGCATCGGGTGGAATATAAGGATCGAAACAATCTGCGCGTGCGCCACCATTAAAGGCATTCGCAGGCTGATTAGTTGGATTTGGCAAATGTTCTGCGGGCACGTGGCCTTGGCGAACTAATTGCTCCGCACTCAAATCTATTAATTCAGATTTAGGAACTTTCTGCTGAGATTTGGAAACGGTCGGGGGGGCAGTTTGGCTATAGAGTAAACATTGAGATAGCAAAACTGCAAAGAGTAGGAGGGTAAACCTTCTCATGTTCTAAAGTTTTTGGTACGAAACGGTACGATGACAAATAGATTTGGCAGATTGTAATCGCAGTAGAGTTCTCTTTGTTGTATGAAGCTAATTTATTAATTATTTTTTGTATCCCATAGGCTTATAAGAATATTGTTCTCTTTTTGTCGGAATTAATAAACCATTGACATTCAATTGCTTTTGTTATGGGGCATAGTCTACCTAGCCAAGATTGGACAAATGCCAATTTGGTCCTGATAAGGAAGAAGGGAAGCTAAACGGGAAAAATCGACGGGACGCAGAGATGAGAAAGCGCCCCGTCGGAAAGATTTATCTAATTAAGGTGATATCACCTTCAAAAATTATTTTTTGGCCATCCACCAACTCAACCTCTGCCCAATAAACAAAGACAGCAGGATTCAGCGGCTCGCCGCGTAATTCGCCATCCCAACCGTAGGCAGGATCACCGGGTTGGAAATTGCGACCTTCAAACATCGTTTCACCCCATCGGTCATAGATCATGAATTGAGAGATTTCTTTGACGGATTGACCACCGTAAATCATCAAAATATCATTGTGACCATCGTCATTAGGTGTGAAGATATTTGGAATGTAGATCAAACGCTCTTTATTGACCCGCAATTGAATTTGATCCGTAACCATGCAATTGTTAGTGTCAATTAAAGTTGCCGAAATTGTAAATGGATCAAAAGGTAAGACCACAACCTGATCGCAATCCAGACTGTCGATACATTCTAATCGATCCATTGGCGTCCAAATCAGGGTATCTAGTACGGCACCGTCCGGTAGGGTGTATTGAGCGGTAATGATCGCGCTGTCACCCAACTCAAGGAGCAGGTCATCGCCTATAGTCAAGGTCATTTCTTCGGGACCTTGTACATTGATTTCGGTATCCCAAGTACAGCCTGCGGCATCCTCAATCGTTACGGTATAAAGGCCAGTTTCCAGATTGCCAAGGAGGTTTGAGGTTGTAAAGTTTTGACCATCAAGTGAATAGGAGTAGGGTGGTGTGCCACCTAAAACGCTATCAATCACGATATAGCCATCATTGTCTCCATAACAAGTCGGTTCAGAGATTTCGATTATCGCACTAGTTGGGAAATCCTGGCTTTGGGTGATGGTGACTGTTTCTATATCCTGACAACCAGTATTGAGGTCGGTTACAATCAACTCATAGGTTCCTGGATTTTCAACTGAAGTACTACTTTGTAAAGCAATCGTATCTCCATTTGACACCCATTGATATCCTAGAGGACCAACACCTTGTGAGTTGGTTCCATTGAGCAATACTTCGGTATTTACACAATCCAAATCTTCAGGATCATCAATCAATGCTTGCGGATCGTTGATGATCTCTTCTACAACTACCGTCGAGTCATTGACACAATTATTTAAGACATCCGTCAGAGTCAAAGTGTAATTACCGGGTAAAACAGCCGTTACCGTCAAGCCATCCAGTGGGCCAATAAGTCCCGGGCCGTCCCATTCAATTTCAATACTTGGACTGGTTTGCGAGCCTGTAGCATCCAATTGAACTTCGTCGTTGCTACAATCTAGGACGCCTGGAGTAGGTAGCGTAATAATTGGATATTGGATATTATTAACCACTTCTACGGAATCTGAATCTGCACAACCATTCAAGGTATCACGGATAATATAAGTGAAGAGTCCATTAGTTCCAGATTCGAGGTAATATACACTGGTATCCGCCACCAGAATGGCATTTGCATCGTACCAGCCAGAAGTCGTATTAGGTACTTCATTACCAATGAGAGCCAGCGTCATAATTGTACAATCGATCGTATCCGTTGGATCGGCAACGATGAGGGCCGTTGGATAATTAAAATCACCAAAGACCTGTACGGTGTCCGATTCAGAAATACAATTATTGTCATTATCAATGACCTGTAAAATATAAGTTCCGGTATCTGATACCATTGGAAACTGACTATTCATATTATCAGTGTCAATGCCCGGGCCACTCCATTCAAACTGGTAGTTAGGGCCAATAGAACCATTACCCTGAAGTATTGCAATCGAATCTGCGCAATTCAAGAAAAAGTCTGGTCCGGCATCAGCCTGAGGGAAACCAGGGCCTTGATTGACCGAGACATTATCTGTACTAAAACAATTTGAAGTTTGGCTAATTGCTGTTAAAGTGTAAACACCAGGTAAATCAACGGTTGGCATCAGAGTATTGGCACCGCTGACAATGCCTGGCCCCGTCCAGCTATAAATCAGATCTGTACCCATGACTGATCCAGAGAGCTGGACGCTCGAAGCACTACAGTCAATCGTCTGATTTGCGCCGGCTTCGACTTCAGGAATGGGGTTCACGGTAATCAGCAAGTCATCACTAAATTCGCAATCATCTTCGGTGAAAGTAAAGGTCACCTGATTGGCTCCGGCAATAACACTAGGATCATTTGGATCAAATTCGCCGGTAATTGAATTCACAATACCATTTCCGCTCCACTCACCAATTCCAGAGCCATCGCTATTTACGATGTCAACAGTAAGGATCATGGTTGGTGTGGTTGGATCCGTACAGATGGGCGATACTGGGTCAATGGTTAACTGGATCGACGGACAATCGGTGGCAATACAAGATTGTTGTACAATAGTATCACCACAAGGTGCATCACCCAGAACGGTCATTTCAATGATGACCTCTTCGTTTGGTATTAGACCGTCTACAAAGAAATTATTAGGCCCTTGTGTTCCCATTTGCCCAGTCAATACCGTAATATCATAGCCCAGAGCTCCCGGCACACTCGCCCAGGTGAACTCAATAGAACTAGTCGTCGTATTACAATTAATATCCGGTGGGGTAAGTGGGGCAATCACCTCAACTTGCTCCGTGACGGTTTCAGAGACACAACCGTTGTCATCCGTGATATCAAGAGAAATATCGTAGGTGCCCGGCGTATCCCAGGTTAATTCGTAAGGTCCGGCATCGCTTCCTGAAACGATATTCGCGCTTCCAAAGGTCCACGTATAATCAGCATCTGCAATAACGCTTGGAACACTAACTGTAGAAATTTGTCCAACACAAACCGGGCTTTCTACCGTGAAGCTAGCATCTGGTAAGTCGTAAACGAAGATGTCCATGGACTCAATAATGACACAGCCATTTTCTTCAAAAGTATAAGTCACCAAATTAGGCCCAACGACTACGCTAGGATCACTAGGATCAAATTCGCCCGTTAAGGGGTTCACAATTCCATTACCACTCCACACACCAAAACCAGTACCATCGCCGCCCTGTATGGTCACGTCGAGAATAACGGTACCAACATTCGGTGTAAGACAAATTGGTGGCTCAGGTTCGATGATGACTAAGATTGGTGGGCAAGCGTTCGCTTGACAAACTTCGACACTACTGCTATTGCTACAAACATTATTACTGATAGCAATGACCTCGATGGTGATTTCTTCGTTCTCCATCAGGTTATCAACAAAAATAGTGGTCTCTGTTTGGTTGGTATTTTGCCCGTTTGACAAAATAACATCATAGCTATCCGCACCATTTATAGGTAACCAGTTGAACTCAATAGAAGAAATAGTACTGTTGCAACTGATCGTCGGCTCGGCCAATGGTGGTACGACCTCAATACTCTGAATTGTCTCTGAGCTCACACAACCATTTTCGTCAGTTACTGTGAGACTAATATCAAACGTGCCAAAATCAGGGAATTGTAATTGGTAAGGCCCTTGATCGGAGCCGCTAATAATGTTAGCACCCGCGAAGTTCCAACTGTATTGTGCGTTGGCCGATGCATTGCCGTCATAATTGACAAGGCAATTATCATCTAGACAAACGGGGTTGGTCGCAGTAAAGCTGGAAGTTGGTGGTGCAAATAGTTCGATATTGATACTACTATTATACACACAGCCACTTTCAGTGTAGGTGTAAGTTACGGTGTTGTTACCTACACTCGTGGACGGATCATCTGGATCAAAAATACCATCATCAGTATCCACAATACCGGGGCCACTCCATTGACCGGTGCCATTTCCAGTACCGCCATTGAGCGTTGCGGTTAAGGCCACCGGACTTTGCGATCCGTCTAA
The DNA here is from genome assembly GCA_028285085.1 of Saprospiraceae bacterium. Lineage (GTDB taxonomy): Bacteria > Bacteroidota > Bacteroidia > Chitinophagales > Saprospiraceae > JAHDHW01. The sequence goes on along the minus strand of JANQQI010000086.1, from coordinate 47,616 downwards.
ACAAATCATATTTAGGCCATCCAAGACGATATCAATCGTCGGACAGTTATTGGCATAACAAGTTGTCGTTACAGTTTCTCCATTTCCGCAAATACCATCACTTAAAGGCGTAACGGCAATAGTGACAGAATCATTTGGAGTCAAACCACTTACCGTGTAAGTATTTCCATTGACGGTTCCACTAAGGCCATTGATAAGAACAACATCGTAGCCCGTAGCTCCGGGGACGTCATCCCAGCTAAAGGTGATTTCCGATGTAGTAGAACTACAGTTGATCACCAGTGGTGGTAATGGATCACTGATCGTAATACTTTCAGAGGCCAGTGCTGAAGGACAGCCATTTTCGGTAACGATCAGGCTAATAGTTGCCGTGCCGCTGGTTGACCACGTTAGCACGTATGGCCCGGCCCCAGTACCTGAAATGACCTCGGCATTACCGAAATTCCAATCATAATCTGCATTCACCGAGCCGCTACCGTCGTATGTAAGTGTCAGGGTATCACCAATACAGGCCTCGTTGGCTAGACTAAAGTCGGCCGTTGGCACCTGGTAAACATTGATAATCGTAGATGCTACATAAGTACATGATTGCTCAGTAAAGGTGAAGACAACAGTATTTGCTCCAATGCTAACACTTGGATCATTTGGATCGAAAGTGCCATTGGTGGTATTTGTAATGCCAGGACCACTCCAAACGCCAGTTCCCGATCCATCGCTATTTGTAATGGAAACCAAAAGATCAAATGCGGCTGTATTTCCGTCCAAGCAAATATCGTCGACTGGAGTGATATCCAAGCTAATATCCGGGCAGTCAGTAGCCGTACAAGTCGCAGAAGCAAAACTACTGCCGCAAGGACCATTACCTACTGCTTCTACCATAATCTCTACCGTTGTATTTGGCGCAAGGCCATCAACCAAGTAGGTGTTGGGAGTGGTCTGAGTACCCGTCGGGCCACTAATAACGGTTACAATGTAATCCGATGCACCACTTACATCGCCCCACGTGAATTCTACCGAAGTAGTCGTTGAGTTACAATTGATAATAGGTTCACTCAGAGGAGCTTCAATGACCACAGCTTGCGTGACTAAATCGGAAATACAGTTTTGATCGTCAATTTCTAAGGACACATTAAAAGTACCATTACCAATCCATTGAATTTCGTAAGGACCAGCTCCGGTTCCCGAGACGATTGTTCCTCCGGCAAAATTCCAATCGAAAATAGCATTTGTAGAGGCTGTCCCGGTAAACGTGATGGTGGATGTTCCAGTATTACAAATAGGACTTTCTACCGTAAAATCAGCTGTTGGCGTTGGATTGATCGTAATATCAAAGCTTTCTTCATCATCACATCCAGGACCAGAGCTGTCGTAAGCGTACAAGGTGGTCGAGGTGTTAATGATATCACCGGCTTGATAAGTTGTACCCGTACCGCCGGGGCCAGTGTAGTAAGCAACGTTGGCAGTTAGGTTAGAACCACTAATGGGTGCTAATTGATAACTATCACAAGCTGTCACATTCTGAATCGGTAAAATGTCTGGTTGGGGGGTAATCGTAATATCAAAACTCTCTTCATCACTACAATTCGCTAATCCGGTAAAGTCATAAGCGTAGAGCGTGATAGAGCTGTTAATCGATTCTCCTGGTAAATAAGACGTACCACTACCGTTAGGGCCAGTGTAATAAGCGGCATTAGCAGTAATGAAATCTCCAGTGATTTGAGGGAGCGTGTAACTAGCACAGGCAGTTACATCATCAATCGGTTGAATATCAGGCTGGGGAACGAGGGTGATCGTGAATGACTCTTCGTCTTCGCATCCAGCAGCGCCAGCACTGTCATAGATGAAAAGCGTAACTGAAGAAATCATGATTTCCCCGGGTTGGAAGCTATTACCGGTACCATTAGGCCCATCGTAATAAGCTTGGGTACCGCTTAGATTGCTACCAGTAATTTGTGGTAGCGTATAATTATTACAAGCCGTTACATTGCCAATATCATCGATATCGGGTTGAACTAATATCTCAATGTCAATCGTTTCTTCGTCACTACAAGATGCATCACCAACTTCGTCGTAAAGGTATAGTACGATTGAACTATTAATCATATCGCCGGCATTATACTGCGTCCCTGTACCACCGGGGCCGGTATAGTAGGCTGGATTGTTTAGATTAGTGCCATCGATAGCGGGTAGAGAGAAGAAGTTACAAGCCGTTATCGGACTGGTTGGGGGAGTGATGTCTGGCTGATCATTAATGGTAATTGTAAAAGAGACCTCATCGTCGCACTGATTACCTCCGGCGGTATCATAAATGTACAATGGATTGATATCAGTGGAAATAACATCACCGGGATTATATTGCGTACCGGTGCCATCTTGTCCCGTGTAATAAGCTTGATTACCACTTAAATTATTACCACTAATTGGTGGTAGGGTATAGCTATTACAAGCTATGACCGGTGCAACAGGATCAAGACTAGGAGGGATATTAACTGTAATGGTGAAAACTTCTTCATCACTACAATTTCCATCATTATCGTAAATGTATAGCGTAGTTGTATTTGAAATAACATCACCTGGAGAATAGCTGTTTCCACCTCCATCAGGGGCATCATAATACGCTTCACTTCCAGTAAGTGTTGTACCGGTAATATCAGGTAATGTATAGGTTCCACAGACCGTTACATCTGCCAATGGATCAACATCCGGTGCACCCGTTACCTGGATATCGAAAGTAGCTGTTTCCGAACAGAGCGTCTGCGGATCAGTATAGGTGTAAGTCACCTCGTGACTGCCTTGGCCTAATGCTTCGGGAGACACACAACCCAGAGGATTGGCTACGCCACCCCAAACACCACCTGAAGGCACACCAGATAAGCAGTATTCATTTAAACAACCACCTAAATCTCCCGGATCGATAATCAGCACGAAGGGAGCAAGCGGTGATTCGATAAACTGACAAACTTCTCCGGTACACTGCGTTAAAACATCAGTGACCGTTACACAGTAAAAATCAGTGGTAGGTGCCGCAATAAAGCTACTTGGACTACCATCTGACCATGCATAGGTATAAACACCACTACCTCCATTGGTTACATCTGCAGTAAGAATGATTGGGTACGCAGGATCATTAGAGCAGATAAAAGTATCTGGATTGGCAAGAATATCTACGGTCAAGTTGCTATTAGCGGTAATTGTAACGGAAGATTCGGTAGAACAGAAGGAAGCATCCGTTACAGTTACATTATATGTCGTTGTGATATTAGGACAAACAAAGGGAGAAGAGCCGAAGATGCCATTATCCCATTGGAAATCATAAGGCGGATTACCACCCGTTACAATTGGGCTCAGCTGGACACAGCTACCTGCACAAACGGGCGGCTGTGGGACAAAGGAGACATCAATTTCTGGTAAAACATTCACCGTAATATTTACAGGGAAGCTCACACAACCTGAAGCACTGGTTGCCGTAACTTGGTAAATGACTTGGCCGGTGACGGGCGTAGAGTTCGTCAAAATCTGAGTAATGGTATTACCACAGCCAGACAAGCAGCTAGAAGCACCAGTCACAGCACTTGGGAGTACTTCCCAGGTATAGGTAACGTTAGGATCCTGATCGCTGGTTAGTACAATTGAAGTTTGATCGCCGGAGCAAATAGTAGTCGGTGGGAAGTTATTGACCGTTGGTGGCTCGCAGCAATTCATCGAAAGATTATTGAAAATCGGGAGGTCGACCTCACATCCCTGCGAGCTCCATCCACCAGTTTCACCATCTCCGAAAGTTCTAAAAGATATCGTACAATCCGTTGCTGTAGGCCCGGATTCACAGGCCGGATAATCATTGGCCGTAAGGATAAAACAAACCTGCCAGCTGTAATTATTGTTATCGCTACAGCCTGCACCATCACCGTAAGTACAGTTAGGGTCCGTAAAATCTGTACAAATGTCTCCGTTACTGGGCGCAAAGTTGAAGAACCAGCCCGCACCCACCGGTGTACCCGGAGGATAATATCCCGGAGTGATATTATTGTATAACACCTCTCCATCCTGAAACCACTGCCAGGTACCAGCGCCGTTAGCAGCGTTGGTTAAAGGTGTTGTAACAATGGCTGGCAGTCCTGTAGGCAGAAATGAACTTGGCTGCCAGCAATCACCGAAAGTAGGCACAATTCCGTGTAACCATTGACAGTTGTTTGTATTTGTACCGGAGTTGAAATCATTAATATTTAAACAAATTTCCACTTGTTCACCCGGTTGGAAAGGACCAGAAAAAGGAGAACCTAAGGAGGTACTAATAACGGACACATCACTATCTACGTTACAGTTACTTCCCGCTGAGGAGGTCTCAATACACAAATCAAAGAATCCCTCACCGCCGCTCTGATCAGAGATAGCGATAATATATTCGTTGCCAGGAACAATGGATTGGTTATTAATAGTTGCCGAGCCGCCATTTCCGATGAAACATTGCAGTTGTAAAAAGTTCGCACAATCGGTGGTATTGAAAATGGCAATTTGTGGCTGATTGAGATCAGTACTAGTAACGGAAACCGTCATGAAGGTGGTCGTCGGCTCCGGAGTGTAAGAGAACCAAACCGTCTCATTTGGCAAGTTGAAGCACCCGCCGCCGGCACCAAAGGCCGGACCAGGAGTGGCGCCACTATTACAGCCGGTTACACATTCCGTTGTTCCAACTGGTACGGTGACGATTTCAGGCGCACTACACAAATCATTTAAAGCACAACCCGGAGGCGGGCCCGATTCGGTTAAACAGATATCAAAATCACCTGCATTATTATCGGCCGTAGCGACTTGAACAAAGTACTGCGTTCCGGGGGTAAGCCCGTCAACATCGAAATCTGCATTGGTCACTGGGCCGCAATAATCACCACCGGCGACAATGGTCGCGGACCCATTACAATCAGGACTAAAGGTCACCACATTGACCGCGACCGTACCGGTAAAGTTTTGATTTTGTAGATTGACATTAAGGCTATTATTTCCGGTACTCAAAACGACGGAGTACCACACCGCATTATTTGAAAAGTTTGCACAGTTGGGATTTACCACGTCTGGTGTAGCGCCCAGGGTCGTTCCACTGACACACGTACCATCCGGTGTCAAGACATTAGCACTACAGGGATCATCATTGTCAGGGGGTAAAATACCCTGAGGAGTTTCAACACAGAGCTCGAAAGTGCCGGCCGTATTAGTGGCTGAAGTAACGATCACATAGTATTTGGTACCGATGCTTAGACCTGTTCCGGTAATTTGATCCGGGCCACAATCCAGCTGAGTAGCCGAAGCAAAATCACAGGGTGTAGGATCAAATTCGATCAGGGTGATCTCGGGATTAAAGCCAGGGCCACCCGTTACTGTGATATCGTAATCGGGGCCTTCCGCTTCGAAAAGGAACCATACATTGAGGTTACCACCGACACAACTCCCGTTTGCTAAATCAACCGTCGCATCCGTGATGGTAAACGTACCACAGCTTCCATCGGCCGGGACGATCTCGGCATCAGCACAATCGTCGTTGGCGGGTTGTGCGTAAGCAACAGTGAAAGAAAGAAAAAAGAAAATCGTTAGAAGCCCGGGTAAACGCTTAGTTTTCAATAAGCCTAAACAGGAGCACAAGCATGGTAGCTTAATCCTCTGTATCATGATTTAGCGGATTGTAAGATTTGACTAATTTGTTGTAAATATCACTCGTTTCCGGGGGGATAAATGACGCTTCATCCCGTAATAACCAGACGTAGCCCCACACAAATATAATCAATATCGGGCTAGGATACCGGAAAACAAGTCTTTCGGCAGGGTGGAAATCGCACATTAGTACTCAAAATAGCGAATTAAATTTGAATCGCTAATAGTGTACTTTTTTATATAAGTTAAAAATACTTATTTTAAAATACTGATAAAAAATAATTTATAAATTATCAGATGTTTTCAAAGATACGATTTCTTAAACAGTTTGAAGGCGTAAAAAATTGAATTTTTTTTTGAAAAAAATGAGTGATTAGACATCACAAATCATCACACCTTCTTTTAAAGCTGCTATTGGATCGTCGTAGGTTGGAATAAATTCTTGAGCGATATAACCTTGATAGCCCGTGTCTAAAATGGCCTGAATAATAGCTGGATAATTCAACTCTTGGCTATCATTAATTTCATTACGCCCGGGCACGCCTCCAGTGTGGTAATGACCGATATAAGGATGGTACTCACGGATGGTCGCAATGATATCACCCTCCATGATTTGCATATGATAGATGTCGTATAGCAACTTGAAATTGGGTGAGCCAATCTTTTCCGCCAAAGCCGCTCCCCAGGCCGTATGATCGCATTGATAATCCGCGTGATTAACTTTGCTATTCAATAATTCCATCGTGAGCACGATATTTTCTTTTTCGGCTAACTTGACGAGTGGTTCCAAGCCGCGTGCGCAATTGTCTAAGCCTTCTTCCTCGCTGATACCCTTGCGGTTCCCGGAAAAGCAAATAACATTCTTAATACCTTCTGCCGCTGCTTTGGGAATCAACTCACGATATGCCTCCTGAAGCGGGTCGTGAAATTCAGTGTGATTGAAACCCTCCGTGAGACTCACGAAATCCGCAGTAGCCATCGAACATTCCAAGTTGTTTTTTTTCAGGATGCTCCATTCCTGTGGGGTAACGAGATCCATTGCTCGCAAACCCAGGTCGTGCACTTGTTCACAGAATTGCTCCATAGGGATTTTGCCGTAGCACCACCGGCAAACAGAGTGGTTGACGCGCCCCTTAAGTTGATCATCTGCTTCTTTCTGCTGTGTACCTTGGCCTTGGCAAGCATTGAGGGCTAAGCCAGAAAGCACAACGCCTCCGGCGATATTTTTGATGGCATTTCTTCGGTGCATATCAATCGAAATTTATCAAAGAAAATGAATTACTTTTTCCAGAGCTGCCAATCGTCTGTACGGAATGGGTCAGCTGGTAAACCTTCCTTATTATATAAATTGGCTTTGTCGGGATTATCTGCCCAGGCGTAACGGACTGCTACAGGTGCCTGGACCTGTGGACAAGAGACAATGATGGTTTGTTCATCTACGATTTGAGCCGTAGCCCAGTGAAACGTTTTATCGGCACCCGCTACTGCAAAACCTTGAAGGGCTTCTCCGGCTTGCCGTGGACAAAGTCCACTGCCTGTATGCTCAAAGGTTAGGCGAATGGTGTTGCCCTCAATGGTCATTTCTCGAAACATTGGGCTGGCGTATACCAAAGTTTCATCGTAAGCCAAATGCCTGGCTCCTAATGCTAGCCGTAGCCCAACGTCCTGTTTATTACGTGGATGAATATCGTCCGCTTCTCCAATATCGATGATCACTGCTTGGGCTGTTTTAGGTACATCTAGCGCCATGGTTTGCGCTTCGCGCAGTAAGGCCCAGGCACTTTCCGAGGGGGCATCGTGGCTATCCATAAAATTAGCGAGTTGTACCCAAAGGAATGGGAACTCACCGCAATTCCAATCACTTCGCCAGTTGTTGACCAAGGTTGGCATTAATTCGCGGTAGCGAATCGCATCTTCCCAGCCCGCATTGGACTCACCTTGATACCAAATCACACCCTTGATTGGAAAATCTTGAATGGGGTGAATCATCTGGTTGTACAAGATGACCGGTACTTGGTTGCGTTGAAAGTTAGAACTCAATTGGACCTTTCCGACTTTGTATTTCCAATCGCCGACCAGGGACTTTTTACCTTCCGGGCCGAGGTAGTAGAGTAGGGCAGGGTCACCGGCAATACCGCCTCCACCGCCAAAGTCTTCAACTCGGACGGTGATGACATTCATACCAGGTTTAAGCAAATTAGGAGAGACTTTATAAACCCTAGCAATATTATACGACATATCCATTTTACCCGCGAGTCGGCCGTTGATAAAACTCAAATCTGAATCGTCAATCATGCCCAATCCCAAGGTAATACCAGTCTTCGCCTCAACGGCGCTCAGTTCGATGGTTTTACGAAACCACACCACACCATCTAGGCCCTGAAAACCGTGATTTTCCCATAGATCAGGGAGTGGCATCGATTGCCAATCTTTATCGTCCAGCTCCGGATCGGCCCAAACTGCGCCCTGAGCACTCATGCCCAGGTCTTCTTTTGGAAGATTGTCTCCCAATAAGGCTTTGATGGCTTTCTCTCGTTCGGCTTCCTGGCGCTCGAAAGTTTTTTGGAGAGAGTCGCCGGCTACTGTAGCATTGGCATAATTCAGACCAGTGGCGCTAATCCAGGGTTCGATGCGACTCCCGCCCCAGCTGCTATTGAGCAAGCCAATGGTGACATCATGATGCTGCCGTAAATGGCGGGCAAAGAAGTAGCCTACGGCGGTGAAATTACCAGCTGTTTGAGGACTACAGACTTGCCAGTTTCCACCGACCAAGGTATCCGAGGGATAAAAATGACTGGATTGCGGCACTTTAAAATGACGAATCGCCGGATCATTGGCATTCGCTATTTCTTGCTTAGCATCTCGTGCTGCGGCCAGTGGCCATTCCATATTAGATTGGCCCGAGCAAATCCAAACATCACCGAGCATGATATCACGAATGATAATTTTATCTTTTTGGCCGGCGACAACCATTTCGTATGGCCCTCCAGCCGGTGCTTGCTTCATTTGAACCTTCCAATAACCATTCTGATCGGGTGTTGCCCGGTAGGTTTTCTCCATGAAGTTGATGACGAGTTTATCCTTAGGGTCCGCCCATCCCCAAACCATGATTGGTTGATCACGTTGGAGAACGGCATGATCACAGAATAGACGACTGAGTCGAATATCGGTGGAAGGTTGGGATACTGCACACTGGGCAAGTAGAATCGCACTTACCAGAAGAAAAAAGGTTTTTCGCATTTGCCGGAGGGTATTGAAGATTATATTCTAGCTCAACATCGATTGTAATTTCAAAGCGATGCTCATATCTCCTTTGATTTTTACTTTCCCTGTCATCAGGGCCATCGTTGGATTGAGTTTACCGCTTTTAAGCTTTTCAAAGTTCTCCATGGTGGTCGAGATAACACAAGCGGCCTCTTTATCTTCGGTGCTCACTTCGTTGCTTTCGCCTGTACCATCGACGAAGATGACGTGATCGTCTAATTTAAACTTGACGGTAGAACCGATTGGAGAAATAACATTAGCTTGTGCTGAGATTTTTTCGAGAATTGAGTCAATGCTCATAGTTGATTTGAATGGTTTATTTTAAATAATTAATTCTTTCTCGCGCAAAGTAGTCAAACTTTCCGGATCCTTCAAAATGTCGGCCAGTGCACTTGTGCGTCGGAGTTCGTAACGGAAGAAGAAGCGCATGGTGAGTAATTTACTTTTGTAAAAATGACTACCGAATTGAGTATCTTCAGTGAGTAAGGCGCGTTTAGCAATAATTCCAATTTTGAGCCATTGCCAAGCAATGGTGATAGTTCCAAAGAACTCCATGAAAATGGTCGCATCGGCTAGATAGCGTTCGTAATTCCCGGTCTTAGCGTAAGTTAACAGATGTTGCAAAACATCTTGAGTAAGTTGGAGCTTTTCGGCTAATTGATTGGCGTAGGGCTGCAACTCGGAAAGGGTACTAGCTTCGGCAATCGTTGCCATCATTTGTTTTGACAAGATTTTTAGAGCACGTCCATCTTGCATCGTAATCTTTCGGCCTAATAAATCCAACGATTGAATACCGGTGGTGCCTTCGTATAAAGACATGATCCGAACATCGCGATAATATTGCTGCAATGGAAAATCTGTGCAAAAGCCGTAACCTCCTAAAATTTGCAAGCCATTGCTGATGGCCATACGTCCCATTTCTGATGGGTAAGTCTTGGCAATTGGGGTTAATAATTCGAGCAGTAGATGAGCTTCTTCTTTCGCTTCACCCGTTTCTACCAGATGGAGATCACTTAAACGACCACAAGCGAGCAATAGGCTCAGACTACCTTCCACAACAGCTTTTTGAAAAAGCAGCATCCGACGAACGTCCGGATGATTGATAATCAAAGTTTGCTCCGCACCAATGTCCTTTTTACCATCTGAAGTCAAGCGACGTCCCTGCGGCCGCTCCGAAGCATACTGCAAAGAAGCGTAGTAGGCCGCACTAGCTACCGATGCCGCCGTTAGGCCAACATCAATACGCGCTTCGTTCATCATTTGGAACATGTAGCGCAATCCCTGATGCGGTTGTCCAACCAAGTAACCGTAACAATCGTCATTCTCCCCGTAGGCTAAGTGCGTAGTTGCATAACCCTTTTGCCCCATCTTTTGAAAATCACCGGCGGTCACTACATCATTTGCTACTAATTGACCATCAGCTTCTGGGCGGAATTTTGGAACGACAAATAGCGAAATCCCTTTAGTACCTGCGGGGGCACCTTCAATTCGTGCTAACGTAAGATGAACAAAATTATCTGCGTAAGGGTGATCTCCACCCGAGATAAAAATCTTTTGTCCTTTTATCTTGTAGGCTCCACCTTCGACGGGCTGAGCACTGGTCACAATATCGGATAGAGAACTTCCGGCTTGTGGCTCGGTGAGAGCCATCGTCCCCATCCACTTTCCGGTCATCATTTGTGGGACGTAGGTATCGATTAAGGCTTGTGAACCAAAAGTAACGATGAGATTTGCGGCACCCGTCGTCAAATTGACGTAGCCGACCACATTATTATTGGCAGCTTGATAAATATGATTAGTAGCACCGAAGACCATTTGCGGCAATTGCATGCCACCGTGCTCGTAAGAAAAAGTTGATCCAAACAACCCCGCTTCGGCCGCTTTTGATAAGATATGACCAAGCTTAGGATGGGTAATGATTTTACCATCTTCGTAGCGGACGGGCTGCTCATCCATTTCCCGGAAGGTTGGATAATATTCCTTGTCCGCTAAATCTTTCGCTGCGGAGAGCATAACGTCAATCGCTTCTGCGTCATAGTCCGCGTAGCGCTCGTATTCTAATAAGTCCGCAAAATCCTGCACCTCAAATAAGAGAAAGCGCAGAGTGTCCATGCTCATGTACTTCGACATAACTGTATTTTAGTGAATTTGCTTAAGAATGACTTCAATTTTTTAATCGGTTTAATGGCCATTTTGTTGCCTAGAAAATGAAATTCTAGTTTATCTATTGAGGTCTATGCGGAAGTTACGAAAAATATGAAGAGAAGTTTTAATTTTAAGCCAAACGAATCCAGCGAATCTTTTGGAACAAACAAAATCTTCTCAGCCCTATTTTATCGCAATAGATATTGGTACCAGTTCGGTCAAAATTGCCACTTTTGACACAAAAGGAGAACTTGGGCACCACCTCAGCCACGCTTACGAATTACAAAGTCCACAAGTTGGGTATTTTGAATTGGATCCAGAAGTGGTTTTCCAAGCGGTCTGTCGTGGTATTCAGCAAGTAAGAACCCAGCAAGGTACCGATCCTCTAGCGCTGTGCTGGGGCTCGGCCATGCATAGTATAATGATCGTGGATGCCGATGCCCAGCCTCTGACGCCTATACTCACCTGGGCGGACAACCGAAGTGCGGATATCGCCCAAGCGCTCAAAGGGGGAGATACGGGCAAAATGCTCTATCGAGAATGTGGTACTCCAATCCACGCAATGAATCCACTGACCAAGCTGATTTGGTGGCGACAAAATCAACCCGAAGTATTTGAAAAGGCCCATTTATTTGTTTCCATCAAGGCCTATATTTTCTATCGGTTGCTCGGGATTTGGCGAGAAGACATTAGTTTAGCTTCTTCCAGTGGCTTGCTAAACTTGGAAAAACTGGGCTGGTCGCCTCTGGCGCTAGAGCAAGGCGGTATCCGTAGGGACCAACTACCGGAGCTTGCTGCACCAGATGAATTATTCAATGGCCTAAGTGAGGTGTGGCGTACTTATTTTGGTTTTTCGGGTGATATCCCGCAATTGATAGGAGGTAGTGATGGTTGTTTGGCGAATTTGGGGAGCTTGTGCCAGCCGGGAGAATTGGTACTAAGTTTAGGCACGAGCGGCGCGATTCGGCTGACGAGTCCAGAAGCCTATTTCGATCCTGAGCAACGTAGCTTTTGTTACTTACTCGAAGCTGGAGCTTACATCATTGGCGGTGCTACCAATAATGGTGCAGCGGTACTCAAGCATTTTGTGGATCACTGGTTTGCCCACGAACCGAATAAAGGATTGCCGGAACTAGTAGCAGATACAAAAGACATCCCGTCGGGGAGTGAAGGCTTGGTCTTTTTACCTTATTTGCTGGGGGAACGCGCACCGCTTTGGGATGAACAAGCCCGGGCCAGCTTTATTGGACTGGCTAAGATTCACGGCCCGACGCATTTATTGAAGGCCGTGATGGAAGGTATTCTATTGAATCTGAAAGCAATCGCAGCACCTTTGCCTTTGCCGGGGCAACAACTAAAGGCTATTTGGGTAACGGGGGGCGGTAGTCGATTACCGGCTTGGATGCAAATGTGTGCGGATATCTTTGGCTGCCCGGTGCATTTAAGTAATCAACGTGAGCAAGCGGCCTTTGGAACTGCTCTTTTGGGCTTGCGTCGATTGGGCTATGTGTCAGAAATTAGCTTGGCTCACTTCTCACGCGAACCCATTGCGAGTTATTATCCTGATCGCCATCGACAAGCATTTTATGAGGCCCTTTTTAAATTATTTTCCAATTTCTATCCTAAGATACAAGCGGATCTTCACGCCTTACAGCAACTAAATAATCCAAGTGGCGATTGATTTAAAAGAGAGGCTACTTGAATTAAATAGTAGCTTGAAAAATAAAAACTAGCCGTCTACTTTCAGCTTCTGATGAGAAAATCCTATTTTTCTTTGAAATTGAATAAATACGTTGATGGACAAACACCAAACAGATATTGTCATCGTCGGTGGGGGATTGGCGGGGATCGTAACGGCACTGGATTTATTGGATAGTGGTAAAAGGGTTTTAATCGTCGATCGGGATGAAGCCAAGAACTTTGGCGGATTAGCTAAATGGGCTTTCGGTGGGATGTTTTTTGTAAATACACCCCATCAACGTCGCGGTGGAATTAAGGATAATATCGATTTGGCCTTAGCGGACTGGTTTTCTTTTGCGGAGTTTACCGAGGAAGAGCATTGGGGTAAAAAGTGGGCCGAGCAATATGTCCATCTTTGTACTTCTCATGGCTATCGCTATTTGCGAGACAAAGGCCTTAATTTTTTTCCAGTCATCAATTGGGTAGAACGTGGCTTGTATCGTCCGGGCAATTCCGTACCCCGTTTTCATATGGTGTGGGGAACCGGCTGGGGCTTGATGGAGACCTTGATCCAACAGCTTCGCGCCCATCCTAAAGCAGATCGTTTACAATGCCTTTTTGGACATCGAGTACAGGAAATATTAACGAAGGGAAAAGCGGCATCCGGTGTTAGTGGAACTAAGGAGACAGACCAGCAACCTTTTCAAATTGAGGCGGAGACCGTAGTAGTGGCCACCGGTGGCATTAATGGGAGTATTGAACGCGTCAAAGCTAACTGGTATGCTGCTTGGGGAACACCACCAGAAACAATCTTAAACGGTGCCCACGAATATGCTGTTGGTGATCTGCACGATGCGGCCGAGCGATTGCAAGCCAATATCGTAAATCTGGATAAGCAATGGAATTATGCAGCGGGCATTCGACATTATAATCCGCGTAAAAAGGATCATGGATTGAGCTTAGTGCCATGTAAGTCTGCCTTGTGGTTGAATTATCGAGGAGAGCGAATTGGTCCTATGCCACTGGTCACCGCTTTTGATACGCGCTATTTGGTAGAACGTATTTGTCAAGAGCCAGTGAAGTATTCTTGGCAGATTTTAAATCGAAAAATTGCGTACAAAGAATTTGCGATTTCGGGTTCTGAGCATAACGAATTGATTCGAGATAAAAAGTTCTTACCTTTCGTGCTGCGGACCTTGCTGTTTGGAAATCGAAAATTGGTGAATAAGATCATTGATGCCTGTGAAGATGTCATTGTAGCGGATTCAGTTGAAGAATTGGTAGAAAAAATGAATGCCTTGACAGGTAATAATGCAATTGAATTGGATGCGGTCCAACGGGCAGTGACCAATTACGATGCGCAGATTGATCGCGGGCCAAAGTTTCATAATGATGAACAACTTCGTCGAATCGCTCACGCCCGACAGTATCGAGGTGATCGCGTTCGAACGTGCCGCTTCCAAAAAATTGATGATCCTGGTGCGCGGCCATTAATTGCAATCCGTGAATTCATCGTATCACGGAAAAGCCTTGGTGGTATTCAAACGGATTTGCAAAGTCGTGTATTGACTCAACCCGATGCTCAAGGACAGCAAACAGTGATCCCCGGCTTGTACGCAGTTGGTGAAGCAGCCGGCTTTGGCGGTGGTGGGATGCACGGACACCGTTCTTTAGAAGGCACTTTCTTAGGAGGCTGCGTCATTACAGCCAGAATGGCCGCGGAATCGATTTTGAAAGGATAACGGCGCGGGCAAAAATTGGTCTAAGTAAGAAGAAAATATTAGGAGATTAATACAATCATGATAGATAACTTAATCATAGGGGCTGGCCCGGCCGGTCTTGCTACTGCGGGCCGCTTGCGGCATCGAGGGCTTAATTTTGAAGTATTCGAGAGTACCGATAAAATTGCCTGGACATGGCACAATCACTACGATCGATTGTGTTTACATACCGTAAAAGAGCTATCGTCCCTACCACATCTACCTTTTCCCAAGGATTATCCACGTTACGTCCCTCGGCTAGATTTGGTGAAGTATTACGAAGATTATGCTCGCCATTTCAAGATCGAACCACATTTCGAAGAAGCAGTCGAAGAGGTCAAACGTGCAGGGGATCACTGGCAGGTGACGACTAGTAAAGGCAAGACGTATGAAGCCCGACGAGTCATTGTCGCTTCGGGCGTCAATCGTGTGCCATTTAGTCCTTTTTGGCCTGGCCAGGATGAATTCCAGGGAGAGATTGTCCATAGTCGTGCGTACAAAAATGCGACACCCTTTCGCAATCGACGTGTATTGATCATTGGAATGGGGAATACCGGAGCGGAGCTGGCTTTGGATTTGAGCGAAAACGATGTAGAAGTAGCCATTTCGGTACGTAGCCCCATCAATATTGTACCACGCGACATCAACGGTCGGCCGACACAACTTACGGCTCGCCAACTTGCTAAATTACCTTTCGGATTAGGGGACTGGCTGGGCACCCAAATTCGTAAGCGCATCATTGGTGATTTGCGGCCATTCGGTTTGGAAACCGCGACAATATCTCCTGCCCGCCAACTACGTGAAACGGGTAAAACCCCGGTCATCGATCTGGGCACTTTAGACCATATTCGGGCCGGACGCATCAAGATTTTACCCGATATTCAGGAATTCACAACCCATGGCGTCATGCTAGTCAATGGCACAGAGCTGCCTTTTGATTGCGTGATATTGGCCACAGGGTACCGAGCGAAAGTGGAAGATTTTGTAGTTGGTATCGACCCTTTTTTAGATCAATACGGTGTCCCCAAAGGACCAATTGGGACCGGAGATTTGAACGGATTGTATTTTGTGGGGTTTGATAATTATAAACTAGGAGGCATCCTCGGAACGATCAATAGTGACTCTGCTACGATAGCTAATCATATTCAAAGCAAGAGCTAGTTTTTATACATTTTTAAGCAACTCTCTTAAACAAACATATTATGGACTCACGGTACACCCTGACGCGCGGTCAGTATAAGAAACTGAAAAAGCAAGTACGCCAATACGAAGAGGCATTCAACGATGCGAAAAAATTGCATAAAAAGCTCAAGAAGAAATATCGTAAAAAATGGAAAGCGCTTAAAGTTAGTCTGGCGCCCTTATCCAAGAAAATGAGTGCTGTAGGCAAAGAACTGGAAAGTGCCGAAGGAAAATTCAAAAAGGCGCGTAAGCGTTTACGAAAATCTGAACTGGTGCCGGTTAAGGCGAAGGCGAAAATGAAAAACAAGAATAAAGGGAAGAGCAAAAATAAAAATAAGAACAAAAAGGATCCTATCGAGCCTAGTCAGCAAGCCGGTTCCTCCCAAATTCAACAAAAGAGTAATCTAAAATTGCTGAGCGGCATCGGGCCTAAGATCGAATCACTCTTGCAAGCGGCTGGCTTACATAGCTTTGCTGATTTAGCGGCGGCTGAGGAGGCGCAGCTAAGAACGATTCTGCGCGAGGCCGGGAGTCGCTACCAAATGCATAATCCAGGGAGTTGGCCCGAGCAGGCGGCATTAGCCAGCAAGGCCGCTTGGGAAGATCTAAAGCATCTACAGCAACAACTCAAAAATCAGAAAAACGCCTAATACTTGGATCGATTCGATAGCCTGAAGGATGCCTTAAATTGGTCGTGGCATCTGCTCTTTCGAGCCACTCAGCAACGACAATCCCAATTTCGTATTCCTTCGATTGCCACAGTAGGCATTGATGGCTTGCCAAGCAATCGTAAGGTGGTGTTACGCGAAGTGCGAATGGCCGAGCGGCAGTTGTATTTTTACACCGATTTCCGCTCGGCTAAAGTGGCCGATTTACAGCAACAACCACTGCTATCCTGGCTTTTTTGGGATGCCCGGCGGCAGCTGCAAATCCGGGTGAAGGCGCGTGCGCAGCTGCATCGAGGTGACGAGCTAGCCAAGGACAAATGGCAGCGTATTCCCGTTCCGGCGCGTAAAGACTACGCCAGTATCACCGGCCCCGGTCAACCCTTAGAAGCGCCGGATTCAGATTTGCCGCCTCAATGGCAAAGCGAATCCCTTGACCAATCACTAACTGAATATGCATTCGAACATTTCACGGTGGTGGTGAGCACCGCGGAGGCACTTGATGTGTTATTGTTACACCGAAAGGGCCACCAGCGCGTTCAGTTTAATTGGCAGGACAGCGAGTGGCAAGGGGAGTGGCTGACGCCTTAAGTGATCTCACCATTTCTTTTGCTCGTTCACTTCGATTATTTTATTCTGGATCGCATAGACAACGAGCCCAGCCGTATTTTTTGAACCCGTTTTTTCGAGTAGATTATTGCGGTGCCCATCCACGGTTCTTGGACTGATGAAAAGGCGTTCTGCAATTTCGGCAGTGGTGTATTGATCACAGATCAATTGTAAGATTTCCAATTCGCGGCGGGTGAGCTTGACCGGGCCGAAAGACACCGGGCGGGAGGCATAACCACCTACCATATTATCACGGATAACCTCCATGACTTTCTCATCGTAGCTAAACCCTTTCTGATAGACCTCTCTGATGGTCATCGCCACATGGTCGGGGCGAGAATTTTTTGCCAGATAAGAAGCGGCACCCAATTCAATCATGTTAATGATAAAGGCCTTACTATAATGAGTGGTGAGAATAATTATTTTTTGCCTGGGAAATTCTTTATGCAGAATTTTCGTGGATTCAATACCGTCGAGAACTGGCATTTGTAGATCCAATAATAAGATGTCTGGCAGTTGCGGAGAAATTCTTAATTGTTCTAATAACGCTTGCCCATTTTCGGCTTCCATTAAAATATGGAAATCATCATAATCCTCTAAAATTAAGCGAATGCCTCTGCGAAAAAGTGCTTCGTCATCAATAATGGCAAGATTGATTTTAGACATGGTATTTGGTGTTTAAATGGATGGCGACATTAAAGCCTTCACCGGGTGCAGAGTCAAACTTAACTTCGGCACCGATCATGCTTAAGCGGCTGTCAATATTTTTTAATCCGAGCCCACGTTGACTTCTTAATTTTTCAATAGCCATGCCACGGCCATTATCGCTGTAAGTGATTTCTGTGTGTTCTGGGTGAAACCAAAGGAATAGTTCAATTTTGGTGGCATGAGCGTGCTTAATAGAATTATTAATTAATTCTTGAATCACTCGAAATAAATTGAGCGCAAGAGCCTTTTCTTCTATTTTACTTTCATTAGTTACTATTCGGAAATCAATTAAATTGGGATGCGCTGAATTAATACCATCACATAATTCCCGGATGGCTTCTAATAAACCGAAGTTTTCCAGAGTAGGAGGTAAAAGGTCGTGTGAAATGCGTCGGGTTGTATTTATTGAAGTATCTATTATTTTATACATTTCTCCGACAATTTCCTGTAGCGATTCGTTGTCTTTGCTGACCTTGTCAAGGCGATGTAAATTAAGGTTGAGTACGTTGAGCTTAGAGCCAATATCATCGTGTAAATCTTTAGCGATACGACGCCGTTCTTCTTCTTGTGTCATTAGGGTTTGATGCAAAAGCTCTTTTTGATACTTTAATTCTAACTCCTGATTGTAAGCTTTTTCGGCTAATATTTTTTTCTGAGAATAATTAAAGAATAACACGAAACCTAATGCCATGAAAGTCATTAACAAGATGCCAGTTAAAATAAGCGTAATTAGCTGTGTATCGTTAAATTGCTCCATTTATGTAGTTTGTTCTACGGCGGTATTATTTAATTTTTGCACTGGATAGTATAGTGCACCTAAAAAGAGAAATAACTTAAAAATAAAATTCAAAGGGATGTTGAAAATCCACAGATAAGTCAGTGAGTCGGCAAAACTTTTTAGTATGTAGTCGTTAAATAGGAAAATGAGCAAAGTGCCAGATAAATAAATAAGTACACCGTAATTGACTAGGATGAGCGGCTTTCGTTGTGGTTTTTCAATATTGTCAAAACTGAAAACATTATAGAATACCAGACTGGATAAAATGATTAGAAATACATTCTCAACCGTATCGGAATAACTGTTGAAGCCTCGATCCGATTGAAGAAAAAGGAAATCAAATAATAGCAAAAACGTGAAAACTAAATTAATTCGTAATAAGTGCTTTTTTAAAAAAGGCGGGTTAAGTATAAAATATCTGAAAAATTCACTTAAAAAAATAAATTCTACTATAGTGTAGAATTGGATGACCCTTAAATTGGGAATATTATTTTTTGCTAAAATAAATGAAGTGAATTCAAATAATAAATTGGCGATTAAATAAAACGTAAATAATTTAAAAGACTTACTTAACCATTTGTATTTGTATAAACAAATGACGATCGTAAGCAAGAGTAGTAATTGCAGTGCTGCCGAGGCAAGCATTAATAGTAGTCGATGATCCATCGCTTTTTAAGTCAAGCAGTTAGTAAACAGTCGTAAATTGTAATGTTGTGAGTTGTTGTTTTAGAAGGTTTTTAAAAAACTGGTGAAACCCCTGTAGGTTTCACCAGGTAATATACGTGTTTGATTAATTTCCAGTGTATAGAACACTACTGGTGTCACAAGCCGTTGGACAAGGAATCGTCAAATCGTAAATTGAAGATAAGTCATCCTTGCCAGTGCTATCTACCCCCACAAAGATTAATTTATATTCTCCCGTTGTCGGTTCCATGCCAAGATAAGCTCGGGCGCTATCCGATTTAATAGTACCCGCGATGTCTTGATGTGGAATTGAAAAAGCGTATACGGGCGTATTCCGTAAAAAACCGCCACTAGCCGCCACTGTCGTTCGCCATTCAGACGTTAACTCCACAGCTTTAGCCTTGGCAATGGTGTCCGGATTTTGTCCCCCACCTTGATCAATGGGGACCAAGGCGTATCCCTTTGGTGGACACTCTGGACAATCGGGACACTCTGCGCAAGAAGATACGCCCACTAAAAACAAAAAGGTAATGAGAAGAGGTGCGAAAGTTTTCATTGTATTAAAAATTTGAGGTTAGATAATTTTAAGGTAGACACGGGATTTGGGGTGCTTTGGAGATGAGGGGGCAGAGGATATGATGCAGCAATATTAAGCAATAGGTTGTGGAAATCCTAACCCAAGTGAGGCTAACAATCGCCCTACTAAAGATAGATAATCTTCAATTGGACATACCCCGTATTTTTACCTGTTTTTTGATTCGGTGGAAAATACGGTAGGATAGCGCATTGCGGAATTGCAACTTTGCTTTAGAAATAAACGACATATCAATTTATAAGATATAAAGATATTAATGCTGCCGATTCATTGGTAAGAATCAATGTTTCATTAGGACCCGGCAGTGGCAAACTGCCGGGTTTTTTTTATAAGCGGGGGATAATCAACAATACTTCATAACGCACAATAAGCTGCAATTAATCAGAAAAAGTGATACGCGCCTAGGTGATGTGAGTAAAATAGAAACACCAAAACGTGACACAACTATTGCACTTAAAGCAAAGTAGGTTAACAAAACAAAATGAAGATCACCCCCGGTTTCAATGCAGTCGAAGCAAGTGAACTCCTGCAAATATGTGCACAGGCCGAACAATTCCAGAACAGCTTATTGCCCGGCGAACAATCACGACTACGTATCCCGGCAATGTTATCGGAAGTACCTAAGCCTCACAACTGGGAATTATACTATCGCCAAAAAGCAACGGATACCACCAACTCAGGCTTTGAAATTTGGAAAAAGAAGGCCAATGCCGAACAATTTGCAGTCTGTTTTTGGGCACGATCCCATTTACAACAATTGCTAAAATCATCAAAGTATAATCGGCTCGTTGCAGCCGAAATTAACGTGAAAGCAGTCAGCGAAAAGAAAGAAAAGCTGGCAGATGCTACCCACGCAAGAGTCCATTTCGGCTTATTATCACAGCTAAGCCGTTGGCTACCCGATCTAATTGAACAGCTGATCCGTATCTCGGCAAAGTGTAGAGCACTATTTCTCTACCTAACGGGACACGGTATTGGTGCCGCCCTCGCCAACTTGTTTGCCAGTTGGTACGGGCGGCAAACGTTAATTCCGACCAAGTGCTATTTACCCAAAGTGTACGCTTTTGGGCCACCGAAGTGTGGCAATGAGGCTTTTGCCACTGATTTTGACCAGCTTTTTTTCAACAATCGTTTTGTGGAGGCCATGGCTTTTCGACTAGTCAATGACTTAGATTTAGTGCCTAAATTACCCCTTAGTTTTCCCCACGCAGAAGACTTAAAGCACAAAACACGGACGCGACTAGCCGATTGGCGGGACTACTTTTTGCGCTGGTTTATGCGGCCTTCGGCCAATTTCCAACACTGTGGCGTCAGGGTGGTCTTGCGAGGGCAGTCCTTCGAAAAGTTGACAGAAAATGAAAACAATTTACTACAACATTACTTACGCCATTACTATCAATTATTGATTGAACAGTTCCCTGTATAACCCTTATTAATGAGAATTTTAGCCTAAGATTAACACACTTTAAAACATTTTTCTATATTTATGGCGATTTAAACATATCTAACTACGCTTCAGAATAAGCAATTTGCTTGTTCGACCCAATGCGAAGGTGTTCTTACCTTAAAATAAACACGAAACCCTAGGTTTCTCATTACAGGCAGCATTTCAAAAGAATTCTCTCGAAGCCACCGCGCTTCGTTTGAATAATTGTTTTGTATTTCAATAACCTAAAAAACGTTAATCACATGGAACCAATGATCGGTGAAATCCGAATTTTTGCTGGCAACTTTGCCCCCCGTACTTGGGCATTTTGTGAAGGTCAGCTGCTCGCCATTAGCTCTAACACAGCTTTGTTCTCTATTTTAGGTACTACCTACGGTGGTGACGGTCGTACGACTTTTGCTCTGCCTGACTTACGTGGTCGTGCACCTATTAACCCCGGTACTGGCCCTGGTCTTCCTACCTACCGACTTGGTCAGCGTGGTGGTCGGTATTCTATCCAACTATCTATTCTCAACTTGCCTAGTCACAACCACAACGCAGTCACTGCCGTTCCAGTAACCACTGAGGATGCAACGAGTGATGAGCCGGGCGTTGCTGTGGGCAACACGGGTTTATTGTCTACTACGAATGGTGCACTGGTCTACGGTGGTGCTGCCGAAAATCCAGTATCGAAGTACGGTGGTAACGATTTAGGGGTTACCGTTGGCTTAACCGGAGGTAGCCAGGCATACGATAATATGCAGCCTTTCCTCGCGATCTACTACATTATTGCCTTGCAGGGAATCTTCCCATCGCGTAACTAATCACCCCATTCGATAACATCAAAAATTAAGAATATGCCTTTTTTAGCAGAAATACGTCTCTTTGCGGGCAATTTCGCGCCTCGGGCCTGGATGCTTTGTGAAGGACAAATCCTGCCTATCAATCAGAACCAGGCTTTGTTCTCTTTGCTAGGTACCATCTATGGCGGTGATGGTCGTACGACTTTTGCATTGCCAGATTTGCGTGGACGCGTTGCCATCAGTCCTGGTACTGGCCCTGGTCTTCCGACCTACCGACTTGGTCAGCGTGGTGGTAACTATCAGCATCGATTAACGGTTCAGGAAATGCCATCCCACAATCACAACGCAATAACCGCTGTTCCGGTCACCACTGAGGATGCAACGAGTGATGAGCCTGGCGTGGCTGCGGGTAATACGGGTTTACTGTCAACGACCAATGGTGCATTGATCTACGGTGGTGCACCTGAGAATCCCATATCCAAATACAGCGGTAATGACTTAGGCGTTACCGTTGGGTTAACCGGTGGTGGGCAAGCCTTTGACATGATGCAACCCTATTTGGGGATCAATTTCATCATTTGTGTACAAGGTACCTTCCCAAGTAGAAACTAATTTAAATATCATACGTAAACACCCTGTAAACCTTCAGGGTGTTTCTTTTTATCTTAAACCACAAAATTCTATGAAACAATTAGTTTTACTCTTTGTACTTCTAACCACTTTTAACTTTGTTAATGCACAATACAGCGAGACCTTTGATACGGCAGAAAAAGGGATTCTCACGTCGCCTTGTACGACCAATGACCCTACATCCTGTGTATCTTTTGATTTCACCGGCGTCGATTGGACTATCGAAGGTGATTTGTCAGGACTAGATGCTCTTCCTTCATTGGAAGATGACTTTAAAACATCTGGTGGGGTGTTTACCTCTGCGGGCGATGTAGATGAAGAACTCTGTTGGGTGGGTCCGATTCTAGATATTAGCACTGCAGGTTCTGATGTTGATTTCAACTGCGATGTGTCATATACTGGATTTGATGCATCTGATTTTTTGGATGTTGAGTACCGCATTGATGGCGGAGCTTGGCAAATAGCGCAAGAAGGTCTGATTGGGCCTGCAGGTCACACCATTAGCGGTGCGGGTACTGGTAGTTCAAATGATGTGGGTATTACCGGCGGGTTATCCGGAAGCACTTTGCAAATCCGGGTATGTGTAGATTTCAACTCCCAGACCGAGAATTTTACCCTAGACAATGTTAACGTACCTGATGCTAACGTTATGCTTTTGCCGGTTACTTTGGTTGACTTTTCAGCTAAGCCTATCGCTAATCAGGAGGTGATGTTGGAGTGGGTTACGGCTTCGGAGCTGAACAATAGTCATTTTGAAATCCAGCGCAGTAGCAACGGTGTTGATTTCACGGTTATCGGTGAAGCTGAAGGTCGTGGTACGGTCGAAGAAATAACCTATTATGACTTTGTGGATGCTATGCCATATGCCGGCATCAACTATTACCGCCTGAAGCAAATTGATTTCGATGGTAAGTTTGAATACAGCGAGGTGATTCCGATCGAGTTTGATGGCTTACCTAAGGGTGAAGTACGTATCAGTCCGAATCCATTCGAGAATACAGTGGTACTGGAGTTCGAAACGGAGACTGGTAACGATTTCTACTCTACACGCTTTATCGAACTATTTGATCTGTACGGAAAACGGATCCAAGTCTGGCAAATTCAGGCTGACGCAGCCATCAAAACACTGGATTTGTCTCATTTGAGTAGTGGCGCTTATATTTTGCGCACTCAGGTTGGATCACAATCAAGCATAAATCAACGTATTGTCAAGCTTTAGTCTTGACTCGGTGAGGGGTTATTTACCTTTCACCATTTCTGCTCTACAAAAATGAAGTAAGTACTTTTTACGAAAAGCTTCAATAATATTTTATGATGATCTCTCAATTTGGACCTTCCTTCGGGAAGGCCAATTTGAGGTTTCAAATGTGATTAATTGCTATTGGGAGTGGCTGCAAGTTAACGCCAATCGTTTTATCTCCTTCCTCTCATTTCATTACTTCTTTCCGATTTCAATCGGTAGCATTTCTTTGCTTTTTACTCAATGGCGTTGAGTGAAAGCCTAAGGTTATTTTCCCCAAATAGAAGATTTTTAATAACCCTAAATAACCAACTCATGAAAAGAATGCTACTTGCTTTCCTGCTTATTGGCGGGCTCGTTTTTGCTTGCACAGAGCTAGCAGAAAACTCCGGTGATCCAACCTCGCCGCCTCCCAATCTCGAATTGAATTTGTGCGTGTGTGCGGAAACGGCTAAATGCCAACAACTCTGTTCCACGCTGCCCAACTATGTTAATGGTCATCTGTCCAATGATTATCTCGGAAGTCTCGACAGTATCAATCAGACTCCTTTTGATCAGTTCTCCTGGCAATCCTTTATTGCACTCAATTGGCCTGCAGGTTCTAACGGTCAGCCATTGAATACCCCAATTGGCAGTGCACCGGATTCTTTCCGCGTTTGGGAGCAGTATCTCGACATTGCCAACGTATTTAATAATACGCTTTTCGGATCATCGTGTGAGCCATCCGGTCCTGAGAACATTAAACTATTCTTATTTCAAAAAACACCTCGTTTGGTGAATCCCGATGGTTCCTTTCAAGAAGCGGATGGCAATGCTCTGCTCGATCGAAATCTGAATTTTGCCTTATACGATATTCGCCTCAATGATGAGGAAGTCAGTTACATTTTAAGCAATAACTTGAATACGAAATCAGGCCAGGAAAATTTCACCGGAGAGGTTGACTTTCCTTTGGCCAGTATGACCTTACCAGACTCAGTTGGTGCGATTGAAATTAAAGCCGCTTGGCGAATTTTGGATGAAAGCAAGGGCGATGACCTTTCCCGTTATTACCACCGCAAAGCAACCATCTACATCCCCGGCGAGTACGTCAAGGATGGTAATGCACTTTGTGTTGAGGAAACGGTTGGGCTCGTCGGATTTCATATCGCGCGCAAGGTGCAAACCAAAAATCTATCTCAAGTGGACCACTGGATTTGGTCCACTTTTGAGCATGTCGATAATACCCCCAATAACCCGATTGCGGCCCAGGATCCTAGCGTTGACAGTACGCATTATTCATTTTATAAACCCAACTGTATAAACTGTCCGGTCAATTCACCTCCAAGCATGTCGGATTCCACAGGAATGTGCTTTGGGGTCGACAATCCACAACCTACCAAGCCGCGTGCGGTGAAATGGGCGCGCCAGCAGCCTTACGGTGAAGACTATGGCATGTGCATCGAAGGTGATCAGAATGCAGGAGAGCGATTTGGTACACAAGTCATTCGCGAGTATCCCATTTTTCAGTACACTCAGGGTATCAATCAGTTTTTTCAATCAAAGCTGGCAGGTACCGTTTGGGAAAATTATCAGTTGATTGGTACACAGTGGCGTCGGAATCCTTTCGAGAATTTTACGACGACTACCGATATCCCATACTTTTTAGCGAATGCTGTACAAGAGACATTTATGCAGCCTAATGCTTCTTGTGCGGCTTGTCATGCTGGTGCAACCATCGAAGCTAAAAGCGGTAAGATCAGTGCTGATCATAGCTTTGTCTTAGGACGCGCACAATAGGACAACATCCGATCAAAGGTTTTGAAAACAAAAAAGCCCCGCCTGCAAAGTTGCAGCGGGGCTTAACATACTGATACTACTTCTACTTCAATCTTTCAGCTTGACCGACCCAGTCATCTGCTTCAATCTGACCGGGGGCGAGCGCAATGCTCTCGCTAATATCTTGTAGGTCTTCCGGGCGCAATTGCGTCAATTGCTGAAAACGGAAGATACCCAGGGCGTTCAATCGTTGCTCAATGTAGGGGCCAATCCCTCTGATGAGCTGGAGATTATCCTTTTGGACCGGGCCGGAAGCGCCAATAGCGGACTTGGCTCGGGCCGGTGTTGGGGGTGTTGTCAATTGCTGCGGTCGTGGGTCTGCAATGCCTGCTAATTGTCGAGCTTGCTCTACCCACTTTTCCCGCTGAATTTTCCCGGCGGATAATTCCAATAATATATTTAAAAGCTCCTCCTCAAAAGGATTCAAGCTCGCTAGCTGCTTGAACTGATAAAGCCCGATGGCGTGGAATCGTTTTTCCAGTGAAGGGCCCATCCCTTTGAGTTGCTTCAAGTTATCTTTTTCTCGGCTGCTGGCGTGACCGATACGATCAAAGTCCAGCAGTTTAGTGCGTTGTCGAATACGAGCGAGCAGGCTACCGGAGCGATCATTCTTTGGGGCCTGCGATTGCACTTGTTTTTGCTGCGCTTCCAATCTGGCTTCGATATCTTTTACCTGCAAATCCAGGTCTTTCTTCTCTTTAGATAAAGCGAGGAATCGTAATTTCAACTCTTTGTAATTACTTTCCCATTCTAATACCGCTTTACTCTGATCGGGCTGTTGCACCTGCTCTTGCCATTGTTTTTGTTCGCGCTTCAAACGACGTAATTGCTGCTCGGCTATTCGCAATTTATCCAGTGCATCGTAATAGCGCACTTTCCATTTATCGGTTTTCAGTTTACTCTTCTGATTCTTCTCCTGTAGTTCTTCAAAAGCTTTCACCAACTTTTGATTTGATCCCAGTTTTTGTTTGACCTCAAGTCTAAACTGCTCGTATTCCCGAAAAATGAAATCTTTATCGGCTTCTAACTGTTCGATAATCGATTTACTGGACTTTAGATGATGTTCCAGTGAACGCTTCTCTTGCTTAAGCATCGACAATTTTTCCTGCTTTTGATTACTATGTCGGACGAGACCTTGATAATCATTTTGTAAGCCAAGCAGTTTTTGCTCAAGTAATCTGGCCTGAAGGTGTTTTTTATCCCAGCGTGTTTTGTGCCACAACCAGCCTAAGCCGAAGCTCAATAAGGCCGTCACCAATAGGATCGCGAAAATGAGGGGTGCCGCAAGCATGGTAGTTCTCTAATCGTTAAGGTAAAAGTAGCTAAATATAAAAATTGCTCATGAAATCAGGGCGCATTACGCACACTAATTACCAGCCCTTCTCGACTCATTGGCAAATAAGGCTCGGGGGAGATTGCCGTTCGAAAATCAGCCGTAGTCCATTCACCTTGCACAAGTTGTTGAGTCAATTGATTCAACCAAATCTGGGCAACCGCAGGCTCCGAATGGAAAGCTTGGATTAGCACATCTTCTCGGGGGTGATCCGACAAATACTGTCTCAAACTTTCTTGGTAAGCCTTGAAGTCGGCAGGCAGAATAAGCTGAGTTGTATCCAACTGAGGTAATTCGTACCGAAATCGAAACGTCTCGCCGTAGTTCATTTGCGGTCTTTCGGAAAAGGTGAAATTGATTCCCCCGGAGATTAAGCCGTTTTCATTGAGCGGTAATTGTGCCGTCGTGACGGATTTACAATGTATTTGTTCGGGGCGAACGCCTTGTCGTGCCAACCAAAAAGCCAAGCCTTGTGCTCGAGCGTAACCTAGGTCTTCGAATGATCCTGTGTATGATTCTTCTGGATGGTAAATACCTTCCAGTTCGAGTAATCGATTGTGATGTCTGTCAAGATAAAGCACCAACTTTTTGAATGCCATTTCTTGCGCATCTATGAGCAACATTTCCGCTTGTGATTGCTGAAAAGCAAAAATAGTGGATGTCTCATGGATTAAACTATCGCCGTCGCGGAGTTGCCACACAAAGTTAGACTCAGGCGTTTCATCCTGTATCGACTTCTGCTGATAATTATTTAACCAGATTGTGCTGCCAATTAACCAGATGACCAGGCCGATACCTAGCAAAGGAAGGAGCAGTTTACTCATAGTATACGCTTTCGGAGTAGAACAGATTTTGAGATTCTTCTGCTCTAAGCGATTTCAAATATAGAGACATTCTGTTGAAATATCAAAAGCAGAGCGGAGAACTTATGGAATCTTTTTAGACCTAACTTTTATCCTTATGTACGATGAAAGAATAACGGAGTCGAAATCACCGAGATGTACGTTACGGATAGAAATATCTTGCTAAAAGCAGAGGTAGAATTGCCTTTTTAAACAACTCTTGGTCAGCTTGATAAACCTTCCATGCGAATGATTAAGGTGTGCTCTTGTTTTCCGCGTAAGCGATCAACCGTGATGAGTGTGCCTTCTTCTGGTTCTAATGGTCGGCCAATCTGCATCTGGGGCTGTAATTGTCGGATGGCTCGGGCCCAGATGCCAAAAGCAGCGTGTCGTTCAGAGAAAGTAGCGAGGTAATCAAGTTGCTTCGCAGCCTCAAGTATCCACGTAGAGTCACTGGAAAGCGAGTTGTTGGGAGCGAATGAAAATTGAAATTCTTGTCGCAGATGATCACAACCGTCTTGATATAAATCGAGGCGTACGCCATTCACAAGGTTCATGCTTTCCAGGCTTTTTTGCCCCTCCACAGAAAATTTGTGAGTAGAAACCTGGGTGATCGCATCCGAGAAAATGGCTTTGGGTTGACCAAATTTACAAGGAGTTTTAGCTGGGCTACTTTGCTCGGTTTGAGGTGATTCTGAAGTTGAACTATTGTTATCGCAAGCGGTGAGCGAAACGAAAAAGCAAAGCGTTAAGAGATAATTAAATTTCATCAAATTTTCGAATTTCATAAACCAACGTACGAATTACGCGTTTTTAGTTTGGATTTTTAAAACATTTCAACGCTTTTTCATGAATAATACAACTAAGGAAATTGACCAGTTGGACGAAATAGGCGAAAATCACATCGCTACCAGTGATGGTAGTCCTATTCGGGATGATGCTTTTGCACTATCGAACGACGAGAAGATTGCTAAGATCGAAAAACACTTTAGCGAAATTATGAACATCATCGGCCTCGACTTGAGTGACGATAGTCTCAGTGGTACGCCACGTCGGGTGGCCAAAATGTTCATTAACGAAATTTTCGCCGGCCTGGATCCCACCAACGAACCCTCGACGACGCTATTTGATAATAAATATAGTTATCGACAAATGCTCGTTGAGCGAAAGATCCGTTTACAATCCACCTGTGAGCATCATTTCCTCCCCATTATCGGTTATGCCCATGTTGCTTATATTCCAAATGGGAAAGTGATTGGTTTGTCAAAATTGAATCGAATCGTAGAGCATTTCGCTCGGCGCCCTCAAGTACAAGAACGTCTGACAGTACAGATTGCACAAACCTTGAAGGAGTTGTTACATACAGAAGATGTTGCGGTATACATTGATGCGGAGCACATGTGTGTTAAACTACGTGGCGTGCGACACAATGATAGCAGCACGGTCACCACCCATTATAGCGGTAAATTTCTCAACGAAACGATGCGTTTAGAATTTTTGAAAGCTATCGAATAAAACCATTGGCTTATAGCCAAACCAAGATATTTCTTTATATGACAAATGGATTTTGGGACGCTCTGTGAAAACAGGGCGTCTTTTCTTTTAACAGTAACTTCTTTCAGGAAAATTAATAAAAGCAGTAGCTTTGCCACAACCAAATATCTCTACCATTTAAAATCAAATTAAATCTTATGTCTACACTAACCAAGTCTGACCAATTGACGGTCGAACAGTTCATGGATCGTATACGTGAGCACAATCCTCATGAACCAGAATTCCATCAGGCCGTACAGGAGTTTGCTGAGGTCGTCATTCCCTTTGTTAATGCCAACGCTCAATATCAAGGGCACGCTCTCCTCGAACGCATGACGGAGCCGGATCGCGTTATTGCTTTTCGCGTAAGCTGGGTGGATGATCAGGGTGAAATCCAAGTGAATAAAGGCTATCGTGTACAATTTAACAATGCTATTGGGCCTTACAAAGGTGGTTTGCGCTTTCACCCAAGCGTGAATTTGAGCATTCTGAAATTCCTGGGCTTTGAGCAGATTTTCAAAAACAGCCTCACGACCTTACCGATGGGTGGTGGTAAAGGTGGCTCCAACTACAACCCTAAAGGTAAATCTGACGGGGAAATCATGCGCTTTTGTCAAGCGTTTATGCTGGAATTGGCGCGCCACATTGGTCCCGATACTGATGTACCCGCCGGGGATATCGGCGTAGGCGGTCGCGAAGTAGGATACATGTACGGGATGTACAAAAAATTCCGTAACGAACATACCGGTACCTTGACTGGGAAAGGACGAAGCTACGGTGGTAGTTTGATTCGCCCTGAAGCTACCGGCTACGGTTGCGTCTATTTCGCTGAAGAAATGCTGAAAGTGGATGGTGATAGTTTGCAGGGTAAGCGTTGCTTGGTATCTGGTTCTGGTAATGTTGCACAGTACACCATTGAAAAGATTTTAGACTTAGGTGGAACCGTCCACACTGTTTCTGACTCAAGCGGTTGTGTGTATGATGCAGAAGGTATCGATCGCAAGAAGCTGGAATGGATCAAAGATTTGAAAAACAATCGTCGTGGTCGAATCAAGGAATTTGCTGATGAGTTTGGTTTAGTCTATGAAGCCGGTGGTAAACCCTGGACTAACCGCTGTGATGCCGCTTTCCCTTGTGCGACCCAAAATGAGTTGGATGGAAAAGATGCGCGTGCATTAGTAGAAAATGGTTGCCGCTTAGTGGCTGAAGGGGCAAATATGCCAACTACCATGGAAGGAATCGAAATCTTCCAGGAAGCTAAAGTACGCTACGCGCCCGGAAAAGCATCAAATGCTGGAGGAGTAGCAACTTCTGGTCTGGAAATGTCGCAGAACAGTCTACGGATGTCTTGGACACGAGAAGAAGTTGATCAGCGTTTGCGGGGCATCATGCAAAATATTCACGAACAATGTGCACAGTACGGGAAGTCGGAAGATGGACACATTGATTATGTAAAAGGTGCCAATATCGCTGGCTTTGTTAAAGTCGCCGAGGCGATGATTGGACAGGGTGTGATCTAATCGCGCTATTATTTTTACTTGAAGTTGATGATAACTTCACTAAAAAAGCCCCCGACAGATTTATTCTGCCGGGGGCTTTTTAGTAGCAGATAGAGGTTAAAAAACAGTGACGTTGAATTTTCCTTCAGTAATACTACCTGTAGTACCATCATTTATTCTGACGGCATCACCAGTGAAGGTTCCGACAGCTTTACCACCGGGTTGCAAATCTAATTCTGAAAAGGTGACTTGAAAAGAACCATTCGTGTCGCCAGTACTCCAGGTTATTATTTCAGTGCCATCTTCGTTGGGAATGTTATATGTAAATAGACCACATACTTCATTTAATCCGCTTGCACAATCTTCTGCCGTGAAGGTATAGGTAGTGGCAGAAATATCTGTATCGACTGGACTAAAGATGCCAATAGTAACTTGTGGAGGGAATGGATCACTTATATTTTCCAGACCAGAAATGACAAGAGTATTTACCCCTATTGAGTCTATCCTGGCATAAGCACCATTACCAATGGTGGTAGAGAAGGTAGTGCCATCTATTTTAAAAGACAATGTCCCGGTTTCTAAATCATCGAGACCAAGACCATTGCTGTCATCATCGTCGCCACCGCAGGCAGAGACAGTAAATAGTAAGGCTAAAATCAGAAACAGGTTAAAGGAATTTAAACGATTCATAAGCATTCGTATTTTTTGTTCTTGGATGTAGATCGCAAAGATTGAAAGTTTGACATCGGTTGGGTATGAATTGTTTTAGTCATCCCGCAAGAACACATTGAGGAATTAGATTAACAGTATAAATGTACACATTGCACTCGGATTAGGTTTGCATTTTAAAATAAAATATCATTTACTCTTTTTTGTAAAGCTGGAATGACGTCCATTTCAAACCAGGGATGCTTACGCTGCCAGATCAAATTACGTGGCGAGGGATGTACCAACGGAAAGTAATCCGGTAAATACTCCGCAAAAGCCCGGACGGTCTCCGTTAAGTTCTTTTTACGCCGCTTTTCGAGATAATATCTTTGAGCGTATTGTCCAATCAGCAAAGTCAACTCGAGCTTGGGCAGATGCGCTCGGATAGCCTCGTGCCACAGAGGCGCACATTCCGGGCGCGGCGGAAGATCTCCGCCTTTTCCGCGCCCCGGATAACAAAATCCCATCGGTACAATTGCAAATGCTTTTTCGTCGTAAAATAATTCATCGGGCACGCCTAACCAGCGCCGGAGGTTGCGACCGCTGGCGTCATCCCAAGGCACACCACTAGCATGTACTTTTGTGCCCGGAGCTTGACCAACGACCAATATTTTGCTGTCAGGATGGACACTGACCACAGGTCTCGGTCCCAACGGTAGATGCTCAGCACAATGGGTGCAAGCTCGAATTTGGACAAGGAGTTGTTCTAATGAATTGCTCATGTTTTGTTGGATTGTGGCGGGAGTTCACGCCCCAATTTTCTAATAATAAAAGCCATCGTAACGGTACTTATCGCCATCAATAGCAAACAAATACCGAGGCCACCGCCCAGCATCGTTGACAATCCGCCAGCCAATATGCTAATCGCAC
Organism: Saprospiraceae bacterium; assembly: GCA_028285085.1. Classification (GTDB taxonomy): domain Bacteria; phylum Bacteroidota; class Bacteroidia; order Chitinophagales; family Saprospiraceae; genus JAHDHW01. The sequence goes on along the minus strand of JANQQI010000086.1, from coordinate 15,204 downwards.
CGACTGTCAAAGCATAAGGCATTTGGGTGCGAACGTGATCGATGTGATTACAATCGGAGGCTAACGAACTCAGAATAGTGGTGTCTGAAATAGGGGAGCAGTGATCACCTAAAACTGAAGCGGCGAGTACAACCGATATAACGTTGAGTAAAATCTCGAAACTCAGCTCCGGCGATAAGCCCTGAGTTAGACAGATCGCCCAAGTTGTTGGAATAGCGATGGGGTAGAGGATGGCCATGGTACTCCAGCTGGATCCCGTAGAAAACGCAATGCTGGCTGAGAGTATGAAAATCAATACTGGCATCAGATAAGGACTGACGTTACCGACCATGATGGCCGTAAGATAATTCGCGGTGTAAAGGGCACCGGTAATATCCGCCAAGGCCCATGCCAGGGTTAAAATAATCAGAGCCGGAAGCATTGTTTTGAAACCGGTAATCACCGTATTCATGGTGTCAAACAGGTTCATGATTCGACCGGAAAGGGTAAGCAATACCGCGGCTATAACGCCCAAAAGTGAAGCCCAGAGTAAGGCAACGTATGAATCTGCTTTCCCGATGAGGATGCCTAATTTTTGGGAAAAGCCAATTTGGGCCATCCTTTTTTCTAGTGTTCGTCGAGTTCTGCGGAGCATCTGTCGCTGCTGACTAGCCGGAAATTGGTCAAAGGTATTTTGGCCCGTTGAGGTGCTTTTGAGCATAATACTTTTGGCCTCTTCGGAAAGTAAGGCTGGATTTTGTGCAACAAATATCTGTGCTTCGGTCGTGCTCATCCCAAGGAATGGTAAAGCCGCCCAGGTATCCGACCAATCAGTGCTGGCGACCGGCAAATTTTGTGCTTTGAGTCGCTGGTGAGCGCCCTCCATGCCGGTATTTACTAGCCCAATAATCGTTACTAAAATCACCATTAAAACAGGGATAGCGGCATTGTACCAACGCAAGGGCGCACCTTTCACTGGTTTTAAGTCTTCTACATCGGCTTCTTCGGTGCTATTACCGGAAGAGGGAGGAGCAACCTGCCCAGTAGTGTATGCTCGCACTTGCGCGCGATGCATGCTGCCGTAGTCGCGTTTAAAATAAATAAGCAACAAAATGAAAATAAGCGTCAGAATAGGGTAGAACGAATACTTCAACGAGCTGATGAAGATGGAGTAAGCACTGATACTGGTATCAAAATCTGTCAACTGACTGATGCCTCCTTCAATATACCCTAGCTCCGCGCCAATCCAGGTGGTAATGAAGGCGATCGCGGAAACAGGGGCTGCGGTACTATCAACGATGTAGGCAAGTTTTTCGCGAGAGATGCGAAATTTATCAGTGACACTACGCATCGTATTGCCGACAATCAAGGCATTGGCGTAGTCATCGAAAAAAATAGCGACTCCGAGCAGCCAAGTGATAAACTGTGTACTACGTGGACCGCGTGCGTATCGAGAAAGCGATTGGACGACACCGGCCATTCCTCCATTACGGGATATCAGAGCTACCATTCCCCCAATCATTAGTGAGAATACAATCACCGACAAATGTCCCGTGCTGAGGAGTGCTTCGACAACATATTTTTGTACCACCTCCAACATGCTACTGAGTAGATTTTGCCATTGCATCCCATTGATGATGAAAGCACCTACCCAAATACCGATGAAGAGAGAAACAATGACTTCCCTAAAAACCAGAGCAAGCAGGATCGCAATGAGTGGAGGGAGAATCGACAACCATAAGGGAATCCCTCGTACGCGAAACGTTTCACCCTGAGAAGAGATATGGAATAAACGGTAACGACTCTTCTGGCCATCGGCCAATTCGTTTTTTAAGAGCAGCAATTCACTGGAGCCCGTCATCGGAAAATCGAGACTTGCTTCTCCTGCAACAAAGGCTAACGGCTGTGCCGTTTTTGCGTTATTGATGAAGATTTTAGCTGGCCCATTTAGCCACGGCGAGCTGAAAACAAGAAATGATTTGTCGCCACGTTTTTCCACCTCCAAATCATACTGTTCCATCATCACCAGCGTATCTGACGGCTCTTGTGAAACACAGATGACGGCCAGGCAGCAGAAAAGGATTAATGGAAACAGGCGACAGTATTTCATTCTAAAATTTTATATTTTTGGAAGAGTTTCCAATAAACAAACTAATCTACAAATCACCAAATTCCGCCGAGAGCGATAAATGATTGATAATGAAGTATATCCTTTCTTGTGTACTGATGTGTGTAGCCTTCACAACGATAAATGCCCAGAACCTTGAGATTCTAGATTTTCCAATGAAAATGGGGAATAATAATCTGGACTTTGGCCTTGCCGGAGGACTAACCGCACCCCAATTTTCGGAGATTGATCTCAATAATGATGGTATTCAAGACTTATTCATTTTTGATCGAGCCGGTTATGTAAGATTGACCTTTATCAATGGCGGTGACGTTGGACAGTCGGATTATACTTATGCACCGGAGTACGAGAAATTTTTCCCCGAAATGGATCGCTGGGTAGTCATACGAGATTTTAATGGTGATGGTGCTGCTGATATTTTTACTAGTTCTTTCGGTAATGAATTGATTGATGGCGTTATCGTCTATCAAGGACGATTTGAGGATGGCCACATCGCATTTGAACGTATGTTTTTCCCTGAGACCCCCAAGAATGTTATTCCTATTGGTTCTTCCAACGGTTTTACAAATCTATATGTAAGTCGACAGGATTATCCAGCGATGGATGATATGGATGGTGATGGTGATTTGGACATCCTGTCCTTCAGTTTAGGAGGAGGGTATGTCAGTTATTTTGAGAACCGTTCGATACAGCTTGGGCATGGTTTGGATAGTCTGAAGTTCGTGATGGTTGATAATTGCTGGGGGCGTTTTTACGAGAGTGGCATCACCGAAGAAATTGATTTGAGCCCGAGTGTTGATAGTTGCTCAAACAGCTTTTGGAGTGAAAATGCAAGTCGTCGTCATGCAGGATCGACTTTGTTGACGTTTGATAATGACGGTGATGGTGATAAGGAATTACTCGTAGGGGATTTATCATTTAATAATCTCAATCTGTTGACGAATGGGGGGAGTGTCAATCAGGCTTTTATGACAGAGCAGGACATCTTTTTTCCAAGTTATAATGTACCCGCTGATGTCGTTGTATTTCCAGCGGCCTTTTATCTGGATATTAATAATGATGGAAAAAAGGATTTATTAGCATCTCCTAATAAAGATTCCGGAGAAGACCTTGAAGTGGTATGGCGTTACAACAATCTTGGCGAGACGGATGAGCCACAGTTTCAGTTTGTACAACGCGACTTTTTGGTCAATGAGATGTTCGATATGGGAACGGATGCCCATCCTGCCTTTTTGGATTATGATGCAGATGGGTTGTTAGATTTAGTGGTTGGAAATAATACTTTTTATGCACCTTTTGGTGATCAAATACCTCGGATCTATTTATTCCGTAATGTTGGAACCGCTACTAGTCCTTCTTTCGAGCTGGTGGATGAAGATTTTATGAACTTCAGTGACTTTTATACTGGCCAGCACTATGCTCCGGCGCCTACCTTCGGCGATTTAGATAATGATGGTGATTTAGACGTATTAATTGGTGAAAACAGTGGTGGTCTGTACTACGGTGAAAACACTGGAGGGGCCGGCAATCCTGTCGTTTTCAATAGTCTGCAATTTGGTTATATGGATATTGACCAAGGGCAGGCGAGTATTCCGCAAATCGTTGATCTCAATCGTGATGGCCTGCCAGACATCGTGATGGGAGAACGCAATGCGACGATGACTTATTTTCAAAATGAAGGGACACCTGAGTCTCCTTTATTTGTACCTAATGAGACGGCAACAGTCGCTTCAGGGAATAATATTGTCGTCTTGGGGCAATTTGAAGTTAAGGAAGACCACCCGTTAGTCGTTACGGGCTACGCAGCGCCTTGTATTTTGGACTTCAATGGAGAGTACCACATGTTTGTTGGCTCAGAATCTGGGCAGATTTACTATGCGAATGGCATTGATGAAGATAATCTTGGCGGAGCCTTCAATGTTGTCACGGATGATTTTGGGAAAATGCGTGACGGCTGGTATGTACATCCGGCTATTGCAGATATTAATAATGACGGAGAGCTGGATATGGTGTTGGGAAATCATCGCGGTGGCCTGACGGCCTACAAAACGGGCTTGGACCTCAACGGTATCCCGGTTTCTATCAACTATGTTGCTTCTAGCTACGATTTTCGAATTTTTCCCAATCCCGCCAGAGATCAAATTAATCTGGAACTCGCGGATGGCCGCGCGGTAAAAGCCAACGTTCAGTTATTTAATACCGTTGGCCAAATGGTACTACAAGATCAGTTTGTATCGAATCGCCATCAACTATCTGTATCAAACCTCCCATCCGGTGTTTATGTTTGTCGTATGGAAGTGGGGAGTGAAATCGTGGTGCATCGTATTCTTATTCAGTAAAATTTGACCGAAGCATATAGAACTAGGAATTAGAGCTATTCTATTCCTAGCCTAAGTTCTAATGGATCAACTTTCCAGAAAGTGATGTGCTAATCAATTAAAGTTGGTTGGTCTTAGTTCCTAGGTTTCGTTTTAATACCTCGCACCGAACAAAAGACTACCGATGCGCACCATTGTGCTCCCTTCCTCTAGCGCCCAGTTGTAATCACCAGACATTCCCATGGATATCTCTTTGAATGTGGGCTGATCCGAGAAGTATTGCGTTTTTAATTGTGTGAAGTACTGGCGCAATTGCTGAAATTCAGCGCGAACTTGTTGCTCATCATCGGTAAAGGTCGCCATGCCCATCACCCCACAAATGGTGATATGATCAAGCTGCTTAAATGTTTCATCCTCAAGCATCGCAACGACATTCGTCCAATCAAAGCCGTATTTAGTATCTTCCGCCGCAATTTTGAATTGGAGCAAGCATTGGATCGATCGCCCCTGAGCAGCCGCTTGTTTATTGATCTCTCGCAAAAGTTTATAGCTATCCACCGAATGGATCATATAGACAAAAGGCGCAATGTATTTGACCTTGTTGGATTGTAGATGTCCAATCAAATGCCAGTGAATATCCTTTGGTAAATGATCGTGTTTTGGAGCGAGTTCTTGTACTCGGTTTTCACCGAAGTGCCGCTGTCCGGCATCGTAAAGCGTTTGGATGGCCGATTCAGGCTTCGTTTTGGAAACGGCCACCAAAGTGGCCTGATAGGGTGCAAGTTCCTCTAATATTTGTTGTAACATATTGCATTTCTGGTCTTAAAAAAAATCTCTACCGCACGCAGCTACAGATTTGTTCTTTGCAGACGACGATAGGCCAGATACAAAAATATGGAACTGTAGATGATTGTCGTAATTGTGGCTTCTAAAGGTGATAATAAAAAGTCAAACTTGACCTCTTTGGCCATTTCTTCCACGATTTTTGGAATTGGGATGGGCAACAAATCTTCCGTTGCATTCATCGGATAAAAAAGCATAGAGCGGTGCGAAAAAAGACGCATGTGTACCAGCCAACGCAAAGCAAGTTCAAGGAACATGATGTATACCAAATACACAAACAAAGCAATCCCTGTGCGTCGAATCCAAACGACCAAGAAGAATCCAAAGGACATGTAACCTATGCAGAGTAGAAAAAACCGAGGGATATAGTCCCAGTTTTGGATGACTTTGGTATAGTAAACATTATTGGTATGAATGAAGCCTATGGAAATACCAACTAAGGCAAAATAGATCGTAGCAACCAAACTAATGGCGATCATGAAGCTAAACTTGCTGAGAAAAAACTGCCGTCGACTAAGTCCGGTAATGACACTCTGCCGTAGCGTTTTGTTGGTATATTCCATCCCGATCATAATGACGGAAACAAAGCCAAGGAAAAAGAAGACCGCCCAGTTGGCGATATAGCCGAGATAGGGCCAAAGGGTGGGAAATTTAAAAAAATCTTCTTTATTGAATTCATCGGGTAGTTCACCGAAAGACTTGAACATCATCAGCATACTCGGTACAATGATGAGAAAAAGGATGAACATGACCCGAAAGGGCATATAATTCTTATACTTCTTCCATTCTAATTGCAGTAAATGAAACATGAAACAGGCTTTAAGGTGGTGGAGTAGAGGATTTTAATTACCGGTGATTTCGAGGAATTCAGATTCCAGGCTACGCTTCTTACGCACCAAATGGGTCAAGGTAATCCCATTTTGATAAGCTAGAGCGTTGAGCTGCGCCACAGAAAAATCTTCGTCCACCATAATTCGGAGGATGCCGTTTTCTTGTTGGATCTCGGAAATAAAATCTTGTTGTTTGAGCAGTTGCAGTAGGTCCACATTTTTTTCGGCCGCCAGCTCGACTTGGATTTGGTCGCTGATGATAGAACCTACCGTCCCTGAAGCGAGGAGTACCCCTTTTTTAATAATGGCGACGTGAGAACAAACCTTTTCGACTTCGTCGAGAATATGACTGGCCATGAGAATGGTTTTTCCCTCCTCGGCAATCGCTCGAATGGTATCTCGTACTTCGGCAATACCTTGAGGATCCAATCCATTGGTCGGTTCATCAAAGATCAAGACCTTTGGATCACCAATCATCGCGGCGGCAATCGCCAGACGTTGCTTCATACCCAGTGAATAGGTTTTAAAAGCATATTTACGCCGCTCGTAAAGGTTCACCAACTTTAGGGCACGCTCGAAATCAGGTTGTTTTGCCCGTTTGATGTGCGCAACAATTTTCAAGTTGTCGAGTGCATTGAGATAGGGATAGAAATTCGGAGTTTCGAGCAGGGCACCAATCTGACGGCGCGCCATGTGATCTTGCGCATAATCACCATCAAACCAGCGATATTGGCCCGCGTTTTTATTGATGATCCCGAGAATAATCCCTAGAGTTGTGGTTTTTCCGCTACCGTTCGGGCCGAGAATGCCGAAGATTTCTCCGGCATTAACTTCTAACGAAAGATCATCGACCGCGGTAATATTGCCGTATCGTTTGGTGAGATGCTGAATTTCAAGTACAGGCATGAGTCGTTTTTTGTCCAGTTGTTGTGTCGGCTCTAAAGATAGGATTCTCTTAGCCTTGGACAAATATTATTGCTCAAACGCCCCGATTTTACCGACGAGACTAAAAGTGGATTAGATGAAATTGTAAAAACTTACGCCTCTTTACTAACAATACGCAGATGCTCATTAATGTAGCGGGCTTTCGTTTTTGCTGCTTCCAAATCCTGATCAACAACCGTGGCGTGCCCCATTTTACGGAATGGTTTAGTAACGGTTTTACCGTAAATATGGAAGTGCGTACCTGGCTGAGCTATACATTCAGAAAGCCCTTCGTAATGGGCGGGGCCCGTATGCTCAGGTGCGCCCAATAGGTTCACCATTACAGCGGGTACCAAAGCATCCGTTGCTCCTAAAGGCAAATCTACAATCGCACGCAAGTGTTGCTGAAATTGTGAAGTGATGGCACTGTCGATCGTGTGGTGACCAGAATTATGTGGGCGCGGGGCGACTTCATTGATAAGCACCTCACCATCGTTGGTCAGAAAGAATTCAACGGCTAGCAAACCACAGATATTAAAATCTTCAATGACTTGGCGGGCAATCTGCGTGGCACGATCGGCGACTTCTGTACTGATATTAGCCGGGCAGAAAAGGAATTCTACCAGATTAGCCGTGGGATTAAACTCCATCTCTACCGGAGGAAAAGCCTGGATATCACCGCTTGGATTGCGTGCTACAATGACGGCGAGCTCTTTGTCAATATCCACCAAAGGTTCAATCATAGAAGGGGCATCCATGAGCAAGTTGTCAAGATCCGCTTCGGTTCGAATGATGGCTACCCCTTTACCATCGTAGCCGGCAGTTCTTGACTTTTGGACAAAAGGCAATTGCAATTGACCATCTTGGATAGCCTGTTTGATGGCGGCGGCATCATCCAACAATTGGAAAGGCGACGTTGGCAAATCATGCGCTTGGTAAAAGAGTTTTTGTAAGCCTTTATCCTTGATGGTCGTCAGGGCAGCAGGAGAGGGGTGTACGATGACGCCTTCCTTCTCTAGCTGCAGTAATGCATCGGTATTGACATGTTCGATTTCGATAGTCAGGACATCCACTTGCTTACCGAAGTTGTACACATCGTCGTAATCTTTGAAGTTGCCGGCCACGAAATGGTCGCAGACCTGAGCCGCGGGAAATTCGGAAGAGGCATCGAGAATCCAGGTGGTTAATTCCCAATTTTGCGCGGCCAGAGCCAGCATTTTACCGAGCTGGCCGCCACCGAGAATACCTACTCGGAAGCCATCGTTGATCAGTGCTTTTGCCATTTATCGAGTTTTTGCGCGAAAATAAGAACTGCAGCGCAAATATGGCGCTTGAACACCAAAAGTTTACGAGTAAGTACAAATAAAAAGCCCCCCACCACCGTAGCAGTGAGAGGCCGTCCCAAAAACTGATTTTAAATAACTTTAAAACAGTTTTTGTTTTAACACACAATCACCTATTCTTTTGATCGTACGTGGACCAATTTCTTCATCAGATTTTGCTGTGCCGTGCTTAACTCGAAGTAGTAAATACCACTAGCGGGCAAATCTGATTGCTGTATCGTGTACTGGTGTGTACCAGCGTCAAGTACTTGTCGTTGTTGCCATACCACTCGGCCGTTGATGTCATAAATTCGGCTGACGGTGTTTGTCGTTTCCGGCAGGCTAAATCGAATATTGGTAAAGGCATCAAATGGGTTAGGCTCATTTTGGAATAAGATGACCTCAGAGATCGTCGCTTCAGAATCACTGAATTGTAGCCCTAAGTTCATCGCTCCAGTCTGGTTGAACGCCGCAGCTGGGGTGTAGCGAGAGTTCAGTGCCAAAGTTTGGCTCAGTTGTGCATCAGCTTGCGCACGGAATACCAAATTGAATAGTACCGTTTCCTGATCTAAGTTGATTGGCTGCGCATCATTCCAACTTGTGGTGATCACACCTTCGTTGGTCATGGCCAAACCAAAGTTGCTTTCGCTCATATTACTCAGAGCCGCTGCCTCAATACCCTCGAAAACCAAGATCGATGGATCAAAGTTGAAAGTTCCTTGGAAAGCCAAGACCTCCTGGAAGTCTTTGGCACGAACAGGAATCACATACTGCTCACCTGCTTTCAAGGTTTGATCTTCAATTTGGAAATCAACACGGCCTTCGCTCCGATCATCTCCTGCACCGGAGAATGGATTAGTTGCAGCACTATTATTAACATCACCTATTTTAACCGCTACGAAATCAGCTATTTCGGAATCGACTAGTTCGTTCACGGTAAATACCTCTGGGAAAGAACTAGCAAATGGATCGTTTCCGGGGCCAAAGTCGTAGTCAGCTAATACAAAACGCCAAGAGGAATTATCCTGAAATTCTGTATCGATGTACAAGACCAAGCGGCGTAAGTCAACGATATCTAAGCCTGAAATACTTGCTGAGTTGTTAATATCTGCCGCAATCTTCTTGTAAGGCGAATCCAACTCACCTAATCCTAAGATGTGTTGTTGAATCAATACAATATCAAAAGTACTTACACCATTGAGGTGGTCAATATTATGCTCGGGCGTTACGATATAGTTGAAGTTTGGAGGCAAATTAGTGAGGCTATACTCACCATCGTCATTGGTTAGAGTTGATGACGGAATACCTGGGGCTTCACCTTCTAAGTTGACCTGAACCTGACTCAAGCCAGTATTTAGTTCGTCAGCGATGGCTCCACTGATACTTGCATCTGGACCTCCACAAGCGCCCATATTGTCTTGTACAATAATGTAAGTAGAAACATAGTCCCAGTTGCCATTGACATCTTGCACCCAAAGATCAACTGTGTTTGTACCAATGTCATCACAAGTAAAAGTCACAGAAGAAGAGGGGAAGGGGGGCGGAGTGGTTTGCCCCGGTCCGCCAGACGGAGATGCAATACGGAATTCGGCAACCCCACAATTATCAGTTGAGCCCGCGTCAAAATCGACAGCTTGTACTTCTACCATTTGCAGCACAGGCATAATATCTATAGCCAGGCCATTAAAAGCTAAAGGCGTTGGTTTCTTACAATCTCTGATTGTGAAAAGGTAGCTACAGGTGCTGAAGTTACCACAACCATCTTCTACCGTCCACGTGATGCGGTGGGTGCCCAATGGATAGTCACCCGAGGCATCGTTGGTAGAACCAAAAATATCATCACTGCCATTATTGAAAGCATCGATAACGTAGCTATAATTCAATTCCAAGGAATCCGTACAATCATCATTTGCCAACAGTACTAAATCCGCTGGACCATCTTCACAGTCTTCGTCGAAGCTACAGAACTCTACATCCTCGCAATCCGATAAAATCACTGGATCTTCAGAATTCAATACTTTGATGATTTGAACGTATTCCCAATAACCATCAGTTGAGTTCTCATCGTAAGTACACCAATCGAAAACGTACCACTTACGTAAGATTTTTACACAAGCAGGATCAGCAATTGGCAAATAAGTATCATCATACTCGTAGCCAACTAAATCACAGAAGTCTTCAAAAATGGTTGGTTCGCCGGTGATGGAGGGATCTAAACCGGCGCCACAAGTATTGGTCTCGTAATCACAGGGCCAGATCACACCATCGTTAGGATCGGCATTGTTGCACTCCGTATCGTTGATGTAGAACGGCGTGCTGTTTTCAAAGTAGATAGTTTGTAGGCACGAGGCACTGTTACCAGAATCATCGACTGCAGTCCAGGTACGGTTCACGAAACCGGCACCACACTGATCGAGATTCACAAAATCCTGGAAGCTTACGGTTGCGCCACAATTGTCGACCACCGTAGGCTCACCGGTTAGGCTGAGGTCAGTATAATCATCATTACAGTCCAGCGTTACATTCGCTGGGCAAGTAATAATTGGATTCAATTCGTCTTGTACGGTCGTTTCTACCATGCAAGAATTGCTGTTACCTGCTGCGTCCGTCACCCGTAGTTCAACCATAACGGAATTTCCAACATCACAGCAAAAGAATGGAGCGAATGGTCCGAAAGTCGTCCCATCGTTGCCTGGACAGTGTGCAGCATCCATACGACGTACTTCGTAAATTAGATCGCTACAATTGTCATAGCTGCCATCGTCAAATACCAGAGCACCAACCAAAGTAGCCCCGGATGGACTGTTCAAGGCCACCACGTGGTTTGATTCACAAATGGCAACTGGAGCAACTTGGTCTTCTACAATGACCGTGGTGACACAGGTTGAGCTATTGCCACAGTCGTCCGTAGCGGTATAGGTCAAGGTGTGCTGGCCAATTGGTACATTGAATACAGCAGTTCCTACGATAGTACCCGCAGAAATGGTGGTAGATACAGTGATATTATTATTGGAAGAACAGTTATCCGAAACTTGTACAATAGGAAGTCCAAAGCTCGCAAAGCAATCATTTTGCTGAGTGCTAACCGTGAAAGTCTGTTGACAGTTAATCGTTGGCCCAGTGGTATCCACAATCTTAATGATCTGAGTTTGTACTAAAATCTGACCGGTACACCAATCGTGGATGGTCCATTCACGCAAGATTTTCAAGCTGTTTTGACAAATAGGAATGACCTGGTCTTCGAAATCCGCTGCGAAGTCACAGGTATTGTGAACCGGCACACCGCTAATGGTAGGTACGCCAGTATTTGAAGTACTTGTATTTGGATTGACGCAATCCAGTGATGGCGCGTCGATGTCATCTAAGTTAACAGGAAAAACCACATCGTTAATCGATGGGCGCGTGACGTTAATGACTTGATCACAGCTACTACTATTTCCACTGGGGTCAGTTGCCGTATAAGTCCGCGTGATGACTTTATACAAACCTTGACCACCACAACCTAGATCTTGTTCGGTTTCGGTAAAAGTTAGCGAAGCAATAGATCCGCAGTTGTCCGAAGCAGTGGGAGCTGCTACTGCGTCAGGATCATCAAAACAGGAAATCGTAACGCTTTGACATTGGATCGTTGGATTGATTTCATCCAAAACGGTAATCGATCCCATACAAACATTTCCAGCTCCATTGGTAACGGAAACCATCAATGTTTGTCCAAGTTGAGCACCCGTTACCATGTTTGACCCCGTTGCAATCACATTCACGGTATAAGGTGCACATTCGGGGAGTAAAGTGCCTTCAAGAATATCATCCGGCTCGATTACTGCTGAGCAATCAGGACCGAGAGCAACCGCTACGCTGGTGTTGCAATTTAAAGAGCATTGGCCAAAGGCGGTAGCAGCTGTGAATATACACAGGGCCACGGTACCAGAGACCAGCTTCATTAATTGTATAAAATTTCTAGAGGGTGTTAAGTGTTTTTTCATAAATCGAAATATTATAAATATGGCCGTTACTAATTAACTTGGAACTAGTAATCCCGAAGATTAAGACTTATGATACAAACGGGTATGACCAGCACTTTACCAAGTCTGGCTTTCTCAGAGGGGGTGGAAATTGCGACGAGAGCCGCATTATTTAAATCGGTATGGGAAACAGTTTTTGGGAAGGTTTGAGGACGAACTCAAGGAGTCGTGCTCATAGTCTAAATTCGGGAAAATAATTTGTTTCTTGTTTATGACTTCAAAGGTATTATAAACGGGCCAGAATTACATACCCTGGAATAGGTATTTTTTATATTGTAAAATTATTAATTAGTTGTTTTTAAACTGTTTTCTAGACGACAAATGACCAGCCGATGGACTGGTCATTTGTGTATTTTTCAGGAAATGAAAGCCAAGATTAGTCTGCCGGAGTGACGTTGCCACTGCCACTTACTTTTGCTTTTACACTGGCTCTTCCTTTATAATATACATCACCACTTCCACTAATTTTTGCATTGAGTTGATCGGTTACGTATAATTCGCAACGTCCTGAACCACTGACGTGAACATCAGATTCTTGTGCTTGAAATTTATAATTACTGATATTACCCGAACCACTGATGTGAATATCTTGATAGTTGCAACTACCCGTCATATTGATATTTCCCGAGCCACTGAGGTGTGTTTTTAGGTGATTTGCCTTAATATCCATGTCGATATTACCTGAACCACTGATGTCGACTCGTAAGCGGTCCACTTTAGGGAATTGGCCATTGCAACTGATGTTTCCGCTGCCACCAAGCTCGACATAATCGATTTCGGGTACGGTGATATAAATCGTTAATTCATTGTAGGATTTTACATTCTTTTGGACATCGATACGCCAAATACCATTCTTGACATCCGTTTTAATCAAATTGATAATATTCTTCTGAGCTTTTACAACAACTTCTTGTCGGTTCCCCGGGCGGAGAATGACATTACCGGAAATATTGAAATTAATGCCGGTAAAAGGAGCAATATCCAACTCTTGCTCGACAACGGGGCCACTACCTTTGACACCTGATCCCCAACCTTGGGCCTGGATAGATTGCACGAGAAGAAGCATGAAAAGGAGAAAGCTGGTCTTTTTGAGTAGCTGATTCATAAAATGTATTTTGAGAGGATTGACAATAAGTTAGATTTGGAATGAGGGAACGGAAATTATCCAAAGGAGTTAAATGAGGAACCCTCCTTTGGATAATTTAGAAGAAAAGTAATTAAACTATTCGGGTTTCACATCACCCGAACCCATAATTGTTGAACTGACTTTTGGATTACCACGGTACCGTACATCGCCACTACCGACGAGAGACACCTCCAAATTATCACTTACCGACACTTCAATATCACCAGAACCGGCAGAACTTACTTCGCAGCTTTTTGTGGAAAGTCCAAAGGCAAGGACATCACCTGATCCACCGATGCTTACTTCAATACCGGAAGCACTACCGTCGAGTACAATTTTACCCGATCCACCAATACTACATTCCACATTCTTCATGTCCGCATCTAGTTTGATGTCTCCCGAACCACCAATATTCAGTTCCATATTGCCCAAATTGGAGAATTTCCCTTTGCCAATGATGGAGCCTGAACCACCAATTGATAGTTCTTTCAGATCCTTCATAGTGATATAAATGGTGATGTCTTTGTGGTTTCTGACAGATTTTTTGGTGAATTCAATATTCCAGGATTTACCCTTCGGTTTTTGCTTAATAATATCAATGATATTTTGTTGAGCCTCGATGGTAATAGATTGACTAGAGCCTTGCTGAATGTAAACGGTGGCAGAGATGCCGAGTCCCACAGCATTGATGTCGGACATATTGATGGTTTTCTTAACCATGGGGCCTTTGCCAACAACATTTTGGGCTTGTGATTGGAAAACGGCGAGGCAAAGCACGATGCCTAGGAGGAGCGTACGTTTCATAATTTTCATCATCTTTTGGATTTGAATTCGATTTGCAACACACCAGAGGATTTGTTGTTGATGCTTCTGGGGAAATACAGGGTTACAATCGAAATGAGTAATTGGATTAATTTAGCTAGAATGACACGAGCTAAAACGAAGGGTTGCAATTTTGACTTTGAAATTACGATTTGAATAAATGTAAGAAAGGAAAATTATAAGAATAATGATAGTTTTGAGAATGATAGAAAAGTTACAATCCTTAGAGCGTACCGCTCGACTTTTAGAGACAAATAAAGATATACGCGATAACTGGAACGCGTCCGTGTACCATTACACAAATGAATTTCTGGAAGACCTTTCTTCCAAAAAATCTTTCGATGAATTTGCTGGTAAAGGTGAAGGCTTGCTGGATTATCCCTTCCAAGACAATGGTCGAGAGATGTCAGAACTCCTGCACTTAGTAGAGCAAGAAGTGGATCAGCCCGGGCTTAATCCTGCTTCAGCGGGACACTTGGCCTACATCCCCGGAGGAGGCGTGTATCCTACCGCTTTGGGGGATTACCTGGCTGATGTAACCAATCGCTACGCGGGGATCTATTTCGCGAGCCCTGGTGCCGTGCGTATGGAAAATATGCTCATTCGCTGGATGTGCCGACTGGTTGGATTCCCGGATACCGCTTTGGGTAATCTCACCTCGGGAGGCTCGGTAGCCAATCTCATTGCGGTAGCAACAGCGCGGGACTATCAGGGTGTGCGGGCCAGAGATATCGAAAATCAAGTGATCTATCTGACCGAGCAGGTCCACCATTCGATTCAGAAAGCCATTCGGATTGCCGGAATGGGAGAAGCCCACTTCCGCTACATCCCCGTTGATGAACACTACCGAATGAATGTAGCGGCCCTCAGTCAAGCTGTTACCAAAGATA
>JANQQI010000040.1 GCA_028285085.1 Saprospiraceae bacterium | reverse complement strand
AAATATTACCCGGTCAGTTATTGGACCGGCGCCACGAAATCGGATAGCTGGGTAGATATCGACGGGGGAATCGGAACCCTATTCGCCTACGCGAGTCTGCGCCGAAAATTCCCGGATGAGCCTTACTACGTAGACGGTGAAACGGCTAATTTATCCAAAGAAGGGACATTCATTGGCCGCCACATCATGGTACCTAAGCACGGCGTGGCGGTACACATCAACGCCTTTAATTTTCCAATTTGGGGGATGCTCGAAAAGGTAGCGGTTAATTTGCTGGCGGGGGTGCCAGCCATCGTTAAAGCCTCGGAATTAACCTCCTTTTTGACCGAAGCAATGGTTCGCGATATTATCGCTTCCGGTATTTTGCCCGATGGTGCTTTACAATTGGTATGTGGCTCCGGGATTGGCATCCTTGATCCGGTTACCGAGCAAGATGTGGTGACCTTTACGGGCTCGGCAACCACAGGGCGTAAGTTACGGGCTTACCCATCGATTATCGAAAACTCGGTACCCTTTAATATGGAGGCTGATTCATTGAATTGCGCTATCCTCGGGCACGACGTTGAGCCAGGTACGCCAGAATTTGATCTCTTTATCAAAGAGGTGCGCCGTGAAATGACCACCAAATGCGGACAAAAATGTACCGCGATCCGTCGTATCATTGTCCCGGAAAATAGGGTAGAGGCCGTCCAAACGGCTTTGAGCCAGCAACTGTCAAAAACAACCATTGGTGATCCACAACACGAAGGCGTCCGCATGGGTGCCTTGGTGACACGCTCTCAAATGGAAGAAGTGCAACGTCGGATTGAATTATTGGCTCAGGAGAATGAAATTGTCTACGGTCGTGATCATTTTGATGTGATTGGAGCGAATCGGGAGCAAGGCGCATTCATGGCTCCGGTACTCTTACGCAACGACCAGCCTTTACAAAAACAATCCGCGCATGAAGTAGAAGCTTTCGGGCCGGTGAGTACGCTAATGCCCTATCAAACGATGGAAGAAGCGATCCAATTGGCTAATATGGGCAAAGGGTCATTGGTGAGTACAATTTGTACCGCCGACGATCAGATTGCGCGCACTTATATTATGGAGTCGGCCCCTTATCATGGTCGTATTCTTATCCTGAATCAGGAATCTGCCAAGGAAAGCACTGGTCACGGTTCGCCCATGCCGCTTTTGGTACACGGTGGGCCAGGACGTGCGGGTGGTGGCGAAGAGATGGGCGGCCTGCGTGGCGTGAAGCATTATTTGCAGCGCTGTGCCGTGCAAGGCACACCGACTAGCCTGACGGCGGTGACGAATGTCTATCACGTCGGCGGTGCGCAGGAAGAGAAGCCTGTGCATGTTTTCCGTAAGCATTTTGAAGAGCTGGAAATTGGTGAGACGGTGATTACCTCCAAGCATACGGTCACCGAAGCAGATATCGTGAATTTTGCTAATGTCAGCGGAGATAATTTCTACGCTCACATGGATGCTACATCTTTGGAGGGCACCATTTTCGAAGGTCGAGTGGCGCACGGCTACTTTGTTTTATCCAAAGCGGCGGGCCTCTTCGTTGATCCCAAAAAAGGGCCGGTCTTGTTGAATTATGGCATTGAAGAGTGTCGCTTCACTAAGCCCGTTTATCCCGGGATGACTATTGGCGTACGTTTTACCGTTAAAGAAAAAATTGCACAAGAGAAGCGCGATGAAGAGGATATCGCGAAAGGGATTGTTAAATTTTTGGTTGACGTATACGACGAAACCGGAGAAACGGTAGCCATTGCTACCATCCTTACGATGGTGCGGAAACTGGACCAGAGTGCCTGATCTGATACCAGTAATAGTTTAAACCTTTAATCTTCTTTATCGTAAAAATCAAATATGTCAGAGACAGCAGATAAAACCCAACTCGGAAGTGTAGAAACAAAAGTTCAGGATGGCATTGCTACTATTACCTTTTACCATCCGGCACATAATTCTTTGCCAGGTAAGCTATTGGCAGCATTGCGTGATGCGATTGATGCCGCGGGGCAGGATGATAATATAAAAGTCATTATCTTGCAAAGTGCCGGTGCTCGTACATTTTGTGCGGGAGCTAGTTTTGATGAGCTGATGGCCATTGAGGATTTTCCAACAGGTAAAACCTTCTTTTTGGGATTTGCGAATGTGATCAACGCTTGCCGGAAGTGCCCTAAATTAATCATTGGGCGAGTGCAAGGGAAAGCCGTTGGTGGCGGTGTTGGAGTAGCTGCAGCGACTGATTACTGCTTCGCGACGCAGTACGCTTCAGTAAAGTTGAGTGAGCTGGCGGTCGGTATCGGGCCCTTTGTTGTTGGGCCGGCCGTAGCCCGAAAAATGGGGATTTCCAGCATGACTCAGCTGGCTTTTAATGCCACGGCTTGGCGGTCAGCAGAATGGGCCCGCGAAAAAGGACTGTTTGCCGAAGTATTTGAGACGACCGAAGCGATGGATGAAGCGGTTCAAACTTTAGCCGAAAAACTAGCGAAATCAAATCCTGAAGCAATGCGTTTGATGAAACAAGCGTTTTGGGAAGGGGCCGAGCATTGGGATGACCTGCTCGATGAGCGAGCTGCGATGAGTGGAAAGCTAGTCCTCTCCGATTTCACGCGCGAAGCTATCGCTCGGTTTAAAAGTAAATAACTCAAGTTGCGATTGAGGAGAGGACGTGAGGACAATTTTGCGGCATAAATTAGTCGAATGGCCTCTCTTTTAAATAGATTGCAACTGGAATTAAATAGTTAAAGATATCGAATGGTATTTGCCATTTCGGACTAGCGTGAAAACAAAACGAAAGCCACTATTACCAACCCATTCAGTATGTTTCGGACTGTCAATATTATCGTTTGGCTTTTTATCATCGTTGGCTTGCTGGCATTTATCTCAGGAGATACTGCTCGAGAAGAGTGGTTTTATGTTCCGTTTAAGCTTGCTATCGAATTATACCTATTCGGCTTTACCTCTTTTTTGATTTTTAAAAGAGTCTTTTTTTATAAGATAAAAGGAAATATCGACGTCATTCGGTTAGTGAAAAAAAGTGATTTTCAAAGTCGTTTGCTATTACATAGTTTTGGGCTTGTTATCATTTATCTGACCTTTAATCAAGCCTATTACGGCACACTCATCCACGCCAATACCATTATCATTCTTATTTTGTTATTGTACTATGTCGTTCAGGTGGCCCTCAATAGCCATCCTTCCCTTTATATCGACGAGCAATCATTCGCTTATGATGATTTCTTTGTGCAACGCTGGCCGTGGCAAGAGGTGCGTCGTATTGAACTGGCCGACGAGACAGTAAAGATTGTTGGTGATGATCGTGATTTTGAATTGGATTTTAATTTGGTAGATGAAATCGACTATATAAAATTCAATACAGAGGTTGAGCACCGAATCTTGGACGGTGATTTCTCCACTTTGACGGCCTCTACCGCTTTGGTGGAAATCTTGCAGAATTACGCCAATCGTTATAACCTTCAATTGGTCAATTCAGCGACGCAGTACAAAAGTTAAGCGCTCCCGCTCAACAATCCGGCATTTTTTATCATTTTAAAAGCAGAGGGAACCGAGGATAGCCTGGCTAATCTCTGGATTTTAGCCCGTTACTTCGTACTTTTGCACCTTCTAATACCTAACCATTCTAGCCAAATAAAACATGATTGAAGCCGAGACGACGATTGAACAAACCATACTTCTCAAGGCCTTCCGCTTAATGGCAACCGCCAAAGCGATGACTGAAATCTATGAGGCCAATTTTAAAACCGTATCCAAATACGTACACGCTACCTCTCGTGGGCACGAAGCCATTCAATTAGCGGTAGGTATGCAATTACTCCCACAGGATTATCTGTCGGCCTACTATCGAGACGATGCGACCTTGCTGGGGATTGGCATGACGCCCTACGATTTGATGCTGCAGCTCATGGCTAAGCGTGATGACCCTTTCAGTGGTGGCCGTTCCTATTATGCACATCCTAGTTTACGTGAGGCGGACAAGCCAAAAATTCCACATCAATCATCGGCTACCGGTATGCAAGCTATTCCTTCAACTGGGGTGGCGCTCGGTATGCAATATCGTGAGCTGGAACAACTCGCTGACCAGAGTGAATTAGCGCCCGTTGTGGTTTGTTCGCTGGGAGATGCTTCGATCACGGAAGGAGAAGTCGCCGAAGCTTTTCAAATGGCTGCATTGCGGCAACTACCAATTCTGTATCTCGTGCAAGATAATGAATGGGACATTTCCGCTCACGCTCGCGAAATTCGTGCGATGGATGCGAGTGGTTATATTGAAGGCTTTCATGGTATTGAGCTACGAACGATCGAGGGCAATGATTTTTTAGAAAGTTATACCACTATTCAGGAAGTGCTGGATACGATCCGGCGGGAGCGGCGGCCATTTCTGGTACACGCCAAGGTGCCGCTCTTGAATCACCATACTTCGGGCGTGCGTAAAGAATGGTACCGCGATGATTTAGAAGAACACCAGGCACGTGATCCTTACCCCATCTTCCGAGGGCAGTTGCTAGCGGAAGGCATTACGGAAAGTAGATTGGAGACTTTGGAAGCGGAAGCGCGCGCCACGGTGGAAGCCGATTTCGCGCGCGCCCTCGAAGCGGAAGATCCGCGCCCCGAAGATTTGTTTACTCACGAATTTGCCCCGACGCCCATCACCGAAGAACGCGGCGAGCGTAGCCCCGCTAATGGCGAGGAAAAAGTTATGGTGGATTGCGCCTTGTTTGCGGTACAAGAACTCATGGAGCGCCATCCCGAATGCTTACTTTACGGACAGGATGTCGGTGCGCGCCTCGGAGGGGTATTCCGTGAAGCAGCAACACTCGCCCAAAAGTTTGGAGATAATCGGGTATTTAATACACCCATTCAGGAGGCATTCATCGTCGGAAGCACAGTGGGGATGTCGGCTGTCGGTTTGCGGCCCATCGTCGAAGTTCAATTCGCGGATTACATCTGGCCCGGCCTCAATCAATTGTTTACCGAGGTGAGTCGATCCTGCTACCTTTCCAATGGTAAATATCCGGTGAGTATGATTCTGCGCGTGCCTATTGGTGCGTATGGAAGTGGTGGGCCATACCATTCGTCGAGTGTCGAATCTGTAGTTTGTAATATTCGTGGCGTCAAAGTGGCTTATCCCAGCAATGGTGCTGATCTAAAAGGCTTGATGAAATCCGCGTACTATGACCCTAATCCAGTCGTGATCTTTGAACACAAAGGGCTATACTGGTCAAAAGTACGAGGTACTGACGCGGCCCGTACGATCGAACCGGATGCAGATTATGTTGTGCCTTTTGGTAAAGCGCGACAAGCATTGGCTGCAGAAGTAGAAGCTGTCGAAAATGGCGACAGTTTATTTGTTGTCTGCTACGGCATGGGTGTCCACTGGGCTTTGAATGCAGCGAAGGCTTATCCTGGTTGTATTGAAGTTCTTGACTTACGAACGCTTTATCCTTTGGATGAAGAAGCCATTTTTGCTGGCGTTCGGCGTCATAATCGCTGTTTGGTTATTACCGAGGAGCCAGTCAATAATACTTTTGCGCAGAGCATCGCAGCACGGATTCAGGAAAATTGCTTCGAGGAATTGGATGCGCCGGTGCGAACCATTGGTTCGGAAAACCTGCCCGCCATTCCGTTGAATAGCACTTTGGAACAAACGATGATTCCTTCGATAGAAAAGGTGCAAAAAGCAATTGGCGATTTGTTGGCTTACTAAGTACCTCTGAAGGTCAAAGATGGAATAGAGTAGACTAGGCACCTCTAGTGAAAACGAAGAGATGGATTGGTCTAAGCTTATAAATTATTTTGAGCTGCTCAAGCAGTGAAAAGGTATTATCTATTTCCATCAAAACCAAAAGAACAAATGAAGACGGCCTGCTTTTTCCTATTGAGCTTGTGCCTGTTGGCGGCATGCACTTCTAATCCTTCAACTCCCAGCACTGATCCTCCAGTGGAACCTTCAGTTGTTATTCCAAAGGGCCCTTTTCTGGGCTTGCAACCCGATAGTGTACCACAGCTTTTGTATCCCAATTTCATCTCCACTGAAATGGGCGAATACAATGGAACATTCTCGCCCGACGGCCAAGCCTTTTATTACACAATCAGTATTCCACAGTACGATGCAATCATGGTTACCGAGATGCAGGTTGATGGGCAATGGTCAACCCCGGAGATTGCTTCTTTTTCTGGTCAAAAGCCAGAGTATGATCCCCTTTTTGCACCGGATGGTCAACGCTTGTATTTTAGCTCGCAGCGGCCCACCGAGCCCGATGGACCTAGCGGCCGTACCAATATTTGGTATTTGGATAAAACGCCGGATGGATGGAGTGAGCCGGTATACGTTCGCCTGACGGAGAGAGGAGATTATTTTAGTTCTTTGACGTCGGACGGGAAGATTTATTTCAACGTTTGGCAGGATGGCGACCTCTATCGTGCCATTCCGCGGGATACGGGTTATCAGGTCGAACGATTGCCCGATTCGGTCAATTCACCCCAAGGAGAAGGCGATCTTTTTGTAGCTCCCGATGAGTCCTATTTGATTTTTCGCTCTTACCGTCCTGGTGGTATTGGTTCTGGGGATTTCTACATCAGTTTTAATAATAATGGCGAATGGACTGTACCTGAAAATCTGGGTGCGCCGATCAATTCTCGCTATAACGAAATGTGCCCCTATGTCACTACAGATGGCCGACTCTTTATTTTCGCTAGTAATCGTCTGGATAGTTATTATGATGTTCCGCCCGCTGCTGTTGCTGAAGTCCGTCAAAAATATAATAGTACCAATAATGGCAATCAAAATATCTATGCGATCAGTGCAGATTTTATCAAACAAATGAAGCAGCGTGCACTAGGAGAGTGATGGGTTGAAAAATGAGGTTTGGCTTCACCTCTTAATTCTCGCGTCCACAAGTCTATTATTTTAATCAAAAAAAATCCCTTCCCGGGCGAACCAGGAAGGGAGGACTATAAATCTCATGAAAAATTATTCCATCAATATCATCTTGCCGAGATGGCGTTCGCCATCGGCTTCGAGCTCATAGTAGTACAAGCCTGGCCCGCCCAGTTGCGCCGCGGGAATCGTCAGCTCGTTATAGCCAGCTGCCGCGTCGCGCTCGATTGTGGCCAGCACACGGCCCGACAAATCATACAAGCGAATGATAACTGGTCCGGCCGCTGCCAAGTCATAACTCACTACCGTCTCGGCTTTAAATGGATTCGGACGGTTTTGGTGCAAGCGCGTGACGGCCACTGGTGTTGCATCAAACTCTAGTGCTATAGGTCGAATATCATTGTTTAGGTAAGCCTCAGCTCGCGTGTAGTGCGAATCAATATGGATGGCTTTACGTAATTGCCCCGTTTGCTTCGCTACGAAGCGCAGGCTAAATAGCGCCTCATCTGCTACGCGCTGCGCCGCACCATTCGGGCTATGCCAGCTACAGGTCAAGACACCCTCGCGCTGCATTTGCCAGCCGAAGTTATGCTCACCAAATTCTGGCAAAATGCCTTTCTCAAGCCCCGCAAATTCCAGCAGTTCCGTATCAAAGTGGAAGGTGAATTGAAAGCCTTGCGTATTAGCTGTAGCGGCTTTGAAGCCAACCAAGTAGGTTTCTCCGGCGACTAGTTGCTGGTCGCTCACTTGTAGAGTCCAGGCTTTCGTTTCCTCAAATTGATCCGCACTGTCCTCTTGTAAACCCGTTGGAGCCGCGCTACAGTTAACATCCCCTACTTTGATGGCAATGAAGTCGGCGACCTCATCTTCGGTAAGTTGATTAACCGCGAATACTTCCGGGAAGGTATTAGCAAAAGGATCTTCAGACAAAGGAAAGACATAATCTGCGGCCACGAAACGCCAGGAATTGCTATTCGGAAATTCTTGTTCGATAAAAAGAATCACTTTGCGTAAGTCGACGATATCCAAACCGGAAATAGAACCACTCTGATTCACGTCTGCCGCAATCATCTTATACGGACTACCGAGCTGTTCAATTTGTAAAATGTGTTGGGTGATCAATAATAGATCAAAGGTGGAAACACCATTGACTGCATCATCATTGCGCTCCGGAGCAACGGTATAATTTTGTTCAATAGGCAAGTAGAACTCATAATTTCCATCGTTACCAGTCATGTTTTCATCGTCCATGCCACCACCGGTGAGCATGACTTGGACTTGGCTGACTTCAGCGCCATCCTCGTTTTGTACTGCCCCGGAAACAATCGCGTAATTTGGCTCCAGGCAAGCCCCCATGTTATTTTGCACATCGATCATCACGGTGACGTAATCCCAATTGCCATTGATATCACCGACCCAAAAATCGACGGCTTGCATACCTAGATCAGCACAAACAAAAGTTATCGTAGTCGTCAGAGGCGGCGTGGTTTGATTAGGCCCGCCCGAAGGATAAGCAATGCGGAATTCTGCTACACCACAATTATCAGTAGATGCATTTTCAAAAAAGCCAGCCGATAAAGTCACGGAGTTAGTACCAGGATTGATATCCGTACTCAAACCACTAAAGGCGATGGGCGTTGGTGGTAAACTATCAACGATTGAAAAGGTATAACTACAGGTCGTGACATTATTACAACCATCTTCCACTTCCCAGGTAATGCGGTGTGTACCTAAAGGATAATTACCGGTAGCGTCGTTTGTATTTCCACTGGCATCTACAGTTGTATCGTCAAATTCATCAATCTCGTAGGAATACGACAGCTCATCATCCGGCGTACAATCATCCGTGGCACTGAAAAATAGTTCAGCCGTACCTTCCACGCAGTTAGGATCAAAGCTACCGTAGATTTGACCCGTACAATCCGAGGTAATCACTGGTGCACTAGAATTCATTACCGTAATGACCTGAACGTAACTACCAACTGGAACCGTTGGTGTACTACTGCACCAATCAAATATTTCCCACAGACGCAAAATCTTCAAACAGGAGGGAAGTTGGATCGGGAGTGTATCGTCGGTGAAAATAGGGATGATATCATCGCAGTCGCCGAAAAAGAGTTGTGGCCGTGCATCCAATGGATCAACCCCTACAGTATTTTCTAAATCATCTGGACTAAGACCTGCTCCACAGGTGCTTAGGCTGACATCACAAGGCCATTCAACACCATCGCTGAGGCTATGTTCTACGCCGAGCGGGAAATTACGACACTCGGTATCGGTTACAGTGAATGGATTACTGTTAATGACATCGATACGCTGTACGCAGCTAGCGGTACGCCCACCATCATCTGTTGCGGTCCACGTTCGGAAGATGGTGCCTTCACCACAATCATCTAAAGTTCCACTATCAGAGAAAGACACTGTAGCGTTACAATTGTCCGTGGCGAGGGCCGTACCAGTGCTACTGGGGCTAGTATCTGCACCACAATCCAAAACTTTATCTGTTGGACAAGTAATGGCCGGATTGAGTTGATCTTGAACTTCTACGGCTACAGTGCAGGAGTTTGTGTTTCCGGCATCATCGGTGACCAGTAATTCCACCATGACGGTTAGCGGATCGCCGTTAGCATCTACGCCAATGTCACAACAGAAAAATGGTACCGTTGGACCAAATGCGGTGCCATCAAAGCCAGGGCAATTTGGATTATCTAAGCGACGTGCAGCAAAGCTGATATTACCACAATTATCCGTGGAACCATCATCAAAAACCTCAGCATTGGCCAGGGTAGGATCATTTGTAGTAAGGCTGACGACCCGGAAAGTCTCACAAATGGGTACCGGTGGCACTTGATCTTCCACGATGATGTCAAAACTGCAAGTGGCGATGTTGCCACAAGGATCCTCCGCGGTATAAGTAACCGTTGTTATTCCGAGTGGTAAATTGAAAAGAGTATTATTTAAAAGAGTCCCTTGGGTAAATGAAATATCGTAAGTTGTCGTGGTTGAGCATTCGTCGGTAATGGTTGGAATGGGCAGGATGACGCTAGCCGTACAATCGTTTTGACCTGTACTGACCGTTAAATCAGCCGGGCAAGTGATTACTGGTGCGATATTATCCATGACTTTAATGACCTGGACTTGTGTGGCCACCGCAGTAGTCGGGCACCATACGGTGACGACCCATTCGCGCAGAATCAAATAACTACCATCACATAAATCTTGAATATTGTCGGTATAATCATAAGCCAGATCACAAGCTAAAGGATCCGTAATCGGGTTACCATTGATGGTCGGAAAACCGGTTACTTCGGGCGATGGATTGCCATTACTATCGAGTAACACATTGGGATCCACATTATCATTTATACTATCATCATCCAAATCATTACAAACCAAAAACGGAGCCGCCATGCCATCTCTATTTAGAGGAAAGTCGACATCGGCCAACGTTGAACGGTTAATCTCGATAGTTTGATCACAGCTTTTAGTATTGCCGGAAGCATCTTCTACTGTCCAGGTTCGGGTAATTTGTCTTAGAAATGGATCGGTACCACACACGCCATCGATTTCATCATCCACGTAGGTCAGTGTTGCGGGACCACAAGGATCAAAATTGAGCACGACGTAGGGTTGGCTGTTGCCTACAACTGTAGCCGAGCCCGGTACCGGAAAATCCAGAGGCCCCGTGCCCGGAGTTAAAGGATCAGTGCAATCTATTTGTACCATTGCCCCACAAGTAAGGTCAGGAACCACCTGATCGACGACCGAGAGAATCGCATTATCACAATTATTGCCATCCGCTGGATTGGTCACAATCACATAGATTGATAAACCAATTTCTGCTGAAGTTAGCGTCGGGCTTGTCGGTACCGGATTGGTAAAAGCAGGATCATAGAATAGCTCTACGGTATAAAGGTCACAGCAACCAGCCGTTTCTCCTTCGAGGATATCGTAGGGCGTTACCAGAGCTTCACAATTATCTGGAGCTAACGCTACTTGTAAGTTGGTATTACAAGTGAACGCAAGGTTAGGATGATCTGCAAAATCGGTAAATGAAGCTTTAAGCGGTAGACTAGTAAGAAGTAGTAAAAAACATAACCACCAAACGGTTTTGGGATGGCTAAGTGGGGGGGAGTAATGTTTCATGACATTTAATTTGTTGAAATTTGGGTGTAAAAAATGAAATCGAAATCTGTCAAAATTTTCAGTCTAGGGTATACAAGATCAACCCGTAGATAGTGTCGATCTATCTCGGGTATGACTCCAAAAAGTAGCTTACTGCACAATTAATAGTTTGTCTCTATTAACTGCGCACAATGGATAATAATGGTCTGCTCAAGAACGAATTGCTAAACCTCATGGTAGGCGCGCTGATGACTGAAAACGCACCACAACTGAAGTTCAATTGAGCTTGTTCCTTAAATCGGTTTGTGGGAATGCTTAGTAGGAATGAGTCAAAAACAAAATAGCCATCAGGGTGAAGACAACGATTTTGTCTTATCCTCATTCCTGAAAAACGGTTTTGAGATGACCAGGGGTTTAATGCGAAGTTGTATTGGGTAACCTGGTACGCCTGCATATTAGGAAGATGTTTAATTTGTTTTTTCAGGGTGAATTAGGTTTTTGTGACAGGGTATGCTGGTGTTTCGACTTAAGGCTTTGAGCTTCTGCAATGATTGACCTAAAAAGAACTCGGCAAATTAATATCTTCGCATTACGCCAGGATTATCGGCGAGGATGATCACCAAATGATAGCCTGCCGATACGCTAGAAATAGCTTTGTTTTGGCGCGAAAAATCAACACCATTGCCATGCGACCCACAGCTTTACGTTTTAAATTCATAGGACTTCTGGGAGCCATCCTTTTCGTAACTGGCCTTCATGCTCAGTCGGAGAGTGCGCCCGTACCTCATTTGGAAAGTCCTTACAATACTATCTATGTCCATTTGTATTATTTGCAACCGGAATCTTACGATCCGGGTCGTGCAGCTGTGACATTTTCCCGGGACCTGGATTCCCTCCAACGAGTGCAAGCTGCCATTAAGCTCAAGCAAATTTATGACGGCAATGGTCTATACGTTCGCCTGAATCAACTGCCCCAGGAAGCGAACTATATCGATAGTACCACCCAAAAGCCTTATTATACCCCCTTCCCGGAGGACTTACCTGATGTGTATCTGGAAAAGGTTGGCAACCAATGGCTTTATTCTAACGCGACGGTCAGGAGTATTCCTCAACTACATAGACAAACCTATCCCTTTGGCACTGGTGTGCTCTTGAATCTGCTACCACGCTTTGGCCAACAACGATTTCTGGGATTGGCGATCTGGCAGTGGCTGGCCATTGGTGTACTCTTTTTGATCACTTGGGTGATTCACAAAATTCTGACACAGCTCTTCCTCCCCCTGGTCCGGCGCCTGCTGCGCAGCCGCTGGCAATCGGAAGTAACGGATAAGACCCGCTTACTTAAAGTGGCTCGTTCGGGTAGTTTTCTGGTGATATTTTGGATGTTGCGCTTATTGGTTCCGGTCTTACAATTGCCGATTAGTACCGCTCGACTGGCCATTATCGGACTCAATATCATGCTCACGGTGATGGTCGTGCTCTTATTAATTCGCATTCTGCGCGTAGTTATCGATTATGCTTTGGAATACGCAAATAAGACGGAGCACAAGATGGACGAGCAGCTGATTCCGATTTTACACAAAATGTTCATCGTGATCTTTGTCATTGGTGGCCTCATTCATATTCTGCGCTTACTCGACGTCAACGTTACGGCACTCATTGCGGGTATCTCTATCGGTGGTTTGGCGCTAGCCCTCGCGGCACAGGATACCGTGAAAAATCTTATTGGCTCGGCCATGATTTTCTTTGATCGCCCTTTTCAAATTGGTGATTATGTGGTTGGAAGTGGTTTTGATGGGACCATCGTCGAGGTTGGATTTCGTACGACGCGCTTGCAAACAGTCGATACGTCGATTGTTTCCGTGCCCAATGGTACGATTGCGAATATGGTTGTGAAGAATATGGGAGTACGTGTCTTTCGTTTATTTGAGACTGACCTTGGAGTAACCTACGATACACCGCCCGATTTGATTGAGCATTTTATTGCTAGTCTTGAGCAAATGATTCTCCGGCATCTATATACACGCAAAGAAGGTTACTACATTCATCTGAAAAGCCTTGAATCTTCTTCTTTGAATATTATGTTTCGGGTCTATATGGAAGTGCCCACTTATGCCGATGAGCTTCGTGTGAAACACGAATTGTTGTTGGGGATTTTACGTCTTGCTGAAGTGATTGGCGTGCGCTTTGCCTTTCCTTCTTCAACGCTCTACATTGAAGATTTTCCCGAGAAGGAGAACAAAATTCCTACGTATGATCTTCGGGGCGAAGCGCTCAAAACGGCTACTGATCAATTTTTGGAGGAATTCAAGGATCAGCATCAGCAATCAGATGAATCCCCTTCAGCCTAAATTTTTTGTTTGATCATTAGCAAGTTCACCTTATTGCGTTAGATCCTTGTTCTTCAGGGCATTGTATGCTAATAACCGATGGCATACAATGCCTTTTCTATTTTATGTTTTGGTTGAAAAGATGTATGGAATAAGTTTTTGTTTTAAAAATGGTCAAAATGTTTGCTTTTTTAAAACAATTAGTTTTAAATTTGTGTCAAACAAATCATCATGAGAAAGCAAAAAATTGTTCAACCTGAGGTACAAACCGATTCTAAGAAGATGCGACCACGCTTTTTAAAACTAGGCCTTCAATTACTGTTCTTATTACCATTAATCGTTTTGCTTTCACAGCAGCAATTATCCCTACAATTTAATTTCAATGCAGAGCACATTATTCCATCAGCCGCTGAGGAGCTGTCACTTGGCAGTTATCTCGGCGGTTTTGTGGATCAATATATCTCTCCGAATGCGGACATGCCGCCTGCCAATACCTCCCAATTGGCAGGCGCGGTCCCATCCAAAGACAATCGAGGGAATACTTATTCTAATATGACCTATCAAGCCGACCTCTCCAACTCGCAACGTATAGAAAAACGTCGCCGGCAAGAGGCTTACGTCAAGCGTTTTGCGGAAGTCGCCAAGTCCGAAATGAAACGCTACGGGATTCCGGCAAGCATTACTTTAGCCCAAGGACTAATTGAAAGCAATGCTGGAGGCAGCCGTTTGTCGCGTGAAAATAACAACCACTTTGGGATGAAATGCTTCTCAAAAGCTTGTAAAAAAGGGCACTGTTCTAACTTCACGGATGATAGTCATAAAGACTTTTTCCGCAAGTATCCAACTGCCTGGGAGAGTTATCGCGCCCATAGTTTGTTGTTGCAGGGTAAGCGTTATATTGGTTTGCGCCAGTTTGGAAAAGACTACAAAAAATGGGCGCAGGGTTTGAAAAAAGCGGGCTACGCTACCGATCCTCGATACGCTGAAAAATTAATTCACATCATTGAAGAACTAAACCTTAATCGCTACGATCAGTAAGAAAATAACCTTGTGATCCAGCCACCCGATTTGTTAAGCAAAAATTAAAGTTGGCCCGAATCGTTTGATTGGCATTGTATATGTTGCATTTTGCTAATGTGTATTTTTGCGATAAATTTAAATGCCATGAAATTCAAATACCTACTTGCCGTATTGGCCTCTGCTTTGATTTCAAGTTCACTACTCCAAGCTCAGGCTAGCCCTGATACGACGACTATTGAAGGTTATTTAGCCGCCCACCAAATTGAAGCAGAAACCATCGAAGACGGATTTTATTATCAAATAGATGCAGTAGGGCGTGGTAATGTACCACAAACTGGAGATTATGTTATGGTGCGTTATGTCGGAAAATTGTTGGATGGCACCGTATTCGATCGCTCTGAACCGGGTGATCCCTTCGTTTTTCAGATGGGCTATCGGCAAGTGATTCGAGCTTGGGAAAAGGGGATTACGTTTTTCCCGGTTGGTAGCAAAGGGCAGTTATTCGTACCGCCACACCTGGGCTACGGCCAAAGTGGTGTCGGCCGCACTATTCCACCCAATTCACCTTTGATTTTTGAGCTGGAGGTCATGCGCATTATGGATTTCGAGGCGTATGATCGTTACATGGAAGAGCTGGAGCGAAAAGAGCGCGAAGCTTTCATTGCAGCGCAAAATCAGCAATTTGCCGATGATAAAAAAATGATCCACGAATATGCTGCCGCCAATCGTCTAAAGACCAAGCGACTCCCTTCTGGGATGAGCTATGCCATCAAAAAAAAGGGTAAAGGCAGTTTACCCCAAGAGGGGGATAAAATGACAGTCGAATATGAAGGCTTTTTGCTGGATGGCACACCCTTCGATAGCTCGAAAGGCAAAAGTTTTTCTTTTGAATTAGGCAAAGGTAAAGTGATTCCCGGCTGGGATGAAGGCTTACGTTACTTTCGCAAAGGGAGTAGTGGCTGGTTGTTGATTCCTTCCAAGATGGCCTACGGCCCCCGCTCTATTGAAGAAGAAGGCATTTCAATTCCGGCGAATGCCGTACTGATTTTTAAAATCAAGGTCAAAAATATCGAGGCTGATTAAGACCAAACGGTCGTGTCATGTGTAGACAACAAAGCCAACCTTTTCGCGAGAAAGGTTGGCTTTGTTATTAGGAGGAAGAGGGTGGAACGTTTGCTTATTCCGATTTATTTTCAATCTTCTTAGTGTCAGCTTCACGCATCCCTTCTTTGATCTCACTTTCGATGGTCGCACGAGCATTATTGAATTCTCGGATACCTTTACCCAAACCACGCATCAATTCTGGGATTTTCTTACCACCAAAAAGCAGCAAAATCACAAACAGCACGATGATGACTTCGTAGCCACCCAAACCAAAAAATAGCATAATTGAACTCATAATAAATGTCTTTATTTCTGCAAAATTACAACAAACCGAGGAGAATCGCTTGCTTGTCGTTCATTTTGACTCAATTTTCATAAAAAGGTTTACTTCTTCAAACCAATCTCGCGTAATCGCTCGTCCAGATATTCACCCGCGGTAATTGGTGCATAGTTTAATGGCCGCTCTTCTGTGACACACTGATCTAAACAAGTCAAATCCATCGTACTGCGTGGATGAAGGAAGAACGGAATCGACAAGCGCGGCAAATGCCACTCTTCTCGTGGCGGATTTACCACGCGGTGGGTTGTCGACTTTAGATAATTGTTAGTTAGACGCTGTAGCATATCCCCAACATTAATCACGATTTCATTCTCTTCGGGCATAATGGGCATCCATTCATCTTCCATATTGAGCAATTGCAGCCCTCCGGCTGAGGCGCCCACCAGCAACGTAATCAAATTGATATCCTCGTGCTGTTCTGCTCGAATCGCGGAATCAGGCTCGGAAGTAATCGGTGGATAGTGAATAGCGCGTAAGATGCTATTGCCATTGTGGATTTTTTGATCGAAATAGTCCTCGCCCAACTCCAGATAAATAGCAATGGCACGTAGTAGCTCCGCGCCGGCGGTTTCAAAAGCTTTGTACAATTGATCACCGAGTTGGGTAAATTCTGCCTCCTCGCTTACCATCACATTGACGGGATACTCTTTCCCGATAAGATCGCCATCGACAACGGTTTGTCCAATCTGGAAAAATTCTTTCAAGTCGGCAACGGTCGATTGCTTAGCGTGTTCTTTGCCAAAGGAGGTATAGCCACGCTGCCCCGCCAGGCCGGGTACTTCGTAGGCACGTTTAATATCCACTGGCAGGCCGAAAAAGCGTTTTGAAGCAGCATAAAAGCCATCAATCAAATCTTTTGAGATGCCATGATTCTTGACACCCACGAAGCCAATTTCGTGGAAAGCACGTCCAATTTGCTGAACAAACTGACTGCGTGCCTCAGCATCACCGTTTACAAATTGAGAGAGGTCAACAACTGGAATGGTTCTATTTGACATAGGATCGATTTTAATCTTTGACAATTTAAGGATTTGAGAATAAACCACAAATCGGTTAGCATAAAAGAATCTAGAATTTTCCTGAGTTATTGACGTGGTTTATATTTCGCCTGGTCCAAAAGCTGCTGAGCATCCTTCAGAGCGATTAAATCGTTAAGTGATGCTTCGGGATGGCGACGCATATAACTCTTCACAATTTGCCAGCCAACCCAATTGGCCGTACGCCCGGGAGCTTCTGCCGGCATACCCGGCGAAGAGGGACTATAATCTACCAGTTTGCGAATGTCTTTTCTCTTAGCAGAGTACAATAGATCTTCGCGGAGAAAGTGACTCCAGATTTGAAATTCGTTTGCTTTACACCATTGTGTTTGTAATGCCGTGTAGCCTAGTTTTAAACTATCTGGTGTACGAGGGAGTAGTAAATCCATAATGTAGAGTGTCTTCCCATTATTAATCATGAGGTCGAGGAGGCGATCTCCAGATGCTTGTCCAACCAAATCACTGGCCAGCGCTTCGATGGCTTTAGGCACCAGATGCGCTTTGGTCATATTCCGTTTGATATAGTCCGGGAAAAAGTTAGGATCGTAATATGGATAGTCTGCACCCAGGTAAAAATCGAGGCCAATGCCAAGTATTTCTCTATCCATCGTAAATGCACCCAGCGTATATTCTGAAATAAACGTTACGACTTTAGGCGTCGGATTTTCAGGAAAATAGTGCTTATAGAAACGAAAAGCTTCCGCTAATTCGTTCTCAAGATCATTTGCGTTACCGAACACTATTTGGGAAGTATCGTATAACTTTTGAATACCCGGACTGCTCAAGAAGAGTTTTAGCGTATTGGTATCCTGTAAAGCTGGCAAAATACGCGGAAAAAATACCTCTTGGGCAAAGAGAGGATACTCATCCATCAAGCTCGATAAGCCGGCTTGTAATTGTAGGGTATCGATGGCCATGAGATCTTGCTCAAAACGTTGCAGATCGACCTCGACTTGAACCTGTGAGACATCGGGAATCTTTTTACCTTTGTCGGAAGAACAATAAGTCAAAAGTGTGACTAAAGAGAATAATAATAGTCCAATTCTAAAAAACTGCATATTTGCGTATCCGTTTTAAGGTTAATTCGTAAATAGACAAAATTCGCAAACTGTTATCAAAAACCTTTTCCCAATGAGAAAAATTGTTGTTTTCATCGCCTTTTTTGCCTTCACCGTCACTCAAGTCATGGCGCAAAGTAATTTCCGCTTTGGATTTCAATTTAGCCCGACGATTACTTGGATGAATTCTAGTGATAATCGCATCAACGGCAACGGTGTGGCATTCGGTGGCCCGAAGCTCGGAATGGTTGGCGAACGCTATTTTCAGGAGAATTACGCAATTACCTTCGGAATTGGTTTTGCTTTTAACCAGGGAGGTGTGCTTCGTCATGATTTTGGTGGTGATCTATGGAAAAATTCCGAATTGAGTAGTTCAGAGCTGCACGACTTACCAAATGGTGTGAATTTGCGTTATCGTATTCAATATGTAGAAATTCCCATTGGTTTGAAAATGCGTACCCAGGAGTTCGGTTACATTCGCTACTACGCGGAGATTCCGATTTTTACGCTAGGCATTCGTACCCAGGCACGTGGCTCCATTTCTGGTACAGCCATTGATAGCGAAAAGGAGGATATTAGTAAAGATGTTGCGCCTTTTGCTTTGTCTTGGGGAATCGGTGGAGGTATCGAATACGCTGTTGGCCCGAATACCTCTTTGATTGGTGGTATTTATTACCAAAATTACTTTACCGATGTGACAAAGGATGACGGAGTGAAAATTGTCGATGGGGCAGAGGTAAGAGAAAATTCTAAGAGTGCATTGCAAGGATTGACGCTGCGCATTGGAGTGATGTTTTAAAAACTATTCGAACGCATTTATTATGACAGATACGGCAGTTCTACAGGAAGAACAGATTCTGGATTTTATTAAAAAAGGATTGCAAGAGGATGTACGAGACGGCGACCATACGTCACTAGCTTGTATCCCTAGTGACGCGCGTAGTCAAGCACAACTACTGGTGAAAGACGCAGGGGTGATTGCTGGAGTAGAGCTAGCCCGCCACGTTTTGGAATACGTCGATCCTCAATGCACTTTTGAGTTGTTAATCCCAGATGGGACGAGTGTTAATTTTGGGGACGTCGCTTTTCGGGTAGAGTGCAATTCACAAGCTTTGCTGAAGGCGGAGCGTCTACTGTTAAATAGTATGCAACGCATGAGCGGTATTGCGACGCTAAGCAATCGTTTTGTCTTCGAAGTGGAGGACTTACCGGTAAAGATTCTCGATACTCGCAAAACCACCCCTTTGATCCGCTTTCTCGAAAAATGGGCGGTTCGAATCGGTGGCTGTCATAATTATCGCGATGGCCTCTACGATTGGATCATGAT
The DNA here is from genome assembly GCA_028285085.1 of Saprospiraceae bacterium. Taxonomy (GTDB): domain Bacteria; phylum Bacteroidota; class Bacteroidia; order Chitinophagales; family Saprospiraceae; genus JAHDHW01. Next base: position 10,433 of record JANQQI010000040.1, on the reverse strand, counting down.
CAAAGATAATCATATCGATGCTTGTGGGGGATTAACTCAGGCTATCGAACGTGTGCATGCCTACCTCAAGGATAATAACTTGGATTTGGGAATTACGGTTGAAGTGCGCAATTTGGTAGAACTGGACGAAGTACTGACCATCGGTGGCATTACGCGAATTATGCTGGATAACTTTGAACTCCCTCTCTTACGTGAGGCAGTACGCGTAGTAGACGGTCGATTTGAAACGGAGGCTTCCGGCGGAATTAACATTAACAAAGTACGCGAAGTGGCGAAGGCCGGTGTGGATTATATCTCCGTTGGTGCCTTGACGCACTCTGTACACAGCATGGATTTGAGTTTGAAGGTCATCAAGTAATTCATAAGGGATATTCTATCATCAAAACCTTTGATACCTTTTGTTCTGGCAAAAAATAGTGTTGTACTTGCTATTGGGCAGCCTTGTGCTAGCGTGCTCACCCGAGCGGAGCTTGCGTCAGGCGGGCTTGAAAGACGAAAAATGTACCGATATCCTGCTGCGGATGAAAGAAAAAATATATCGCCTCAATGATACCTTCTATGGCTTCCGTTTTGCCAGTACACTTCCTGCCGCACAAAAACTAGAATATCTGCAATTTGTAGATGAAGTCAATTATTACTTTTCCAATCAACACGAACGGCAATTTCGCAGTTTGCGCGCCGAGGATGTTATTCGCTTACTGGGACGTCCCACCATGCCGGCTTTAAATGTCAAAGCGCGCAGCTTGTACTATGTTTTTGATTTTGGCGTCGACTGTCCCTGTAGTCAATGCGAAAACATAGAACAGCGCTACCAAAATTGCAATAGTATTCATTTCTCTTTTACCAAGAAAGGCGCCTTGCGTAAAGTGTCCATGGTGCCGGCAGTCGTCGGATGGTAGTTTAGCAATGTTATCTACTTTTCCCTTTTTGAAAAACGACTCGGAGCCAAGGCAACTGGAGAACGGATATATGGCCGTTATCTATCATTAGCTTGCTGTGGTACAAGAGAGTAGGTTACTCCTATTGGAGAGATTAAAAGAGAAGCAGACCAAACAGAAAAGATAGCCTATTATTGAACCAGTAAGTAGATCGGTTTAAGGAACCAAATCACAAAATAGAAATGCCATTTTTTTCGCATTATCAGGATTGTTATCCTGATCTGGATTGTCATATACTTTTTGGACAATATCGCCGAGGGTGAATTTGATAGGATATTGAAAAATAGGACCATCAAAACAAAAAGTGTGGAACTCTCCGTTTTCGCCACACGGGTCTACGGTTGCAGGTAAGTCCCTGAGGAATTGCTTATCAATGACTCGACCGACAAAGCTAGCATCCATGAGATTTGCATTTATGGCGACCACGATAGCCTTAAAACCGAGGCTCAAAAATTCATGCATAAGATCGGTGGTATCTCTGTTCCATAAGGGGAAATACGCCCGAAGATTCTGCTTTGCTAATTCTTGCTCACGATAGTTACGTAAATCTTCAAGAAAAATATCGCCGAAAGCAACATGGGTGTGGGATTTTGACTTAAGCTGGCGAAGCACTGTATTCATTCTATCTTCATATTCACTCATGCTCGGAGCTATGGGCAACTCAATGGTGGAATAAGGTAGCCCGACTGAAGCTAATTGTTTCTCCAGGAGTTCTCTCCGCAGTCCGTGCATGGAAACTCTGTCATAATGAGCGTTTACGGTGGTTATCAAATGCGAAAGCTCAAAATCGTTGTTTTTTTGTAAATGATAGAATGCTAAAGCCGAATCCTTTCCAGAACTCCAGCTAAAAATAGTTTTCTTTTTGACGGCCATTAATGGTGTACCTTTTGGATTCGCTTAACATAAATTACCGTACGCTATGTACAGCCAGATAAAAATACATTTTATTATCCGACACATTGGTCTGATAATAGAGGTTGGGAATAACACAATAATAAATACTCGAATTTAGGTTAGGTAGGGTAGAAAAAATAACTTTCTGAAGATTCTATCAAAGGATGTAGTTTATGATACTTTAATTGACAAAGACCGTCTCATTTCTTTAATCATATACTTCTTATTTTAGAATTTATTATCTTACTATCGCTTTCCAATATTCTTTAACCTCATTTGTTGATGTGGTTGTAATCAAACAGATGTAGCGTTCTAATTTTCTCTTCAAAATCGGCACTTTTTATTTTGGATTTGAAATGATTTGGTTACTCAAATCTATTTCAGGTATAGAGTCTGATCAGGTCGTCATTTGACTTGACATACTTTTATATACCATATCACATCTTATGTTTAAGATCATAAGGTGAATGGGAGTGTCGTCACTGAAGGGAATTAGAGCGTGTAAAATTGAATGCTTATGAAATGCATTTTTTCCTTTTTTATGCTCCACCTTACTGTAATGTTATACGCACAAGTCGAAGTAACGACTTTGACTGATCCTTTCGATGGGAGCGGAGAGATTTCCTTAGGGCCCGATGGCCAAATTTACATTGGTGATTATGGCGAAGCGCTCATCAATGCCAATGGGACGGTTGTGCGCCGCTATAACGTTGAGAACGGCTTGATGACCTTGTTTGCCAGTGGCTTGCAAGGGGCTTCAGGGAATGCTTTTGACAGTGAGGGCAATCTGTATCAGGCTAATCTCGTGGGGAACTACCTGGCCAAGATTACGCCTGATGGCACCGTGAGTAATTTTTCCTCCGAGGGGATATCTTGTCCGCTGGGCGTTACAGTTGATGATCAGGACAATATTTACGTAAGCAACTGCTGTGGCGTGTTTGGCAACTCAATTCGAAAAATTGCCCCCGATGGCACTTCAACAGCTTATGCGGCCAGTAATCTAATGAATTGTCCAATTGGGATTGATATTGATAAGGATGGCAATCTATATGTGTCTAGTTTCAATAATTCCTGGGTGTTTAAAATTGATACCGAAGGGACCGTAAGCCAGTTCGCATCTATTCCCGGAGATAACAATGGCTACGTTCATTACAACGAAACTCTGGATGTATTATTTGTCGCTAGCCATGGTTCCAGTCGCGTGTATCAGGTAACTATGGATGGCACCGTGAGTGTGGTGGCGGGCACCGGGGTGCGCGGTAATGACGATGGACTAGCGGAAGAAGCTACTTTTTCTCGCCCGAATGGTTTAGCTGCTACGCCCTCCGGTGATACGTTATACTTGAATTGTTCGGTACCACTGACCAATGTCAATTTCCCTTTTAATCCATCCATCCTTCGTCGAATTACAGGGATTAATCCACCCACAAGTCTTGATTTGGAATGGGCCTACGATGGCCTTCAGCTTACCGTTAGTCCCAATCCACTGATCCATGATCTAAGTATAAGCTATACCTTACCTCAAGCCATGCAAGTTGAGTTTTGGCTGGTTAATGTACACGGTCAAAGATTACATCAATGGTCGCTAGGGGAGCAATCTGCTGGCGAATATCGTTTGGATCGGATCATTGATGTGCCCGCCGGTATTTATGAATTAGTGTTAGTGAGTAAAGATGTAATGCTTAGTCGACGAATACTTTGCCAGCCCTAGGGGCACAAAAAAAGCGTCTTGGTGGTTAGCCAGGACGCTACTGTTTAACTTGGTTAGCGTTTCGTGGTTATGTTGATTCTTATGATCAATGAATGACTATGCTGGATAAGTTTGGACGGTCATCACTACCAATACAAATAGGGAAATGATAACTAGCCAGAAACGCACATCACGGTAAAACGCTTCGCTTTTTTCTGAAATCACGGTTATGAGGTTTAATCCAAAAAATAGATACAATAAAACACAGATGAACATAGTACTCGGGATTTTGCAGTTAAACGTGTGATGTACTTTCCTCACTCAAATGCAATGCAAAACATTGCCTCTGATTAGAGGGAAATCAGTCATTGTCAGAAAAAGATTATCAGGGGAGATGAACGTAAAGGAGGGAACTGCAATGTATTCAATTAGAAATAGTCGAATACTCGTTCTCCTCCTTTATGGTCAAAAAGGGTGCCATTACATTTTGTCGTAATGTTACCCTAAACTTGTTTAAAGCGAGTCGTTTTGTAATTGATGTTTGTAGAATGGTTGTTCGTGTGTACGTATAATTTAGTATTATACGCTAATTCCGTTTTTGTAGGATGGCCTTATTGATATTCTTGACCAAAGCAGGACCTTCGTAGATTAAGCCAGTGTAAATCTGAACTAGATCGGCACCTGCTTCAAGCTTTTCGATAGCATCGGCTGCGGTTTGGATTCCGCCGACCCCGATAATCGTAAACTTGCCGTTGGATCGTTTGCTTAAATAACGAATAACTTCGGTCGAACGCTGCTTCACCGGTTGACCACTTAATCCTCCATTACCAATCGCTTCGATGCGTTGTGGGCTTTCGCGGAGGTCTGCCCGAGAAATGGTGGTATTGGTGGCAATAATACCGGCAATTTTAGTCTCTTGCACAATTTCCAGAATATCATCCAACTGTCCATCGGTCAAGTCGGGAGCAATTTTTAAAAGGATTGGTTTTGGTGCAGATTTTTGGTGATTTAAATCCTGTAAAGTGGACAACAGTTGCGTCAATGGACCTTTGTCTTGCAGGGCACGTAAGTTTGGCGTATTGGGAGAGCTGACGTTGACTACAAAATAATCCACGTGTGGAAACAATGCTTCAAAACAAGCGACATAGTCATCGGTAGCAGATTCGTTAGGCGTCACTTTGTTTTTACCAATATTGCCACCAATGATCAATCCCTCAGGGCGCTGAGTTTGTAAGCGACTCACGAGGGCTTCAACGCCCTCATTATTGAACCCCATTCGATTAATCAGCGCCTCATCGGCCGGTAAACGGAAAAGGCGAGGCTGTGGATTACCAACTTGACCTTTGGGGGTTACCGTGCCCAGCTCGATAAAACCAAAGCCTAAGCTAGCCATATCTCGGAAGTACTTGCCGTCTTTATCAAAGCCTGCAGCTAATCCTACGGGATTTTCAAAAGTCAATCCTAATACTTTGCGGCGCAACCGGGGATCTTGCACTCGGTACTGCGCCCGGAACAATGCACTGAGGCCCGGAATGGACAGTGTCAACCGTAGCATGAATAAAGTGAAGTAATGCGCTTTTTCGGGAGAGAGTAGAAACAGGAAGGGTTTCAGTAAGAATTTATACACGTCGTTGATCGATTGAATGTTTGTGCTTATGGGAGCATGCCCTATATTATCGACCACAAAAATAAGAAGAAGGGAGGAGCTTAAGCTTAAATCAGATGGAGAAATGTTGAGTACTTTCAACATTCTTTTTCTGGTGCTTCTAAATGTTACAGACAGGACGCTTCTTCGGTCGAATTTCTCCTTGTATTAGACGACAAAAGCCTAAAAAAACGCTGAAAAAGAATATTTTATAAGTGTTCCTGAAACATCAGCACTACGCTGGAATTATCTCACAATTTTTTCAAAATCCTATTATGAAACGCACTGTGTACCCATCGGTACGCACTGTCAAAGGCGTACCTCAGCTTTCGGCTAATGACAAAGAACGTCAGCAACGTGGCCAACGACTATCCTGCCTGTGGATGGCCCTTTCTCCACTGGTTCTGTTAATTGTGTGGCTGTTAATCGTCCTTTTGGGATGCGTCCTGACACTATAAGCTATGAAGTAGAAAGCCCTTCGACTTAGTGCATCGAAGGGCTTTTGCTTAAATATATCTGTTAAGTAAACGTTTTATTATTCTGCGGAGGTTAAGGCCTCCTTATTCAACTCTTCCATATCCCGGATCAAAAGCCGTCGTCGGTTAAAGGTAATGATATTTTTGTTGCGTAGCTCATTGAGCACGGTGGTAACCGTTTGTCGCGAAGTGGCGGTAAGATTAGCAATCTCCTGATGGGTCATAAATTTGCGAACCAGCATTTCATAACCAACGCGTTGCCCTTTGCGTTCCGCGAGATGTTTCAAAAACTCAATGATGCGGGTTCGGGAATCTTTGAAGACTAAGGATTCCAGACGTTGTTCCATATCCAGTACGCGCGATCCCATGATCTTCATCATGAATAAGCTCAGACCACTGTGCTCGCGCATCATGTTCTTGATATCCGGAACTGACATAATGCAAACTCCGGTATTCTCCATGGCAATGGCAAAATCGCGTCGCTTTATTTCTCCGACTAAAGATAGTTCGCCAAAGACTTCTCCGCGTGTCAAAATAGCCTTAGTGATTTCTTTGCCAGATTCGGCAAAGTTGCCAATTTTGATTCGTCCCTCGTTAATAAAGTAGATTTTATCGGCGTGTTCTTCGGGTAGGTAAATGTATTCTCCCTTTTTATAATTTTTGTGGGCCATGTGGTCCATAGCACCGCCATCGATTTTCTTCGGGCAAAAAATCCCCAGCATATCAATGTTTTCCAGATACCAGAGAGATTGATCATTCATTTTATCAATACTTTTGGTTTTTCAAACAGGGCGTGTCTTAGCCTATTCATTGGTGTTTAAACGGGTAAGTTACACAGGATGTTTATAAATTGATAAATTTAGTCCATGTAACTGTCCTAATCGCAACACTTTATTTGGGAGGAAAAACTAATAAGTGGCAACACATTTAATCATAATCCGGCTTTAAACCAAATCGTTGCCGTAGGTCTTCAATCAGTGGATTCACCTGGCGCATCATGTCATACTTTTCTTTGACCGTAAGCGCTTTTTTAGGTTTGTTGACTGGTTCAGTGGGTAACTTACTTTTGTCCACCTCTACTTCCATAATCAACTTAGGACGGGAAAGAGCTTTGCGTAGAAATGGCATCAAAGGTGCTTCTTGCTGGATCATTTCTTTGGCTACGGTAGAACCTACTAGAACCCTGAACTTGTCCGGCATGACTTCGAGTTCTGCTTTAACAAAAGTGGCTTTGAGGGAAGGCGAAGTGACACGCGTACTGCTGTAATTTTGCCAGGCGGCTTCTACATTTTCGCGGGTCAACGGCGTTTCCTCTTGTGGCACCTCGGCTTCTTCTTCCGCTTCCAACTCCGCTTCAATGGTCTCCAAACTCATGATCGTTGGTGTGCTATGCGTTTTAGCGAGACTGGCAGTATTAATGGCTTCGCGTAATGGAGCGGCTGTGCTAGCTTCCACCGGAGCAGGTTTTTTTTCTGGCTCCGCAGCGGGTGGCGTCATTTCCACCGGTGGAGGATTGGTAGCTACGGTAGGTTCCACAGGCATTGAAGAACTTGGAACTTCGCTGGGTTGGTTAGCGGGAACCAGTTCTTCCTTAGGTTGTGTTATTGGAGGCTCACTGACCTTTTGAGCTTCGCTCTGAGGAGCAGGTGAACTTACATCAGGCGTTTTTTTTTCCGGGGTAGCCGGTGCGGCAACGACTAAATTAGAGAGCTCCTGTCGACGCTGACTGTAGGTTGCACGAATCAAACACATCTCGACGTGTAGTCGTTTGTTGCGCGCCATTTTATAATTCACATCGCAATCGTTAGCCAAGCTAAGCGCAGTGAGTAGTAAATGCTCCGGCGACTGCAGTGCCTGAGCACGATAGCGATCGCGTAAGCCTTCGCTAGCTTGGAGTAGAGGCAAAGTAGCTTCGTCTTTACACACCAATAGATTACGGAAATGTTCCGCGAGACCAAGCAGGAAAATATCGGCTTCGAATCCTTTTTTTAGAACATCATCAAATATCATCATCACCTCTCCTACATCTTCAGAAAGCATGGCATCAACTACTCGAAAGTAATAGTCGTAATCGAGGACATTGAGGTTCTGAATGACGTGTTCATAACTGATGCGGCGATCCGTAGCGGGTAGAGAACTAACGATGCGGTCGAAAATGGATAAGGCATCTCGTAAGGCACCGTCCGCTTTCTGCCCAATGATATGCAAGGCATCTTTATCTGCAACGATGCTCTCCTTTTCGCAAATCTCTTGTAAGTGAGCAACGATATCGTTGACCTGAATTCGACGGAAATCGAAAATCTGACATCGTGATAAGATCGTTGGAATAATCTTGTGCTTCTCAGTCGTCGCCAAGATAAAAATGGCGTAGGGAGGAGGTTCCTCCAAAGTCTTCAAAAACGCATTGAAGGCCTGCTGTGAGAGCATATGGACCTCATCAATGATGAATACCTTGTATTGACCTTGCTGGGGTTGGAAGCGCACTTGCTCGATCAGAGCCCGAATGTGCTCGACGCTATTATTTGAAGCGGCATCCAGCTCCGTGATATTGAAAGAAGCATTTTCGTTGAAAGAAGTACAGGAGCTACAAACGTTACAGGCCTCGTGATCGGGTGTTAGATTTTCGCAATTCAGTACTTTGGCTAAGATCCGCGCACAGGTCGTTTTCCCCACGCCGCGCGGCCCACAAAATAGAAAAGCATGCGCCAGCTGATTATTCTGCAACGCATTTTTCAAAGTTTGCGATACATGCTGCTGGCCTACCACCTCGTCGAAGCGGGTAGGGCGATACTTTCTGGCCGATACAACAAAATTACTCATAACTCACTGACCTGCATTTAGACTTTGTCTTCAATGGATGGCTTGAACGCTTAGGGGAGTTGTGATCTATCTTATGAATCAAATCTGACCTTATGCGTAAACCAATGATAAAGGTAAGAAAATCTGCCCAGCGAACGACTCCTGAGCTTAGGAATTCCGAAAGAAATCGTGCACTGCTGTATCGCAGTTTTAGCTTCACGCAACTTATTTTTGTTGTTTTTGGAACATAACTTATTGGACTTCGTTTTGATTTTAAACTAAGTAGTTTTATTTTTGCGCTCAAACTGATCAACCGCTTATGAAAATTGCAATTGCACAACTTAATTTCCACATTGGTAATTTCACGGGAAATGTCGATAAAATGCTTGCAGCTGTCGCCGAAGCCAAGCAGCAAGGTGCTGATTTGGTCTGCTTTAGTGAGCTGGCGACCTGTGGGTATCCACCCCGCGATTTTTTGGAATTTGACGATTTTATTCGGCAAGCCGAGGCGGCGGTAGATCGACTCGCACAGGCTGCGCAAGGCATTGCGATTGTGGTTGGCTCGCCGAGCCGTAATCCGGTCATTGAAGGGAAGGATTTATACAATTCTGCTTTTTTCCTTGCGGATGGAAAGATCCAGCAGGTACAACATAAAACCTTACTGCCGACCTACGATATTTTTGACGAGTATCGTTATTTCGAGCCGGCACATGAATTTAAAGTGGTTGAATATCAAGGGAAGCGAATTGCTTTGACCGTTTGTGAAGATATTTGGAATATTGGTAATGAAAACCCTCTATACACAATTTGTCCAATGGATGAACTGATGCCACAGCGTCCAGATTTTATCCTTAATCTTTCGGCCTCACCTTTTAGCCATACGCAAGCAGAATCGCGAATTCATGTCGTGCGTTCAAATATTGAGCGGTATCAAATTCCGATGTTCTACGTCAACCACGCGGGTGCACAAACGGAGCTGATTTTTGATGGGGGCTCAATTGTGATGTCGCCGGACGGCAAGTTACACGATGAGTTGCCTTACTTCGAAGAATGTGTTCGAACCTATGCCCTCGATGAGGTGATAGAAGGCGGCGTGGAGCGGACGCAGCCCAAAGATAAGATGGCTTTAATTCACGATGCAATTGTTTTAGGCGTCAAGGATTACTTTGGCAAACTGGGATTTAAGAAAGCTATTCTGGGCTTATCCGGAGGAATTGACTCGGCAGTGACGGCAGCCTTGGCTGCACGCGCCCTGGGTCCCGAAAATGTCAGAGTGGTTTTGATGCCCTCGCAATATTCTTCGGATCATTCCATCGATGATGCGCGCGCCCTCGCGGAGAACATGGGATTGAAATACGATATCATTCCTATCCAACCGACTTTTGCGGCATATGAGGAGATGCTAAAACCACAGTTTGCAGGCTTAGCTTTCAATATCACCGAAGAAAACATTCAAGCCCGCATTCGGGGGATGATCCTGATGGCCATGTCCAATAAATTTGGGCATATTGTTTTGAATACTTCTAATAAGAGCGAAGCGGCCGTTGGGTACGGTACACTCTACGGCGATATGTGTGGTGGGCTCTCGGTGATTGGTGATGTTTATAAAACGGAGGTATTTGAACTAGCTCGGTATATCAATAAAGATGGCGAAGTCATCCCTGAAAATACGATTACTAAGCCACCTTCGGCGGAGCTACGCCCAAATCAAAAGGACTCGGACAGCTTGCCGGATTATGAAATACTCGACGCGGTGTTGTATCAGTATATCGAAAAGCGGCAGGGGCCGCGCGAGCTGATCGACATGGGCTATGATGAAGCGCTCGTGCGCCGCATTCTTCGCTTGGTGAACATCAATGAATTCAAACGCTTCCAAACGGCGCCGACGATTCGGGTCTCTACCAAGGCCTTTGGGATGGGACGTCGGATGCCAATCGTTGGGAAATACCTCTCCTGATAGCGGCTATTGTACAAAAACGAATTTCAAAAAT
>JANQQI010000021.1 GCA_028285085.1 Saprospiraceae bacterium | reverse complement strand
TCACGGAGAGGTTAGCTCCAATTTAAAGTAGAGTTTGTCCCTGCTTCCCCACCCTCGAGACAGGAGGGCACGGCTGCCTATTTCGTCATCTCACATTTTCAATTGCGGTGCGATACACACCTTTACTTTTTGTAGGAATTCAACTTTTTGATTTCCGATTCGCACAATACAAATATAAACGAAACGACCTTTTTGATGCAAATTTTTAAACGAAAAAGATAATTTTATACATTATCACTAACAAATAACCCAATTTATTACACTTTATTCAAAATAAATACAAAAACAAAACCTTCATTTATCATATTTTCAACGAATTATTATTTTAATCCATAAATCATAACCAAACAAGCGACAGTTTGCAATTTTGACAATTTCAAGCACATAGCTTAACAAATACAAAATATTGATAACTCTAACTGAGCTTTTACTGAACAATCGTCAACGAATCGCTAAACTTATAGCCCCTCAACTCTCATCGAGCCACTTTGCTATGGTGCATTTGGGGCGCGACGATGCCGAAACTACCGACCATGACTTACAGACATTAGAAGGTGTAGCCAACTGCGTACAGCAACAATTAGATCAACATCAGGCCAAGGCAGGCTACGGGGGCTATCTGGAACAACGTGATTTATATGCCTCTAGTCCTCATTTTCGCAATGAGACAGAGGATCGCTGTATTCATCTCGGCCTCGATATTTGGCAGGCAGCGGGTACTCCGATCTTCGCTCCAATCGAAGGTCGTGTGCATAGCTTCGCGAATAATGATAATCCCTACGACTACGGCGGGACTATCATTCTTGAACATCGACTCGAAAAAAGACGTTTCTATAGTTTATACGGCCATTTATCGCTTGATAGTCTGGATGCCTTGTACAAGGGATTGTTTTTTCCGGCGGGTGAAGTCTTCGCTTATTTAGGCGATACTTCCGAAAATGGCGGCTGGGTGCCGCATTTGCATTTACAATTGATTACAGAAATCGGCCAACACAAAGGTGACTTTCCCGGCGTGGTCAGTCGTGAACAACTCGATACTTATCGCGATATTTGTCCGGATCCGACGCCTTTGATCTATCCATTAATTGGTTGGCCGGATGATCAATGAGCATGAAGTTGTTACCACTTTTCAAAATCCAATACCTTATGCCCAAACTCGTTTACCTTGCTCTTGCCCTTTTAAGTTGGGGGTTTCAGTGTCGACCATCCACCGGAGAGGCCGCACTGGCTTTACCCCGTGTCCCTAAAACGGATATGATGTGTGGACTCAATTTCGTCGCCCCGCCGGAAGTGTTTGCCGAAAACCCTATGCCGGCCGTGCAAGGGGTTAAAGCAGATTGGATTGCCACCATTCCCTATGCTTTCACGAGACAAAACGAGGCCAATGTTTACTTTGGTGGTGAATGGCAGTGGTGGGGCGAACGTCCTGAGGGGGTACAGCGTACGATTGAACTAGCGCAAGCCGCAGATATAAAAGTCGTGCTCAAACCACAAGTTTATATTCCAGGTGGCTGGACCGGTGATTTAGATTTTAAAACGGATCGGGAATGGGAGCAATGGGAAAAGGATTATGAGCATTACATTATGACCTTTATCGAAATGGCCGACAGCATGGAAGTCGCCGCCTTTTGCGTCGGCACAGAGTTTAAAATTGCGGCGCGCAAGCGAGAGTCTTTCTGGCGCGGCTTGATCAAACGTATTCGTGCTAAATATAAAGGTAAACTTATCTACGCCGCCAACTGGGATGAATATGAAGATATGCCTTTTTGGGATGCCTTGGACATGGTAGGGATTAATGCCTATTTTCCACTGTCCCAGACCTCCACCCCAAGTGTCGATGAATTACAAAAAGCCTGGACTCCCTATCAGAATGCTATCCGTAAGTTTTATAAACGAGTCGGAAAGCCCATCGTCTTTACCGAGTATGGCTACCTCAGTGTAGATGGCTGTGCCTACAATACCTGGGAACTGGAAGGTCGTGTGCAGCGGATGCCGATTAATGAGCAAGCGCAGGCCAATGCTCTTGACGCTTTACTCTCTACTTTCTGGGATGAACCTTATTGGCAAGGTGGTTTTGTCTGGAAATGGTTTCCAAACATGCGCGGTGGAGAAGGCTACGACCAACGCGATTATTCTCCGCAGGGTAAACTTGGCGCTAAAATTTTAGAGAAATGGTATAGCAAGCCGATACTTACGAAGTAGGCACCCTTACTTTTCATTTTTCAAACAACTGAATGCGATTACCGTCCGGGTCAAGGATAATGAGCATTCTTCGCTCAGAGATCGGATCTTTCACGACCTGACCGTGAAAGCTAGCGTGTACATTATTGAGATGAGTTAACCACTGATCAAACGCTTGAACGCCAAATCCAATTTTAAAAATACCCTGCATTTTGGTCTTTCCTGGGTCATCGGGGATCAAGTCTTCGAGCTGCATAGCTGACGCCAGCTCAATCAATTCAACGTAAATATTGCCTCGTTTCAGGTTAGCCTGCCTCAATCCGATTTGCTCCTTTGCCGTCCGGTTCAATAGCTCCAAGCCTAATTTTTCCTGGTACCACTCAATAGACTGATCCAAATCTTTTACAATCAAAGCAGAAAATCTGGGTTCCAAAGCTGGAGGAGAATTTCTTTTCTCTGGTTTTAGAAATGGGAGGATATCGATTGGATCAAAATAGGGAGAATCCTCGGCGAATTGACGGAGCAATGGGATATGTCCTTGCCCATAAATTACTAGGATCCGGTCGTCCGGTTGCAGATCCATTTGGTGCAAATTACTGAAAATAGACAAGTTTCGTTGGTACCAAAGCGTCACCATGTCCGGCCCAGCGTAGTCTTCTGCTTTAACAATCGGGACAAAGGATGCAAAATATATCTCGTGAGCCATTTTCAGCATTTCCGGTTCATTCATTTTCAACATCATCTCTCTAACGGTGCCATTTTTTAACCACCTGGCCATCATCTCCATCGCTTTGTTCCCTTTATCTTCCAATTGTCCCAAATAAACGCCAAAGCGCATCGGATCAGCTTGCACCAATTTTTCTACCGCCTTGCTATCTAAATTTAAACGGACATCGATAGGATAAATGGTAGAATGTCCCTGGGCTTTAGCCAGACGAAAACCAATTTGCTCTCTTTCTTTACGACTCAAGCTAATCTCACCCCCCAGATACATAATATATCTAGACTGAATGCTGCTATCGCTACTCAATGCCTCGACGGCAATTTTGGTTGGTTGAAAGGCTTTGAGCAATTGAACCAATTCTTTGATCTCGGCCTGTCGACGTGGGCTATAAACATCGTCCGCTTCCAGATTAAATCGATCCGCGCCGGGATTACTCATATGATAGCTTCCCAAAAAAGCTATTGGAATAGGGGTATCTACGCTTAAAACTGGTGGCGCCTGACCACTAATACCCAATGCTCCAAGTATTAGAATCATCAACACGCTCAATTCTTTAGATTTGAAATACATATCGAATATGGTTTTTCACAAAAGGAATCTATAACTCTACTTGTTACTTTAGTAGATCAGATCATTTAAAATACTATCAGTTTTCATAAGTACAGTCATGTAAAAATGTGCCCGCGAGGATTTAATACTCAAGTGCAGCATTTCAATTATTGAGCGCAAGATCAAAATAATTTATGAGGCAGAATATTAGTGGATAAGAACTACTCAATGGTGCAGGTACCAGCCCTGGTAATCGTTTTGGATATTCATTGTTGGAGTCAAATCTCCAGAAATTCTATGCTCTAAATTTTAAAATGCCTTCTATCAAACAAACTGTAATGCCACCTCTGTGTTTATTCAGGGTCATTATAGCCATAAACAAGCCCCAATATGAAAAACCTATACCTCACGCTCGTCTTTTGTTCTATTTTTCCAGGCTTTGTGCAAACCCAAAGCACTTTCGGCACCGAGTTTTGGTGTGCCTTCATGGAGAATCTCGACTTAACTTTTAACGATCCACCAGTATTCAGTTTTCAGATCAGCACAACTCAAACCACCAATGTCAGCATACAGGTACCGGCGACCGGGCTCAGCTTGGATTACGTCGTTGTCCCCAATAGTTTATTCGAAGTCGATTTGCCCGCCGCAAGTTGGTATTCCGAAAGTTCCGAGATTATAGAAAATAAAGGGGTTCGTATCGTTTCCGATAACCCAATTGAAGTTCGAGCGATGCATTATCGAGCGTATTTTTCCGAAAGCACACTCCTCTTGCCGATTGACCGCTTGGACACAGATTACTACATTACCGCCCGAGAAGACAACAATAATACCCAGCCTTCTTCTTTTGTCATTACCAGTACGACTGACAATAATGAAATTGAGATCACACCATCAACACTGACTTTCGGGCTACAACCCGCCAACCAAGCCTTTACCATCACCCTCAATGCCGGCCAAACTTATCAAGTACAAGCTACTGGAGATTTGACAGGCTCCCGTGTCCGCAGTCTTAGTAATGGCAGACTTGCGGTATTTGGTGGCGCCCAGCAGGGCGAAATTGGGGATTGCAATGGCGCTGCAGATAGCCATATTTATGACCAACTACTGCCACGAAGTGGCTGGGGCAGCCTCTATTATTTTGTGCCTTTCAAAAATCAGTCAAGCGATGTGGTCACGATCTTAGCCGAAGAAGATAACACCCTAGTTTATTTCGATTGTAACCTCACAGCTACCCTTGATGCCGGCGAGACTTACGAAACGCAGCTCGGGAGTCCATTGGTCATCAACAGTAATCAACCCATTGCCGTTACTCAATTTAATACGAGTGCCGATTGCAGTAGTTCTGGTCTGGGCGACCCCAACATGCTGACGCTAATCCCAACCGCTTACATGGGTTTTTCCACACGTTTCAACGCCTCGAATCGTGACAATGGACTCGGCTTTAATTACTTCTCGGCTCATTTTGTAAATATCGTTATGGCCACAAATGATGTGGGTAGCATCACCTTAGACGGTAATAATATCAGTGGAGAGTTTGCTCCCTTTCCGGCCGATCCCACTTTATCTTATGCACAAGTGACTATTAATCCCGGCGTACATGTGTTGGACGCCGCGGCCCCTTTCCAAGCTTATAGTTATGGATTCGGTGAATTTGATGCTTACACCAGTCATCTGGGATATGAAACTTTGGTCGACTTAAGCTATGTATGTTTAGAAATCGACGTTGATGGCTTATTTTGTGTGGATAGCTTGCTGCAATTTAATGCCGAAACCGATCAGCAAGTTGTCAGCTATTCCTGGAATTTTGGCGATGGGCAGATGTCTTCGGAGGCCAGCCCAGCGATCAGCTATTCGGGGCCGGGTACCTACACGGTGAGTTTGTCCGTTACTACAACAGGTGGGGCCGTGTATACCGAAACTTTGGTGATTACCATCGTAGAATGCGAGGCGAATCCTTGCGATAATACCCCACCGCCGCCGAGTATTATCATCGACGGGGATCTCTGTGCGGGAAATGCGGTCGCCTTTTCTTATACAAATACGAATGACTTTCCAAGTGCGGAGTGGGATTTCGGCAATGGGCAAAGTTCAAATAATCTCGCTGCGACAACCATTTTCAATAATATTGGTGTTTATACCGTCAACCTTACTGTATTCGATGCCATTAATTGTCCAACTATCATCACGCAAGAAATCACAGTGATAGAATGCGATGATTGTGGTCCTCCAGAATTTGATATTCTCATTGCAGGAGATCTTTGCACCGATAACACTTTATTTTTCAATCTCCCTTTCGAGCCAGATCCAAATAACCCTTTTCTCGTTATTGAGTGGAGTGCCAGCAATGGAGATCTCGGCTTTGGGCCCATCTTCGAGACAGCCTTTACCAATCCTGGTCAGTATACGGTCTCAGTGACACTTACCGACTTTGTGAACGACTGTTTCTCTAGTAGTCTAATTACCTTCGAGATTGAGGATTGTAGTCAACCTTGTACCAATCTACCACCGATTAGCATTAACGCTAGCGGGGCGTTTTGCACGGATAGTGTGCTGATATTCTCAGCGCTGACTTCCGCTCAATTAGAGAATTTCACCTGGTTTATCGATGCGCAACCGACCTCAATCAACGAAGAATTAAGTCTCTTATTCCCAGATCCTGGCGTTTATACAGTCAGCCTGGAAGCAACCGATACGGATGGTTGTTCATACGAGAGTGAAATTAGTTTTGATATTGAGGATTGTGAGATTGATCCTTGCGCAGAGGCTCCCCTGACTAATATCAATATCGAAGCGTTTGTATTATGTACCGATTCGATTTTCAATATTGCATTTCAAACCTTCGCCACCAACTTCGTCGACTTCACCTGGGACTGGGGAGATGGCAATAGCATAAATGGTATAAATAGTACTACTCATGCCTACGAAACTGCAGGTAATTATACCATTACCCTTCAAGTACTAGATGCGAACAATTGCAATTTTGATTATCCTGTCGACGTGGAGGTAGAAGACTGTTCCAATGTTGACCCTTGTTTAGATGCGACCGTAGAGATTATCAATACGTCGACAGAACTGTGTCTTGATGAACCACTCAGTTTTGCTGCCAATGGCCTAAACCTACCTTTAACTAACATTAATTGGACCTTCAGCGATGGTCAGTCGGGGATCGGTGAAACCATTGAAATCAATAGTCTGGCCAGCGAAATACAAGTGAACCTAAGCGCTATCGACGCCGAAGGTTGCGAACTGGATGACATTCTCCTTCTTAGTCTGGAAGATTGCAATCCCATAGCGGAGGATTGCGAATTGTTTGTACCAAATGCTTTCACGCCGGATAATGACGGCAATAACGACAGCTTTGGTGCCTTTACGGATTGCCCGGTAGAACGCTACAATCTGCAGATATACAATCGATGGGGCGGCCTGGTCTTTGAAACCAATGATATTTCAGAAAGGTGGGATGGCCAATTTAAAAGCCAGAATGCACCAACCGAAGTCTACGTTTGGAAAGTCGAATATCAATTTCCAAATGCAGAAGTCGTACGCCTTTACGGGGATTTAACGCTGATCCGTTAGGTTATCCGCCAGCAATAACCCGCATGATCTCGGCGCAAAGAATTGCACCAAGCGTGCCGAGGCCGTAGCCCAATACTGCCATCAGGGCACCTACAGGTGCTAGTGAAGGGCTAAAGGCGGAAGCAACAACGGGAGCCGAAGCGGCACCACCAACATTCGCCTGGCTACCCACCGCGACGAAGAAGAAGGGTGCCTTGATGATTTTTGCAGTGATCAGCAGGATGGTGACGTGCACCAACATCCAGATAATCCCGATGGCGAATAAGCCGAGGTTTTTGTAGACTTCGCCCAGATTCATCTTCATCCCAATGGTTGCCACTAGAATGAAGATGAAGATGGAGCCCCAGTTGGATGCCCCTACCCCTTCGAGGCGGCGCGCTCTGGTAAATGACAAACCTACCCCGATGGCTGTCGCAATGACGATGAGCCAAAAGAAGCCGGACATCAGAGAATGGAGTCCCCAGGCGCCCAGTGTCTCTTTAAATTCAGCCATAAAAGGCGCAATCACATCTGAACCAAAGTGCGCCACGGATACCCCACCAAAAGCCACCGCCATCAGCACAAATAGCTTGGTTGTGGTTGGTACTTCCGATACGCTGGCTTTATAGTCCGCCATTTTATTTTTTAGAACCTCAATCGCACTACTATCCGCTTTGAGCCAGCCATCCACACGATTTGACATATTAGCGCCGTAAAGTAAAAAGCCCATCCAGATATTCGCCACCACCACATCAACAATAATCATGGTCGGGAAAATAGGTTTATCCACAACTTCGTAGATAACGGCCATCGCATTTTGGTTGGCGCCACCGCCAATCCAACTTCCCGCAACGGTGGATAGTCCGCGCCAAAGCTGATCGTTGTCCGCCTGGATGATTCCGGGCGCGACTTCGAGGATGATGAACAAAGCAATTGGCCCACCTAGTACAATCCCTAAGGTAGCCGCAAAAAACATGACCAGAGCTTTCGGTCCCAAATTCAACAAGCCTTTGAAGTCGATACTAATACAAAGTAAGATCAAACTGGCGGGCAACAGATAGCGCGAAGCCACATAGTATAATTGCGAATGGCCTTCGAATTGAGCCGTATCCGGGATATTATTGCTTTCGATCCATTGCTCAATGGCCGAGAAAGACATATTGGCTTCGGGTAAGGTATGTCCCAACTTCGCTAGGTGTTCTATCAATCCAGGCTCGTACCAGTGTGATGCAATCAATCCCAAGGGCCAGTGCAGGAGTGCCGGAATAAAGTAGCAAAGTAGCAAGGCCGGCACGTAAGTATAGAATTTTTTCCACCCTGGATTATTCAAATGAGAGGTGTAAAAAACAAAGGCTAGTACAATCATTAACAGTCCAAAAACAATCGCATCACTGGTAAAGATGGGTTCCATAAGTCGGGTATTACGTTTCCATCAAATATAGGATTTTTTTTGAGACCGCCGAGCTTCGTTATTGGTCTGAGTAATGGCAAAAAATGGTCTTAGTGAACCAGATACCAAAATTTAGTAAATGGGAAAAGAATAGCCTCGAGCGAAGAGGACAACTAGTTGGAATTATCTGAAGTAGCGCCTTCCTCGTCGGGTAGATCGAAGACATTGTGATTTTCCTCTCGCTCTAAACTGATCCGCTCCAAACGGTCCATCATATCCAGGGATTGATCCCAGAAATCTTTGAACAAAGGTTTGAAGCGCTCGGCGATGAGTCGAGCTTGACCGGGCATTTCTTCGAGATAAGGGTAAGTCATGGAGGCCTGTTTGGTTTTGGTATCTACCAGCCGCGCCTGGTCACCAAACCAGAGTAACACACTAAAGAGCAAAGCCATTGCACCAGCTAATAGTGCTCCACCCGCAAATTGATTAATCACGTTAATGTTAGCCGTTTTGAGGAGGCCTTCCATCCCTCGGGCAAACATCCGAATTATAATCATTATCCCTACAAAAGCCAGTAGAGAGCCCGCCAGGAACATCAGGGGGTTATCATTATTGAAGACATGTTTGAGGAATTCGGCGGTAGCAGGCCCAAACTTAAAGGCCGCCATCAAGCCAAAGATAACCGATAGCAAAGTGAAGACCGTTTGGATAATACCCTTCGAAAAGCCCAGGTAAAAGCCATAAAGGAGCGTGATACCAAAGATGATGTCAATTACCATAACAGCCTGCAATTTAAGGTATTATTGCTGAAAAGGTGCCAATTTTAGACGATAGGCCCACTTTTGACGATGGTAGGTATAAAATAACACAAGATTTTCCACAGTACTGTGGAAAATCTTGTGGAGAAGATTGGACAGAAAATGCTTACCCTTTCAAGTCCGGCTTCAAATGCTTGGCAAAAAAGCCAACCATGGCCTTGTAAGACTCAAAACGGTTTTCTTCGTTATGAAAGCCGTGGCCTTCATCGTATTTCACTAAGTAGGGTACATCAATATTGCGGGTGCGGAGCGAACGCACGATCTGATCCGACTCATCAATATTCACCCGAGGGTCATTAGCGCCCTGAATCACAAAGAGTGGGGTTTTGATCTTATCCGTATGCATGGCGGGTGATGCTTCAGCCATCAATAGACTATCCGACTCAGGATTACCGACCATAGTGTACATCATTTCCAAGTATGGCTTCCAATATGGCGGGATCGTCTCCATGAAAGTAAACAAGTTCGACACGCCTACATAATCAACGGCACAAGCGTATAAATCAGGTGTAAAAGTCACCCCTGCCAGAGTCGCATAACCCCCATAACTACCGCCGTAGATGGCAATGCGCTCGGGATCAGCGATTTCTTCCCGGATTAGCCACTGTACACCATCGGTAATATCGTCCTGCATCGTTTTGCCCCACTGCTTGAAGCTCTTCTCCCAGAAATCACGGCCGTAGCCGGTACTGCCGCGGAAATTCATTTGCAAAACGGCGTAACCCCGACTAGCCAACAATTGCACCTCCGGATTGAAACCCCAACTATCACGGTACCAAGGTCCTCCGTGCGGGTTAATAATGACTGGTAATTTTTTTGGATTGGTGACTTTAGGGAGGGTCAAGTAACCATTAATTGTCAGTCCATCGCGACTTTTGTATTGGATAGGCTTCATCTCTGCCATATCCTCTTCGCTGATCCAGGGACTGACCTCCGCTAGTTTTTCCAGCTTATCGGTGGCTTTATCATAAAAGTAATAGGCTCCCAGGGAACGATCGCTGTAAGTACGCACCATGAATTTATCTTCTGCCTTATTACTGCTCGTCACATAGATTTCGTAATCACCTAGCTCCTGTTCCAGTCGTTTTTGGAGAGCTTCGCGCTGATCATCTAAAAAGTGATAATGTTGCTTCGCTGTATTATAGCTGATGCCCGTCAGTACTTTACGCTTACGCGAGAAAAATAAATCTGAGACATCAACCTCTGGATGTTGGAAAATAGGCTCTCCGACTTCCTTACCCGTATTCATATCGAAACGAACAATGACGCTCTTATCGCGATCGAGGTTCGAAGACACATAGACGATGCTACTATTATCGAATTCAAAAAATAGCGGTTGCACCCCTTCGCGAAAATCAGTCGTCATGACCTCCCGGAAATCCTCTGACTCCTTATCTCTATACAATAAAGTCGTATTGGTACCATCCACAACTTTGGAAGCCACTCGCAGTTTACCTTCGTGGTCCGTCATCCAACTATCGATGGGTTCAACCGGATTGGTATTATTGGCAATTTGCTCCAATTCGCCACTCTCAATATTCAGTCGATAAGGTTCAAACAATTGTGGATTGTTCTTATTCATTCCGATAATAATTTCCGAGTCGATATCCTCTAAATCATCGATGATATCGATACGAACCTTCTCGAAAGGGGTCAAATCCTTCGCATTAGTTCCATCTTTATCGACCGCATAAAGTAGGAAATTCTCATCTCCACCGCTGTCTTTAATGTAGAGGATACGGTTGTCATTAGCCCAAAAATAACCAGCAATATCCCGGTCAGTTTCACTCGTAATACGAACAGCCTCATCCGATCCAATCTTCTGAACAAAGATATTTTGGCGGCGCTCATAAGGACCTACATACGAAAAATGAGTCCCATCGGGAGAGAGTTGATATCGCGTCTTCTCTGGATTACGAAAAAAGTCTTCAACCGGATATTTGAAATTTCCTTTTGACAGGTCGATCAGGGCTTGTAATTCTTCGGTAGAAGTAGGAAGAGCAGGATCACCGGGGAGCGTTTGTGCTTGCTCGTCAGCTACTTCCGATTCCATAGCAGTTGATTCGTCTTTCATTGTTGTTGCTTGATTTTGACAGGCATAAATTCCTATTATAATAAGGAATGTAAGAAGATTAAATTTTGTTTTCATGTATTAAAAGGAATTTAGTGTTCTCTAAAGTGCCCGAAAGTAGTAAAATTGGTCATAAAACCCATTTTTCTTCTACTAATGGTATCATTAAAAAGTCTAATGTAAGTTGTCATTAAGCGCATTGAAATTATGTCGAGTAGTCATAAACTAATGGCGTGGAAGATCACTTTTAATAAAAAGACTCTTTTTTCGAGGTACTGTCACACGGACGGATAAGAAACAATACACCTTTTTTGAAATTATTTTCACTATCTCTCCAGCCATATAATCCATTTTGAAGAAGACCCTTCTCAAGCGAAATTCACGATTTTGATAAAGCAAGTGGGGAACGATGCTTCAATTTTCGGTGATTTTACGTACTTTGAGGCGAAATTGCCAGCCCAGGAGAAACACCTAATTTATATTGTACGATTGGAATTATACTTGCTGAGGCACTCAAATGCTAATAATCAGAAGTAAGCGAACTATTTATTTGACCTAAACAGGCAATTAAATACTTCTGGCAATATTATTGCCGTTCGTAATATATTAAAGGCTTGATAAGAGACGGTAAAATATCGATTTACCTATTTCGAATTTTTTTAAGAGAGAAACCGTTGATTATTCTGTCAAATGACTTGAATTAAATTGACGAAGTATAAAAGAAGGACTAAATTTATATGAAACCTATTTTCGCCCCTCATCATCTACTGTTTCTACTTTGCTGTTTAATGACGGCTCCACTAGCGGCTCAAGCGCCTCAATCCGTTGTTAGTCAACAAGCATTACCCAAAGTATTTATCCTCGGAGAGCACGAAAGTGCTTACGAGCAGCTCAATGTAGAATATCAAACATTGCTTTTGTCTGCCTGCGGCGATGACATGAAATTAGCCTTCAAAAAATGGCGCAGCATGCTCGAAGAAATGGAAGTCTTTGCCGATGAGATCGACTACGAAATTAAAGGTATTCAGCTCTGGCTCAATGTTTTTTGGAACAATGACGGTAGCATCGAGCACATCGCCTTCCACCTCAAGCCGAGTTCTCGTAACGTTGATGTGGTGGAAGTAGCCGCCTTCCTGTCTAGCTTCATGAATCATTATAAATTTCCACTCGTCTACGACGACAAGTTTACCCACTACGGTAGTGCTGCCTTTCCAGTATCTCCACGCCGGGTCGATAAGAAAAAACTCAACACGCCCCCATCTCATAGTGGTGACGCTGCTCCCGACGCGAACCAAAATCTAGCCAAGGACAGCACCCGCAATAATGATTAAAATCTCTACCCTAGGGGCCTAATGACCGCTGAGTGACGATTTTACGGCCCGAAAGTAGTGCACCGCATTTGATCATTATCTATCTTCATGGGCTATAACTAAATCATGAAGGTATCACGTATGGATCGTCGTCTGATTTATCTTTGTTTGATCATTGGTTTAACTGCTTTTTTGTCCTGCAAAAAAGAGAAAATCAGCTTATCCTGGGATAACTTAAACTCTGGCACCAGCCACAACCTCACAGCCGTCCATTTCACCCATGCCGACACTGGTTACGCCGTTGGTGGCGACACTTGGTATTTAGGTATTATGCTGCATACTTACGATGGTGGCAATAACTGGCAGGTTGATTCAATTGCCAACAAGCAATTTTTTGGAATAGATTTTCTACCGGATGGTACTGGCCATATTGTAGGTATCGATGGGTATCTATTCGAACAAAAGCCCGATAATTGGCAATTTCATCGGCTGCCGCGCTGGAATATCTTACGCGGTGTTGACTTCTACGAAGCGCAGCGCGGCGTTGTCGTTGGCGGAGAAGCTTTTAGCATCGGCGTCATCATGACGCTTGGTGACAATTACGCTACTGTCGCCACTGATACGCTGGATAACCAACTCGAATCAGTTACCTATTCCGATGAAAAGACAATTCATGCCGTTGGCTACGGTTTGATTTTACGCTCTACCGACGGTGGCTTAACCTGGGCACCTTCCGAAACCACAGGGGATTATTTCCGTGAAGTCCAATTTGTTAATAGTCGCACTGGCTATATCATTGGCTACAACGGGACACTTCTCAAAACAACCGATGCCGGTGAAAGCTGGGATCGCTTACGCGGCGGAGATCAAATCACGGTCTCCGATAAACCTTTCTTAGCGATGCACTTCGTCGATGCCGATCGTGGCTATATCTGTGGTGAAGGGGGCTTGCTTTGGCAAACCACCAATGGCGGTGAGGACTGGGCCATCGTGAAAGATCTGCCCAACGTGGATTTCTACGATGTTTTTGTCATTGAAGACACAGGATATCTTGTCGGTGAGAATGGACAAATCGTCCGCTTTTCGGCTTTTGAGTAAATTGAAAAGCCCCTCACCTAAACGGTAAGAGGCTTTATTCATCTTTTCATTGATTTTCCTTACTTCGCGCTGAGTTTTACCACCGGGCAGATGATCTCTTCCAGAGAGATACCACCATGCTGGAAAGTGTTGCGATAGTAATTATTATAATGATTATAGTTGTTAGGATAAAGGAAGAACTTGTCCTCCTTTGCGAAAATGAAAGTTGAGCTCACATTTGGTCTTGGCAAACCGACTTTATGCGGATCGCGGAAATCGAGCACATCACGTTTTTCATACTGTAAATTACGACCTACTTTATAACGCAAGTTAGTCGTCGTTTCACGGTCCCCAACCACTTTTGAAGGCTGCTTCACGCGGATCGTACCGTGATCCGTAGCAATAATCAATTGTACATCACGCTCGGCGGCCTTTTGCAGAGCTACCCAAAGCGGCGAATGCTCAAACCAAGAACGCGTCAACGAACGATAGGCCGCCTCATCCCCGGCTAATTCTTTCAATACCTCCATCTCCGTACGAGCGTGCGACAACATATCGATGAAGTTGTACACAATAACCGTCAAATCGTTGTGCAAATAGTTGAGAATATTATCCTGCAACTGTTTAGCATAATGAACATTGGTGATCTTATGATAGTCGAACTTGATCTCCTTGCGGAAAGTACGTCGAATCTGTTCGCCCAATAGATCGTGCTCGTGCAAATTCTTACCGCCACTTTCATTATCGTTGCGCCACCAATCAGGGTAATGCTTAGCAATCTCCGCGGGCATCATACCCGAAAAAATAGCGTTGCGGCTGTACTGAGTCGAAGTCGGTAAAATGCTGTAAAAGAAATCTTCCTCCTCAACCCGGAAAAATTCCGTAACGATTGGTTCGATCGTTTTCCACTGGTCAAAGCGCAGATTATCGAGCAGCAGCATAATGGTCGGCTTATCCGATTTCATC
Source organism: Saprospiraceae bacterium (assembly GCA_028285085.1). Lineage (GTDB taxonomy): Bacteria > Bacteroidota > Bacteroidia > Chitinophagales > Saprospiraceae > JAHDHW01. The sequence continues at coordinate 99,636 of JANQQI010000021.1, read as the reverse complement.
TGAGTGAACACCTTATGGCGCATCAGATTGTAGGACATCACTGGAGCTTCGATCTCCTCGTTTACCCAGTCTTGGTAGCGTTTTACCACAAATTTTGAAAACTCCGAATTGGCCTCACTCTTTTGCATGGCGAGAATATCGCCCATCTGCGTAGAGTTGGATTCTTGGATTTTTAGCTCCCAGCTGATGATCTTTTTGTATACTTCCGCCCATTCACGAAAATCCAGCCCGCTATTGATTTGCATCAGAATTTGTCGGAATTCCTGCTGATAATCAGAAGAAGTGCTCTCCTGCACCAATCGCTTACTATCGATAATTTTCTTGAGGGTCAGCAGAATCTGGTTGGGATTCACCGGCTTGATCAGATAATCACTGATTTGTGCACCGATGGCCTCCTCCATTACGTTTTCTGCTTCATTTTTGGTAATCATCACCACTGGGAGGTGTGGTTTTACTTCTTTGATACGTGAGAGTGTTTCGAGTCCGGTTAGTCCCGGCATGGATTCATCCAGAAAAACGACATCAATATCATTGGTCTCTTCGCATTCTTCGAGTGCATCATGTCCATTGGTCACAGTGACCACATCATAGCCTCTTTTTTCCAGGAACATCATCTGAGGTTTCAACAAATCAATCTCATCGTCTGCCCACAGGATTTTTATTTTTTCCATTTTAGCTGGTTTACGGGTTATTCTTAATAGTCAGGAGTCAAGTTACAAGTCTTTTTCCAAACGCCATGTTTCACTACCTTATTTTTGTACAATAAGTATTTGTATAAAAAAAAGAACAAGTCTGTCCCGGTCAGGTTTATTGAGCGCTTATTTTAATAGAGAACTGATTTAACCATAATCTAGATTAGGGACTTTTTGGGCTTCTTTTTCTTCGTCTGCCAAAATTATCGAAGAAGGAGATTAAATTTGCAACACGCAAGCTTAGTCTATGCGTACAACAACCAAACGAGTTAGCAGGCATGAATAAAAAGAAAATCTTCAATGATCCCGTTTATGGTTTCATCTCCATTCCCTACGGGATTCTTTTCGATCTCATCGAGCACCCTTATTTTCAACGCCTGCGCCGGATCAAGCAAGTAGGACTAACCCATTATGTGTATCCGGGGGCTTTGCATACGCGTTTTCACCATGCATTGGGGGCCATGCATTTGATGCAACAAGCCATCAGTGTGCTTCGCTCCAAAAAAATTGACATTAGCAAGCCCGAAGCCCGCGCCGTTTGCATCGCCATTTTACTCCATGATATTGGACACGGTCCCTTTTCCCACGCCCTTGAACATACACTGGTGAATGCCCACCACGAAGATTTATCAGTTCTATTCATGCAAGAACTCAATGAGCAATTCTCGGGTAAGCTAGATTTGGCGATTGAAATTTTTGAAGATCGTTATCATAAAGGCTTTTTGCACCAATTGGTTTCCGGCCAGCTCGACATGGATCGTTTGGATTATCTCAATCGCGACAGCTTCTTTACCGGCGTACACGAAGGCGTAATTGGCTACGATCGCATCATCAAGATGCTATCGGTCAAAGACGGCACATTGGTGGTCGAACAAAAAGGGATTTACTCGATCGAAAAATTCCTGATCGCCCGTCGACTGATGTACTGGCAAGTTTATCTCCATAAGACCTCATTGGCCGCCGAACAGATGTTGATCCGTTGCCTGAAACGGGCCAAGTATCTCGCCACTCAAGGTGTCGAGCTGGATGTTCCAACGGCATTGCGCACGTTCTTGTATACGGATTATACCAGCGAAGATTTTCAAAATAACCGACGCGCTCTCCTAGACAACTTTGCATTGCTCGATGATCACGATATCATTTCAGCCTTCAAAGCCTGGATCAATCATAGCGATTTCATACTTTCTTTCCTTTCCAAATCTCTCATTGACAGACGCTTATTCCGGGTCCACCTCAATAATGAACCCTTTGCTAGTGACCATCTCGAAATGTTACGTCATAAGGTCGTGCAAACTTACCCGGTCAGTGAGGCAGACGCAGAATACCTAATCTTCGCCGGGCAAGAAACCAACTCTGCGTACAGTACTTCGAAAAAAGAAATTCAAATACTGTTCAAAGATGGCCACACAGAACCCATGTCGAACATTTCCGAACACGGTATTCCGACGGGGATAATAACAAAACATTATCTATGTTATCCGAAAAATATACACTAAATTTGTTAACGTATTTACACCCCTCTGAACAACTTCCTACTAGTCTAACTGATACAACACTGCACTCTTTACTTCTCCGAGCACATTAACATGTTAATGATATATCTCTATTCTATCAAAAACTATTTTTATTAATCAAAACCAATTTTCTTAACTATGAAAAGATTGAACCTAATTATTACTGCAGCATTTCTCTTGGTTGCACTAGTAGCTTCAGCGCAGCCGGGTGATTTGCCACCAAACCAAGAGCCTGGCAAGTGCTACGCGAAGTGTTTGATCGCAGATGAGTACGAGACCGTCACCGAGCAGGTTTTGGTGCGTGCTGCATCTAAGCGAGTTGAAACGGTGCCTGCGGAATACGAGTCAGTAACTGAGCAGGTTTTGGTAAAAGAAGCGGCAACACGCATCGAGCGCGTTAAAGCGGAATACGAAACGGTAACCGAGCGCATGCGTGTGGGTTGTCCTTCTGGCTACAATGATGATGGTGTCAAATGTACCAAACTCATGGAAGTACCTGCGACTTACAAAACGGTCGAAGAACAAGTACTGGTCAAAGAAGCCAGTGTACAAAAAATTCCTGTGCCAGCTGAATATGAAACCGTCACCGAGCAAGTGGTTGTAAAAGAAGCATCAAAGCGTGTAGAAACAACTCCTGCAACTTACGAAACAGCTTCCGAGCAAGTTCTGGTTAAGGAAGCCTCGTCTCGCATCGAGCGCGTTCCTGCGGAATACAAGACGGAAACAGAGCGCATCGAAGTCAAGCCAGCTAACACTAAGTGGATCAAGAAAAAAGCAGATCGCAATTGTTTGTCTGCCGATCCTGAGGATTGCCTCGTATGGTGTTTAGTTGAAGTACCGGCTGAATACCGTACCGTGACTAAGCAAGTTCGCCAAGGTTGTCCAGATGGTTATACCGACAATGGGGACGACTGTACTCGCGTTGTAGAAATCCCCGCGGAATACGGTACTCGTTCTTTCCGCAAGGTAAAAACACCGGCTACAACTCGTGAAATTGATATCCCGGCAGAATATGCCAGCGTAACGAAGCGAGTCATCAAGACCCCTGCTTCAGTTCGCGAAGTAGAAGTACCAGCTGAATATCGTACGATCAAGAAGCGCGTTATCGACCAGCCTACCAGCACTCGCGTTGTAGAAGCTGATCCAGAATACCGTACCGTAACGAAGCGTGTACGCCAAGGCTGCCCTGATGGTTACACCGACAATGGTGATGACTGTACTCGCGTAATCGAAATCCCTGCGGAGTACGACAATCGTAGCTACCGCAAATTGAAATCAGCTGCGGATACTCGTGAAATCGAGATTCCTGCGGAGTACGCAACGGTAACGAAGCGTCGTCTGGTAAAAGCTGGTGGTTTCACCGAGTGGCGTGAAGTGTTGTGTGGTGACAAACTGGATAGCTACACGATCCGCCAAATCCAAAATGCACTGAAAGAGCGCGGTTACAGCCCGGGACCAATCGATAACATTCTGGGTCGTCAAACCAAATCAGCATTGACTAAATACCAAAAAGATAACGGCTTGCCAATCGGCCAGCTCGACAAAGAAACCTTGCGTTCTTTGGGCGTATCTTACTAGGCATTGAATAACCCGATTATAGTCCGGGACTGATGAACAAAAGCCATTGTGGAATCCACAATGGCTTTTGTTGTTAGGAGATTAAATCTAGCCTCACTTCTATTTTTGCTCAAAATAGATAATATCGCATTGGTTTAGATTCGCATTAAGAATTACGCGTTGCTCCTCCAAACCATCGTCGATCACAATTGCAGCAGTATTGGGTGGATTCTTCCCCAAATCATCGGCATAAAAAAGCAGATAGTTCTCACCGATATTCGGATCAAGGTTAAGCACGATAGCTTTGGCCTCTTCTTTTAACGTATATCCTTTGAGGAGCCAGCGGCCGTTGTAATTCATGGAGACGATATCACCGTCAATCTTATTGTGGTCGAATACTTTGATGGTGAAGCGGCTGCTTTGGAGCCGAATATGATGTCCGGTTTTGATCTCACGGCGGGTGAGCTCTAGTGGGTTGGCTTTAGGCTGATCGATAATGAGCTCTTCGTCCGTAGGTGGCGTGTAACGAATATATCCCTTCTGATCACCCTGCTGTACGCGAGCGAGGCCTTCGCAAAAGTCATAGGCGGAGTCGAAGGCTGGCGGAATGGCCATTTTTCCTTTGGTGCTGATATAGCCCCATTGGCCGTTTTGCTTGATCCGGGCGAGTTGCTCCGAAAAGCTGCTAGCTTGCTCAAATTGTGGTGCAATGACAAACTGCCCCGAGCGATCAATAAAGCCCCAAAGATCGCCTTGCTGTGCACAGGCTAACTGATGCGAAAAGCTATAGACCATATCAAACTGGGGGGAGATCACAAATTCACCTTCGGCATTGATAAAACCGTATTTGCCATCTTTTTCCACCTTCGCCAAGCCATCGGAAAAGCTGCTCGCGTAGTTGTAAATCGGCGGAATCGCGAGTTGACCGTTGGGCCGAATGTAGCCCCACTTATCCCGAATCTTGACGCAAAACAAGCCTTCTGCTTCCGCGAGGATATAATCCAGCTTGGGTTCTACAACCCATTCGCCCCGTGGATTGATAATGCCCCATTTTTCTTGATATTGTACGGGAGCCAAGCCATTTGAGAAAGTGCTGGCCTCGGTAAATTTCGCCGGAATTACCAGGGTACCCGAGCGATCAATAAAGCCCCAGAGTTTATTCAATCGTACGCAGGCCAAACCTTCTTGAAAAGGACTGGTCACCTCGTATTGCGGTTCAATTACCCATCCACCAGCTCGGTTAATATAACCGCTGCGGGAATCCATCGTTTTGAAATCCGTGTACCCCGCCGAGGCCACCTCTTCGGCGTAAGCATCGATGATATTGAACTTGGGGGCCAGATGTACCTGGCCTTCACGGGTGATATAGCCTCGCTTAAAGCCTTTTTGAATAATGGCTAGCCCATCACTAAAATCGCTACTACGGTCGTATTGATTGGTTTTGAAAGCCCAGGCATAATGATCTTGCCCAGATAAGAAAGTACTTCCACCGAGTAGAAGAACAAAAAGAAGGATACGTTGCATGGATTTATAACTATTGAAGTACAAAAGTACAGGGATTTTACAGAACTTGCACGGAAGAAAGGGATATCAAATAGTTTGGATATTGGAAACGTAAAAAGTGAATTTAAAGTGTAAGTATCACTTCCTATTCAATATTTATCACCGTTCATTCATTATTATTTTACTAGTTTTCACAATGCAATCAAGGTCAACATCAAATTCTATTTCCTCTTTATTTCAAAAAAAATTCGAAAAAATTTGCATTTATTAACCAAATGGTTAAAATTTGTGGTTAACAATGGCAAAGGATACTGAAAATACCATTTTAGATGTCGCGCGACAAGAATTCGTACAAAACGGATTCGCCGCTACTCGCATGCAAGAAATTGCGGATAAAGCCGGTATCAATAAGGCCATGTTGCATTACTATTTTCGATCCAAAGAGAAATTATATCAGGAAATCATTAGCCAAACGCTCAACCGCGTGATCCCCATTTTTGCACAAAGTTTGGATCAAGACGGTGATTTCTGGACAAAATTGGAAAGAGTAGTCGGGACTTACGTCAAACTGTTAATCAAAGAACCAGATCTACCTTTTTTCATCATGTCCGAGCTATCGCAAAAGCGGGAAAGTTTCATTATTGAATTAAAAAAGAGAGCTCAATATTTTCCTGCGATGCGCAAGTTCATCATGCAAATCATGGAAGAACAAAGTACTGGAAAATTGAGAGAAGTACCACCAGTCCATATTGTACTCAATATCATGGGGCTTTGTGTTTTTCCCTTCATTGCCAAACCCATTTTCTGTACGATCATGGATATCCCGGAGGAGGATTTCAAAGAGCTGATGCAAGATCGCGTCAATGTGATTATGGATTTCATGCATCATGCGCTCAAAGTGGATTGATTTTTTTTGCCACAGAATTAACCAAAAAGTTAAACTTTTTAAATAAATAAATCAGTTAAACTAAAAAGTAAGCCGCCATGCCCAAACCCTGGATTTTATTTGCCTTTTGTGGGCTGTTTTTTACCCCCGTCGAAGCACAATCGCTCCGTCAATTATCGCTTTCGGAGGCCTATACCCGATTTGAGAATCATTATCCCATTCTCCAAAATATAAACATCCAAGATCAAATCTACCAGATGGAAATGCAGCAATTGGATATTGCTAAAAAGCCAACGATCGATTTATTAGGCGATGGGCGTATCCAATCTGAAAGTACCAGCCTGGATACTGGTGAAGGAATGGTTCCTTTCGAAATCGATCAACCTCTAGTCTCCATTCGGACCTACATCGAAGCTAATTACAATCTCCTGGATGGTGGCATCAATACTGCTCAACGCCAACTCAAAGCAGCGCAACTCAATGTGGAAAAACAAAACCTGGAGGTTGAACGCTTTGGCCTCCGGCCCCGTATCAACCAATTGTTTGTCAACATCTCGCTGCTGCGGGAGCAGTCCAAATTGATTGACATCTCTCTCGAAGATCTGAAAGCCCGTGAAGCACGTATTGCCGCTAGCGTCGAGCAAGGCGTAGCGCTGGAAAGTGAGCAGACTAAAATCGAGGTCAAACAGCTTGAACTAGTCGCCCAGCAAGATAACATCGCGTTCCAAGTCAAGGGTTTAGTCAATACGCTCGGACAACTAATAGGAGAAACATTAGCCGTAGATGTCGAGCTCATATTCCCTGAATTGCCGAGCCCAGAGCAGGTGCCTGAACTGAATCGCCCGGAGCAAGAACTATTTCGTGTGCAGCGCGATGCCATCATGGCCCAGTCTGACCTCATTGAAGCTAACCGCCGTCCCAAGCTTAGTGCCTACGCTCAGGCGGGGGTTGGTTACCCCAATCCGCTCAACATCCTCGATAATAACGTCGCGCCGTACGGTACACTAGGGGCACGCTTCAATTGGCCCATTACCGATTGGAAAAAGTCTAAAGTTGATAAAGAACTACTCACACTCCAGGCCCAAAAGATACGTCATACCGAAGCCACTTTTGCCTTCAACATTGATACCCAAACGGCTAGTTATCAGGCAGAGACCAGTCGTCTGCAAGCACAAATACAGCACGATGAAGCGATTGCTCGCCTGCAAGCAGATATTCTACAGCAATTGGCCGCTCAGCTGGATGAAGGTGTGATTACCAGCACGGAATACATCACTCAAGTTAACGCCGAACTGCGTGCTCGACAGAACCTGGTGATTCACCAAACTGAATTATTGAAAACACAGCTGGAGTTCCTCAACGATCGAGGGCAGCTCATTGAATAAATCGTAGAAGTGATTCTAACTGTCTTAAAGCTTCATTCACTTCTTACTCTTAAACCTCACAACCCATCGTATAATGTCCAAATTATTTTTTTTCTCATTCGCAATTGTTTTGCTTACTGCTTGTACAGAAAAAGCAGCACTCTCTGATGCCTACGGTAATTTCGAAGCCACCACCACTACGGTTAGTGCAGAAGCAACGGGACAACTCCTTTTCCTGCGCGTTGCAGAAGGTGAACGTCTCAGAGCGGGTACGCTAATTGGACTCGTGGATACCACTCAACTCCACTTACAACGGGAGCAAATCCGAGCTAGCATCAACAGCTTGCCCCAAAAATTACGAACGGCTCTGGCCGATATCGAAGTGCTAAAAAATCAAAAAGCTAACCTCATCCGAGAGCGCGACCGTGTGAATCGCCTCTTAGCTAAGAAAGCAGCTACGCCCAAACAGTTGGATGATCTCAATGGTGAAATCGAGGTCATTGATCGGAGAGTTACGGCCCTCGAGTCCCAGACGCAAACCAGTAATCGGTCGATCCTTTCCGAGAAGGCCCCTTTGCTGGCGCAGATCGACTTGATCAATGAAAGCATCCGACAATCCTACATTTATAATCCTATAGATGGTAGCGTCCTGACTAAACTCGCCGAACCGCATGAGATCGTTACTCTCGGTGCGCCACTTTATCGAATTGGGCAGCTCGATACCATGACACTACGCTTCTATGCCAGTGGGGTGCAACTACAAGACGTCAGCATTGGACAAAGTATTGAGGTCCTGATCGATCAAGGAGAAACGGGCTTCCAATCCCTCGAAGGGACGATCTACTGGATTTCCGATCAATCAGAATTTACCCCCAAAACTATTCAGACTAAGGAGGATCGTGTCAATTTAGTTTATGCGGTCAAAGCCTGGGTACCAAATCCCGATGGCTTACTCAAAATTGGGATGCCCGCTGAAGTCAACTTCAAGACCACGCCATCCTCTACAGTTCAAGCGAACCAAGCCCAGTAAAACCATTTCATCATTAAACATTCTCACATGTCCTCTATTGTAGTTGATCGCGTCAGTAAATCATACGATGCCGTCGAAGCGGTGAAAGAGAGTCAATTTTCGGTAGAAAAAGGAGAACTCTTTGGGCTCATCGGGCCAGACGGAGCGGGCAAGTCTACCCTGTTCAAGATGATGACCACTTTACTCATCCCGGATACTGGTGACATCTTGATTGAAGGCTTTCATACGGTACGTGAGTACAAAAAGATTAGAAAGATTATTGGCTATATGCCAGGGCGTTTTTCTCTGTATCAAGATCTGTCTGTAGAAGAAAACCTGCAATTTTTTGCAACCATTTTTGGGACAACGATTCAGGCGAACTATCATCTGATCGAAGAGATTTATACACAAATTGAGCCCTTCCGCAAACGGCGCGCCGGGAAGCTCTCCGGTGGAATGAAGCAAAAACTAGCGCTCTGCTGCGCCTTGATTCACGAGCCAAAGGTCCTTTTCCTCGATGAGCCAACAACCGGCGTAGATGCCGTCAGTCGGGCGGAGTTTTGGGATATGCTCAAGCGCCTCAAGAGCAAAGGCATCACCATCATAGTCAGCACCCCTTATATGGATGAGGCTTCACTTTGTGAGCGTATCGCATTGATTCAGACCGGTGAGATTCTACGTATTGATAGTCCCGAAAACATTATCCATGGTTTTGATAAACCACTTTTCGCCGTCAGCGCCCAAAATTTTTATCAATTGCTGCAAGATTTGCGTACCCAGCCTTTTACCGAACGGGTGGAAGCCTTCGGTGAATTCTTGCATTTAACCACCAAGGAGGCCATTTCCACGGAAAAAATTGAGGCCTTTCTCAACTTCAAAGGCCATCGAGAGATCGAGATTCATCCTACTACAGCAACCATCGAGGATGTATTCCTTGACTTAATCTAAGCCCTATGTCACAGATCCAAAATGTAATCGAAGCCCAAGCGCTCACTAAAATATTTGGCGACTTCAAGGCCGTCAATGCTATTTCTTTCGACGTCAAGGCCGGTGAGATTTTCGGTTTCCTTGGCGCCAATGGTGCCGGGAAAACTACCGCGATTAAAATGCTGATTGGGCTGAGTCGTCCAAGCGAAGGCGAGGCCACAGTTGCGGGTTACGATGTGTACCAACAAACCGAACAGATCAAAGAAAACATTGGCTACATGAGCCAGAAATTCAGCCTGTACGAAGATTTAACCGTTCGGGAAAACATCAATTTCTACGGTGGCATTTATGGTTTATCTCGCCGACAAATTCGGCAAAAAACCAGTGAAATCATCGAGCAGCTGGGCCTGGAAAATCACGCCCGCAAGCTGGTGGGTAGCCTACCGCTGGGTTGGAAACAGCGTCTCGCTTTCGCCGTAGCGGGCGTACACGATCCGAAGATCATTTTTTTGGATGAACCCACGGGTGGCGTTGACCCAGCTACACGCCGACAGTTTTGGGAGATGCTCTACGCCGCCGCAGATCGTGGCGTAACCATTTTCGTAACCACTCATTACATGGACGAAGCTGAATACTGTGACCGTATCAGCATCATGGTGGCAGGACGCATCGACGCGCTGGGTTCGCCACGCGAACTCAAACAACAATTTTCGGCAAATACCATGGATGAAGTATTCCTCAAACTGGTAAGAGATTAATCCTTTTCAAAAACACCTTAATTATGAAAAAATTACTCATGCTTTTCTTCTGTCTCGCTACGGCAGGTCCTCTATTGGCCCAGTCCACTGGTAATCTAACCGTTACCATCACCGATATTAAAAATCCCGGTAAAGGACAGATCTTTTTTATGCTGTTTAAACAAGCCGATGGTTTTCCAAAAGACATGAACAAGGCCGCTTACAAGGGGACGATTAAGCAATTCTCTAATCAAGCCACCTACACTTTTGAAAATATCCCCTATGGCACTTACGCAGTTTCCGTTTTTCAAGATAAAAACAGCAACGGGGAGATGGATTCAAACCTCATTGGGATGCCCAAGGAACCAGTAGGTGCTGCTAATCAAGCTAAAATGGGCCGGCCAAAATTTAAACGCTCCGCTATCCAATTACGCGCCCCACGCCAAGCCATTGAAATTCAATTTATAAACGACTAGATATGCTGTTGAAAATATTTTGGGCTTTTGTCAAAAAAGAGAGCTTCCACATTTTACGGGACACGCGGACTTTATTCATCCTCTTTGGTATGCCAATCGCGCTGGTGTTGATTTTCGGCTATACGGTAACCAATGAATTTAAGGATGCGTCCATAGCCGTGATCGATGAAGCACAAGATGACCTTAGCCAATCGCTCGTAGAACACCTGACGGCCTCGGGGCATTTCCGTTTGATCGACATGCCTCCCAATAAGGCAGGCATAGAAGCGGCATTTCGGGCCGGGACGGTAAAATTCGCCGTCGTCATTCCACCTCAATTCGAGCGGCGCTTCTACCGAGACAAGCAGGCCAGCGTACAGCTCATCGCCGATGCCACCGAACCAAATTACGCGACGACCCTCACCAGCTACGCCTCCCAAATGATCGGCGCCTTCCAAAACGAACACGCCGAGCAAGGGGCACTCCCCTATCAGCTCGACATTGAAACCCGCATGCTGTACAATCCACAGCTCGAAGGCGCTTACAATTTCATTCCCGGTGTAGTAGCACTTATTCTAATGCTCATTTGTGCCATGATGACGTCGCTGACCATCGCCAAAGAAAAGGAAACCGGTACGATGGATTTACTGCTGGTCTCTCCCTTGCCACCGATCCTCATTATTATCGGCAAGGTCACGCCATATGTTTTGTTGGCCTTTGTTGATGCGCTGATTGTTTTCGTGATGGGGGTCTACATTTTCAACGTGCCGATCCTCGGTAATCTGGGAGTATTACTAGGTCTGTGTTTGTTGTACTTGCTGGTAGCACTTGCGCTGGGGGTGTTGATCTCTACGCGCTCAACGACACAACAGACGGCCATGATGACCTCAATGTTCACCTTGCTAATGCCAACGATGCTCTTGTCTGGCTTTCTCTTTCCGATTGCGAGTATGCCCAGCTTTTTGCAATACCTATCGACCATTATCCCGGCCCGTTACTTCATCGACATTGAAAAAGCGGTGATGCTGAAAGATGCAGGTTGGGAAGCGATTTATTGGCCTTCGCTGATCTTAGTCATTATGCTGCTGGTGCTCTTAGTCGCCGCTCGTCGAAATTTCAAAGTGATTTACAAATAAACATCCTTTTATGCGTCGTCTGCTATTTATTATTCAAAAGGAATTCATCCAAATCTTCCGCAACAAATCGATGCTGCCTTTGATGACGGTGGTACCGATTGTACAATTAATCGTTTTATCCTACGCTGCGGACAATGAGGTTAAAAACGTGAATCTGGCCATCGTGAACCTGGATCAATCCGCTTATGCCCGACAGCTGATCAACAAAATTCAGGTGTCCGACCGTTTTATTTTGGTAGATGCGCCCGCCGCAGTGCAACAGGCCGATGACATGATCCAAATGGGCAGCGTAGATATTGTCTTGACTATCCCGCCGCGCTTTGAGCGAACTTTTCTCAGGGAGCGGCAAGGCGAAATTCAGTTACTCGTCAACGCCATCAACGGTCAACAAGCAACGGTCGGAGCAGCCTATTTATCAACCATCATCCGATCATTTAATCAGGAATTGCGGATGGATGTCTCGCCACGTCTGGTCGTACAAAAGCAAAGTACTTCACCGCGCATTGATATCGAATCCTCTAATTGGTATAATCCCGATTTGGATTATAAATATTTTATGGCGCCGGGGATCATGGGCGAATTAGTCACTATTCTGGTCATGCTCCTTACAGCGATGAATATTGTGCGCGAGCGCGAAATTGGCACCATCGAACAAGTAAATGTAACGCCTATCAAAAAATGGCAATTTATCCTTGGTAAAATGATTCCGTTTCTGGTCGTTGGTATTATCCTTCTCATGGTCGGGCTGACCGCTGGGAAAATTATTTTTGATATTCCAATCCGCGGTAATTTAGGCGTCATCTTCGCTTATTGCGTGGTCAATTTAACGGCCGTTTTAGGTCTCGGTTTATTTATCTCCAACCTCTCAGACACACAGCAGCAAGCGATGTTTACGACTTTTTTCTTTGTGATTATTTTCATTCTAATGAGTGGACTTTTCACTCCCATCGAAAGTATGCCCCAATGGGCTCAACATTTAACCATCCCCAACCCTATCGCCCATTTTGTTCACGTCATGCGATCCGTTTTATTAAAAGGAAGTGGATTTAGTGATGTGTTATTCAGTTTCAGAGTTACGGTAGTACTAGCCGTGGTTTTCAACATTTTGGCGGTTTGGAGTTATCGGAAGGTCGCTTAGAGCTTGTTTAGGATTTGTTCTTTCTATCGAAAACTGACATTTTTTGTTTAAACGAGACGCCTTTTGAGGAGCGTCGCCGGAGGCTACGTGAACACAGTGAAGTTTCTTTGAAACCAAATATCCGGTGGACATTTGACGGAGAGAACCGCTAGCGGATACGAAAAAATGACGTTTGTAGATCAATTAATAATTCCCAAACAAGCTCTATTTTTTTAATAAAAAATAAAAGTCAATGCAAGCCATTAATATCATCTCCATAGAATTCAATACACTATTACAACAGCATACTATTGCTTTGCAAAGATTTGCGCAGCACTTAACCGGTAATAGGAATGATGCCGACGACTTATGCCAGGATACTTATTTTCAAGCCATAAAAAATCAGGATAAATTCGCCAGAGGCACTAATTTTTTATCCTGGCTCAAAACTATTATGCGGAATTTATTCATCAATAATTATCGGCGCCAAAAACGCTACCGGGCTATTTTAGCAAAGCAAGTTGACAGTCCTATCCTTAGCGGTAAAAACAGCGCTAACACCACAGAGATTAAGCTTAACACTAAAGAGTTACAGCATTTAATTGACCAGGTAGACGAACGTTTCCGGCAACCCTTTATGATGTATTATGCGGGCTACGCCTACGAAGAGATTGCCGATTTGCTGCATGTACCGCTAGGAACAGTGAAGAGTCGCATCTTTACGGCCCGACAATATTTAAAGAAAGGGTACGAATTATATTTTAATTAAATAATCTCAATAACCATTTATCAACTGAATTGTTAAATCAAAAAAAAGCATAAAATGAAAAGGACGGCGATTTCACTTGGATTATTTACACTCTTACTCGCTTCTGCATTTACAATCAATGAAAACCTCAAATGGTCAATTACACAAGATTACGAAATACGCTTTAAGACCAGCTCAGCAAAAGGTACTTTTTCCAATTTAACAGGCACGGTCATCTTTGACCAGAATAATTTATCAGCAGCTCAAATGAACGTTAGCGTTGATGTCAACACCATTGATACCGGGAATAAAACAAAAGACAAACACGCACGTGGTAAAAGCTGGTTTAATGAAGAAAAGTATCCAAAAATTTCATTCCAATCTACATCATTCCAAAAAACGGGTACGGGATATAATGTTTCGGGTAATTTACAAATACGAGACGTCACCAAATCCATTGAAATTCCATTTACTTTCAAAGAGACTAGCACGGGAGGACTTTTTGTTGGTAGCTTTAAAGTAAAACGCAAAGATTATAATATCAATGGCCCGTGGCTATCCAATACGATGGTAGGTAAAACTATTCAAATTGATCTTAGAGTGCCTGTGCAGAAATAAACCACAAAGAGTAATACACCTTACTATTTTTAAATCAACTCAAGCTGCGATTGATGAGCAATTAATCGCAGCCTGAATGATTTTAACTTGTCCTAAGTTCCACAAAGTTCATATCATTCATTCTACCACCCTATGTCCTTCCAAGGATAAAGTACATCCCACGTCAATTCCTTCCAAAAAGCCTTTCCTGCGAAAAATAAACCGCTACTTTTAGCGTCAAAATAGTAAGCACCAAGCATCGGTGCCCAAATATCCAAAACGATCGTCTTTTGCCACATTCTAGATTATCTATCAGCTTGTTGGTCAGTCTTTGTCTGCATTTCACGCATTGGAGTGCTGCACAGAGCTGGAACTGGGTATTTCCCGCCGGCGGCGAAACTGCGGAAAGCTTAACGCGCCTCGCCGTCGATCCCACGAGCGGGGAAATATTCGTGGGTGGTACTTTCTCGGAAAGTTTTAGTTGGGGAACCACCACTCTCGAAGCAATCAACGACACGGATGTCTTCCTCGGCAAATTATCCGCCAATGGCGATCCCATTTGGGCAGTAACCGGAGGCAGTCAAAGTAATGACCAAACGACGAGTATCAGTCTAAGTGCTAACGGCCAATTATTTTGGACTGGCCAATATTGGGTTCAAGGTTTTTTCGAAGATGAAGTGATCGAGGCCGTCTCTTCCACTAAAGCCTATTATCTGGCGAGCTACGCACCTGAAGGTACCCTGGACTGGGTCCGCAGCATCAATGGCTCCGACC
The DNA here is from genome assembly GCA_028285085.1 of Saprospiraceae bacterium. Classification (GTDB taxonomy): domain Bacteria; phylum Bacteroidota; class Bacteroidia; order Chitinophagales; family Saprospiraceae; genus JAHDHW01. Next base: position 84,620 of record JANQQI010000021.1, on the reverse strand, counting down.
TGAAAGTACTCAGCGATTGTACCCCTTTAGCGGATGGAGGCGTAGCGGTTACAGGCTATTTTACCGATAGCTTATTACTCGCAGATACAGCGTTAGTTGCTCCCGAAGATCAGCGCGATTTATTCGTGGCGCGCTACGATGCCCAAGGCGAGCTCCTATGGGCGCGCCACTACGGTGAATCGGGGCGAATCGATGGCCGGCGGATTCGCGAAGCCGACAATGGGGATCTTTTGCTGTGCGGTAATTTTCAGGGAAGAGTGGCCTTTGCAGAGGATACTTTGATCTCAGTGATCACCGACTTAGATGTCTTCCTCGCACGGCTGACTAGTGAAGGCGAGCCGATCTGGGGTCGCACCCCAAGGGGCGTATTTGAGGATTTGGTCAATGGCCTGACCACCGATGAAGAAGGCAGCATTTACCTCGCGGGATCTTTCAGCGGCGAAATGCGGCTCAGCGAGGAGCTATCGATTATCACCCCCGGTATTCCGCAGAATTTATACGTCATGAAATATACCGCAGCGGGCAGTCCGGTCTGGGCACGAGGTTTGGCCATTGACGAATTCAACGACGCCAGCTTTGGTACTGATTTGGCCTATCACGCTGGTCAACTCCTCCTCAGCGGTCATTTTTTCGGTGACTTGCTCGTCGACGATGCGCAAATCTCCGCTACTGGCAGCAGTCTTAATGGTTATCTGGCCAGTTTCCGAGCGACGGATGGCAGCCTACGTCGGCTACGCCGCATTGGTACCGCCGAGCGCCTCCAATCCTTTAGCCTGGGTGTCGATCAGACCGGCCGCGTGACTTGTGGCGGCAATTTCAACGAAGCGGCGGTTATTGGCCCCTTTAGTTTGGCGAATAATGGCAGTTCGGATATTTATGTGGCGCAAATTGAGCCCACCTTCACACCGGTACGCCAACCAGCCACGACGTCCGATTGGCAGCTTTCCCCAAACCCGGTGCAAGACCGTCTCTGGCTGGAGATTACACCTACCGATGCCGTATTAGAAATTATAGATAGTCGTGGACAGATCGTGATGCAGTTGTCCGATCAACGCGAAATCATGGTGAATCATCTTCCAGCTGGCATGTATTTTTTACGACGTAAAGTTGCGGGACAAGTGGAAATCCGTACATTCGTAAAAATGTGATTTTTAGCTTATGACATTTCGAATTACCCAAGCTGACCTTAGCCATTTATCGGTCCTCGTACCACTCTTTGAAGCCTATCGGGCGTTTTATCGTCAACCCGCCAATCCGGCGGGGGCGGAAGATTTTTTAAAAGCCCGTTTAACCCAAGGCGATGCTACCATTTATCTGGTATATGAAGGAGATACCCCGGTCGGTTTCACACAATTATATCCGCTGTTTTCGTCTACCCAGCTACGTCGCTTGTGGCTACTCAATGATTTATACGTAGCGCCAGCCTTCCGCGGCCGCGGCCATTCGAAACGCTTGATCGATCGGGCCAAGCAACTGGTGCAGGATACCGAAGCAGCTGGCGTTATGCTCGAAACGGAGCAATCAAATATGATTGGCAATCAATTGTATTTAGATACTAATTTTGCATTGGATCAAGATCATAATTATTACTTTTGGACGAATCCAAATGTTTCTTAAAATCCCTTACACATGACACACCAAAGGCCTGCAGCACAGGAATCACACGATTATTACAAACTCTATATCGGACAAGTCCCCGGCGATGATTTCATGTCGGTTCTGAATAATCTAAATACCAGTACTACACAGTTATTAGAAAATCTACCCACTGAAAAATGGGACTACCGCTACGCTGAAGGCAAATGGTCGATCCGGGAAGTATTGCTACACATTATCGATACCGAGCGCATTATGGCGCATCGCGCCTTACGCATTGCACGCAACGATATGACGCCGATGCCCGGTTTTGATCAGGACGATTACATCCCATATTGTGATGCCGACGCGCGTTCTATTCCTTCTCTTTTGCAAGAGTATCGAGCGGTGCGTGCTGCTACTTTGGCCCAATTTGATTATTTCAACGATGAGATGTTGGCTCGGATTGGGACTGCGAGCGAGCGGCCGTTTTCGCCTAGAGCTCTGGGATTCATCATCGCCGGACACGAGTTGCACCATTTGAATGTGCTACACGAACGCTACCTTTAAATAATCATGTTCAGCAAGCCGCTAAGCCTCACTTACGTTATGCTCTTCTTTTGGGGAGGGGCTTTACTGACATTTCAGTCCTGCATGAAAACGCCAGAAGTTAAGAGCAGGCCTAATGTCATTCTCATCGTAACGGACGACCAAGGTTGGGGAGATTTGGGTATCAATGGCAATCAAGTCTTACAAACACCCAATATTGACCAACTCGCTAAAAATGGTGTTCAGTTTAGTCGATTTTACGTAAGTCCGGTTTGCTCCCCTACCCGCGCCGAAATACTTACTGGCAGATATCATCCTCGCGGCGGCGTTTATTCTACCTCTCAAGGTGGCGAGCGCTTGGATATTGATGAACACACCCTGGCTGAGGTTTTTAAATCAAATGGCTATCATACTGCAGCCTACGGTAAATGGCATAATGGGATGCAAGCTCCTTTCCACCCTAACCAGCGCGGATTTGATGAGTTTTATGGATTTTGCTCCGGACACTGGGGCAACTACTTCAGTCCCATGTTGGAAAAAAATGGGGAAGTAGTGAATGGAGATGGATTTATCATTGATGATTTAACCACACAAGCCCTTAATGCTATTGAAAATAACGGCCAGCAACCTTTTTTCACCTATCTGGCTTATAACACTCCTCATAGTCCCATGCAAGTCCCTGACCTGTGGTGGAATAAATACGAGGATGTCGCCATTGATTCCACTCATCGGTACGGTTCAAAAGAAAAAACAGATAAAACACGGGCAGCCTGGGCGCTCTGTGCAAATATCGATTGGAACGTGGGAAGAATTATCAACAAGTTGGATAGTTTGGGCCAGCTTGACAACACGATTATCGTTTACATGTCAGACAATGGCCCTAATGGTTGGCGATGGAATGATGGTTTGAAAGGCATCAAAGGACATACTGATGAGGGTGGCGTACGTTCGCCTTTTATCATATACTGGAAGGACAACCTAAAGCCCAAGACAACAGATCGCATTGCCAGCGCCATTGATATTTTGCCAACTTTAACGGATTTAGTCCAGATCAAAAATCCCTTTCCAAAACCCTTAGATGGTATAAGTTTGAAACCGCTACTGGAAGGCACAGCAGATGCATGGAAAGATCGCTTTGTCTTCAGTCATTGGAGAGGGCAAGTTAGTGTCAGAAGTCAACACTATTTATTAGATAAGGATAATCAACTCTTTGATTTGTCAACTGATCCGGGACAGCAAGAGGTGGTGACTCAACCGACCGATACGATACTTACTCAATTGATGAATGCCAAAGAAAAGTGGACCAGCACCGTATTAAAAGAACTGGATCGAGACCGCAAAGAAGTATTTCCAGTCGGTTTCAAAGGCAGTAAATATACACACCTGCCTGCGCGTGACGGGATAGCGCACGGGAATATTCAACGCTCCAATCGATGGCCAAATTCATCTTATTTCACGAATTGGCTAGCCGATACAGATAGTATTTCGTGGGATTGCGAGGTGCTTGTCGAAGGCCAATTCAGGGCTACGGTTTACTACACTTGCAAAGCTGAAGCCGTTAACTCTACGCTTATCTTACAACAGGGAAAGCATCAATTACAAGCTACAATTACTGAGGCACACGATCCTCCCTTTTTAGGTGCAGAATATGATCGGGTAGAACGAGAAGAATCGTTTGAAAAAGATTTTAAAACCTTGGAGATGGGGGTAATCAAACTAGACCAAGGCCAGCATCCCATTGCCTTGAAAGCTAAAGGTATTCAAAAAGAGTCTTTTATAGATTTCCGCCTGTTAGTCTTAAAACGGGTTGATTAGAATGGATGAAGGCTATTCCGACTCATCGGATAGATTATCAGCATCCACCACAGTAGATGTAGACTCCTCTGAAGTTGATTTCTCAGCATTGGCTTGTTCTTTTTTCGCTTGTCGGCTATCTCGAATTCCCGCAAAAAGGAAAAGTCCAATCCCTACCATGATGGAGACATCGGCAAAATTGAAGATACCCGTACGCAAATCACCGATGCCCATATTCATAAAATCGATGACTTTCCCGAAATTGATCCGATCGTAAATATTGCTGATACCACCACCGAGGATGAAACTCATAGCCAGGCTTTGTAAGCGTGTAAACGTTCCCGAAAAAAGCGTATACCACAGTAAAGTCACTAACATCACCACCGGAAGGACTTTTAGCAAGATGAGTTGTAAAGTCGGGTTAAGGTCTGAACCCAAGCTCAAAAAAGCGCCGGTATTTTCCACATAATGCAAGTAAAACAAATCACCCAAATAGCTTTCCTTGGCTATCCCCTTCAAATGATCGAAAGCCAATACTTTGGTATATTGGTCTAATGCAATATTCAAAACGATAATGACGACCGCAATCAGAATGCGATTAGTATTCAATTTCATAAACCAGTGCTTTTTCCCAGAAAGGATATTTCGGGGGCGCTAAATTACAATAATGTTGATGGTTGAAAAAGTTTACGTACAATCAATCCATCAAGTGTTTCAAATACTGCAACCTTCCTACACGCTGTGGGTTTAAGTAATAGAACTGATTTAAAACGGATTTTGCCGATGCCGGACTTTTGGAATAACATCAAGAAACTATTCACCGCAGCCGAAGAAAGCTCGCCGAATCAACCCGTCATTCACGAAATGATTGAGCGCAGTGCCGAAGAGCTGGCCGGCTACGAGCGCTGGAAATCCGGCTTGGGTCGCCGCCGAATGATCGACTGGTTGCAAGCGGAGTACGCGAATTACCTTATTGATCCTGAGCAGATTGATGAAGCGATTGATTTTTTGGATACCCCTTCCTCGAAAGGCTTCGTCATTCATTTTCAGAAGACGCGTTATCCACTCCAGGAGGTCATTAACCTGTTGGATTATCTAAAAGAGAAGGTGCTCGCCATGAACTATCGGTCTTATATGTCGGACGTGAGAACCTACAATCGTCCCAAATGGGTGGAAAGTGTCCAGCGCCATTATCTCAAGCCTCCGACCAATCTTCGGCAGCCCATCAATCAGAAATTCAACCAAAAGTACGGTAACATCACCATTGAGCTGCAACTCCGCAACGAGCAGGCGTTTTATCTCAAATTTAGTGCGACCAGCTACCGGGATCATCTGTTTAAAAATGCAGAGGATTTTGCCGGACTAATGCGGGGAGTATTGAAAACAGACTAATGCAAAAAGTCCGGCAAATGCATTACCGGACTCTTTAGCATGTCATTGTGGGCTAGAGAAACATTCCACCCGAAGCTTCAATCCGTTGAGCGTTGACCCAAGCCCCCGCCTCGGAGCACAAGAAAGCCACTACCCCACCGATATCAGTTGACTGTCCGACACGTCCTAGCGCCGTTTGCCCGGCGATGAACTCTCGAATCTGTGGATTATGATCAAAGGCCGCTGCGTTAAACTCATTATCAATCGCACCGGGCGCCACTAAATTCGCTTTGATTCGGCGCTCGCCCAATTCTTTTGCTAAATACTTAGTGAACACTTCCACGGCGCCTTTCATTGAGGCGTAAGCTGCATAGCCAGGTAAAGCAAAGCGCGTCAATCCCGTTGAGACATTCACAATGCCTCCACCATCATTCATCGTTAGGAGAACATTTTCGGTCAGGAAATATACGCCCTTAAAGTGAATATTCATCAGGCGATCAAAGTCGGCCTCGGCGGTATTTCCAATTGGTGCATGAATACCTATACCGGCATTATTAACCAGATAATCGAGTCCACTCTTGCCCCAGTCGGCCAAGGTTTGCTTCAACTCTACGTTGAAGGAGGCTAAATTATTTATTTGACTTACGTCCAATTGGAGCGCACGGGCCCGACGGCCAAGTGCTTCGATTTGTGCGACGACTTCATTGGCTTTATTGGTATTACTGTGGTAAGTAATCACTAAATCGTGGCCTTGAGTTGCTAATTGCATGGCCATTTCGCGGCCCAATCCGCCGCTTCCTCCGGTGACTAAGGTTGTTTTTATTGCTTGCTGTGTCATGATTAATTTTTTTGTGATGTAATACCACAAAGATGCAGCAAGCAAGGGGGCCAAAAAATGCAGTTATCTAAGAGAAAAGGGTAAATATTTAAGATTGAGCTTTTCGGAACTGCCCGGGAGTCAACCCTAGTTGTTTTTTGAAGTATTTAGAGAAGTAATTCGCTTCCCTAAAACCGAGTTTATAAGCGATAGACTTTACAGAATCTGAGCTATTCCTCAACATGGCCTGGGCCTCGGCGATGACTTTATCGCTAATCCAATCGTGAATGGATTTGCCCGTTTTGGTTTTAATGACGGTGGTTAAGTAGTTGGGGTGCAAAAACTGAAGTTGGGCAAAATCGCCAACTTGAAACAACTTATCGGTTTGTCCGGAGGTCAAATCCCGGAAATGTTTTTCCAGATTAATTTTAAAATTTTTCACGATTTCGGAATCTCGGCCACCGTCCTCAATCGGATCATAATTTTGGTAGAGTCGTTCTTTTACTTTTAATAAAAAGATTCGAAAATAACTCCCGATGATCTTCGACTGTTGCCCACCGGATTGCTGTTGCTCGTGTAACAGTATTTGTCCTAACTGCCAAAGCTCCATGAAAAAAGCTTCCTCCAGATATTGCGGTGGCACAATCTCCGATAGTAAAAACGGAAATTCCGCAAAGCCATCCGCTGCCAGTTCGGTTTTGAGAAAAGATTCCGAAAATGAAATCAGCATCCCTTCCACTGCCCCTGGCATCCGAAAGGCTTTCAGGTGACCGGGGTTGGTAAAATACAAGGTATGCGGTCGGACGGCATACTCACGGGCATCCAGTGTATAAAAGCTCCGCCCCTGCCGCACCAGCACGAAGGTGAAATAATTGGCTCGGAAAATCGGCGAGCGATACGGCGGTGGCGGCGTCACCGCCTCCAGCCGATGAATAACGAAATCGCGATCAGCCAGCCCCGCTTCTCCAATGGATCGCAAAAAGGCTGACAATGAATTATAGCTTTTGATTTCCTCCGTTGACATGCATTAAAGATAGTGAAATGGCGCCAAGAGGCAGGGCATTGTTTTGAAAAACAAAATCCGTATACAAATTTGCATATATACAAAATTGTATATTTAGCCAAAATCACTGCACATGGCCCACATCGACCTCTACACCCTCGACGATCTAGGTACGACCTACGCGCTCAATGTCAAGCGCATGGAAAACATCCACGAGCAAACTCAAGGCGAAGTAGATACACCGCACCGCCACGATTACTATACCGTGATTTGGGTCAAGGACGGTACCGGACAGCACACGATTGATTTTAATACTTATGAACTGGCACCGGGCGCTGTCTTTTTCGTAAGTCCAGGGCAAGTGCATCAGGTCTCACCCAAAGGCATGCCCCAGGGTTGGGTCATTACGTTTTCAAAATCCTTTTTGCAGCACAATCACATTAGCGAAGATTTCATTGCTCAGATTAACCTGTTCAATAACTTCAACGAGCGGCCGCCGATTTTCCTAAGCGAGGAAACGGCCGCGGAGCTATCCACTTTGATGGAGCAAATGGAGACTGTATTTGAATCGCAAATGACCTATCGCATTGCTGCCTTGAGTGCTTATCTTAAGCTCTTTCTCATCTACGTCGAGAGTCAATGTATGGAACGCCCCTCGGATTTAGAAGACCAGCATGGCGGCAAGCAAATTCTTAAGCAATTCAAACAATTGGTGGAAGCCAATATACACCTTTGGCATAAAGTGGGCGATTACGCCGAGCAAATGCATATCACCTCCCGTTATTTGAATCAAGTAGTAAAATCATTACTTGGGCAAACTGCCAAGGAAGTCATACAAGAGAAGATTAGTCTAAAGGCCAAGCGCGATTTGAAATACTCAGATAAAAGCGTAAAAGAAATTGCTTACGATTTGGGATTTGATGATCCTTTATACTTCAGTAGTTTTTTTAAAAAAAATACAGGGGTGTCACCTTCGGCTTTTCGGGGGAAGTAGGGCGTGTTGCATTTTTGAAAATCCTACACCTTATTTTCAAACGATATTTCATGTCTCCATTATTCTCTATTCTCTATTCTCTTAAGAGTAGGCCGAGATTTTGAATTCAGTACTATCCAATCATCTCTCAAAAAGCGGGTACTAGACCCTCTTTTCCGATTTTCACATATCCATCTTCCATTTTCCTATCCCCTCTCCTATCTTTTCCCGGCATCTTTGTATACGTAATCAACACCTAAATACTGAAGACATCATGGATAGAAAAAACTTTTTAAAAAAATCACTGCTTGGAGCTGCAGGCTTGACACTTGGAGCGAAAGGGCTGCAGGCCGAAACGGATAAAACCGAGAAGTCAACCTACGACAGGCTCATGGAGCAAGTGGGATTCAATCATTTACCAAATAAAGAAGTTAGAACAATGAAAACAGTATTGCATAAAGCCGACACCCGTGGGCACGCCAACCACGGCTGGTTAGATTCACATCATACTTTTAGTTTTGCGAACTACTACAATCCCGAGCGCATGCACTTTGGAGTGCTTCGGGTCTTAAACGACGATGTCGTGGCACCTGGTCGCGGTTTCGGTACACATCCTCACGACAACATGGAAATTATTTCCATTCCCCTGGAAGGTGACCTGGAACACAAAGACAGCATGGGCAATGCCGCCATCATTCGCTCGGGCGATGTACAAGTGATGAGCGCCGGAACCGGCGTCTTTCACAGTGAGTACAACAAAAATAAAGATCGCGACGTGCGTTTCCTTCAGATTTGGATGTTTCCAAAAAAGAAAGGTGTAACACCACGCTACGATCAAATCACTCTGGAAAATGCCAAGAATAGTAAGATCCAGCAAGTCTTATCGCCTAATCCAGACGATGCCGGAGTATGGGTGCATCAGGATGCTTGGTTCCACATCGGCACTTTTAATAAAGGCGATCAAGAGAACTACCGCATCAAACGCAACGGCAATGGTGTCTACGCTTTTGTCTTAGAAGGCGAAGTTACCATCGAAGGGCAAAGCCTCGGACGCCGTGATGGCTTCGGGATTTGGGATGCAGATGCGATCAATATCCAAGCTAGCGACAACGCACGCGTGTTGCTGATGGATGTCCCAATGGGTATGAACTAAAATGGCAAAACGCATATGGGGCGCTCGCTTTCCCTAGCTGACGCCCCTATTTTTTCGAAAGACAATTACAATTATAAAATGAATACTAGTAAGCAATTAGAATACCCTGTACACGAGCTCATTGATCAGCGCTGGAGCCCACGAGCTTTTCAGCCCCGTGAACTTGAAACCCATCAAGTCCGCAGTTTGTTCGAAGCGGCGCGCTGGGCGCCATCGAGCTACAACGCGCAGCCTTGGCGCTACATTTATGCCCTGAATCAATCGTCCGATGCGTTTAAACCATTGCTGGAATGTTTATTTCCGGCCAATCAATTGTGGGCCAAGCACGCTGGCATGTTGATTTTGGCCTTGGCCAAAATGGGCTTTGATGGAAAAGAAGGTATAAATCGACACGCTTATTATGATTTGGGAGCAGCTAATTATGCGTTGACAACACAAGCTACTTCCATGGGATTGCATGTCCATCAAATGGGTGGCTTTGATCAACAAAAAGCACGAGAATTATTTAATATCAACGAAGATTTTGATCCGGTGGCTATGCTCGCCGTGGGCTATAAAGGCTACCCGGAACAATTACCGGAAAAATTCCGCGCGCTGGAGCAGCCCAAGAAAGATCGAATGCGACAAGAGGAATTTGTTACACGATTTATGCAGCAACCACAGGACTAGTAATTCACAGTCTAGACATTAAAATGGCGGTTGAATCATTGGCTTGGTTCAACCGCTGTTTCATAAGCCGTCGATCCTTTCTATCTTTAAGACATGACGTCTACTGCGCTGCATATCCCATTTCTGCAAAAAATCTCGGACTTTTACGCCATGCTGCGCATTGGCTCCGCCCAATCCGATCAGTTTTCAATTATGCGGATCGAAGAACAGCCGACGACGAAGTTAGCCCACATGCCTCTTTTTCGTTGTAACTTCTTCCGTTTGGTGCTTTTCACCTCCGGCGGCGTCGATTTTTATTTAGGGGATCAGGTTTTAAAAAGCCAGGAGAACAGTCTTTATTTTGCTTATCCGGGCAAGCTAGAAAGCTGGACTTCGCATCAGAAAGTTCATGGCTACCTAATTTGCTTCACCGCTGAATTTGCGGGCCTTGATCCCTTGCAGATGCAATTCACCGAGCAATTTCCATTTTTCCATCACGAAGCTGAAGATTTAATTACATTCACGGCCGCCGAGGCCCAGCAAATCATTCCGCTGGCGGAACAAATGCTCCAAGAGATCAATGGCAGTTTTCCCGATAAGTGGTCCATGATTCGGCACCTGCTCTACCAATATATGATTCTGCTACGCCGAAGTTACCACCGACAAGTTGAGCAGCAATCCGGCCAACAACAGCAGCAAAGGCGCCTATTCAACGCCTTTCGGCGAGCCCTCGATCAATATTTTGTGCGCTTGGCCAGCGGGCAGCACTTACCAACGCCAAGTGTCAGTACCTTTGCCGAGGAGTTGCACCTCAATGCCAGTTATTTGAATACAGTGATAAAAAAGTTGACGGGAGCGACAGCGTCTTCCTATATCCAACAGAAAACCATGCTGGAGGCTAAGAGTTATCTAATGCACACAGATCTACGTATTGCCGAAGTAGCCGACCGTTTAGGATTCACCCATATTTCATACTTCAATCGTTTTTTCCGCCAACACGCACAGCTTACCCCGACGCAATTTCGACGGCAGGAATCATAAATCATTAATAATTTTTAAAGAAAAGAGGTCGAAAGGCCAAACACAACGACGGAAATCCGACAAACCCATCAGTTTTTTGACTTGATTTATGGAAATTGCCCGTTTCCGGAATCTATAGATAGTGAAGGAATTCAAAACCACTCTTGTTTGCTTTTAAATAAGACAGACTGATTTCTTCCTGACGCGCAAGCGTAATGGCCAATTACAACTGCAAGACTTACTTTTCTCTGAAAATACCCTGGGAAAGACTGGGGGAACTGTATAAAAATACTCGGTTCAGAATTTGGATCGAGGTGGTGGCGGCCTGGGTTGGGTCCCTCCCACAAAGCCCAAAACTCTGCCTCAACTTCAAATTTCTTTCAATCGCCTGGCTCTTTTAACTCATAATTCCTCTACCAATAAATGCAAATTACACTGCATTCGAGCGAGAGTCTATTCCCAAAAGTTTATACCCCCGTTCTAATAATTCAAATAAATCAATCGTAAAATTTTCTCCATCTCTTGTTTATACAAATCTGTTTGGCCAGGAAAATGATTATGCATAAAACTAAAGATAAGCCAGCGGCCTCGAATGGTACGCAAATAGCCGCTAAGACAATGATTATTACGTAGTGTTCCGGTCTTGGCATAAACGTAGGGAGCTTCCTCATTGGCGTACCAGTTCCTGATCGTTCCCGACTCTCCGCCAGCCGGAAAAATCGCTTGCCAACGCTCGGCGGGCAATTGATGGTACAAACGCTCCAAAATATTGATCAACGTATGCGGTGTAACGAGATTGTAGCGAGACAAGCCAGAGGCATCATCCCAAATGGGAGGATGGTGCAAATCGGCAAAGAGGCTATCCTGAGCGTGTTTTATAACGCGTTGCGTCTCCAGGCTGTCGAATAAGACATCACTGCATAGTAACAGCAATTGCTCCGAAACAAAATTATCGCTGTCCTGCATCATGAGACGAAACAGCGAATCCTGCCAATGATGATAAAGTGTTTGCTTCTGAGTCATATCGGACAAAGCATGGGGGTAAATTTGCACGTCCCGAGCAAGGGTATCGCTTAACAATTGAACCAGCAAGCTATCTGACACCATGAAGGGGCGTTCTCTTTCCAAGGCTTCCTCAGTAGGATCAGGAGAATGCCAGTACTCATTCGCATAAGGTGCTCGCACAATACTGTAGGGTGAACGCTTGGGATCAACTTTTAATGACGATTGAAAATGCATTGGCTCAGCTTTTATCTCTGAGGATTGAGCAGCTTTTCGAAAAGTCACCACATTTCCATAAATTGGAAGGCCCGATTTTTCGGCTTGAAAGGCATAATTATAATCTTCCCAGGCCCAACCGGGACCGTAATGCGTATCGGTAAAATGACCGTTGTAGAAATAAAGGGTTTTAGTGGTTTGTTTTAAAAAATTAAAAACTGTCGGTTCTTCCGCAAGATAAGGGTGTAAAAAAGTAGGATCGCCGGTTCCCCAAAAAATCAGTGAATCCCCGTTTTCTACGAAGTGTAAAGCAGGAATCGAATCCGGTAGAATTTGTAAAGCCGTATAAAGGGTAAGAATTTTTGTATTCGAAGCCGGGGTGAAGTACTTGTGCCCCAACTGATCGTACATTATTTTTTTGGTCGAAGGATCATAGAGTACAAAGCCACTCAGACTTTTGCTAAAGATTGTAGAATTTTCGAAGGCCACTTGATAAGCAGGCCGTTTATCTATCTTTGCCTGCCGGGCGGAGCCACAGGCAGATAACAGGAACAGGGCAATCAGTAATCCTGAATAGATGACAGGTCTGGTTGCGCTCCGTTCCCGATCACTCGGGTTAGGCGTCATGTATCCGTTGCGTAGTTAGTTGCAAAATTTGAAATCGTCAGAAACGTCGAAGTAGCTCTCTTGACCTCAAATAAATCTTTTTTGTGATGTATTCCTACAAAAAGACATTATTAATTCTCTGTTATGTCACATTTTTTACGCAAATGTTAATGGCCCAAGGTCAGACATCTGAGATGGATAGCACCTACCATTATGCTTCCGAAAAAATCTATTTATTGCGCAATGAAATGGCTATTGTTCCTCTACAACAATTAGCTCAAAAGCGGATCCTCCATTGCAGCTACGGTTTTAAGGAAAATAGTATGCTCCACCATACGCTCAATAAATATTTGCCCATCGGTCATACCTCAACGCGTCAATACGAGGACGTTGATACCTCCTCTTATAATACCACAATTTTAAGCCTGCGTTTGGATCAGATTGTAGTTGCAGATTTGTTTATACGCTTGCATCAGAAAAGCATTATCGCTGATCCCAGTACTATTGTATTGGCCTTCGGAAGTCCCGAAGATTTTCGGAAGACGAGTTTTCCCTTGCATCTTGCCAAGACTCTGATCTACATTGATGACCGTAGTGATTGGTCTGAATCTCTAGCTGCCCAACTGGTATTTGGTGGCTTCAGCGGCGGACAGAAATTATCCGAAGATTTGACCGATGACTTCCCCGCGGGCAGTGGTGAACGCATCGGTTCCGCGACCCGCTTGGGCTATGCTCCCCCTGAGACAGTAGGCATGGATGCACAATTATTGCAAGACAGCATCGGCCCCATTGCAGAGGCGGCGATAGCCGCCGGAGCGTTTCCGGGCTGTCAGGTCCTTATAGCCCATCAAGGCAAAGTCGTTTTTCACGAAGCCTGGGGGCACCATACTTATGCTCAACAACAAGCGGTGCAGCTCAGCGATATTTATGACTTTGCCTCTGTTACCAAAATCACCTCTGCTCTACCCGCCATTATGCGCTTGCATGGTCAGGGACAGTTTGAACTAGATGCGCCTTTAAAGACTTATTTTCCAAAATTCAAGTCTTCGAATAAATCAGACCTAGCTTGGCGTAAAATTTTGGCCCATCACGCGCGCCTCAAGCCCTGGATTCCCTATTGGCGCAGTACCATTAAGAAAAATGGACGTTTTAAATGGCGTACCTTCAAAAAGCGACCCTCTAAGCGTTTTCCTACCTACGTGGCTAAAGATCTATACCTACACCGGAAATACAAAAAGCGCATCTACAAAGCGATTCGCAAATCACCACTCAATCCCGAGGGGGGATATCGCTATTCCGGTCTAGCGTTTTATTTGCTCCCGGAGATCGTCGCTAATCTCACCACATCAGATTTTGAAACGCACCTCAAGGCTACGTTTTATCAGCCTCTTGGTGCGCACACCATTACTTATAAGCCACTACGGTATTTCCAACGCAGTCGAATTGTACCAACCGAACGAGATACCTTTTTCCGCATGACACAAATCCACGGGTACGTACACGACGAAGGCGCTGCCATGATGGATGGGGTTTCGGCAAATGCTGGCCTGTTTGGTAGTGCCAATGATCTGGCTAAGCTCGCCCAGATGTATCTTAACGGAGGCACTTACGGGGGCGAGCGATTTATTGCGGAGGCTAGTTTGAAGGAATTTACAAGTTGTCAATATTGTGATGAAGATAATCGACGTGGATTGGGTTTTGATAAACCTTTGATTGAATATGACCCCGAAAAAAGTTCCGTGGCCAGATCTGCCAGTTCCGACTCCTTCGGCCACTCGGGTTATACAGGCACCTTCGTGTGGATCGATCCGCAATCTGACTTGATCTATATCTTTTTTTCAAATCGCGTTTATCCTACCCGTGAGAATCGGCTGATTTATGAGCTCAATGTACGTCCGCGCATCCATCAAATTATTTATGATGCGTTGGAAAAAGAAGAGTAATGAAAGAATTTAATTTTTAGACGCCATTTCAAAATTATCCTTAGAGCTACAAAAGTGTCTTTTGATTAAACGAAGTGATCATCGTCTTTGCTGCGACGCGGTAGTTGGTCTACTAATTTCTTATCCGCCCATTTTTGAAAGGATGAAGTCAGTTGTACATACTCTTCCGTATAACCACAATCGGCACAGATATAGCGATCCAGCACCGCATTTTTTAAACTCCATACATTGAGAGGGATACGTTGATGTTGATTCATACTGGAACCTTCGACTTCAATCACGTTAGAAGACTGGCATTTAGGACAAATTCGACTATGACGCATGGAGGGCGATTTTAAAATTGAGAAAGTTTGTGGTCTACAGAATGTAAATTCTTGTTCTAAAATAATTGCTAAAAATCTAGTTACCAAGAATTTTACTGAAATCGGGGCGAAAAGCACGCTCGCGCGTCAACTCATGCTCGTAGATAATTTGCCCCAGATTACGCAAGAAAGGTAAGCCAATGCTATCATATTCGTAAACATTGTCATTGTAGGTTTGATTAGCATTGACATGGATGGTTGCCGCCAGCATAAATTCCACACCAGTTGCCGTATCCATAATGTAAGCCACATCGGTCAAATAGCCATAAGCAAATCCTACTTTATTAAAGACGTGAATCGATTCCGGGATACGTTCAGTAGCGCCGCCGTACATCAAAAATTTCACGTAGCCATCAGGTAATTCGGCGTAAGCAGGCACATTACTTGCCCTAGGGCGCCCCGACAGCCAGCGATACAACCAACGATAATCGTCTGGCTTCAAATCAAAACGACGTTCCAGTGCTACCGCCTCGGGAAAGATGACCGCTTGAAGCATATCATGCAAATCTCGTAAAGCACAATAGTTCTTTCGACTAAAATCAAAAGATTGTTCAATCCGCTCGCCTTGCTTGAAGTAGGCCACTCCTTTTTGCTCATTCTGCAAGGCAAAATCATAGTCTGCTACACTGTGCACCTCGCCTTGAAAATACAATTGCGCCGCCCCCCGATAAGCTGCCACGGGATTGGTGAATTGATTATCCTCGGGGCCAAATGCGGCGCCTTCGCTGCCCAAACGATGAATAATGCGGCAATGCTGATACCCCTTGTCGTGCAAACGGCGGTTCAACTCAGCCTGCCCAAGGAATTCGTAGAGTCGATTGAAGGCATCATTGTCACTGACCAAAAATATCTTTTTGATATAGTGCCCGATACTTGGATATCCCTGTGGGGCTGAGCTATCCACTTCTACTTCTGTTTGCGGTGGACGGACAGCGCGAAAAGCTAAGCGACTATCCCGATCCAAATCACGGATATGTAATTGGTTGAGCTTTTCCAACGCCAAAAATGCTGCCGGCATCTTGACCGTACTAGCAGGATAATAATAAAGGCTATCGTTGGTATATAGATCGTAGGTTTGAAAATGAGGTTGGTTCAGACTATCACGATCAATTTGGGTATAAATGATCTGTAGCTCGTAATCCTTTGCGGCTTGCATAACGGTCCCGGTTTGAGGCCAGTGTTTTTTCAGCAGTCCAGGCAAGGGATTAGGATGGGGTCGAGATTGAGCGGATAGCCATTGTGCATTCATGCACCAAAGTAAGACAGACAATATAAAAATAAAGCGGCCTCGCATCAGGCGTCCCGTTCGGCTAGATAATAGAGCTCCGAACAGTTCTCACGGGTCAGAATCTTGCGCGCGACGCGCTGAATATCCGCAGTATTTAAGCGTCGATATTCCAAAACTTCCTGATTAATCAAGTCAGCATCACCCAATAGCTCGAAATACGCCAGATTGATGACCTTATTTAAAACGTTCGCTTCGGAAAACACCAAGGTACTCTCCACCTTGTTTTTCAGCTTTTGCAGCTCACTTTCCAGGATAGGTTCATTCTTTATCACTTCCAATTCTTCCCAGATCGCAGCTTCAGCCTGTTCGATGCTCACGCCTGTAGAGAGTTGTCCTTCGACGATCAACAAACCTGGATCAATACTGCCGGTGATGTAGGCATCGATTTGGGTGAACAACTGACGCTCCTTCAGCAATCGACGATACAAGCGTGATGACCGGCCGTTGCAAAGCAAGTCAGAAAGAATATCTACGGCGTAGTAATCCGCTTCGTAGCGGGCCGGAACGTGGAAAGCCAAATACAGTGCATCTACGGGGACTTTGGAATGCCGCACCCGTTGCTGCATGCGATTTTGGGGCGGCTCGGCGGGCAATTCGCGTTTAGGCACCGGCCCCGCGGGAATATCGCCGAACCATTTCTCCGAAAGTGCGCGTACTTGCTCAACCGTAACATTGCCGGCTACCGTCAAGATCGCATTATTGGGTCGGTAATATCTTTGGTAAAAATCCTGTACATCCTGGAGCGTCGCTTCTTCCACGTGCTCGGGGATTTTACCAATCGTTGGCCAACGGTAAGGATGCACTTGGTAGGCCAAATCAGCCAAATGATGCCAAACATCCCCGTAAGGCTGATTGAGACAAGTTTCTTTAAATTCTTCGACGACCACTTTGCGCTGTACTTCGAGGACCTTTTCGTCAATCTTAAGGTGCAGCATTCGATCCGATTCCAACCAAAACACCGTTTCGATGTTATCCGCAGGAACGATATCGTAGAAGTTCGTCAAGTCATTATTGGTAAAAGCATTATTCTCTCCGCCGGCTCGCTGAATCGGATCATCAAAATCAGGAATATTGGCCGAGCCACCGAACATCAGGTGCTCAAATAAGTGCGCAAAGCCAGTCTTATCCGGAGATTCATCACGAGCGCCGACATTATACAGTACATTTACTGCAGCCATAGGCGTGCTTTTATCCTCGTGTACCAATACGCGCAGCCCATTCGGGAGTTCAAATCGGGAAAATTCTATCAAGATAGATTACAATTTATTTGTACGTCTAAGGTCTTTATAACAACCAACGTGTCTCATAAGTTGGGATTGTACAAAATTATTGATTTTTAAGGCTGTTTCAAACTTTTTTGGGCTTATCTGTATGGTTAAAGGACTCTGGGTGAATTTACTTGGAATAGTTACTCTTCTCAACAAAACGCTTAAAATAGTTTATAGGGTTGCTCAATTAATAAAGACATCCGTCATATGGAGGTAAATTGTCAATTAGCGACAGGTTATAGATATTCAATATTGGAATAATGATTATTAAATATTCATTCAGACACTATTTGGCTCTAGTTTTAGCTCCACAAATTCACTTTGGACTATTTTTTCGACTTGCCCCAATGAATCCATCCGGAGCCTAAAAGCACTATATCCATTCAAGAGCAAACTTCACATCAGGAGGAGAAATAAACATGGGCTTTGAGGGAGGGATCCCACCCACAGCCACCACCGCCGGCCATTTTCGACCGCAATATTTTTTGGGCATATCTTTCCCAGCCTTTGCCGGGAACATTTTATCGACAAGAGATTAAAACCAATAGTTTTTAGAAATATTTCTACTATCTATAGATTCCGTTTTTTAAAAATTCCATAAACACACATTTCAAAACACATAATACAACGTCATAAACCACTGATTATCAATCAGAAAAAATTTTAAAAAAAGTAGCCACAAAAAAATAAAAACACGCCTCTTTACTTTCAAAACACATCCAAAATAGAATTTTTTCTTTCTTCATACACCAATTCTTTCCCTTCCTACATCTATCCCTTTGAAAGCTTTCCAATTCCTGTTTTTTCGAAAAACTATGTGGTATTCTGCTGATCGCAGGCTTCCTGACAGAGCCTGACGGGCAACTTTTATTTCATGTTTTAAAAAAGATTTGGTTATGAAAAGACTTGATATTTCCCGCCTGCGTAAAAACCGCAATATCTTCCTCAAATTGGGATTCGTCCTATCGCTGAGTTTGATGGCTCTGGCATTTAACTATACTGTTTACGATCACAATAACAATAACGATGGACAAGTAAAAATAGAAGAAGATGACCTTTCGAGTATCGAAATCACCCGCACGCCACCTGAGCAAAAGCGTCAATTACCACCACCTCGAATTGAAGCTTCCGAAATTTTGGACCTCGAAGATTTAGACATTGATCCCGAGCCAATACCAGAGCCTATTGATACCGTAGTCCACGTCAATCCAACGCCAATGCCTGATCCGGGCCTGACTAATTATGCCCCGACACCACCTCCTAAGCCCAAAGAATTACCGCCAGTAGTCGAACCCAGCGACGATGATCTTCCCTTCGATGTAGTGGAAGAAATGCCCCGATTTCCCGGTTGTGAATCAGAGGGGCTCAGCAAAAATGAGCGAAAAGCTTGTGCGGAAAAAGCCATGATGACCTTCATCGGTAAGCACCTCAAATACCCAAAAATGGCCCAAGAAATGGGTGTGGAAGGTACCGTTGTTGTGAAATTCATTATCGAAAGAGATGGTACCATTACCAGTCCTGATATCCTGAAGCAGCCTGGCGCAGGGACAGGAAAAGAAGTGCTACGTATTTTGAAAAAGATGCCCAATTGGATTCCCGGTCGTCAAAGAGGCCGACCAGTACGTGTTATTTTCAACCTGCCGGTCAAGTTCAAACTACTCTGATGAACATCTGATGCTATGAAAACCCGCTGGTCATCTCCTGGCCATTCCCTTAGATATTACTAACTCGGTAGTTTTTCGACGACCGGAAAAGGGTTTATCTCTCATTGATGGATAGCCCTTTTCTCTTTTTTGGGAATCAACGTATCTTTAGGCAATGAAGCAGCCCGATTTTACCAAAATAGACCTTGATTTCAATCTCCATAACCCCGCCAACGCAACATCTACCGAGCGATGGAGTAGTCCCGAGCAAATTGATATCCATGCGCAGTATCGCCCAGAGGATTTGGAAGACGTCCACCATCTGCACTTTGCGGCGGGTATCCCTCCTTATCTCCGTGGCCCTTACGGCTCGATGTACACCGTTCGCCCTTGGACCATTCGCCAATATGCCGGCTTCTCCACCGCGGAGGAAAGTAATGCCTTTTATCGACGCAATTTGGCCGCCGGCCAAAAAGGCTTATCCGTTGCTTTTGACTTGGCAACGCACCGAGGCTACGATAGCGATCATCCTAGAGTAAAGGGCGACGTGGGTAAGGCCGGAGTGGCTATTGATACCGTCGAGGATATGAAAATCTTATTTGACGGTATTCCTTTGGATAAAATGTCGGTTTCTATGACAATGAACGGCGCCGTGATTCCCATTATGGCGTTCTATATCGTGGCGGCCGAAGAACAAGGCGTGGCACTCAACCAACTAAGCGGTACGATCCAAAATGATATTTTAAAAGAATTTATGGTGCGCAACACTTATATCTACCCTCCGGGGCCGTCGATGCGCATCATTGCTGATATTTTCGCCTATACAGCGGCCAATATGCCGCGCTTCAATTCCATCAGTATTAGCGGCTACCACATGCACGAAGCCGGAGCCACAGCGGATATTGAATTGGCTTACACCCTAGCTGACGGCTTGGAATATATTCGGTCTGGCCTGCGAGCCGGGCTGAAGATTGATGATTTTGCGCCGCGGCTTTCTTTTTTCTGGGCCATCGGGATGAACCACTTCATGGAAATCGCCAAACTCCGAGCTGGCCGCATGCTGTGGGCCAAATTGGTCAAGCAGTTTGATCCACAAAATCCAAAGTCAATGGCGCTGCGCACGCACTGCCAGACTTCAGGCTGGAGCCTGACCGAGCAAGATCCATTTAACAATGTCGCGCGCACCGCCGTGGAAGCTTTGGCGGCAGCTTTCGGTGGCACCCAATCATTGCACACGAATTCGCTGGATGAAGCCGTCGCGCTCCCGACCGACTTCTCCGCTAAAATCGCACGCGACACCCAAAAGTATTTGCAACAAGACACCGATATTACCCGCGTTGTCGATCCCTGGGCGGGCTCCTATTATGTGGAATACCTCACCGATCGTCTAGCACGCCGCGCCTGGACGCTGATCGAAGAAGTTGAGGCGCTGGGTGGTATGGCCAAAGCCATCGAAGAAGGCCTCCCTAAGCTCCGCATCGAAGAAGCGGCCACTCGTAAGCAAGCACGCATCGATAGTGGCCAGGATAAAATCGTAGGCGTCAATATCTTTCCACCGGAACAAGAAGTCCAAATTGATATCCTGGAAGTTGATAATACCGTGGTTCGCGAAGCGCAGATCAAGCGCCTGCAACAAGTACGCACCGAACGAAACGATCAACAAGTAAAAAATGCGTTGAATGCCTTGAGTGAAGCGGCACGCAGTGGTGATGGCAATTTACTCGATCTGGCGGTAAAGGCGGCTCGAGAGCGAGCTACCCTCGGTGAAATTTCCGATGCGCTTGAGGCGCATTTTGGCCGCTACCGCGCTACTACGCGCAGCTTAAGCGGGGTCTATTCCAACGAAATAAAGATGAACGAAGATTTTAAAACGGCGCGCGCACTTACCGATCGCTTTGCCGAACTGGAAGGCCGCCGACCACGGATTATGATCGCCAAATTGGGACAAGATGGTCACGATCGAGGCGCAAAAGTCATTGCGACCAGCTTTGCAGATCTAGGCTTTGATGTGGATATCGGACCACTTTTTCAAACCCCGGCGGAGGCGGCCCGTCAGGCCGCCGAAAACGATGTACACATCCTCGGCATCTCTTCGCTGGCAGCAGGGCATAAGACGTTGGTGCCAGAGGCCATTGCCGCCCTGCGTGAACTGGGGCGGGAAGATATTATGGTTGTCGTTGGAGGCGTGATCCCCGCACAGGATTATGATTTCCTTTACGAAACCGGAGTGATTGGCGTCTTTGGGCCGGGAACCGTTATTGCCAGAGCCGCTACGCAAATTCTGGAATTGATGATTCAGGCCTATGACTAAGGAGCAGCCTGCCGTCAACTTTGAGCAGGAATTCGAAGCTATTCTCATTCGCGACAATGCGCGGAAAACGCTCATTATCGCCTGGGCTGGTTTGTTTTTCTGGGCTTTCCTCTTGATTTTAGACTATCTGCGCTACCAAGAAGGACGATTTGGTGAACCGCTCTATCAGTGGCTAGCGGTCTCCCATTGGCTCCTCTTTTTGTGCATTATTCCCCTCATTTGGATTCAGCGTAATCTAACGGCAATTAAACGCAGCCGTTATCCATACGTTCATGGGCCAGTCCTGCTCTGTTTACTTCTCACGGGCCTTTCACTCATAATGATGGCGATACTGAGTATCGAACAACGAGGTAGTATTCTGCCTTATGGCATCTTTCTAATTATTGTCAACGCCGGCCTGATTTTACCAGACAGCCATCGTCTAGTGATCAATATTATTGCGGTTGGGACCATCTTGGTGGGGATCACAGTCATGGAGAAAGCCACAATTCCTCGGATGATCTTTTACGCCGAAGCATTAGGGATTATCGTGCCTTTGTACTTTATCTCAAGTTTTCAATACCGACTCCGCTTAAGTAGTTTCCGTAATAAAAGAAAGCTGGAAGAACAAAATCGAACGATCCAATCGGCCAACACCGAGCTCTTAATGACAGCTTTGCAAGCTCAGATGAATCCGCATTTCATTTTTAACACCCTTAATTCCATTCAACATTTTCTCTTAGACAACGATCAAGAATCCTCTCTGCGCTATCTATCAAGTTTTGCCCGGCTGATTCGTTTGATTTTTCAATATTCAAAACAGAAATGGATTTCTTTACATGAAGAGTTGACATTTTTAAAACTCTATATCGAATTAGAAGAATTACGTTTTGAAAAAAAGATAAAGACGACTTTTCAGGTAGATGACAAATTAACTCAACTCCAAAAAGAAGTTCCCATCCCTCCCCTCCTGATTCAACCCCTAATTGAAAATGCCTTTAAACATGGCCTGATGCACCGCGAAGGGGTTGGCAATTTGAACGTTGACTTTCAGCTACTCCCTACAGCACTGTATTGTAAAATCGAAGATAATGGTGTCGGCCGGGAACGTGCCCAAGCTTATCGAGAATGGGAAGAAAACCCCAATCGTGCTACCGGCCTCCTTGTGACGGAGCAGCGATTGCAAGCACTCAACGAAACCTATCAACTTAATCAGGAAGAATACAATCGACTGGCCATTACAGATTTGCAGGATGACACAGGTCAGGCCATCGGCACCCGGGTTGAATTGTGGATTTCACGCGCTATGCTCCGTCTGGTTCATCATCAAAAAAAAGCTGTACGCTAATATGATCGGCCAGCAGTTTTCCAGCTTTAGTCAAACGAAAAATGTTGCCGTCTCGCTCAACTTGTCCGTTACGCAAATAAGGCTCGACTTGCTCTAAAAAGTGGCTGGCAAAGGAAGCGCCCAATGCTTCGATGTACTGCAGATCGCTTCCCCAGATGGTACGCAAAGCCGTTAAAATGTATTCATCGTAACGCATGGCCGGCGTCAGGATTTCTTCCTCCGACGGCACCCGCTGTGTTTGTATCGCCTTGATATATTGCATATTGTGTGCGACATTCCATTGCCGTGCCTTTCCGTTGAAGGAATGGGCCGAAGGGCCAATCCCGAGATAAGACTTACCTTGCCAATAGGCCGAATTGTGGCGCGAATAGCGATCTTTTTTCGCAAAGTTCGAAATCTCGTAGTGGACATATTCCGCGGCCTCGGTTCGTTCGATCAACATTTCAAATTGACGGGCAGCCTGTTCTTCATCCACTGGAGGGACCCGTTTTTTGCGTACGAAGTGGTCCAAAGCTGTCCCCGGCTCAACGGTCAGGCAGTAACTTGACAGGTGCGGGATATCCAATTCACAAGCCATATCAAGATTCTCCGCCCAGCGCGCATCGGTAGTCGTTGGGGAGCCATAGATCAAGTCAATCGTCAGTTGCTCAAAGTCCATCTCGCGGGCCAGATGAACGCAATCCAGAGCTTCACGAGCAGAGTGCGCGCGGTTCATAAAGCGTAAATCTTCCTCAAAAAAAGATTGAATACCGATGCTGAGGCGATTGACCGGCGTAGCGCGTAGTGTGCGAAGTTTTTCCCGCGTCAGATCATCGGGATTCGCTTCGAGGGTCACTTCCGCATCATCTGCCACAGTATGTAATTTTTGTATCGTCGTGAACAAACGCTCCAAATCAACCGTATCTAACAAAGACGGCGTACCACCTCCGAAATAAATGGTTTCAATGGTTTCACCCGACAAATAGTCCTTTTGGAGTTGTAGCTCTTGTACCAGAGCATCAATCATTTCCGTTTTATACCTTAGCGAAGTGGAAAAATGGAAATTGCAGTAATGACACGCTTGTTTGCAAAATGGGATATGGAGATAAATACCGGCCATGCTACAAAGGTCAGTTTTTATCCCCAGATTACCTCATCTGATTTCCACTCCTTCGGCAACTAATGATCTAGCTCTACTTAACTTGTAAAATATTTAATGAAGAACGATTCCGATATCCGAAAACACCTGCTGCAAATAGATCCACAACTGGCTAAAATCATTGCTCTCGTTGATTTGCCTGAAATCGTCTCTACGCATAATGTTTTCCACGATTTGATGAGTTGTATTATTGAACAGCAAATCCATTATCGCAGCACAAAAAAGTATTTTACAAAACTACTTGAAAAGGCCAATCTGGCCATTTTGACGATAGAACAGTTCGAACATTTTGAAAAAACGGCCCTGCAAGACGTAAAACTATCGATGCGGAAATACGAAACGATCGTGCGTATTGTCGATTTTTTTCAAAACAGTAAAGTGGATTGGTCGACGCTCAGTGATATTGAAGTCAAAGGGCTCTTGTCGGAAATCAAGGGAGTGGGTGAATGGACTATCAACATGCTTTTACTCTATACACTTCAGCGGCCCGATATTCTGCCATTGAATGATTATCATCTCAAACAACTCATGACCAAACTTTACAGCATTCGCCCGGAACAGAAACTGAAAGCCGAAATGCGCGCACTAGCGGCTCCCTGGACACCGTACCGATCTTATGCGGTTAGGTATTTGTTGGAATGGAAAAAAGCAACTCAATCATAATTTGAATCTTCATGCGCTCGATCCTTTGCATTATTCTGCTGGTTGGTGGTGTTCTGAATACCTTATTCGGGCAATCAGATCGCTATCGCCTGGAGATCGAGTTGCTGGACCAAGAACAACTGGCCGAAGGAAATTTAGCCTACGAAACCCAATTCCCAGATTCGCTCTCTGTGCAAAAGGCACTGGCAGAGATACTCCTTCAATTGCAAGGCCTGGCTTACCTCGAAGCCTCTTTTGACAAAATCATCTGGCAAGATAGCCTGGTGACCGCCCGGCTACATCAAGGGCAAACGTATCGTTGGGCGCATCTGCGCAATGGCAATGTCGATAAGAATTTTTTAAGCCGAGTAGGCTACCGCGAGCGCTTGTACAATCGACAGCCCTTCAATTATGCCGAAGTGGTTGAGATGCAAAAAGACCTCCTCGATTATGCCGAAAACAATGGCTATCCTTTTGCTAGAGTTTGGCTCGATAGTATCCGCATCGTAGACGGCCAGGTGGCCGCCCAAATCTTTATGGACAAACAAAAGCGCATCATCTTCGATGCGTTAAATATCATTGGGGATGCGCGCATCTCCACCGCTTATCTGGAACAGTACCTCGGTATCCAAGCCGGTGACTTATACGATAAATCCAAAGTGTTGAAAATCCGTAATCGCTTGCGTGAATTACCGTTTTTGCAAGAAAAACAAAATGTGACGGTTACTTTTACGAACGATAAAGCCACAGTAAATCTATTTTTGGAACGTAAGAAAGCCAGTCGCTTTGATTTTATTTTTGGTTTCCTGCCTACCAACACCTCCAATATCGGACAAAATGTGGATGTGCGGCGCTTTCAATTTACAGCGACCTTCGATGCTGAAATGTACAACCAATTTGGGCTGGGTGAACGTATTTATGCGCAGTTCGAGCAACTGCGCCCGCAGACCCAAGAGCTCGAACTGGAATTCGCTTATCCCTACGTTTTGAATCTACCTTTTGGTCTTGATACCGGCTTTCGCCTCTACAAACGCGACACGTCATACCTCGATATCGAATCTGACCTCGGAGTTCAATACCTGATGGAGGGCGGCAATTATCTAAAAGCTTTTTGGAATCGCCTCTCCACCAATGTACTAACCGTCGACGAAAATATTATTCGCCAAAGTCGACGCTTGCCTTCCAATCTGGACGTGAGTAATTCTACTTTTGGGCTAGAATACAACTGGCAGCAATTGGATTATCGTTTCAATCCGCGACGCGGTTGGGGCACCTTGCTGCGTGGTGGTGCTGGGGTTAAAACCATCAAGAAAAATAACGCCATCGTTAGCCTGAATGATGCAGATGATCCTTCCTTCAAATTCGAGAGCCTTTACGATACCCTCGAACTACGGACTTTCCAATATCGGCTCTCCGGGCAAATTGCGGGTTATCTTCCTTTGTTTGCCAACAGTGTCATCAAAGGTGAAGCGCGAGGCGGTATGATCATTTCGGAAAATAAGGTTTACCAAAACGAGCAGTTTCGTATCGGCGGTAATCGCATCATGCGCGGCTACGATGAAGAGTCAATCTTTGCAACGAATTATGCCGTTTTCACTTTGGAATACCGCCTCCTCATCGGCCAAAATTCTTATCTCTACACCTTTGCCGATTATGGTTACGTGGAGAATATTACTACTGCTCAACGACAAATTAATCATCCGCTGGGCTTTGGTGCGGGGATTACCTTTGAGACCGGGGTGGGGATATTTGGGTTTAGTCTTGCTCTAGGCCGCTTACCGGATAACACCTACGATTTTCGAAATCTGAAAACCCATTTTGGATATGTGAGTTTGTTTTAAAAAAATCTCACGACTACTTATCAATTCGATAAAAATACGTTCTCTTCCCATTCTCCACACGTTCTTCTACAAAACGCATCCCAATCCGTTGCGCTACGCGTTGCGATACACTATGATTCTGATCCGTAGCTGCAATTACATAATCAAAGCCTAAAATTTCAAGTGCATAATTCACCACCTGGCTAGCACACTCGGTCGCTAGTCCTTTACCGGTATACGGTTCTAAAAGCGCATACAGTAATTGCGGCTGCGATTCATCAAAGAAATACCAAAGGCCGGCATATCCCAGAATATGTTTGCTCTCTTTATCCTGAATTTTCCATAAACCAAACTGTCGTTCGGTAAAATACTGCGCATTAGCATTCATAATTTCCTGCGCAGTATCGAGGCTGATGATGTCGTTGTCCCACAAATTTTTACGTACAAAGGGGTCCGTATTGATGCGGTGAAAGAGGAGATTTTCGTGGGTTTGAAAAGGAATCAGGAAGGTACGATCGGTTTCTAATTGTATCAATGACATTGTTTAAATTTCTCTCAGTAGCAAAGTAAAAAGGCTAATTTAATTCGGAGTCATAATACTAGGATGCTAACACATGTTTTTCTTTAAATTCCGAAGGGCTGACCTGAGCAATTTTCTTAAAATAACGACTGAAGTAAGCCGGATCATCAAACCCAAGATCATAAGCAATCTCCTGACTTTGCTTATCCGTAAACAAGATCAATCGCTTGGCCTCCAAGACAATACGCTCCTGAATAATTTGCTGAGGTGATTTTTGATTGTAAACGGCAAAGAGATTGGACAAGGTCTTAGGTGATCGATGCATCAATTCTGCGTAATCTTTCACCTTGCGTTTGGTACGATAATGCATATCCACCAAATAATTAAATTGGCGGATAGCCTCAATATGGGTGTCATTTAGTGTCTTAACGATCAATTGCTCCTTGGCCAGGCGTGTACAAATAATGATCAGGCGTTTGAGCAGCATTTGCAGCATGTCGCCCTGGATTTGGTCAACGGTTTTAAATTCTTCTTTCACAACTTCCAACAACAACTCGAATTTACGCAACTGGTCTTCCGGGATGGTAATTACCGGAATATCCTGAGTTCCAAAAAATAAAATGCCATTGCAAGATACCTCACTATCATGGTCGACTATACAATAGAACTCACGATTGAAGAGAAAAGCGGTGATAGGCAGACTCTGTGGCGGAAAACTTACATGCTGTAAAAAAGTCGTCGTCACAATCTGATTGGGCTGTAATGTGATTTTGAGATCGTCGATACGAATATCTACCGCCTCTGCGTTTCGGTTCCAAAGAATACGAACAATGCCTTGATGGATTGAAAACTGTGATCCGTCCCGCTGTAGATAGTCCGTTAGGCCAAAAATGGAACCTAGTTTTTGATTGGTAAATTCGTACTGCATAAGTATGGTAGTAATTAAGCTGCTTGGCGACTTTATTTTTAATAAAGGCATGAAGGTGTAAAATAGTTTTATAGATATCCGTGTGTCCTTGTCCGTAATTTACCAAATCACACCGAATGTAGATCGAATTGCCTATATTTCGCACAGATCATACGAGCAAAGATCACATGACAGAAAATAAAGAAAAATACCATGCCTTTTGTACCAAACATCCGGGGGTTGTCCCGGTCTTTGCTCAGGATTGGTACCTCAATGCGGTCTGTCAATCGGATAAGGAGGGATGGTCTGTCGTGATTGTAGAGCGTGGTGGGCAAACGGTCGGCGTCATGCCCTGGTATTGGCGGCAGCGTGGTCCGCTGCGTGTGATTAATATGCCTCACCTCACCAAACATCTTGGGGCTTACTTTCATCCCGATTTTCAAAGTGCACGACAGCAGCACAAAATTTGCGCGGAGTTTATCGCCAATTTACCCCGCGCCGCTTACTTCAACCAAAATTTTTACTACGACTTCACCGATTGGCTTCCTTTTTATTGGGCAGGCTATCGACAGCAAACGCATTACTCTTATATCTTAGACGACCTAAGTGACCTAGATCAAGTTTATGCCGGATTAAGTGCCGACTACCGCAATCACAAAATCCGCAAGGCCAAAGAACAGGTGCGCATCGTGACCGATCGCAGTCCACAAGATTTCTTTCGCATCGAAAAACTCAGCTTTGAACGCCAGGGAATTCCCTTTCCGTTTTCCGAAAATTTCTTTTTGCGCTATGATGCCGCCTTACAAGCGCAACAAGCCCGGCATATTCTCTTTGCCGTAGACGAGCAAGATCGGATTCATTCCACGGTTTATTTGCTCGTCGACCACGACCGGGTGTATTATCATATGGCCGGCGATCATCCTGAGCTACGCAGCAGTGGCGCCGGTATTTTACTAACCTGGGAGGCCATCCGCTTCACCAAGGAGCAACTAGGTCTTAATATTTTTGATTTCGAAGGCAGTATGATTCAGCCTATTGAGCGTGTCCGTCGGCAGTTTGGTGCCCGCCAGCAAGCTTATTCACGGATTTATCGCTATAACTCCCGTTGGCTGCAGATGTTGGATGCCTGGCGCTCATGAGGAGACTAACTGGCTAAGAGATTTTCGAGCAGTAAATCGAGCTATGTACTAGTGTTGACTACTTTTTCCTTCAGCTGAAAAAGTAACCCAAAAAGCCGTAACTCAGATCTTTTGACTAAAATTAAATACGCTGCCCGCGAACTTTCCAAGGTCAGCAAAACAGTTACGCTATTTTACTTCTGGAAACTTCAGAGATAAGGGCCAACCCGCCATTTAATTTCTTCACGCCAAAACATCTAAGGTTATTATAATATATTGTACTCGTGTGAATAATTACGATTAATCATAGATGAATGATGTGGTCTGTGCGTTAAAATGCAAACTTCTCTCCTTTAAAAATCAAGGTTTCAATCAAAAATACACGTTTAAACATGCTTTAGGGAAATTTGTACCAGCCCTCGGGAAATTCATCCTATCGCTAAGGCGGTCAACTGCCCCATATTTGTACTATCACTTTTAATTAATTATTCATTAAAAAAATAGTACAATCATGACTTCTTTCACAGTCCCAACTCGCGACCAAGTTTCTGAAAACAATCAAGCCATTTTTGATAACCTGCAAAAAGGCTTGGGCTTTGTTCCAAACCTATACGCGACTTTTGCTTACAATGATACGGCGTTGGGCGACTACCTGACTCTTCAAAACCGTAAAAGCACGCTGAAAGCCAAAGAGCGTGAAGTTATCAACCTCGTCGTTAGTCAGGTAAATGATTGTGCTTATTGCCTTGCTGCTCACACCGCGCTGGGTAAGATGAATGGCTTTACCGATGAGCAAATCATCGAAATCAGAGGTGGCAGCGCGAGCTTCGACGCTAAGATTGATGCGCTCGCAAAATTTGTCCAGGACACCACTATCAATCGCGGTAAACCCCAAGCAAATAGTGTAGATCAACTCTTTACGGCTGGCTACGATAAAGCAAATCTTGTGGACATCCTCGTCGTTATCGGCGATAAAATCGTTAGTAATTTTTTGCACGGCGTCACCCAAATCCCCGTTGATTTTCCAGCGGCGCCAGCTCTTGATACGGTAACTGCATAACACTTGAGATATATTTAAGCCCGGATAACTGACGTTATTCGGGCTTACTTTTTTGAGCACTAAGCACGTCGCTTTCTCCACCAGCTTAGTCCACCCAGCACCGCGCCCAACCCCAACAGTCCCCACCACCACAGGGTATAACCACCCGAAAAATCTAAAGGGGCATCATCGCCTACAATCACAAAACCCGCCCAATAATACGGATGCTGCTGCTGTGAGGCCACCGTTTGCGCGAGATAATCTTGCTTAGCTTTCTGGAGGGCAATACTCTTCGATAACCCAGCTTGTAAATACTGATAAAAGGCCGTCATAATTTTGGCGGTACTTTCGTCGGGGACTTTCCAGAGCGACATCACCACACTTGGTACACCAGCGTACAGAAAGCCATTCCCCAGACTGCTGATACCGTCCCCCCTGTACTGCCGACCCCGCCCGGTTTCACAGGCACTCAACACCACCAACTCCGCTTCAGCAGGCAAATGATACAGCTCGTGCAAAAACAAATGCTCGGCCAGGCTATCCGATTCGAGTGCAAAAAGCAGCCGACTATTCGTTGGGAGGGCCGGATCAACCTCAGCGTGCATCGACAGATGCACCACCTGGCTGTGGCGGAGCGCCGTAAAGAGCTCGGTCTTGGAGGCAGCGCTCCCAAGAAAGGTCTGACTCCGGGGGAGCTGCCGGGCTATATTGAGTACCTCCTCCCGGGCGAAGGGCAATGCCCATTGCCCCAAACGCACAACCTGAGCATACATTGGCTCTTCCAAGGTATCCACTGGCCGGGAGTAGTCCGGTGCAAAGCCGGTGAACGTATAGTCTTGCTGATTTTTAGTTAATTCTCGCTGTATGGCCAGGGTACTCGCTGAATTGGCATAATGGATCGCAAAATGTTCCAGCAGATACTGATCCTTCCACTGCAAAGCGCCCAAAGGGACATGTGCTAACCGCCGATCCGGGATGATCGTTAAGCGCTTAACCTTGGCCGGAAGGCTTTCTAATGGCGCTAAAAAAATCTGACTCAGGGTTTCGGCAACAGTACTATCAGGATGATTGAGTTGGGTAAAAAATCGATCTATCTGGTCAGTAAATGTTTGGGGCAATCTGACTTGAGATACATTCAAGCGGTTATCATACCAGACAAAACAATACAAGTGCTGATCGAGCAAGCGGTAATCCAAGATGGCATGATCAGCAGCTTCGGAAGATACACCGTCCCACATGCCTTCGATCGTATTGGCCCGGCGAGCGTGAGCGAAGCCGGGAAAGTTGGCATCCAATTCTTGCTCCAAATAATGCAAGGTGTTCCGTGTATCGGACAGGCTATCCAGCAATTGCCGCCTATCCATTTCCTGATCCATTCCTAAGCTGACTAACTCGTGATCCAGGGCCTTAATCCGGGCTTGCAGTTGTTTCAATTTCTGATGCTTCGCAAAAGGTAAAATGGCTTTTAATAGTTGTTGCTGATCCAAGGTCTCGTATAAACTCAAGCTTTTCCCCTGGTCATTGATCATCGAGGCAATTTTTTCAAGTTGTTCATTATCCAACTGAGCAGATCGACGCACGAGCACTTCTACGTAACCATCAAACAGTGCTTGGTGATTGGCCATCAGAAGCGATCGATCATCGCTGTTTTCTGTCAATTCTAAGGCGTATTGAAACACTTGGTGACCGTGTCCATATTGACTGTAAGCACTATCAAGCTGGCCCGTTGCTAAACTCAATTGGGCTTCCTCGCGCACCAAGTCTAGATAATAGTTCAGGTCGGAGACACTTCTAAAATCATCCTTATAACCCAAGGCTTGTTTCGCCGCTGCTAAGGCCAGAAAAGCCGCTGCAGTGTCGCTACGTACCATGGCAATTTGGGCGTGAATTTGATAGGCTTCCGCCAAGTCGTGATGCATTTGACCATAATGTTTGCGAAAAATGGCAAGCACTCGCTCACTATAGGCCCAGGCCTGTTCCAACTCTCCTAAATCTTTATATACACTAGCGTAGTTCGCATATTGGCGCGCCACTTGCGGGTGCTCAGCTCCATAAAGTGTTTTACGCATAGCCAGTGATCGTTCGTAATACTCAAAACACCTTTCACTTTCACCGCGCCGATGTATCACATTCCCCATTGCCATTAGCGTAATCGCCGTATAGCGATTCTGGGCACCAAATAATTGACGAGATAAATCTAGGCTTTTTAAAAAATATTTTTCAGCGAGATCGTACTCCTCCATATCCAAAAATTCTTCGCCAATATTATGGCAAGCCACCATCAGGCGTGCCCCTGCTCCACCGGTAGATTGCTCCACTAAAATGATTGATTGTCGAAAGCAATCAATGGCCTGACTCCGCTGATTCGTTCGTTTGTGACAAAGTCCGAGGGCGTTATAAATATTAGACAAGTAGATATTGGGTCGATCAGATTGCTCCTCTGATTGTTGCCGGATCTTATCAAGCATACTGAGTGCATCGTAATATCGCCCCTGTTGACGCAAGATGCTCCCCAGATTAATCGCCGCCATGCTCAACGCTCGTAAGTTATTGGGATGATAGGTTTGCACAAAAGTCACTGCCTTTTGAAAATAATAAGTTGCACTGTCCAATTGACTCAAATCAGCATGGCGTCGACCGAGGGTGACATACGTCCCATTGTACTGCGTCGCGCAATTCGGGAAATATTCTTGTACAAAAGCATGCAAGCGGTGAGCTACTTTCAAGCCTTCCAGGAATTCTCCTTTAGCAGAATAGTGTTTCGATAAATTCTGATAACTCAAAGCAATGGCACGATGATACAGTTTTGGTTGCTGGATACGTGCAATGGCAGACGGGATAATCTCTGCTACCGCCACTTGCTTTCTAGCCCGAAGTTGCGTATGCACACGAATGAGTTCGATGACCGCAAGCAAATCGTGATTTGTACCTAAATACTGTTTTACTTCGGCTGACAGACTATCAAAATCCAAAGACGTTTGACACATTAAATGCTGATCAAGGCGAGCAAGATAATAGACAGGTTGTCGCTGTAGATTCGGTAAAGTGACTAAACTATCCAGCCACTTACAGCTCGTCCTCATTTCTCTCAGGCCATAAGCATTCAAAGCAATTTCGTGCATAACCTCCGGCGCTTTAATTTCAGGACGAGCGAGATACTCATCTAATATTTTTTGAAAATCACATCCATTTGCTGCTCGATCAATCACTTGCCCAAAGAGCGGATTGATCAATACACATCCCAGCAAAATGAATCCTAAACTGACTAGTCGCATAACGTTTGATCTGATTTTACATCTCGTTGTTCGCGGATTAAATTCGTCCTTTAAATGCAAAGATTTTTTGTAAAACTGCTCGCATAGCCCGGCTTTAATCACAACTTGAGTTAAATTAGTGCATTGTCTTTACTCTTTAGTCATCATTATTGAAAAAAGGTTAACGCGGGTGTTAACCTTTACCGCTCGAAGCACATCAATGGATAAAGCGACGTCTGATCATCAGCAAGACCAACAGTGGTTAGAAAATATCAAGTCGGGAAACGGCAAGGCATTAGAAGCTTTGTACCGTCACTACCGTGATGATTTTCTGGCTTTTGCTCAGCGTTACGGTGCTAGCCAAGAGGATCTTCTCGATGTCTATCAAGATGCCATTATTGTTTTATTTGAAAATGTAAAAAGTGGAAAAATTACCGAGCTATCAAGTAGTGTAAAAACCTATCTGTTTAGCATTGGTAAATATAAACTGATCGATCGCTTGCGCCAAAAAGGGCGCAATATGAGCACCGAAGATATTGGCCAACTCGAAGGGCTCGGCGAAAATGTGATGGAAGAACAACTTGAATTGACGCACCGGCAGCAGCAATTGCGGCGTGCGATTAATATACTGGGCGGACAATGTAAAACGCTTTTACTGTTGTTTTACTATCGGCGCTATTCTATTGAAGCGATTCGACAAGAAATGGATTATAAAAACGATAATGTGGTCAAGGCTCACAAATCCAGATGCATGAAATCCTTGCGGAAGATCATCGATGATTTAGATATTTTATAACACGCGATTATGCCTTTAGAAGAAAAAGATCATATTCTGATTGAGAAATATCTGCTGGAGCAATTATCCGAAACTGAGCGGCAAAATTTCGATGCTCGGCTGGCCGATCCTGAGTTTCAGACAGAGGTCGGACTGCAACGGGATTTGCTGGGTGCGTTCCAAGCCGAAGGTCGAGACGATCTCAAAGCTCAGCTGGGGGAACTTGAGAACCGCATTCAATCGGAACAGGCTCATCCTCCAAGTCGTAGGACGATCTCTTTACGGCCCTGGCTAGCAGCGGCTAGTGTAGCCGTTTTGCTTCTTGCGGCATTTTGGTTGTTCAATCGCGGACCAAGCCCGGAGAAGCAATTTGCTCAATACTTTGAGCCCTACCCCAACGTAGTCGCTCCGATTAGCAAAGGGACCAGCGAGCAAGATGCGCGCGTTCTCGCTTTTCAGACTTACGAGCTCCGCAATTATACCGAAGCGGCTCGCTTGCTCGCCGCCTTACCTCAACAAGATGACGCAACCTATTTTTACCGCGGCCTCAGCGCTCTGGCCCTTGATCAAACCGAAACTGCCCTAGCACATTTATTTAAAATCCCGGACAGTTCTCCCTTTCAAACCGCCAGCCAATGGTACACTGCTCTGATTTATATTAAATCCGATCAGGCCACTCAAGCCCACCCACTCCTCGAAACCGTCGCAGCCGATGCCAGCGTACCAGGATTACAGCAAAAGGCCAAAGCCTTGCTAGAATCGCTATAAATAGTCTAACTGATCTGCAGATCATCACCTCGGACTAAAAGGCAAATTGTTGGTCAAATCCACTTGCTATTCCCCTTTCAAGATATTACCTTCGATAATATCAATAACTCAATTTGTAACGTGATGATTGTAACGATAAAAGATACCACCTTTACCGGTAAAACTGTTCAGCAAATTGATTTGGAATTTGCCTCTGCATCCGTCATGGTAAAAGATATTATCACCGAGCGTGTATTGCAGGAAGTAGAACAATACAACCAAAAACGTTCCGGCTATTTTAACGGCTTGGTCGAGCCTACCGAAGCCGAGCAAACCACTAATGGCTATCAGCTTGATCCCAAAAAAATTATCGACGGAGAAAAACAAGTTTACGTTGCTCTGGATGCCTTTCAGAAAAATGGTTACTTCGTTCTCGTTGATGATATCCAGGCAGAAAGTTTGGAGCAACGCGTCCAGTTAAAGGCCGATACGGATATCAGTTTTGTCAAATTAACGCCGCTGGTTGGCGGCTAACATCATAACTATCATATCACCTCGATCTAATTGACTCATCTTAAAAGTGAAGTATAGCAAATTCGTATTTTTCATCCTTAGCACTTTATGGTCTGGATGTGGAAAAGAAATTCATTTAAATAAATTTCCAAAAGTCCCTTACCACACCATAGTCGCTTATAAAATGGATGGTCAGAATGGTGAAGTAGTCGAAAATGGAAAGGTTTCAAAAAAGACGATAGGCAAAGGAGAGGTATTGACGAATGATGAAGCAAAAAAGCTCCTAGGCATTTTTCATAATACATCAACATATGGAGATAACTCAGCACGCTGTTTCGAACCCCATGTTGGTTATGTATTTTATAATGAGCAGGATCAGATCATTGCACATGCGACTATCTGTTTAGGATGCAATTGGATGAAAACAGAACCAGATATTGGTGCATTTATGTTTAGTAAGAAAGGTGCAAAAGCATTTAGGCAAATTGAGAAAACAATATTCTCAGAATAAGATCATGTTTCAACCATTATGACTAAAGTGTTTGTAGATATCATTGAAGATACACTCGAAGAGTTTATCGAAGGAGGAGGTCGTCACTTTAATAATATTAATTTAAAAAATTGTCCTACCTATTCTGAAAAGGTCGCCCGTTGGAGTGACCAAAAACGGTTGGATTTCCTTCTATACTGCATTTTCGAAATTGATCAGTTCGTTTCCAATCATCCAGATTTTTCAAGTACCGATATTAGTTATCGCCGGAAAAGTGTTTGTAATGCTTACGTAGATCAATTATTAAAAGTCAAACTTAACCTGGAACCAGAACAAGTGCCCCAAGTCGTTGAGGCTTTCATTGAGCATCGTCGTCACGCCAGTGGAGATATTATCGGTTGGCCCTTACAGCGTTTTTTACGACAAATTGCGCGCTACTAC
This sequence comes from Saprospiraceae bacterium, assembly GCA_028285085.1. Taxonomy (GTDB): domain Bacteria; phylum Bacteroidota; class Bacteroidia; order Chitinophagales; family Saprospiraceae; genus JAHDHW01. The sequence continues at coordinate 48,347 of JANQQI010000021.1, read as the reverse complement.
AAAGGGCGTGAGTTGGATGAGATATTAATGGACAGCTTGGATCGGCTTCAACAGGCAATCAGCCAGGTGGATTGTGCGCTCCTCGGCACAGAAAAATTGCACGCAACCATTGATACGATCTATGCCCAATCGGCAGACGCCCCGCAAAAAGCCCACCCCTTCTATTTATCCGGTGAAGATGTTTTTAGTGATTATGCAAATGCTGCCATCGCCGAGCGCCCCTTCAAAGAACAGATCAATTGGTATCCTATTTTGCTGAAAGCTCAAAAAGCGAACGGTAGTAAGCCTTCTAAAAAGTATTTAAACGATACTAAGCAATTGATGAAGGCACTGGGCTCGGAGCGTTTCAAAACCGTGCTTAATGATTGGATGAAATTCATCATCGAATTAAAACCTCAGATCGATACTTCGAACTATACGGATTATGGAGGGCGTACGTACACCTTTTATGAAAGTCATTTTCTCAGCGCCGCTAATACGAATATTCTGAAAGGACTGATCTGGATATGTGCTCATTTCCACGATGCGAAAACCATTCAAATATTGGCTCAATTAGCCGAACGTTGCTACCGAAAAATTCCCGGCAAAGGGCCAACGGCCGCAGCAGTAGGTAATGCTTGTTTTTTTGCTTTGTACAAGTCACGTGGTCTGGATGGCATCGGCCTGCTCTCAAGGCTACGGCAACGGATCAAGCAAAGCAGTGCCCAGCGATTAATGCAAAAATATTTGCAGGAAGCCGCTGATGCACGGGGCTTGTCCTTGCACGAAATCGAGGATTTGGCCATTGAAGATTTTGGCCTGGATCAAGGGCAGAAAGTGGTCGCCATCGGAGACTATCTGGCAGACTTGTCCATTGCTGGTATCGGAAAAGTAGCCTTGCAGTGGATCAAGCCCGATGGCCAGACACAAAAGACAATTCCGCCCGTAGTTAAAGAAAAATACGCCGCACCACTCAAGCGGTTGAAAAATATCAAAAAGCAAATTGAGCAAACCATCACTGCACAGCGAGATCGGCTAGATCGCTTGTTTCGCACACGGCGAGAATGGTTGTTAGCCGATTTTCAGAAATATTATATTGACCATGGTCTGATGAGTTTTCTCACCCAAAAGATCATCTGGATTTTTACCCACGATCAGCAATCGCAAGCGGCAATTAGAATGAATGCACAATGGGTGAACGTTGATTTTAAGCCCGTGCATCCTCATCCCGAAAGCTGCGTCACACTCTGGCATCCAGCGGTTCAACCCATCGAAGTCATACAACAGTGGCGGGATTTTTTGATGACGCACCAAATTCAACAACCATTAAAACAAGCTTTCCGGGAAATTTATCTGCTGACCGAAGCCGAGATCAATACCCATACGTACAGCAATCGCATGGCAGCGCATCTGCTCAAGCAGCATCAATTTAACAGCCTTGCCAAAACACGCGGCTGGAAGTACGCCATGCTCGGTGCTTACGATGATGGTCGCTACAATGCTACCGCTGAACTCTCCTTACCCGAATATCAACTCCGTGCCGAATACTGGCTCAACGAACTGAACCACAACGAGCATATCAATGACAACGGGCTTTGGATGTATGTCGCCACCGATCAAGTCCGCTTTGTTAATACCGAAACGGAAAGCGTCGTACCCTTAGAAGACGTTCCGGTGATCCCATTTTCCGAAGCCATGCGGGATGTCGACTTATTCGTTGGAGTAGCCAGCGTAGGCAATGATCCTAGCTGGCAAGATTCCGGTGGTTTGCCCACTTACCGGGACTATTGGGAAAGTTATTCCTTCGGCGCACTTTCGGAGATTGCCAAAAATCGAAAAGCTATTCTAAGTAACCTTATCCCCCGTTTAAAAATCCGGGATGTCGCCACCGTAAAAGGCAGGTTTGTCGTGGTACAAGGCAAAATACGAACCTATAAAATCCACATTGGCAGTACTAATATTTTAATGGAGCCCAACGATCAATATCTCTGCATCGTCCCGGATAATAGTAAAAAGCGTCATGCCGATCGGGTCTTCATCCCCTTTGCGGGTGATAATGGTTTATCGATTATTTTATCTAAAGCCTTTTTACTGGCAGAAGATGATAAAATCACGGATCGAACCATCACATCACAGATTGGGTATTAGAAATAGGTCATAAAGGGTCGTCGAGCCTCTTAAATGTCGTACAAAAGACAAAAAACAAGTTAATCGCAAAGTTTTTCAGCCCGATTTATGGAATTTCCTTGTCTCCGGAATCTATAGATAGTAATGCACAAATTGTGCTTTGGCCAAAATAACGTTGTGTTGAACTTTTATCATAAATGTGCACTGGTAAAGACTGGTGGGCTATACAATTAAGGTACTTTGCGACCAAGTTGGTCGGCGGCGGCGGACAAGTGGGTGGGCCCTCCCACAAAGCCCCAGCTATATTAATTCCTTAAATGTCTTAGTAGTCACAGAATATACATACTTCTACAATTCGCCCAGTTAGATTTTCTTTATTTCCATCTCTGCCGCACCAACCATCCCTACAACCCAAAAGGACCGCCCCAGTTATCCAGAGCAGCCCTTTTTATTAATCGAGAACTAAGAGTTTGTTTGGAAGTTATTAATTGATCTACAAACGCTTTTTTCTCATTTATACTTCACCTCTTTTTTGTCAAGTAGCCGGCTATGCGCCTCAAAAGATGGCTCGTTTAAACAAAAAAATATCAGTTTTCGACCTAAAGAACAAATCCCAAACAAGCTCTAAAATCTCTTCTTTATCGTCCACTGAGTTCCATCGTGACGGTTGCGCCGCCCATTTCGGGAACTATAGCACTAGATTTCACTAATCCACGTTGCCCATCCTTTGTACATAACCAAAGTGTTGTCGCACCACCACTATCGTCCAGAGGCTTCACCTCCGCTTTGTAAGCTTCGAAGCTACCCGCAGGTACTTCTATTGTTTCCATATCCACCACATTCAATTCGAAGGATCGAACTTTCTGGGATTGCAAATCATAGGTACGATAAACGGTAGTGTATCCTTTCGCCAGCGGCAGCGATGCGAGTACTTCATTGAGAGCCGCGCCGTCGATGAAGACGGGTTGCTCTAGCGTTACATCGATCGGTTGATCATTACCATTCATGCTCATCGTACCGGTAATTTTATCTGTAGCGTGCTCAATCTCAATATTGACCGGGCCTTGGGCAACAGATCGAGCAACGGGATCTAGGCTACCCTTCTTGACGGTGCAAACATCACGGATAGCGCCCATCATCGAACTTGCAGACTGGGTAATCACCCAATTGCCATCCTTAGCTTCAATCGTCTGGGTGACATCCATCGGAATTTCCTGAGTCCCCATTTTGATCACCATTTTATATGTACTCGTCCCAGCGCTTAAGTCTTGAGTAGGCTGCGGCAGAGCCGCGCTAAGTTTGCTCGCATCAATGGCTTCGGGGAGCGTTACGGTGTTAATATCTACAGTAATTTCTTCCAATCGCTTAGCGATATGATCGGGCATATCCGGCTGGAAGCGGCCACCAAGATGCTTGGCCAGGAATTTTTCGGCCGACGCCAAAAAAGCCATATTATTTTCGGGGCGGCGGAAGCCGTGTCCTTCGTCGGGCGCACAGAGATATTCCACAGGGAGACCAAGTTCACGCATGGCCACAACGATTTGATCCGATTCCGGTTTTTTCACTCGTGGATCATTAGCACCTTGTACCACCATAAGCGGTGCTTTGATCTTATTAGCACTATTTAAAGGCGACTGGCGCATCAACTGTGCTTTACCTTCCTCAGTGGTAGGATCACCCATACGCTCGTAGAACATTTTACGAATGGATTCCCAATACGGTGGAATAGATTCTAAGAGAGTCATCAGATTAGAAGGACCTACAATCGATACACCGGCATTATACACATCTGGTGTAAAGGTTAGCCCCGCCAGAGTCGCATAGCCTCCGTAGGACCCCCCCATGATACCAACACGATTCGGATCAGCAATGCCCTGGTCTACCAAAAATTTAACACCCATGGTCAAGTCGTCTTGCATTTTTTGCCCCCATTCATTATTACCTGCATTGAGAAATGCTTTTCCATAGCCGGTAGAACCACGGAAGTTCACATTCAAGACCGCATAACCACGGTTCGCCAAAAACTGAGCGTAAGGATTGTATCCCCAGTAATCGCGCGCCCAAGGGCCACCGTGTGGAAAGACGATCAATGGCAAATTAGTGGGCTCAATGCCTTTCGGCAGTGTGAGATAAGCGGGAATTTCAAGATTATCAGTAGACAAATAACGAACGGGCGTCATTGGCGCCAAGTGTTCGACGGGTAATTTAGGACGAGGTCGATATTGAAAAGTCAGCGTCTTCGCCGCGCGATCAAAAAGGTAAGTGGCACCCGGATCCGTATCGCTATTCGCGTACACCAACCATTTTTGCTCATCCGAGGTAGAAGACCCTAAGTTAACTTCAACACCAGGTAGTTTAGTTTTGAGCCATTCGTAATCTGCTTCCCAAGCTTTATCACGGAAATAGTAACGTGTTTTATCTCCCGTATAAGTCGTCAGCATCAATTCGTTGGTAATATCCGAGTACACTGCGCCGCCGAAATCAACTTCATTTTCGGGATCTGCATCCACTAATTCGGTCGTTCCGGTTTCGGGATCAAACAAAAAGAGTTGGGTCAAGTCCAGATCGCCTTTATTGGAAATCAGGTAGGCTTTGTCTCCATCTTTGTGAAAGCGACTAATACCACAAGCTTCCAATACCGAACAAGAATAACAGGTTTTGAACTGATCACCATCGACAACCAATAACTCCGTACTACCATCCGCTGCCGTTTTTGACGCCATGCGAATCTGGTCTTTGGTGTCAAAAGTCCAACTCGTAATTTGGTCATTATTCTGGCGAATCAACTCGCGTTCGCCAGTCGAGATACGCACTTTATACAAATCGTGCCAAGCGGGATCACGATCATTCATGCCGACATATAATAAATCGGGATCGCTTTTGGGAACACGATAAATGAAAGCTCTAACGCCATCAACATTCGTGAGGTTTCTGGCTTCGGGCACCTCGCTTCCCTCTGGCGCTGCAGCCATTGGATCGAGTGCATAAACGTGATAATTTTCATCTCCGCCTTTGTCTTGTACATACAGCAGATACTTGCTATCAAGGCTCCAGAAATAGCCAGGAATAGGACGTTCGGTACTAGCCGTAACTGGCTTTGCATTTTCGAAAGGTTCATCCGCTTTTTTCACCCAGATATTGCGGACTTCATTATAGGGCTTAACGAAGGACATATACTTGCCATCAGGTGACAATTGAGCACCGGAAATTTCAGGGTTTCCAAACAGGATCTCCCGATCGATTAAAGGAGGGAGGCCATCTTGGGCGTTTGTAGGTTGAGGAAGGAAGGTCGCTAAGAGGCAAAAACCACTTAACAGAAATAGAAAGGTCTTTTTCATAATCCGTTTTACATTTTTTTGATGAGTGAAATATCCTATTAGTAGTCTTAAAGGCTTATTTAGGAATGATTAATTTAATAGAAGTGGTTTAAACTTATTCAAATTGTCTTAAAAGTTTAATTCACTTCATGATCTAAAAAACAAATCCCAAATAAGCTCAAGATGTTCACCAATAGCCTGATGATCAGGCTTGTGAATTAGTTGGTACAAAACAATTAAAGATTACAGAATACTCCCGGAAAATTAGTTAAACCCAAGGAGGGATTCGACGAACCAAGAATATTGGATGAGATATTACCAGAGCAGAAGGGGCAGAAAGGAATTAATTCAACAATAACACTGAATTCCAATGGCCATTGTTATCCGGTTGTTGCAATAAATTTTTGGGATCTATAGTCCATTTACCATCGACGATAAACTTGTAGTAGTGCTTTCCGGGCGGTAGCGGCAGATCGACATACCACCCATCGGCCCGCTTATTCATGCGAATTGCCGATTCATCCCAGCTATTGAAACTTCCTGAGAGAACCACCGCCTTAGCATCAAGATAATCAGGTAAATGGAACGTTACGGTTTCTCCGATCAGGAGGATTGAATTAAAACTTTCAAATTCGTTGACCACTTTCAGATCATTCGCGGGATCGTGCAACCAGCCACCATCAGCGATAAACTTATATTCATAAATACCACGAGGTAAGCTTAATTTGACCGCCCAACCTTTCGCAGTCTTTTTCATTTTGATCTCCTGTTCATCCCAGTGATTAAAACTACCGCTTAAAATCACCTGTTCAGCAGCCTGAAACCCATTGAGGCTAAAGCTAGCGTTACCATTTTCGGAGACTTCCGCCACTTTAGGTCCTAGCCCAAATACTTCTTCCGCAAAATCGGGCGATGGTTCTCCTGGTGCAATCGACGTTGGCATCGACCAGTAGGCACCATTAATCATGTATTTCGCTTCCCAAGCGATGGCGTCATCAAAAGCTTCCAGAGATTTGCGAAGCTGATAGACATTATCGTTGATGCGCTGCAGACGCCAGCCATTTTTACTCCAAGCTTCATTGGCGGCGGCAGCAGCTAGAATCTCGGTGCCGCCTTGCTCGAACACTTTTTTGAATGCCTCCTGCTGACCATTGTTATACGTCCGTAAATCAAATTCGAGCACGACCTCTCCCTCTGCCATATAATAGCTAGGTAATGTATCGACCTGCCCGTGCAGGGAATACACACTACTTACCCACAATATCATCAGCCAAAAGTATCTCATTCCACTATGGACTTACATACGTTAATTTATGTAAAAATACGCGCTCTTTTCGATAATTAATACTAAATAGCCATGGGGCCAAGAATTCATAGCCCAAAATACCATCTAGCTTCGTATGATAAATGCTTTCTAGCTCCTTAAGATTCGTAATGACGGTTGACATTCCACCGCATTTATAACGTTCTTTTAGCACCACTCGGTACAATTTTCCCGCCAGAGCCTCCACAGATCGTTGTCCGGTTCCGGTAATATCGAGCGTACTCAATATCTTGAAATGCTTCATCAATTTCCTCGAACGCTTGACATGTAGTAAATTATATTCTGCACCGGTATCAATCGCCATACGCTTTTTACGGCCACCGACTTTAACTTCAATAACCGGAATATGATGCCCAAGTTCAAAATCAACGCTATCGATTTTAAATACGGTATGCGGCAGAGCAATCAATTGATCACCATTTTTGTCCACCCGTGAAAAGGTTAGAAACCGTTGCCGATAGTCAAACATGATTTCAAATTCCTTGAGTAGATCATAGCCGATGAGGCCGAGAATGCGACGGCGTTTGCGGGTTTCCAACTGAGATAAATCAATGGTTTCTGCCCGGGCATTCGGAAATTGCAATTCATCAAGATCAAAGGCATCCGTACGCTTCACCCCTAATCTGCTCGTCTGCCCAGACAACCCGACACCTTCTACATCTCTCAATAAGCGATCTGGCTGAAAATAACGATCATTCAGTACCAATCCATTGGCCCCGGTATCCAGAATGAAGTTACCTTCTTCTCCATTGACCTTTGCTTTGAGCATAATCAGTCCGCCTAAAGGGGTAAACGGAATAATGACGGCATCTGGCCCCAATTGGTGAATAACCGGAATAGTAAAGTCCACTTCGACGGTGAGTACATCGGCTTTTAGTCGAGGACTCAGGCAGCAAGTAGCTAGAATCAGCCAGATTAGTTTTTTCAACAAAAATGATCGAGGCAGTAACATGAGGCTTTGAGGTAAAAATCCAGATTCAAGGACCAATTGTCAGTAAAATGGTTGTATACTTGTTAGAATCTGATCTTAAATTTAGTGAATTGATTCCAACTTTAGGACTCACAAAATCATTGATCCTACTCTAGAAGTGTTAAAATCAATTCCATCTTAACGCCATAAAGCTATGCTTGATCTTATCATTATCTTCTTTTTGGGGAGAAGTTTCTACCAACTAGCACAAGAACACGATAAAAATCCCTGGCCATACGCGATTCTCGCCGGCGTGATTTATTATGCGACGGCTTTTTGTACGGGGATTGGTTTAGCCCTAGTTTCTGGGGTGGAATCCATTGATTCCACATTTTTCACCATTATGGCTGTCTTATTGGCCCTTATTTTTGCCTTGTTGATGTGTGCATTAACTTACCGCCTACTCGAGAATCGTTGGAAGAAGGCACCTAAGCCTCCTCTTGGTGGTAATATTCTGGATGACGAGATGATATAGTGTATAAAATATTACATTCAGACAAAATCAACCTTTCTCCTGTAACAATTTGGAGATAAAAAAAGTCTTCTTCTTAGCAATTATGTGAACATGTAAACCTATTTTAGGAATGCGTTAATTTCTCATTCCATCTCGGAAAAAATCATAGCCAAATGAAAGTACGTTACCAGCTCACCCTCCTCTTGCTGTTGAGTATACAAATGTTGTGGGGGCAAAATCAGCGCACCATCCGTGGAAAAATTTACGACGCTGAAACCGAACAACCTATCGCTTTTGCTCACGTTGGTATTCCCGAAAAAGGAATCGGTACCACTTCCGCCGAGGATGGCCTTTTTATTTTAAAAATTCCCAATCAATATCTTGAATCCACCTTGCTCGTTTCTTTTATGGGCTATCAAACCTTCCGTAAACCCATCAATGACATCAAGGGCCCGGTGCGCATTTACCTCAAACGCTCCGCCAATGAATTGGTTGAAGTAGTCGTGATGGGAGAAGCTGCCGTAGAAGATATTATCCGCAAGGCCGTTAAAAATATTCCTAAAAACTACCCCACTCACCCGACCACAGTATTGGGATTTTACCGTGAATCTCGCACGGACGATAGTTTGAATTACACCTATCTAGCCGAAGGGGTTCTGAAAGTTTATAAAAACAGTTATAAGAGTAAAAAAGAAGGGATGGTCAGTCTGGTTCAGGGTCGGTTGATGAATCTCCGTGATCCTTTGGACACCACCATGTATTCTGGTTTTAGCTCTGGGCACATGGCGGGACACCGTTTTGATTTTGTAAAAAATCGGGAAGATTTCATTGATGAACGCTACTTTCCGGTGTACAAATATTGGATTGAAAGCGTCACCACTTACAACGATAAACCCGTTTGGGTCATCCGATTTGAGGAAGATAAAGAAGGGACAGCGACCTATATTCAAGAGAACAATGACGGCGGTCTTCTGATGCGTCTATTGAGAGGGAGAAAGAAAACGCGAGCCCGCGGTCGTATGGAAGGTCGGGTTTTTATACAGCAAGATTCCTATGCTTTTGTCAAAGCTGAATTTGCCATCACACCCGAAGGCTTAAAAAAGCGGGATGACTACCCTCTTTATGCCGGTAACTGGCGCGCCAACTCTTACGTTGTCAATTATCGTCAATTGGGTGATAAATGGTACTTCAGCGATGCAACGCGCGAAGGCCGCTACGGTCGCGGTGGCAACTACGTCAATGAGATTAAGATCACCGAAATCAATCCCGAAAAGTCGAAACCACTTCCATACAAGGAACGTCTGCATCGTGGTCAGCAATTTACCACCATGACTGGTAGCTATGATCCTAACTTCTGGGCTAATTATAATATAACGCCCATGAATGAATCCCTCAGTGCCAGTGTCCTCCAGATGGAAAGCCAGCGCAAAGCGCAGGAGGTCTTTGACGCTGAATATATGGCCGCTTTACAACAACGTCGCGATTCTCTCGCTAAAGCGGACTTAGTTGAAAAACTCGAAATGCGTGAAGGATTTGATCTTGAAAGCACCAATGAAGCTGATCTTGATCTGGCCATCCAAGCATTACAGCGCGAACAGATCCGTCGACGCGTAAAGCGAGGTTACAAACTCTTCAAGGGAAGCATTGGTTTAGGAACACATCTGATTCATTCTACGCCGGGCAACATGGGTATTTCTTATTTGGCCGAAGATGGTGAGACTATTTTGTCGGTTGAGAATGATGTCAATGAGCGTTTTTTCGAGATAGTTGGCCATATGGATTTTGATTTCTACTTCCATCGTCATTTTTTCGTACGTGGTGGTTTCCGCTTCGACTTTTACAATAGCATTTATAGAAATCACTCGATCGGGGTTGGGGGACATCTGAATCTTTCTCGCCAGCGTCCCTTCTACGTTAAGTTCATCGCTCAATTTGATAATTTGCGCTACGCACGCCGGATTGATCAAGCCAAGAATGATTATGGCGATTTTAGATTTGATGGTAAAAAATACACCGCGGATCGGGTTAACATCTACTACGGCAGCCGTACGTTCAATCTAAAACTTACCGGGGAGCTCTCCATTGAGCTTGATCCTAATCGAGAATTTTTTGTGAGTGCATCTTATCTATTGCCATTTGCCCGTCGGCAGGATGTATGGTTTTGGGAGCGACGAGAAATATTCCGGCGTAAACGCAAAGTGCCCGCTAGTGAAGATCGTTTATTGATCACCCAGGATGGCGAAGTCTTCGACGGTGCGATTTATCCAGATCAATCTTTTCTGATTACGGTAGGATTTTTATTTAAGTAGGCTTCCAACTGGCTAAACGGCAGTAAGGTAGGCTTTATTTAATGGTATTTCTGCGAATGTATTCGCAGAAATACTGACCTGTTTTAGCTTTTCTAATTCATCTGAATCCAGCTTCGCAAGTGGAGAAAAGAATAGAACCTCATTCCAAAATGTCGCTCAGGAGACACAATAAGCGTAAATTCCAAAATTTCTTAGCTCTATTTATGGAATCGAGCCTCTTCCGGAATCTATAGATGGTAACGCATCTATTCTCATTCGGCCGAAACGAGTATGCGTTGCATTTTTACCATAACTGATCTCCGGTAAAGACTGGAGAGCTATATACCCAAAGCATTTTGCGACCAAGCTGGTCGGCGGCGGCGGACAAGTGGGTGGGCCCACCCACAAAGCCCATTTTATATGCGCTTTCAAAAAATAAAGCATATCTCTACAAAAATGGCTTCAGGTCAATCTCTCTGTTGTAAAGCAAATCCACTACAACTAATCAAGTAAAAGCACAATCGCCATCACCATCTTGGATATAGATTTTAGCCGGCAAATGAGGGGTAAGCGGTTTCGTTATCAAATAAGCCCGTTCAAATGCTTTTTGGAATAGAAAAGGGGTACGATGCTGTTGAAATTGAGTGACCATTTCGGGCTGATAAAGCGTCATCGTCGTCCAGTTATTTTTGATCATTAAATCAATCAAACTGCGCCTCATTAAGGATTCTGCGCCTTTTGTCGACCAAAGATAGGGGATCTTTAAAGTACAATCTCGCGTTCCGATAAGTGCAATGCCTCGCAGTTGCTCGGCTTGCCAAAGTTTGAGGACTTGAAAGCTGAAATCGGTACTATATACGGAGAAATGATAACGTGCCGCATCCGCTTGATCTTCGGGCTGATCGCCGAGCCAAGGATTTTGCACCACCCATTCCAGAGCGCTACGATCGCGTTGAGTCAAGCTATTTTGATGGAGCGCAATGAAAGGCCAGCATGCCTCGTCCCATTGTTCTATTAACTCGTATCGACAATCGGCTGGCAATTTCGAGTCAAAGAGCCGTAATCGCAGATTGTAAAAAACATTAAATGTAGCATCCAAGAATTGCAAAGCGGGACGCCATTTGCACCAGCTAGGGGACCGAGCTGGTAGTATCTGGGCCAAGTGCAAGCGTAAATACAGCCGCTGACCGTGCTTGACGGCCAATTCATCAAACCAGCCTAACTTGTCGTAAAGTCTTCGCGCCGGAGCGGTAAACTCTGTAGCTAGCAATCTTTGGTTTGTCTCGGTGTAAGCGCGTTCCAACAATTGCCGGGCAATGCCCTGGCCGCGTGCCTCAGGGTCTACCCAAATACAACTCATCCAAGAGACCTCCTTGGATTGTTGATCTTGAAAAATTAAATCAGGAATCAGTCCTAAGTAACCAACTAATTGATCATCGCGCCAAGCTAAGACGAGTGCCACATCTTCCTTACGCGCGCGTGGATTACGTGCGTGCGCACGCCCACGCCGCCGCGAAATTGGCAGCACCTTGAGCTGATTAAAAGCTTCTGAATCAAGCCAAGCGGCCAATTCACCGATGCGAATACATGATAATTGTATAGCCAAAAGATGTCTTTTTTACAAAATCCTCCAAAAAATCCATTTTTCAATCCACTCGCCCCACTTTTTTGACTTTTATGGCCATTATGAACGTGGCACGCGATGCCGCCCAAGTAAACGCTTCGCCAAATAAACGATGAACTCAGCGGGGATTATACTCGACGCGTCATAATCGAAAGCCTCCATCGGAAAGCGTTGCAAATGCCGGGCTGCTTGATCAAGCTTTAAGCCAGCCGTTCCAAAGCTAATGATATTGGGAATAGTTCGATGGAACTCTTGAAAAAATGATTGTCCTACGCCATCATCTGTAAATGGAAAGGCGAAACTCGGCGGCGAGGTGGCAAAATGCATCTTTACATAGTCAAGACTCTCTCGGGTTTGTCTTAACTGCTCTACCAAAGATAGGTCTGCATAAAGCGGATGATCGAGACTGTGTGCACCGAAAGTAAAGCCGCGCTGTGCGAGGTCTTGGGCTTGGATAAGGCTAAGATAGGGTTGCTGCTCTTGCAAAAAGGTAGCAAAATCCACCTCCAGTATTTCCGCGATGGTATTCAGTAGGATCCTTTGATTGTAGCTGATTCCTAAAATAGCGCGTTTCAACCCTACTTCAGGATTCAATGACAACAATGCCCTAATTGATTGCATCTGTGCAAGAGAAGGTGTGCCTTGCTCTAACTGTTCCACCAATAAGCCAGCCTGATAGCGAAAAAACAATCCACGATTATCTAAAAAGGGGGGATTTACAAAAAAGGTAGCGGGGATGCCTTTTCGCTCAAGTACTGGCGCTACCAAAGTATAGATTTCACGCAAACCATCATCGAAAGTCAAGTGAAAAACGGGCTTGGTTGATTGGGCTTGCCGATCCACCAGATCAATCAAAGTCGATAAATCAATCGGTTCAAAATGACGTAAACAATAATCCAAATCTGCTTCAAAACGCGCCACACTACGCAGGGGATAAAGGTGATGCAAGTGTGGCAGCGCTTGCTCGCCTTGCACGCTATGATAAAATGGTAACCAAAGTCGTCGACCACTTAGCTGCATCAGGGTGGATAGCGGTAAATGCCGACAAATCGGCGCCAGCCCTTTTAATAGCGCAGCATTCATCGTTTGCGAGCAATGATTAGACCATCACGAATCGGTAGCAATATATTTTCCACTCGCTCATCATCCTGGATTTTTTGATTGAAAGCATGAATCGTCGCTGTGTCCTTATCATACTTACCGTTGAGTACTTTACCACTCCACAGGACATTGTCCGCCAAGATTAAGCCACCGGGCCGTACTCGATCTACGACTAAATCGAAATAAAAGGCATAATCATTCTTGCCCGCATCGATAAACACCAAATCATATTCGTAGGGTAAGTCCGGGATAATGGCCTTAGCATCACCAATAATGAGCTCAATCTTTTCGGTTTGCTCCGCCTTTTGGATGTATTTGCGAATGAGATACTCTAGCTCTGGATTTCCTTCTATAGTGTACAGTTTGCCATCTGGCGCCAGCCCTTCTGCCAAGCAAAGTGCAGAATAACCCGTAAAGGTGCCAATCTCCAAAATGGTACGAGGCTGCAATAGTTGGCTCAATAAACGTAGCATCTGACCTTGCAAAGGGCCAGACAACATCTGTGGTGCCAGCGTTTTGAGATACGTTTCCCGCTCTAAAGCTTTTAAAACCGGAGAGGCCGGCGTTGTGTGATCAAGGCAATATTGAATGAGTCGACTGGTTGAATCGTCCATCTGAAATTTCGTAAGGTTTTGCGGCAAAGATAGGGAAAAGGATAATGGTACAGCTTCAAGAAATTTGAAGAGCAGTATACCCCTTTTTCAAATTTTAATTTTTCATTAACAAATTTTTTCTAAAAATGAATGTCCGTTTTCAAAATTATGGGGGTATACAATAATGAAGAACAAAAGATACTTTATTCTGAATCTAAAATCCAACCTTATGAAAACGATGAATTTTTTTAGTGTACTAGTAGTTATGTTTTTGGCGCTGAGTTTTAATGCTTGTGATAAATCCTCCGACCTCGACTGCGTAGCCAATCCGCAAGACGACTGTATTTGCTATGAAATTTATGCTCCGGTTTGTGGATGTGACGGTGTTACTTACGACAACGATTGCTTCGCAGAATGCAATGGTATTACCGATTACACCGAAGGTCCCTGCCGCTAGTTAAAAATCAAATGAATTAGTCCCTGTTCAGTCGAACACTTTGGGCAACTCGCTGTTTGAAGAAGTAAGTCAATAAAGACGATTTCAAATTATAGACTTTATATAAAAAACAGTGATTTATGAGTCAGCTCAAAGTAGGCGATCAAGCGCCTCAGTTTAGTGGTTTAAACGAAAAAGGAGAAACCATCAACCTTAGCGATTTTGCCGGAAAAAAGCTCATTTTATTTTTCTATCCAAAAGATAATACGCCAGGCTGTACGGCCGAGGCTTGTAGCCTTCGAGATCACTTCACGGAACTACAAGCGCAAGGGTACAATCTGCTGGGTGTAAGTCCAGACAGTCCACGCAAACACCAGAATTTTATCAATAAATTCGATTTTCCGTTCAGCCTGTTGGCCGATCAGGAATTAGAAGTGATTAAAGCCTTTGGAGTGTGGGGACGGAAGAAGTTTATGGGCCGGGAATTCGATGGCGTTTTGCGAACGACCTTCATCATTGACGAAAATGGTGTCATCGAACGTATTATCAGCAAGGTCAAAACTAAGGCTCACGCCGAGCAAATTCTCGAAGAATCGGCAGTGTAAACTCATCTGCATCTAATTGCAAGAGTACAGACTACCTTAATTCAACCATTGGAAATTGCTTTCCGGTGGTTGAAACTGGTAGGTGTTATCAATCTATCCGAGGCTGAAAAGTCAACGTCCAATCATCCAAGTCCAGCGCACAAAGCTGCCCCGTCCCCACCCGATTATAGACACAACCATTGTCGATCACCACTACTGGTAAAGTCTTTACCGCCGCTAACTGCAACTCGATCTGCCGCCGAGCCGTCGGTGTGTGACCGTGTACAATGCGGCGATCGCCAAGCCAAGCTCGATCTATATTATCGTACCAACGCCGGATCCACATCATTGAGTGGGTATCAGCGAGCGGATCGGGAGCTGTAAAATTGAGGCCCGCGTGTACCAGGATGCATTGGTCCAACAAAAAGTAATAATCCAGTTGATCCATAAAATCCAGATAGCGCTGCGGAAATTCGTGGGGGGCATCACACCCAAAACTGGCTAAAGTTTCCTTTCCACCATGTAGATACCAAGTTTTGTAAGCCCGCGGATCGTGACGTGCGTCGAGCAATAATTGCTCGTGATTGCCACGCAAGCAATGGACTTGATAACCATTTTTTTGCAATTCCATGATGGTATCAAATACCCCTTTACTATCTGGTCCTCGATCGATGTAATCACCAAGCAAGTATAACTCATCAGTTTTCGATAGTCCAATTTTATGCAGCAAAGCAGCAAAGCTTTGCGAACAACCGTGAATATCTGAAATCGCGTATCTTTTCATAAGCCCCCTAAGTTGCAATTAATGTGAGTATTTTTAATGGATTTTTTTGATTTTAATGCGACTAGGGACTATTAAAAAATCAGATGAGGCGACCCGCTTAATTTGCGAATAGCCTCATCGAAGATGATGTATCCCTAATTTATCCTAATCAGGAATAGGGTTATTTTTTTGCATGTAGGATAGATGTTCAATCTCTGCATTTTCCTTATCCAGATAATCCTCCAACCAACGTGCGCAGTCATCAAAAGTCTTAAAGCAATATTCTTTGCTGATGAGGCCAGGCACGAGATTGATCCGCTCGAACATATCGGCTGGCTGGCCGTGTAGTCCAGTAAAAACAACCGCGATTTCCAATGCCTGCAAATCCTGAATGGCTTCTTCCATGGCGTACAAGCCTGATTGGTCCACGTAAGGCACCCGATCCATTCGCATGATGACCACCTCGATTTCCGGCAAAGCTTTGATCATATCCTGGAACCGAGAAGCAAAGCCAAAAAACAAAGGCCCGTCCAAGTGTTTGATGTATACCTTATTTCCAATCTGGTCAATAATATTTCCTTCATCACGCCAGGGCACTTCGCGTGAAAACTCTCTCAGTGGACTGGTCACGGTTTTGTGTTCAACTACATCCGCAATTTTTTTCATAAATAAAATAACCGAAAGTACCATCCCAACCGCTACCGCGGTCAGCAAATCCCAAAAAACGGTAAGGAAGAGCACCGCCAAAAGCACAAAAGCATCCGAACGGGGTACACTCGTTAAATGTCGTAATCCTTTATAATCGATAATTCCAATACCAACTGTAATCAAAATTCCGGCAAGAACAGCGTTCGGCACATGCCCAACCAGAGAACCAACGCCCAGCAAAACCGCGAGCAAAAACAGACCGGCAACCATACCCGATAATTTGGTGCGACCTCCACTATTGATATTGATCACGGTACGCATCGTTGCTCCCGCCCCCGGGAGTCCTCCAATCAATGCTGCCCCGATATTACCAATCCCTTGACCAATTAATTCCTGGTTACTATTGTGTTTTGTTTTGGTCATATTATCCGCAACGATGGAGGTCAGCAAGGAATCAATAGCGCCCAAGAAAGCCAGCGTAAAGGCATATTCCATGACAATGGTCATATGCTGGAAATCCGAGAACACCTTGACAAACCCCAACTGCAATTCCGGCAAGCCTGTAGGAATATCCCCGGTTGAGTTAATTTTCAGGATGGAATCCGAAGGAATGACAAAAAACGCTATAGTAGAAACGGCAACCAAAGCCACCAGTGCAGCCGGAATTTTCTTAGTCATTCTAGGTAACAGGTAAATAATTCCGATCGTCACCACAGCAGCACCAACGGAATAGATATTGACAATTTCCGGGATTTTATGAATCGCTCGAATCGTCCCTAAAGGACCACCAGCGGGCGCGGCCATACCAAAGAACGGGAAGATTTGTGTAATAATGATGATTACCCCGATCCCACTCATAAAGCCCGATACGACGGGATAGGGAATATACTTGACGTATTGCCCTAGCCGGATAACGCCCAGCAAAGCTTCCAGAATACCCGCAATCACAAAAGTGGCGATAATGATGGGAAAGGCCGTGTTTAAATCCCCGGCATAAGCGATGGCATCAGCAATAATTAGAGCCGAGACCACCGTCATCGGAGCAGTTGGTCCACTCACCTGAGTTGGTGTGCCTCCAAATAATGCAGCTAATATACCAATGGCAATAGCCCCATACAGTCCGGCAATAGCTCCCAACTCCGTCTGCTCTCCAAAAGCAAGCGCTAAAGGTAGAGCCACGATACCAGCGGTTAGCCCGCCGAAGAAATCACCTCGAACATTCGAGAAGATTCCAGCAAGTCCTTTTTTCATACAATGTTGATACAATTATGGCCAATGGTTAGACCATGTGTGGTTATTTGTGGTTGTTCAATTGAAACGAATCTAATTTAGCATTTTTAGTTTAAACGAAAATAGTAAAGCCACTAATTAACACCACGATCCTATTATTTTTTGTATTAACTTTCAGTCCAATATTTGATACCAAGAAGATAGATTTATCGGGGTTGATCTAAGGTCTAAAACTTACCATTTCATCCCAGAACATTTTGACATAGGAATAGTTGTTTTCTAAAAAACACTTTTAAAATACGTATCTAATAATGACAAACATCTTCGAAAGCATTAGCCAAGGCGATTTGGCGGCCGTACAGCAAATGGTTACGGCAACCCCCAGTTTATTGCAACAAAAAGATCAACGTGGTTTTCCACCACTTGTACTCGCTAGTTATAATGGCCATCTTGATATCACCTCCTTTCTGCTAGATGCCGGCGCCGACGTCAATGCACGTGATGCCGCCGGTAACACTGCCTTAATGGGCGTTTGCTTCAAGGGCAATCTAAATATTGCCTTGCTATTGGTTCAACGGGGCACAGACCTGAACGCTCAGAATCACCACGGTGCTACAGCTCTGATTTATAGCGCCATGTTCGGCCATACCGCTATTGCCCAAATGCTGCTCGACGCAGGCGCCGATAAATCGATCAAAGATGCCAACGGTCAGACGGCATTCGATCATGCTTCAGCTAAGGGAATTCCCGGCTTACCAGATTTGCTGCGATAAAAACAGCCTAGTCAATAGAAAAAGCGTCTTAGTGATCACTCTTACTAAGACGCTTTTCGGTTTATTCTCCGGTCAGTTTGAGCTTACCAATGAAGCCATTGGCGCAGTCTAGGCACAGCCCAAAAGACCATGAGAGGAACCAGAATCACGGTTAATATCAAGGTCCGCAAAGGGACGGGGAGTTGTGCCAGTTGGTCGCCAAAAAGCCATAAGATTATGGTAATTAAAGGATATATCGCGATCCAGGTGATTAACGCCTGTTTGAATTTAAGTTGCATTTTTAATGAGGTTTTAGAGCTTGTTTAAAAATTAAAATTAAGTGGGTCGGGACCGAGACGGCGCCCCTGGTCGAGTGCATCGATACGTGCCATTTCTTCCGGGCTCAGTTCGAAATCGAAGAGGTCAAAATTCTCGGCAATACGCTGCAGGTTTGTTGATTTAGGAATCGTGACGATCCCGCGTTGGATTTGCCAACGCAGAGTCACCTGCACCGGGCTTTTGCCGTGGCGTTGTCCGATCTCTATTAGAGTTGGAATTTGCTGCACTTGTCCCATCATAATCGGCCGCCAAGCTTCCAATTGAATACCCTCGCGTTGATGGCGTTCGATGAGCTCGGGCTGCTGCAGCCAAGGGTGAAATTCGATCTGGTTGACCATAGGCTTGATCTCAGCTTGGGGCAGCAGCAAATCAAGATGAGGATCAAGAAAATTGCTCAAGCCAATGGCACGCACGCGGCCTTCGCGATAGAGCGTTTCAAGGGCACGCCAGGTCTCCACAAATTTTCCAGCGACGGGCCAGTGGATCAAGTATAAATCCAAATAATCCAATTTGAGGCGTTCTAAACTCTGATCGAAAGCTCGAAGCGTGGCGTCGTAACCTTGGTCACTGTTCCACACTTTGGAGGTGATAAACATAGATTCGCGATCAAGGCTGCTGTTGCGGAGTGCTCGGCCGACGCCCGCTTCGTTGCGGTAGGCGCTAGCCGTGTCGATGCTGCGGTAGCCAACTTCCAGAGCAGTTTCAACCGCCTGCTCGACTTCTCCGCCCTCTCGGCTCTTTAATACACCAAGGCCAATTACAGGCATCGTTACGCCATTGGTTAAGGTGGTAGTGGTGTTAGATTGGATGTGCGCTATCATTTTGAAAAGGTTTTAGAAATTAAACAATTTGAATTACACTTCAAATATGCAGCACAAAATCCAGCAATAAATAGGACATTTTAGAGCATAAATTATACTTTTTATAGATTCTCAAAAAAACACCTTAAAAACAGCAAGCCCAATTCCACTGGTCGTCGAATTGGGCTTGATTAGTAATATGATTTGATCGAAGTGAACTAAGCTTATTTCATCAGAGTCACATCGCCTTTGTAGAGTTTTACGTACCCGTCGATAAATTCTACTTCTGCCACATAAACAAATACTGCTGGTTTTAAAGGTTCGCCACGCAATTGTCCATTCCAACCAAAATTGGGATCATTGGGCGGAAAGTTATCGGCTTGGAAGACCAATTCTCCCCAGCGATCAAAAATGCGGAAGGTCGTGACTCTGGCTACACTCGCGTCATTGGCAAAGATCATAAACCGGTCATTGTTGCCATCCTCATTGGGACTGAAGGCGGAAGGGATATAAATCGGTCGCGGCTTTTCAACGTAAATCATCAATTCATCCGAATCCATACATCCATTATTATCCATCACCATAATCGAATACGAGGTCGTCAATAAAGGCGTCACCGATTGCTCCAGGCAAGTGTCGCAAGCCAGGCTATCACGGGTAGTCCACTCAATCAACTGTAGTAAGCTATCCAGTGTACTGACTTGCGCGCGCAACGGCACGCTCTCACCCAATTCAATGAAAATATCATCGCCCAGTGTAACGATTAGTTCGTTGGGACTACCCACGAGCAGCGTATCGAAAGTGGTACATCCATTCGCATCTTGCACACCCAGCTGATACAAGCCCGCCGAAAGGTTGGTAAACTGTGGTGTTTGTTGGAAAGGGGCCGCATCAATGGTATACAAATAAGGCCCCGTACCACCAATGACACTATCGATCAATACCAAGCCATCGTCCTCGCCAAAGCAGCTCACTTCGTTGACAGCTAATTCTAAAGCCAAAGGTGGCGGTGCAGTCAAAGCAACCGTCCCTGTGCTTATACAGCCTTCGCTATCGGTCACCGTAACCGATTGGAGGCCGGCCGACAGGCCGGAAATTGTGGGTGTCATCGCACCGTTGGACCACGTATAGCTAAAAGGTGGCGTTCCCCCGTTTTCTACCGTTACTTCGGCCTGCCCGTCACTGGCTTCCGCACAACTTAGCGCGAAGCCACCGAAATCAGAAAGCACATTCGTACTGATCACCGCGCCGATATTTCCCAAACTCGTCGTCGTAACCACCACACTATCACAGCCATCCACATTACTCAGCGTATTGACTGTGATCCCGGTATCCGCAGGCGAACAACTCACCGCACTCACAAAAGTGGTATCCGCATCGAGCAAAACGGTATTGATAATGATTAAACTATCGCACTCCAATTCGTTAAGGAAAGCAAAGGTGTCCTGTCCAACCAAACTCGGATCACAAGTCGATTCCAGCACAAAAGTCGTATCGGAAGGCAGCAGTGTCGTGGTCGTAATCACCACCGAATCGCAGATTTGACCAGCAAAAACTGTTGTATCAACGCCGACTTGTAAAGGATCGCAGGTCGTCGCCACGGCAAAGCTCGTATCTGAAGGCAATAGCACCGTATTGATAATTCGAATACTATCACAGCCAAACTGATTTTGGAAAGTAAAGGTATCCAAGCTTACCTCCGTGGGGTCACAGGTTACCTCTAAGAGCTCTAAGAAAGTCGACGGTAATAAATCATAAGTTGTAATCACCACCGAATCACACAGCTGGCCATTGTAAACAATAGTATCATTCGTGATTTGATCAGGATCACAAGTGGAATCAGTGATATAAGTTGTATCCGCTGGACTCAGCACCGTGTTGATAATGATCAGGCTATCACAGTTGAATTCATTTTGTAAAAACAGCGTATCCAAACCTACCGCGCCGGGATCACAGGTTAGCTCATCGATGGTTTCTTCGCTAGACGGCAAGAGTGTCGTCGTCGTGATTACCACTGAATCGCAGAATTGACCAGCGAACACCTCTGTGTCTATTCCGGCCAAAGTAGGATCGCAAGTCGTTGCTGATACCCAAGTTGTATCTGCTGGACTCAAAACCGTATTAATGATGATCAGGCTATCACAGTTAAATTCATTTTGTAAAAACAATGTATCCAATCCTACTGCGCCCGGATCACAGGTTAGCTCATCAATCGTTTCCTCGCTCGATGGCAAAAGCAGCGTCGTGGTAATCACTACCGAGTCACATAACTGACCAGCAAGCACCTCTGTCTCAATTCCAGCCAAAGTAGGATCGCAGGTCGTTGCTGATACCCAAGTCGTATCTATTGGACTCAAAACCGTATTGATGATGATCAAACTATCACAGTTAAATTGGTTTTGTAAAAACAGCGTATCTAGACCTACCGCCCCCGGATCACAAGTCAATTCATCGATCGTTTCTTCGCTGGATGGTAAAAGCGTCGTTGTGGTGATTACGACCGAATCGCACAACTGACCAGCGAGCACCTCTGTGTCTATTCCAGCCAAGCTCGGATCGCAAGTTGTCGCTGAAACCCAAGTCGTGTCCGCTGGACTTAAGACCGTATTGATGATCACCAAGCTATCACAGTCAAACTGGTTTTGTAAAAACAAAGTGTCCAAACCAACTGCGCCAGGATCACAGGTTAGCTCATCGATCGTCTCTTCGCTCGATGGCAAAAGCATCGTTGTGGTGATTACGACCGAATCGCAAAGTTGACCAGCCAATACTTCCGTATCAATTCCAGCCAAGCTCGGATCACAAGTCGTATTCGAGACCCAGGTCGTATCCGCGGGGCTCAAAACGGTATTAATAATCACTAGACTATCACAATCAAACTCGTTTTGTAGAAACAAAGTGTCTATTCCTACCGCTGTTGGATCACAAGTCAATTCATCAATCATTTCTTCGCTCGATGGCAAAAGCATCGTCGTCGTGATGATTACCGAGTCGCACAACTGACCGGCAAGCACTTCCGTATCAACCCCAGCCAAACTCGGATCGCAAGTCGTTGCTGACACCCAAGTTGTATCCGTTGGACTTAAAATCGTATTGATGATCACCAGACTATCACAATCAAACTCGTTTTGTAAAAACAGCGTATCCAATCCTACCGCACCAGGATCACAGGTCAATTCATCGATCGTTTCTTCGCTCGATGGCAAAAGTGTCGTCGTCGTGATGACTACCGAATCGCACAACTGACCAACAAGCACCTCTGTGTCTATTCCAGCCAAAGCCGGATCGCAAGTTGTTTCCGATACCCAAGTCGTATCCGTTGGACTCAATATCGTATTGATGATCACTAGGCTATCGCAATCAAACTCGTTTTGTAAAAACAGGGTATCCAATCCTACCGCGCCAGGATCACAGGTCAATTCATCAATTGTTTCTTCACTGGACGGTAAAAGTGTCGTCGTTGTAATGACTACTGAGTCGCAAAACTGACCGGCAAGCACCTCCGTATCAATCCCAGCCAAGCTCGGATCGCAAGTCGTTGCTGACACCCAAGTTGTATCCGTTGGACTTAGAACCGTATTGACAATCACTAGACTATCGCAATCAAACTGGTTTTGTAAAAACAGCGTATCCAAACCTACCGCACCAGGATCACAGGTCAGTTCATCGATCGTTTCTTCGCTCGATGGCAAAAGTGTCGTCGTCGTGATGACTACCGAATCACACAATTGACCAGCGAGCACTACGGTGTCCATTCCAACCAAAGTAGGATCACAAGTGGTGGCCGATACCCAAGTCGTATCTAAAGGATCTAAGACCGTATTGGTGATGACCAGACTATCACAATTGAACTCATTTTGTAAAAACAGCGTATCGAGTCCTACCAAACTTGGATCACAGGTTTCCGCAATGATCGTCTCTTCACTGGATGGCGCCAGCGTAGTTGTGGTAACCACCACAGAGTCGCACTGTCCCACCGAGTTGAAAACCATCGTATCCATCCCCACCTGATTGGGATCACAACTTAGTACTTGTACAAAAGTGGTATCCAGTATCGGCTCAACGTTTACAATCACTAAAGCATTGGCGGGGGGGCACCAGCCACTCGCAGAAAACACGGTATAAGTATAAACGCCCGCCGGATCGACTGCCGGATCAAAAAGGCCATTGCCCGCGGCTGTGGTTGGCGACCAAGTGCCACCCGCATCCGGAGTGCCTGATAGGAGTGTAAATAGATCGATAGGGGTATCATTTTCACAGAGATTAATACCCGCATCTTGCCCGGCATCGGGTAGCGGATCGACGCTAACACTGACCGTAGCGGAAGCAGATGGACAAAGTCCAGAAGCGGAATTCACCGTGTAAACATAATTTCCAGCGGGGTCCACAACGGGGTTAAAAATACCATTGCCCGCGGCCGTGGTTGGTGACCAAGTGCCACCTAAATCGGGCGAGCCCGTAAGTAGGCTAAAGAGATCAATCGAGGGCTGATCAGTACAGAGCCCAATATTCGCATCTTGCCCGGCATTAGGCAAGGATTCTAAACTGACAACCACCGTTGCCGAAGCAGAAGGACAAAGTCCCGTCGCAGAATTCACCGTATAGATATACCCACCGGGCGAATCAAACGCAGGGTCAAATATTCCATTCCCCTGAAATGTCGGAGGTAGCCAGGTGCCACCCGGATCAGGGGTGCCGCCCAGCAAGCTGAACAGATCGAAAGAAGGGCTATCTGCACAATAGCTCAAATTAGCATCTATCCCGGCATCGGGCGGGCTCTCTAAATTCACTTCCACACTAGATGAGGCGGGCGGACAAACACCTGTCGGAGACAATAGGTTATAAGTATAAATGCCCGGCGCATCAAAATTGGGATCAAATAATCCGTTTCCACTAACGGTAGCCGGTACCCAAACACCACCTGGATCAGGGGTACCACCTAAGATATCAAAGAGTGAAAAAGGTGCACTATTGTCACAGGCATTAACTGCGCCGTCAAAACCAGCATCTAGTGCATCTTCTACCGTCACGGTTTGACTAGCCAGAATTTCAGTACAGCTCGCCCCGGTAGGGTCAATGACCGAGATAATCGTGTAGGTGGTCGTGACAATAGGATTAAAAACCAGCGGCGTTCCATCTACGGCACCGGTTAAAAACTCATTGGTACCATCAGTCCCGGTGATAATAATATTGAGTGGATTCGGATTATCGGTATCCAGGACCAGCACCGCTGAATTTCCATTACAAATCAAATCTTCTCCGCTTAGACTTACCTGATAGGTCGGAGAAATAATCACTTCAACTTCATCGGAACCGGGGCAATCAATGCCGTTAGAGACCGTAACGCTATAAGTCCCGGCAGCATTCACCGTAATCGTTTGGGATTGCTCGGTAGTTGACCAGAGATAAGTCGAGCCAGGATTGCCAGCGTCCAAGATTGTATTTTCACCGGCACATAAGGTAATATCATCGCCCAAGTCGACCGTCAAAAAGGTACTCGCTTGCACTGGAATAAAACCTGTGGCAATATTGCTGATATTACCACCTACGGTCGTAAAAACTACGGTTACCTCTCGGGTGCCCGCCGAAGGCGGTACCGTTAGGTTTTCGTAAATGATTTGATTGATAGCGGCCTCGAATTGAGCAAGTGTC
This sequence comes from Saprospiraceae bacterium, assembly GCA_028285085.1. Taxonomy (GTDB): domain Bacteria; phylum Bacteroidota; class Bacteroidia; order Chitinophagales; family Saprospiraceae; genus JAHDHW01. The sequence continues at coordinate 23,366 of JANQQI010000021.1, read as the reverse complement.
GTGGTCCCTGTCGTGGTCAGTGTAATATTTGCTGTACCGGAACCTGCGATGAGCACATTGGTGGCACTAGCCAGAGTTAATATCTCATCGGCAATGTCGATAGGATTAGTCAGCGTAATTTCAATCGTCGAAATAGCTTCCGTGGATTCAATGTATACATCAATATCTGAGATGTTCGCGGTGGTATTAACGCAATTGATCGACACGCCATTGTAGTCCGCTTGTAGGGCTCCTGAACTGTTATCATCATCCAAATCAATAAAATATTCCCCACAATCCACCGGTGGCGGATCAAAATCGCCTAGAGATCCCATGCCGAATACTGAGCTCCCAACATTAGCACATAGTAGCGTTTCCTCCCCAGTTTCAACATTCAAGACGAATAAATCTCCAGAATTCGATCCTCCAATAATAGAATTACAGTCCCCTAAATAAGCACTCAATCCCCAGAAGAAATTGGATGAGGTGACCACTAGGTCGCTGTTGAACGTATCATCTAAATTAATCTCCCAAATTCCCGTAACGGCAGCCAGGTATAATACACCGTCCAGAAAGGTCAGGTCTCCAGCCGGAGGAGACGGAGAAGGTCCGATCGTAGTCCAGGTTCCAGTGATTGGATCGATCTCGTAAATAGAAATACCAGCGCCATAAATGACATTGGCATCACTACAAGCCAAGGAATTAATATTGACAAAGGGTGTCAAATTGGAAACCAGAGTGAGTACCCCCGTAGTAGGGTTTGCGGTATAAATGGCCGTCGAATTGGTCATATAGAGAGTGCCATCGGGGCAGACGGCCATGTCGACCGCAATAATCGGTTGCCCACTTTGATCCACGAGTGGACCAATGGTGGTGACATTACAATTTTCGGCATCTACGAGTAGTAACTCGGTGTTGGTAACAACATATACTTCCTGGGCCGTCAGCTTCGAAAACGAGGCTAAAAGACCACAGAGCAGGAGGAGACTACGGAGGAAGGCTTGCATTGGGGGTCAGTTTTTACGAGTGTATCGACTATGAATATAATCATAAGTCCCTGAATACCATAAGTTTTAAAGTTATTTTGTCTAATAACAATCATTTCAAAAATTCCGTAGATCTGTCCATCATTCCATTTTCCACCGTTCAGATTTTCTCCGAATTCACACCAACTTTTCTCCCAAAAAGCTGTTTTACACCTTGACATTGATAGATGAGTACACGATTCATGAAAATTATCAAACTCAATAATAAAGGATTCGTTACGCCCCAAGATCAGAGCTATTTTGGCGGGAAATACAGCCTCCTAGAACGCATTCGGCTCAAAGGGATCGGATCACCCAAGATTGTTTACGAAAGTGGGATTCCGCATTTTGATGAATTGAACACTTTCGTGGAAAATGAAATGCCCTTTGCCAACTTTGAGTTGATGAAGAATGGTTTGTTGATTCGCCTGAATCGCAATCAGGTATTGCGCTATGTTGGCTTAACGCTCGATGAAGTGCTTCGTGTCCGAATGACCGGTCAGCAAGTTGAACATACCTCACTGGCCAATGGACTTAGCAATACACGCTATCCATATCAAGGACGCTTAGTAGTACAACCGATGGAAGGAGAGCAGATTGTTTTCACGGTAGCTCCCTTGGATTTTAAGTCCATTGTGCAATACTTTCAAAAGGCCGCTTTTGCGGATAAGTTTGTATTGGACTATGAGCAGAATTAGCTGCTAGACTTTGCATGCTTTTACCACGGATGAACCTGTCCATCGTAGTTAAAAAATTGGCCGGTATGTTCAATGGTGGCCTGATCGACGACATGCTGTAGTATATTATCAACTGCTTGCCGGGGCGTAAATTCTGCTTTTTGGCCGCCCATCTGTGTTTTTACCCAGCCGGGATTCACATTGAGGCAAATGATTCCATCCGAGGCAATTTCCAGAGCCATGCTTTTATTAAGCACATTGAGCAGATTTTTGCTGGACACATAGCCATAGTGCCCTCCAAAGCTTAATTGGCTCACGCTCCCCAGCCAACTAGAAACATTGACCACCTTAGGCTGGGGGCTACTTTTGAGCAAGGCCCGGAAGTGCTTCACCATCATCAATGGCGCCAAGCTATTCACACGATAAACGTGAGCCATTTCATCAAAATCCAGTTGATCGAGGCGAAAGGCTTTAGCCATCCGTGCTTTATCCGTATAATCTTTAGGGTTGATCCCCGCATTATTAACGAGCAAATCCAGCTGCCCGAATTGGTTTTGTGTCCAGGCGGCAGCTTGCTGAATACTCTGTTCATCGGATACGTCGAGCACCAGCGCGTGCGCTTCGATGTGTTGCTTGGAGAGTTGTCGAACGGCCGCTTCGGCGGCAACGCGCTGGCGGGCCGTGACGATCAAGGTGTAACCACGCTGCCCCAACTGTTCACACCAACCAAGACCAAGTCCCTTGGCCGCACCGGTAATTAATGCAATTTTCATACGTTCCATTATTTTTCCAGATAAGCCCACACAAAATTGGGATGATGACCACCGGCGCGCACCATTTTCACCCAAAGGAGTGTCATGTGCTCGAGGTGTAAAGCCTGAGATAGTCCACCAGTATCCAAGGTATCGAAACCCATATCATCATTGATGGCGCTTACTTTAGTTTTGGCTTTAGCATCATCACCAGCAATAAGCATCACCGGGCGTACATTGTATTTTGGAAAAGAGGCATCGGCAAAATTTTCAAAACCATAAATAGTATACGCCTTCACTACGTTAGCATCGGGCGCCCAGACTTGGACTTTTTCACTCCCCGATAATTCGCTATTTAATCCATGCGAAATACCCGGGCCAACGGGATTGGTACAGTCCACCAAAATTTGACCATTAAAATTAAGGTTGGATAAAATAGCTTGATTGGCTTTAAAAGGCGTGGCTAAAAAAACGACCTCAGCGGCATCTACTGCCGACTGTACCGTTTGTGTAGAAAAGTTAGGATTACGCGCTATGGCTTTTTGCACACTTTCGCTTTGTGGATTATCATGAGCGACAATAATCTCGTGTCCTTTTTTCTGTAAATTATTGGCGATAGAAAAACCAACATTTCCAATGCCGATAAATGCTAATTTCATTTTTAAATCATTATTTTTAAAATAAATAACCTTTCTCTGGCTGTAATTTTTCAGGCAGTTTTGATTCTCCCAACATCTCCCTTAAATCTCTTTCAATCGTATTACACAAAGCCGTCAAAGGCACATCCGTAATCAAATTTTCGAATGGGTCTTCATTCGCAGCTCCGGTTCGTTCCATAATTACAAAAACAGCCGCAATTAAAAAAGTCAAAGGAATAATTAACCAGCTAAAAGTGATTAAATCTGGTGTTTGGAACAAACCCAGTAAGCCAAAAGGCAGCATCAAAGAAAATAGATAAACAAATAGTCGGGTAAAAAAATCATACTGCCGCGGCAATGGTGTATTTTTAATGCGTTCACACTTTCCGAGGTGATTGGCAAATTGGGTTAAATTACCCTCGATTTGAAAAGTATGAAACCATTCCAGCATTTTTTGATCTTGCCCTTTTCGTAAACAATCGCCGTTGAGCATATTAATAATATTGGGTTTATTTTGTGCGGCACTTACTTTTTCAAAATCTGCTTTAGATAAAAACGGCTGCAAAATGAGCCATTCCTCCTGCTTGCGTAAATGCAGGCGCAATGCGTGGACAAAAGCGATATGCCGATAAATTAATTCTTTTTTAAACGCGTTCATTTTTACAGCCGCTTCAGGTTGTGCTCTGATTTGCACGTCCACAAAATTAATGGTCATACGCGCAAATTCCCGGGAATAATTAACCAGGGCGCCCCAAATTTGGCGAGCTTCCCACCAACGGCCGTAAGCAGAATTATTGCGGAAGGCCACAAAAATAGCGAGGGCCGAGCCCAGTACACCAATTGGAGTAAAATTAATCGCCATCGCCTCAATCTTGGCAAAGTAATAAACTAGCCAAACGGCAACCGTCCAGACCAGCACAATCCACATGGGTTTTTGGATATACTGCCAGACTTTAATCGGATTAAAATTTCTTTTTACAATCATAATTTAAAATACTCGTTGAATAAATAATCCCGGATTCGTATTTATATTTTCAAAATCACCTCCCACCTGTCCTAAATTAATCGCTAAACCAAATTGCCAGCCTTGTCGATCTGCACCCGCACGGATACGCTGCACACTCGCAGCGTGCCCGGCCTCATTAAAAGCAGAAAATAATTCAAGACTGGTATATATTTTCCATTGCGTACTTAAGCGTGGTGTATAGCGGAGTATTGAAAACCAACTGTAAGCTAATTCATCTCCGATATTTATAGCCGGTAAGGCATAAATCATGAATGCCTTATTCGCTTTGAAAAAATGTAGCCCGACATCTACACCCGAAGTCGTATTTGAAATGCGTCCTAAAACGGTTCCACCAAAACCAGAAGCGGTCGTATAGTTCAAATAAGCCCCCGTAAATACATCCGTTTGCTGTCGATCATATTCGGCAGTGGCCCGGCTTCGACTAAATAATGACCAGTGCTTATTTTGATCAAAAAACTTTAAATATTGCGCGTCAATAAAAAGGCGTTCCGTACCGGGCATCAGCTCGAAGCTTTGGCCAAATAAATGGGTACAAAAAAAGCATGTAATTAATGTAAAATGGAACTTCATAAATTATTGAGAAATGCCAGGCAATTTAATTTACCCGGCAATTCCGGCAGAATTAATTAGATAATTGCTCAACCACTAAGCGAGCAGCAGCGGCTCCTGAATTTTGTTGCTGGCCAGTAATGAGATGACCATCTGCAATGGCGTAGGAAGAAAATGGTGCCGCTACTTTAAAGTTAGAATTTGGAATTTTTCGAGCTTCGGTCTCAATCCAGTAAGGTTGAATGCGTTGCCCTACAGCTTGATCCGCATATTGCTCTTCGGCATCAGCGAAGCCGGTCCAGGTTTTTCCTTCGACGATCAAATGTCCCGCAGACGTTTTGGCGCCGAGCAGCAAGGTCGTTGAATGGCAAACGGCAGCGCTCGGCTTACCCGCTTCGTAAAAGCCCGCAAATAATTGCTCTAACTCAGCATTGTCTCGGAACGTGTACATAGGACCTTGCCCGCCCACCAAGAAAATAGCGGCATAATCAGCAGGATTAATCGCATTAAGCGGCTGCGTATTCGCTAGTAAGTCCTTAAACCAATCCTGCTGCATGTAGCCCAAAGAAATCACATCATTTGCCGAATAGCCACTGGCATCTGTGGGATCGGAATAGGAGTCCATTTGCAGTGCACCGCCCGCCGTCGAGGCCAATTCCACTTCGTAGCCTGCTTCCTGGAACACATGTAAGGGATGCGTTAACTCCGCAGCCCAAAAGCCAATCGGCCAACCCGTTTGTTCAGAAGTGGTCGGGCTACTCGCCACCATTAAGATTTTACCTTTAGTCGGCATGCCGTGTGCATGAACGTATTGTTGTTTTTCTATAATACTCATCGTGTTATTTTTTAAAAGTTGAAGATTAATTACACGATAAAATTACAAAAGACACCTACCTTTGTTGCTGTACTCACCTATTCGTATGATACTAACAAAAAAGAAAGTAAACTGATAATCAGCCCATTATGCCAGAGTTCTTTTACAACAACAAGCTTTACTATAACCCCGTCGAGTTCGCACTCGACCAAATTGGCGGGACTTGGAAGATGCCTATCCTGTGGCGATTGAGTAGAAAAGTGATGCGCTATGGCGAGCTCAAAAAGAGTACATCCCATATCTCGGATAAGATGTTGACCTCTCAATTGCGGGAGTTGGAAAAGAATGGATTTATACATCGAGAAGTCTACGCTGTCGTCCCTCCTAAAGTGGAATATTCCATTACGGAAAAGGGGATGCGGGTGATTCCGATTATTGAGACCATTCGCAATTTTGGTTTGGAGTTGATGGATGAAGCGGGGATTGAGCATCCGTGAGATAGCAAACAAGATGGGTAGAATTTACGATAACACATGAAATCATTTACGAGTCTGCAAAGGTGGGTGAAGCATAAGTCGTTCTGAAGAAATTTTCGCCTCAAGAAAGAGAAGTTTTTTCAATTAGCTGCTTTTTAATACCCAAAAAAAGGAAATTCCGTTTACGAAAATATTACGAAGAAGTCATTTGGGCAGGTAAGTACCCCTACTCCACCTCCAACACATACTCAATAAAATAATGGTCCCCGTCACTATTCTTACCGTGTAAGCGTAGTCGATCACCGGTAGCGTAGGAATATTTAAACCTAGGGTTGTTGATGTAGTGATCGAAATCCCGGCCAATGAGGTCGTCGGAGCGGCCCTGAGGGATGACATTGTTTTCGGAGAAAACGCGGTTGAGGACATCACGTTTAAATTCCCGGATGGCTTTTTGGACAGAGTTGTAATCCGAGCGAGCACCGGAAAATTGAAAGGCCTCTTTATAATAAAGCTCAAAATGAAATCGATTGCGGTTGGCGGATGATTTGAGGCGGGGAAAAATCCGATTATCGCCCTCAAGAAATACGGCCGCAATACCTACCACTTCGTTTTCACCAACATCTTTAAAGGTGATTTTATTTTCGCCCTGGCGGAATTCATAATTATCCAGCCAAATGCCGGGTACCACTTTATTATTTTCGCGCAATTTAATTTTTGAAGTGCGTTGTACCGTAGAGCTGGAAATTTTAATGACCGGACCTTCTTCCAAGTCTGCGCCCATTTTGCAACGGAAAGAAAAAACCATAAAGAAGGGCTCTTCGTCGCCCCAACCTTCGTTATGGTTTTGGATACAAAAGTTTTTAAGTTCGAAGTGGTAATCACGGGTTTTATCCTCGACGACCAGATAGCTCCGGCTAAGACTCTCCGTGTGCTCCACCCGCTTACCATTCCAAGCCTGCTTGGGTGTCGCATCCCCCCAGGCCCACTTGCCTTTAAAGCTCGGCTGGGCCGTACCGAGGCCCGAGAGGGTAAACTCAAAATTGCCTTTTCGGCCATTATTATCGAAAGTGCCCTTGAGTTTTTTCGTACGAACGTTGTACTCCGCCTTTGTAATTTTGGCATCGCCCTTATTGTACAAGCCCTCTACGATACCACCACGTTGGAGCAAGCGCAGTTGGCCATAATTGGTATCCCAAACACCCGACCAAGGATGGCTTTTGATTTCTCCGGTTTGCGCCGTGACTCGCTTACCGGTCCACTGATTTTTGGCAGGCTTATTCTTATAACCCCACTTACCATCCAGCTGGCCGTTTTTAATCGTCCAGGTAAAATGCCCCTTTTTGTTGCCGTAAGTAAATTGGCCCTTGACCTGCCCACTACTTGCATTATATTTCCCAATGATGGTGCCGTGCTTATCGTAATCACCGACGACTTCGGTGCCAACTTGGCGTAGGCGTAATTCGCCAAAAGTGGTTTGCCAAATGCCCTGACAAGGGCCTTGCGCGAAAAGGGTTGAAAAAGGAAGACTAAGGAGGATAATCCAGCAGAGGCGAGAACGGTTCATTTGTTTTTTATCCCAATGTGCGAGAAAAACGACACCGACTCCAGTCCGCCTTGTTGTACGGTAAATTTGCTTTGAGGAATGGTCAAAATGCGTTCACTAGCGGCAAGAACTAGAAATAGCGGGTCAGAACGACTCGAACAAAATGATCATCGCTAAAATTGGAAAGAATGAGTTCCGAATCGTCGATGTACTCAAAAATCCGTGCCTCGATTTCCGCTTTGTAGCGCTCGCCAATCCGGCGCGAAGCTTCAACGCTAAACAGGCGACTACCCGTTTCTAAATCAATACTTCCACCTGCTAAAAAGGCGGTATCATGTGCATCATTAAGGGCCAGACGGCTGCCAAAAAACACATCGTTTTGCTGCCCGGTGAGTGCCAATTCATCTCGCGAATCATAAAGATATTCTACCAAAACGCCGATATCTAATCCTTTGCGATTGATGTTGCTAAAGGTGTATTCAAGGCCGGCCGCCAGAGCGTAGAAATCTTGTAGCTCCGCGTAGCGATAGATCGTTTCCAGTTTCCACAAAAAGGCGGCATGGGTCAATTGTAAATCGAGGCCCGCCTGATAAATCTCGGGATAAAAGGCGCGAATGTTACCTTCCTGGTCAAAACTAAATAGAGGCTCACGGCCATTGCCATAGAACTGAGAAATGCCCACATCGGCAATACCGAGATAGTGGTTCCAGCGAAAACCAAAACTTGGCGACCATTCATTTTGCCCCGATTCGTAGCCCAGATCGTCTGTCTCAATAATGGCCGGAAAACGCAAACGTCCTTCGTCACCTGGAAATACACGTTTGCGATGATAAGGTAGATAAAAGAAATCAAAAATCCCGATCTGGTCGGTCGACCAAGTGAATTGTAGCATCGGCTGTCCTAATTTTTGCTCCCCGTCAAAAGACTCTACTTGATCCGTCTGATTAATGATATCCACCAGATGGCTCGTTTCCGTCACCCCCCAAAATACTTTTTTCAAGCCGACACTTAATTCCCAATTATTTTTTGCCTTTTGATAATATAATTCTCGAATGTCCCCATGGGTCCGTTGCTCATCGCGATCCAATCGAAAAAATCCGGTGAAGCTAATTTGATCGTACCCATTATTCCAGCTTAAATCGTAGCCGGGGCGAATTGCCGCTGAGGGAAAATGTTGCTCTTGTCCTTCGAAGCGACCACTCTCAAAAAAATAACGATACTCTGCTTCCAGCTCCAAAGTAAAATCACTATCAAAGCGATTATCTCCCGATTGTGCCAAAAGAGAAAAGCTTGAGACTAATAAAACAAGAAATAAAAAAAAGCGCAGACGCATGATTGGAATGATTAGAAAGAAAAAGTCACCACTGCCAGAACATTGCGTCCAAACAATAGCCTAGCAGAGGTGAAACATTCAATTACGGGAATATGGTTATTACACAATACCCGGACAAGCAAGCCAGGCATTGTGTGTTAACCGAACAAGCTCTTATTTACCAGCGCGCTTTAGCGCAACTTGGGAAAAATCACTATCCGCTAATTGCGTTTCAAAATCATACTCGCTGAATTTCAAAACAGTTTCTTTATTGGATTGGTGATTTACCATCGTCATGGTGCCCGCTCGCCAGTGCTTATTTTTGTATAATTCATAATCGCTGTAGGTCAGCGTTTTTAGCAAGGCATTTTTTCGATCGTAAAACTCAATTTTCTCGACCCGATAACCTTTACTTTTATTGTACGTCACGACTCGACGCGTATAACCTGATTTAGGATCTACTGGATCTTGCTCTACGATTAATAAATCGCCTTTCGCTTCCAAAAACTTGTACGTGTATTTTTCTACTTCTTGAGACGATAGATCTTCGTAAGCAAATTCGCTGCCCATAAAAGGCCCGGATTTATTATTCGAAGAAATTCGCTTCACACGTTTCACAGAAGGCAAATACAACCACTGATCGTCCGATCCTTTTTTATGCGTAAATGTCAGCGTTGCCGTTCCTTTCACGTCTTTTGGACTATCAAATACGATGAGCGATTTATCTCCATCTTCCGTTAATTCTAAGGTGCGGTTAATTAAATTTCGCTCGCTCGTCTGTCCATTTTTATTTTTTAATAACATTTTTAACTGGACAATTGAACTACCAAAACCTTCATCCGCTTTTTCAGCTTTTTTTGCAATTTCTAATCCCTTTTGTTCTGGACTTTGTGCCGAAGCATAAATAAATCCAAATAATAGGAATACGAGAACAATATTTTTTTTCATTTTAATGATGATTATTTTTTATTAATATTTCTTTTTTAATTCTTCTGTAAAACTGTAGCGGAAGCAATTTCAGGTTCCGTTTTATTTTGCTTTTTACTCAGCAATACCAAAAGCGCCGGCAATAAAATAAAATCAACAATCAACGCCGAAGTAATAATAATCGAGGTAATGCGTGCCATATAACTATTCATCGCAAAAGTCGAAGTCGACAACACCAGAAAACCAGCCAGCAAAATAATTGTCGTTGTCACCAGTGCTTTCCCAACCGTGTCGAAGGCGTAGATTACGGCCTGGCGAGCATCGTAACTATATTCGCGCTGCGCGCGCAGAAACTTGCTCATAAAATGCACCGTATCGTCGACAATAATTCCCAGCGTCATTCCAAATACGACCACCATTCCGGTATTAATTTGCCCTTTATAAATAGCCCAGAGCCCGAAGCCGATTAAGATGGGCGCAACATTGGGGATAATACTGAGCAAGCCCAATTTGAAGTTGCGCAAGGCAATCATCAAGACCAATGAGATTAAAATCAGCGCCAGAACATTTCCGGTCAACATACTATCGGCTTGCCGGAATCCCAGCTTGGAGAACATTAAAGTCGGACTCACACCCAGGGTATGCATAGTCGAAGGTGTATTAGATGCCAGCCAGGTTTCGGCCCGCTCAGAGAATTCGACCATCTCCTTGCTCGAAATATTTTTAACCGTCACCGTCATCCGTGTTTCCGATTTATCGACATTGATCTGGTTATTCAAATCCAAGCCGAAGGGCAACGATAATTCGTACAGGAGCAGATATTGCGCCGCCTCGTCCCGTTGATCCGGTACCTTGTAATAATTGGAATCATCACCGTGCATAGATCGGTTTACTCGCCGAGCGACCTCACTGTAGGCATTCACGTGAATCACCTCCGGTTGCTCATTGAGCCAATCCTCAAAACGATTTAGATTTTGCAGATACTCCGGTTGATTGATTCCGCCACTTTCGCCACTAGGGACAGAGAATTCAACATTATAAATCCCGGTCAGATGCTGGCTAATAAAATCCGTATCCGCCCGAAAGGGAACCGAGCTATCAAAATATTTGATAAACTCATCGTTGAATTCATTACGCATCGCCAATACGCTCATCAAACCGATGACGGCTACCGAGCCGAGGGTAAAACGCACAGGTTGTCGAGTCACCAGATGTCCCAGACGACTATACCAGCTCGTTTTGGCCACTTGCTCGGGTGACTGTTGGCGCACACGCACGGGCATGATCGCCATCAAGGCTGGCAAAGTCAGCGTAGAGTATAAGAAGGCCATGAACATCCCGAAGGCGGTTACATTACCGAGATCCCAGAAGGGCGGTACTTCGCTGAAATTCATCGTCAGGAAACCAATTACCGTCGTTAGACTTGTAATTAACACCGGCATAAAATTCAGCCGAATGGATTCTACGATCGCGCTCCGTTTGTCTAGCCCCTCTCGCCGCATCTTTTGCAGCATAGTGATCAGAATATGGATACTATCGGCCACGGCTAAGGTCAAAATCATGGTCGGGAAAACCGAAGACGGTGGCGTCAGTTTGATTCCCATGACACCAATGAAACCCACTGCGCTCATAATGGATAGCAAGACCACGACCAGGGTCGAGAAAGTGCTGGTTAAATTTCGGGTCAGCAACAAGGTAGTGATAATCACGATCAGGAACATGCCCAGCGTTAAGGCCAGGTCGCGCTGCGAAGATTCAAAGAAAGCCGTATTTAGCGCGACCATCCCGGAGTTGTAAACATCAAATTGGGGGTGCGCCACCTGGAAGTCTTTGATCATTCCTCGTACGAAAGCCATCACCTCAGGAATTTCCGTAGCACTGTCCTCTCCGGGTAGCTTGATCGTAATATTCACCGCGGTGACGCTCCCCGATTCGTTGACAATACGATTAACCAAAAGCGGTTCTTGCAGTGCCACTTGCTTGATTTTTGCAATCTCCGCCTCGGATTTGCCGCTAGACTCATAAGCTAGGTCATCCACGTACAAATCGTCGCCTTCGGCTCGCGTGTACTGGAAGTTAGATAATGCATCCACCCGAGAAGAATAAGGGGTATTCCAGGCTTCTTCGGTAATCTCTTCGATGGCCACCAGATTATCGCGCGTAAAAACATCCCCATTTTTGGGCGCGAGCACAACGATAATATTATCGTCTTTGGTGTACTTTTCTTGTAGGGCATCGAAGGCTTCTAATTCGGGATTGGACTCACTGAAAAAAACATGATAATCGCCGTCAAACTCCATTTTGGCATTCGAAGCCAACAAAAAAGCGAGTAATACGGTCGACAATAATACCGGCCATCGGTATCGGATCACAAACTTCGCCCATCCCTCGGCGAAGCGATTCATCACGCTATTCGATTTTTTTGATTGTTCCATTTTTTGTTAGATGGTTGAATAGAAAAAGAGGTTACGCTCAATATTCCGCACATGAAATTTCCGGGGCAGTATCCGCTCAGGATGCTGCCTAAATCCGTTAAATAATCAGGATTAAATCGGTTGCTAAATCTTCAGTGCTATTACAAAAATGCGTTTATTTGGGTCAAACGCTTAGAATGAAAAGTTCAAAGAATAGGATATTTAGTTCAAATTACCGACCAGTGCTTTTTTCCGAAACACACTAGGGGTTCGACCAAATAATTGACGAAACGAACGCGAGAAATGACTCACTTCAGTGAAACTCACTTCATAGCAAATGTCCGTAATACTAAGGTTGGTGCGCAGTAATAAATCTTTAGCTTTTTCAAGACGCCGGCGTTTAATATAATGAGCGGGCGAGTCGTTAAACAGCTCTTTAAATTTTCGCTTAAAGGTAGAGAGACTGGTATTAGTTAGAAAGGCCAACTCATCTAAAGAAAGATCGTGAAAGATATGATTTTCGATGACGTGTTTAAAGGAGTGTTCGTTGGTCGCAAATAAATCTGCCAAAAAATCTTCCATTTGTCGGCTCGGATCTGCATTTACCAACATGACGATCAATTCCCTCAATTTCAAACTCAACAATTCTTCATTCACCATTTGAGGATGATCAAAATAGAACTCCAAGCTCTCTACATATTGCAGCATCATCGTATCCACCTTAATGGGCTGGACGGATACGACCTCTTGTGTGCTTTTTTGTTCCAGAAAAAAGGGGGGCTGATCTTGATAGATAAACTTTAAAACTTCGGGATAAAAATGCACGACAATAGCTTCGAAAGGTGTCTCACAATCTTTGTTTGGACATTTACTCAAATAAGAATCACACCGCATCAGAACGCCACATTCATCGTGAATGGATACTTTCTGTTCGGGCGTATACACATCGCGGCGACCTCTTAAAGCAAACGTAAAGCAAGCTTCGTTGCTCAACATTTCCTGCATCTTGAAAGGTGGCTGAATGGTAGCGCGTTCAAAAACAACTTTGCTAGCTAGATCGAAGTGTTGATGCTTAATAATCATACGGTAGTTACAATGATGGTTATATTCCAAAAAAGAAGTGGAGTGTGCTATCCGACTTTTCAAAGATATTTTCATCTCACTAAAAAAAATAGCACAATTAGCTCAAAGATTTGACCAGAAAGTTCAATCCTCTGACCTTAGTTTACCAATTAACAAACCAGACAATCGAAATGATGCAATCCATATGAAAGGATATTAGAGCTTGTTCAGAAATTATTAATAAGATGAGCGTAAATGCTTATTTTGAATCGAGAATGGTGCAGGTTGGCGTTTTTTCAAATCGATTTCCGACTTTTTTTAAAATTTTTTCTCTTTGAAAATCAACTAGTTAAAGCATCAATTTAAACATTCAGCTATATGATTTTATGGAATTTCGGGAAAACGGAATCTATAGATAGTAGAAATATTTCTGAAAACTATTGGTTTTGACCTTCTGTCCATAAATGTTCCCGGCAAAGGCTGGGAGTAGTATGCCCAAAAAATATTGCGGCCGAAATTGGCCGGCGGTGGCGGCTGAGGGTGGGTCCCTCCCTCAAAGCCCAATTCTATACCTACACCTGAGCATACAAGCACATCAACTTATTTTACATCATTCATTTCCTATAACGCATCTCAAAGCATTCCATCGACAAATGATTTCAACAAAGCTCTTTCAGTTCCGTCTACTTCAACTTCTAGTCGCTTTTTTCCTCTACGGCCAGGTAGTGCTTGCCCAGACCACACCACTCGCCCAAGCACACTCTCACAACGATTACGAGCAAGAACGCCCCCTTCGCGAAGCACTCGAACGAGGATTTACCAGCATCGAAGCGGATGTGTTATTTATCTACGGGAAGCTGTATGTCGGGCACAATATGCCCGATACAAAAAGGCATCGGCTTAAAACGTTGACACGTCAATATTTGAAGCCACTGTATCGCCATTTCAAGCGCAATCAAGGCAACATCTTCCCAGGTTATACCGGGCAATTCTACCTCTGGATCGATATTAAATTTGAGGCCCGGCAAAGTTATCAACGGCTACGCGAGGTTTTGCTTCCCTTCCGGGAGATGTTGAGTTATCACGAAAATGGACATTTCCACCCTGGCAAGGTTACCGTTATTCTCAGTGGCGATCGGCCCTTTGAACAGCTATTGCAAGATAGCCTCCAGTTGATGACGCTTGACGGTCGGCCGGACGATTTGGCCAAAAACTACCCTAGCGCTTTAATGCCTTTTATCAGCCAAAACTTTTATGTCATTGCGGGCCTAAGCGAGGATCGACCAGCTTATACCCAAGCAGCCCGAGAACGGGTTCGTCAATTTGTGGGAGCGGTACATGAGCAGGGGAAACGCGCCCGCCTCTGGGCAACGCCCGAGAAAGAGGAACTTTGGTGGGAATTGCTCTCCTACGGTGTTGACTTATTGAATACCGATGATCTGGCTCGATTGCAACAATTTCTGCGGCCGAAAAAACAAGATTAAATGATATTACATAGAAGGTTTTTTGGGAAAAAACTATCTTAAAGCGGATAACCTCAAGCCCAAATATTTATGCAATTCAACCCTCAAGAATACTACAATCAAGCCATTCAGGCTTACCAAAATGGCCAGTTGGCCCGAGCAGAGCAATTATTAAAAGAACTCCTTCGGCACTTTCCTAAACTGGATGCAATTATGGGCACATTGGGTGGCGTGTTAGTCGCTCAGGGGAAAGATAAGGAAGCGGTCCGTCTATTGGAAAAGGCCTTAAAAGCGAATCCTCAAAACATTGATGCACTTATTAATCTCAGTGCGGCGCAAAAACAGCGAGGGCGGTTGAAAGAGGCTCTGGAATATCTGCAGAAGGCACTTAAGCTCCAACCTAAAAGAGCTGATATTTATTACAATATCGCCAACATTCAAGTGGAGCAAAAAAAGGTTAAGTCGGCGGAGCAAAACTTCAAGAAGGTCATACAATTGCAGCCCAAACTCAGCGCCGCTCATTTTAACCTCGCACAATTGTATCGACAGCAGAGCCAACAATCGGCGGCGATCAAAAGTTATGAAGCTTGCCTGGCTGCACAGCCAAAGCATGAAGGCGCGCTGACTAATTTGGGGAATATCATGGCCGACATTGGAGAGATCGAAAAGGCCACTGAGTTGTATCAACGAGCCATTCAATACCATCCCAAAAATGCGAATGCTCATTTGCTGTTGGGCAAACACTATCTCGATCAGGGTTTGCACGAACAAGCCAGCACCGCCATTAATAAAGCCCTGGAGATTAATCCAAATCATGCTAATGCCTATATCTGGCTGGGCAATCTAGCTCGGGAGAAAAGTCAAATCCAACAGGCCGAACAATACTACGCCAAAGCCCTGGCCTTGGAGCCGGATAATAATGCAGCGCAGAGAAATTGGCGCCGCATGTTGAGTTTACAAATTCCCAGCTGGCACTTTACTATGTTGGCAGATACCCATCGGAACAAAGCTTATCAGGAAGTCCTTGAAAAAGTTATTAAGCCCGATTCTGTCGTGCTCGATATTGGAACGGGAAGTGGTTTGTTGGCCATGATGGCCGCACGTGCTGGTGCTCAAGAAATTGTGGCCTGTGAAATGCATTCCAAATTAGCAGAGACAGCTACGGAGATCATTAAATCCAACGGCTATGACCGACAAATCAAAGTGCTGGCTAAAAAATCGACGGATTTAAAACCGGGGATTGAGCTAGCTAAACCGACCAATGTATTGGTTTCTGAAATCTTGGATGTCGGTGTTATCGGTGAAGGGGTCTTACCTACGATCCGGCATGCGAAAAAAATGCTGCTTGCTCCGGATGCGGTCCTTATCCCCGCTCGTGTTGCACTCTTTGGTGCAGTTATCGAAATTCCCAAACGCCATCAAATTGCTCCCGTTCGATCCATCGCTGGTTTCAACCTTTCTCCTTTGGATCGCTTTCGGGTTCCCAATGAATATAGCACCGTTCATCTCGCAATGGAAGATCATCGTTTTTTAACCGCCGTTATTCCGATTATGGAATACGACTTTTATCAGCTACCACCAGCCATTCAGGATGATGAGCCTGTGGAAAAAAAATTGCATTTGATGGTAAAAGAAACAGGAGAAGCGCAAGCCTTTGTGTTTTGGTTTGATTTGTACGTAGATGAAGAGACAATGGTGTCTTCTCGGCCGGGAGGCGAGTTGAAACATTGGGGGCAAGCATTGTATTGCTTCACTGAATCAAAGCCGATCAGCAAAGGGGAGAATTTGGTCGTGAAAATGCACCATAGTGATCAGTTGATCAGTTTTGGATGGTAAAAGATGCTTTAAGAAAGCAGGTTTTATAGCCATTCCGGTTAATGACGCTTGGCGGTCAGTCAGATAATTTGGTCAAAACGATTCTAAAGCTTTGCGATCTTTCATCAGTCAAAACTTTAATGTCGTTACAGGTCTGAACTCTGATCAATTGGCCCGTTTACAGCAATTTTCACTCCCCAAAACACAAGATTAAAAAGTACATTCCGTAAGATTTTTGGCAAAAGAGCGGATTGTGATTATCTTCGATTAGTAGTATGCTTTAGTGATAAACCCAAACATGCTACTGTATAATTCATTTGATGCGACACTAGTTCCAGCGAAATAACCCGTTAAACGTATGCCCAAATTTCTACTTCCCGTTTTCATCTGCTTTCTATTAAGCTCTTGCGCCAATTATCGATTAAACTACAGCAAAGACGCCAAGGATTGGCAGACTACGCATATTCCCCCCACCAATCAGAAGATCAAGCACAGTATGTTCCTCATCGGAGATGCCGGCGAGATGGCTATTGATGAGCAACTTCCCAGCCTGCAGCTGCTCAAACAAAAACTGGCCGCCAGTGACGAAAATAGCTCAGTGATCTTTCTGGGAGGGAATGTCCACCCCAATGGTATGCCCCGAAAAGGCAAGAAGAAAAAGCGGGCGTTGGCGGAATATCAACTCGATGCACAACTGGACGTTTTAGACGATTTTAAAGGGCGCATCATTTTTATTCCCGGCCGTTACGACTGGCGGAAATATGGCCTCAAAGGCGTGCGCCGGCAAGAGAAGTACATCGAAAAGAAGTTGAATAAAGGGATCGAAGATCCCGATGATTGGGACAACTACTTCTTTCCTGATCACGGCTGTAGTGGCCCCGAAGTTGTCGAAATCAATGACCAACTCGTGGTTGTTGTGGTCGACTCTCAATGGTATTTGGGGGATTGGGACGCCGAGCCGGAAATCAACGATGGCTGTGAAATTAAAAGCCGCAAAGATTTTGTCTTCCATTTCGAAGAAGTCGTGCGTAAGTACCGTAATAAAAACGTAGTCATTGCCGTCAATCACCCGATCTATTCTTACGGACCACGTGGAGGGTATTTTACAACGAAAAATCACATCTTCCCCCTTACGATGTGGAATAAAAACCTCTATATTCCCATCCCCGTAATTGGTAGTATGATGGCCTTCCACCGCACTACTGTAGGTGCTAAAGGTGATCTTAGTCATATTGATTATCAAAACTTTATCGACGGCATTATGGCCGGTGCCACAAAAAATGGCAGTTATATCTTTGCCTCTGGCCACGAAAACAATTTGCAGTACATCTACGACGAGCGTCAGCATTTTATCGTTAGTGGAACAGGCTCTCGCACGAGTGCCTCCACGACCAGTAAAGGATCAAAATTCGCCTCCGCTACGCCAGGTTTTGCCCAGATCGATTTCTACGAAGATGGTTCAGCTTGGCTACAATTTTGGCAAGCCAACGAAGACGGCACTGGCAAGGTGCTCTATCGTCAAAAGATTAAAGACAAATTGGAAATCTCTGAGGATAATATCCCCAAAAGCTTTCCGGAGTATGAAGAACAACTGGAGAAGAAAACCACTACTGTAGTGACCAACAAGGTCGAAGAAAAAAGTAACTGGCACTACTTCTGGCTCGGTGAGCATTTCCGGCCAATTTATTCCCGCGAATTTGAATTCCCAGTGCTAGATTTGGCTACTTTCAAAGGCGGAATGACGCCGATTAAAAGAGGTGGTGGTAACCAAACCAATTCGCTGCGTTTGAAAGACCCCAACGGGCAGCAATACGTGATGCGGGCACTGACTAAAGATGCTTCGCGCACGGTCCCCTACCCTATCAATAAGATGACTGCGGCCAACAGCATTGTCCAAGAAACCTTTTTGTCATCGCATCCCTTCGCGGCGCTGGCCATTCCGCCCTTAGCCAATGCCATCAATGTTTATCATACCAATCCCAAGCTGTATTATATTCCTAAGCAGCCACAACTGGGCGTTCACAATGATCTATTTGGCGGTCAGGTATACTTGGTCGAAGAGCGCGCGGGTGGCAACTGGGAAAGCGAAGCCAGCCTGGGTAATTCTGAAAAGCTCATCAGTACGGGCGATATGTCGCGCAAGATCACGCATAGTCATAAGCATACAGTCGACCAACGTTGGTTACTGCGCTCCCGGCTTTTTGATCAAGTGATCGGCGATTGGGATCGACACGATGATCAGTGGCGCTGGGCGAAAATCAAAATCAATAAAGACAGTATTACTTACCGCGCTATTCCGCGCGACCGCGATCAGCCCTTCAGTAAATATGATGGCTTAGTCATTCAGATGGCGCGCTTGTTTATGCCCTTCTTGCGACAACTTAAAGTGTATGGGCCAGACGTTAAGAATATGAAATGGTCGAGCTGGAGTCCTAAGTTTGTGGACAATAGCTTTCTCAACGAAATGGATTGGTCGGATTGGGAAGCTGAGGTCAAGTATATCCAGGAAAATCTAACAGACGAAGTCATCGACAAGGCCTTCGAGGTTTGGCCGGAAAAGGCCCAAGAACTCACCGGCGGTGAAATTGCCTCGATTATGAAAGCCCGTCGGGATAATCTGATGAAATTTGCCAAAATGCATTATCGCTTATTGTACAAGCGTGTGGATGTATATGGCACCGAAAAGGATGAGCTATTTGAAATTACTCGGCTAGACAATGAAAATACGCGCATTCGAATTTTCCACAAAAAGAAAAGTGGTAATCGACTCGTTTATGATCGAACTTTCCAACGCTCAGTCACTAAAGAAATCGCCGTTTATGGCTTAGGCGATGATGATGATTTCGTCGTGACCGGTAAGGTAAAAAAAGGCATCAAGCTACGTCTAATCGGTGGATTAGGTGAAGATAAATTTGTTGATGAATCCAAAGTATCTGGTTTATCGAAAAAGACGATCGTTTATGATGATTTGGATAAAAATACGTTTGAATTAGGTTCAGAAAGTAAAAACCGCCGATCAAGCGATCCGTATCTCAACACCTACGATCGCCGAGCCTATCATTACGAATATGATTATACCATTCCGTTGCCTAATATTGGATTCAACCCCGACGATGGCTTTTTGCTGGGGCTCAATACCTTGACGACAACCTATCGTTTCAAGAAATCGCCTTATGCGTCTATCCATCAGTTCACGGGCAATTTTGCCTTTGCTACAAATGGATTAGATTTGAATTACATGGGTGATTTCACAGACGCCATTGGCAAGTGGAATTTCTTGATGCAGGCAACTTATCGCACCGATCGTTCGGCCTTTAGCTTCTTTGGCTTGGGTAATGATACGCCGTTGACCACCACTGATTTCAACTTCAATCGAGTGCGTCAAAGCATGATTTATATTCATCCGGCTCTAAAAAAGCCCATCAATGCTTTGGGTACCGGATTCACCATTGGGCCGGTATTCGAGCGGACATCCATCTCGCGTACGCAGGATCGTTTTATTGATGACAGCGACGCCACAGGTTTGTCAGATAATATTTTTGAATCACAAAATTATGGTGGTGCTCGGGTTGGCCTAAATATTATCAGCGTTGACAATTTACAGATTCCCACCAAGGGATCTCAACTCACCATGGACGCGAGTTGGATGACTGATCTCGGAGCTACTGATCGCGATTTCACGCTCCTCAATGCTGATTTTGCGATCTACCAAAACATTGATAAGAATCGAAATCTGATTCTCGCCACCCGAGTGGGTGTTTCGCACCGCTTAGGTGATTTCCCATTTTTCCACTCAGCTATTCTTGGCGGGAACACGAATCTACGAGGCTTCCGCGCGGATCGCTTCTATGGCAATACGGCCTTTTATCACAATACGGACCTGCGCCTCAAGCTCTTCAGCTCGGTCAACGAAGTATTGCCCTTTACGATGGGGCTCTTTGGTGGCATTGATTATGGTCGTGTTTGGCTCGACAACGAAGATTCTGAGACCTGGCACGCTGGCTACGGTGGTGGGCTATGGTTTGCCCCCGTCGATTTCATCGTCCTTAATTTCAGCTATTTCTTCAATGAAGACATCGATCGCTTCTTCTTTAGAGTAGGGTTTGATTTTTAAAAAATCGTTTTCATAGCGTATCAAAAAAGAAGGCAACCGACGCTGCAGTTGCCTTCCAAAAACGACTCAAAAAATTTATGAAAATACAGCACTGATTCCAAAGGTCGACTACCTATGGCGATCCTTTGACCTTAGATAATTTAGTAAGAGTTCAGGGCGATCCGTTTGGATCATATCAATATGATTCTCGATAAACCAATCGTAAGTTTTGGGATCGATAGCAGCTTTTTCATCATCGTGCCCACCATTATGGTGTGGCCAGAGCGCGTTGACCCAAACGCCAGCCCCCTTTGCTCTGATATCATCGAAATATTGGATCATACTGATGGTATCTGATTTCACCGTAAATTCAAAGGCGACCGGCGGTCGGTGTGCCAAATAATCATCAACAATGGTTTGTGCATTGGGATGCGGCAAGCGGATAATGGGCATGAAGTGAACCTGATCCAAATATTGACCAAATTCACGCTCCACCTCCACTCGGGGTTTCGCCCCCTTGATGACCACTTGATTGAGGGTACCGGTACGTTGCATCACCTCGTAGCATTTATCAAAAATGGAGTAACTCTTATCGAGATTGATCAGAATGTTATCCTTGGCTAGCAGCAATGCTTCTTCTAAGGTCGGAATACGATGGGTCGTTTCCACTCCCAGACCGTCCACTAAGCGTAGTTGGCGTAAATCACCCAACGTCCAATCCTTGACGTAACCCGAAGCTTTGGTGGTCCGATCAATGGTTTCATCGTGCATCAAAACAAGCTGCCCATCCTTGGTTTCCCGAATATCGATTTCGACCATATCAACTCCGAGGTCAATACAATTCTGGATCGCCTGCAATGAGTTTTCCGGTGCATTTCGCCAATCTCCGCGATGCGCCACGACCATAATTTCGTCGTTGTGAGAATTTTTAAGATTATCAATTAAGTCTTGAATTGTCGTGGATGCATTCTCCTTTCTTAATTTCTTCGCCTCTAAATAATTGATGAGAAATTCGGGACGGTCCGTTTGAATGATATTCGCACCGTGCTCAATAATCCAACCGTAGTGCACATTGGGATCAGAGATAGCGACGTCATCGTGATGCCCGGCACAGAGTTTTGCCCACAAGGCATTTACCCAGACGGCCACTTTGCTTTTCTCCATCAAATTGATAGCTTCAAAAATGATGGACTCTTCTTCGCTATAAATCACTTCGAAGGCCAAAGGGTCAAGACCATTGATGTAATCTTGGGTATATTTAATCGGATCTTTAATTAAATCCTCTTTCCTTTTGTAAATGTTATAATCCGGCGGCCAGACCATTGGCATATAAATAATGCTATCCAATAAATCACCGTGTAGATCACGCATCACTTCATAAGGTTCATTGCCTTTGAAAATGCACTGGCCGACGGTATTGGTTTCTCGCAGGACTTCGAAGGTTTCCGGTAAGTGACTCCAAGCTTTATCCAGATTCAGCAGAACCGGTTGATCCTTGACCGCCAACATCATCTCCTTTAGTGTCGGTACGCGATGTGCTGTAGTGCCTCCGGCACCGTTTTTCAAATAGAGTTGTTTGATCTCTGCCAGGGTATGATCGGCGATCGCTCCTTTTCCTGTAGTTGTTCGATCTAAAGTCAGGTCATGAATAACGACCAATTGACGATCTTTGGACATTCGAATATCAATTTCCACAATTTCTACTCCCATCTCAATACAATTTACAACCGCTTGAATGGAATTCTCAGGTGCATTCCGCCAATCCCCCCGGTGAGCGACGACCATGATATGATCTTCTGTTGGATTTTCAATCCAATCAATAATTTCCTGATAGGTATTGAAACCATGGCGGCCTCCAACTTCAATTTGCTTTGACTTCTGGTGCGGGTGAAAAGCCAGGATGACCAATCCACTAAGAATGATTAAAAAAAAGAGGATAAATCGTTTCATATATTTATCAATGCCAGTTGCCACACGACTATGCCAGGCAACCCATTTTTATTTAGAAAAAAAGAACAAAGAGAGCAGAGAACTCCCCTCTTTATTCCGAATCATCAAAAGTTAATACCCTACATTTTGCTCAATGGTAGGATCCGTATCTATCTGGCTTTGCGGAATTGGCAGAACCAAATCATTTGCATCAATGGTCACATTAATCGAATTAGCCGCAAACCAATCATTCATCGTACTAATTGCTCTGCCGGTTCTTTTCAAATCAAACCAGCGATGCCCCTCGCTAACGAGTTCTAAGCGTCTTTCCAATTCGATCGCATCTCTTAATTCACTTTGCGAACTAGCGGTCGTGTTATCCAATCCTGCCCGATTGCGCACTTGATTTAAGTACGTCGCAGCATCGCCGCTGCCGGTTTCATTGAGTGCCTCGGCATATTTCAATAGGACATCAGCGTAGCGAATGACGATAAAATCATCGCCACCGTCGTTCGGTCCAGTAGCTGAAATCTCGTATTTCAAGGAGAAGTAAAACGGATTGACATCGGCATCCAGACCAATAAAATCATCCCGCCGGCTGTCGCCTGCTTCGTAGAGTGCTACGAACTCCGCCGATGGTAAATTGTGGCCTTTGGCATTGGCCGTGGTGCCGGAAGGCCGAAATTGAGAGCCCGCCGGATTACCTTCGGTATTTCCATCTATGCCGCTGGCAAATTGTACTTCGAACAAAATCTCCGCATTGCCTTCGTTGGCTACGCCAAAAATCTCCGCGGTGGTAGGCATCAAACTATATAATTCAGAGTCGACGATGGCACCTAAGCTGGTCACTGCTTCGTCGTATTTGCCTTGC
>JANQQI010000011.1 GCA_028285085.1 Saprospiraceae bacterium | reverse complement strand
CCGTGCATCGTAGTGTAATGATCAATTTTATCGAGCAGCGCCCCTACGTGGATTACGTTGCTAACTTTCAAATGAAGCACTTCCTTGTCACCGAAGATGATACCAGCGATACGCTCTTCAATAGCAAGAGTCCTCAAAGGAAGATACAAGCCTCCAATGGAAAAGCGATTCTGGGCTCAGCGCCCAGCCACTTCATCGATGTGCTCACCCCCGAAAATTGTGCAAAATGACAGACAGCATTACCATACCAAGAGCGATAGCACAAGACCCGAGCATCAATTATCACCTACTTAGGGATGAAGGGCTCAAGCATATTGAGCAACTAGCTGCCAAATTGTGGACCGATTATAACACCCACGATCCGGGCATCACCATGATGGAAATGCTCTGCTACGCTATCACGGATCTGGGCTTACGCATTGATTTACCGATCGAAGATATTCTGGCGGAAGAAAAGTATAACCTGCGCAAGATGCACGAGCAGTTTCACTCGGCCTTGGAGATTCTTCCTTCTGCTCCAATTACCGAGCGCGACTACCGTAAGCTGTTTATCCATATCAAAGGCATCAAAAATGCTTGGCTAGAGTTGCATCAACCCACGGTTTATCTCAATTACCGAGAGCAGCCACCTTTGCTCAGCTATCAACCCTTTGTGGTGCCACACGAACAAACCAGCCAATTCGATCTCAAAGGCATTTATAATATTATCATTGAACCCGAGGCCACCGTCGAAGAAGCCGATTATGAGGCATTGAAGGCTAAAGTCGTCGATGTCTTTCATCGCAATCGCAATCTATGCGAGGATTTAAATGAAGTACGTGTCGTGGATCGGCAGCGGATCGCCGTTTGTGCAGAGATTGAGTTAGAACCCAATGCGGATGCGGAGGCAGTCCATGCTGAAATTTTGTTTCAAATTCAGCAGTACTTCACCCCAGCTGTCCCTTTCCATACCTTGAAAGAGATGCTGGAGAAGAAAAAAACCAGCGATGAAATCTTCCAGGGCCCACTTTTCAAAAGAAACCTATTCAACAATCCTGATTTTGTCCGTCGTTTTTTACAGAACGAAGCTATTGGTAATCTCGTAGCAGATTTTAGAGATTTTCTTGAAAGTCTGGATATTCCACCGGCTTTGCTTGATGATCCTGAAGCCAATGAAGTTGAGATTCGGCAGCAAGCCTACGAAGCTTGTTTTTTCTATGGATTTATCGACAACGATGAGCTGGATGCCGCTAAATTACGGCAAGAAGTACGGACATCTGATTTGATTCGGATCATTATGGAGATTGAGGGGGTCCGATTCGTTAAAGATATTTATTTAGACTATTGTCAAAATATTGAGAATGACGGTAGTCAAGAGATTTCCGGTGATCAGACCGAGTGGCGGTTATGCATTGACCCGGGACACCAGCCTATCTTATGTGCAGATAAAACAGTGATCAATTACTACAAAGACGTCTTGCTGCTCCAACTTAATAAGGCTGAGTCTGAACACATTTTAAATGGGCTCAACGAAGCTGCTAAAGCAGAACGCGAAGCGGTAGGTATCGAAGATCTGCCGATGCCCGTCGGTAGTTATAAAAATGTATCGTCTTACGATAGCATCCAGAATGATTTTCCTGACACTTACGGCATCAACCAAAGTGGGCTGCCGGATCACGTCTCCAACGCTCGCCGGGCTCAGGCCAAGCAGTTGAAAGCTTACCTCTTATTTTTTGATCAAATCCTGGCCAACTACTTCGCCCAGCTCGGTCGCGCCAAAGATTTACTGGCCGCCGATGATAGCCTAAAACAAAGCTACTTCACCCAAGCTGTGAAGGATATCCGGGGTGTAAAGGACATTTATCGCAACTTCAGCGATTATACCGACTGGAACAACCGCCTGGAGGTTGACCTGGCTCAACTCGACAACTATCACGAACGTAAGCACCAATTGCTCGACCACCTGCTCGCGCGCTTCGCCGAACAGTTTAATGACTACGTCTTTCTGATGCACGAGCTCTACGGCAAGTACATTGAAGATACGCTGATTCGGCAAAAGGTGACTTTCTTGCGGGAATACCCGGAGATCAGCGCGCGCCGCGCGGCGGCCTTTGATTACTACCACGAAGCCGCCGGCATGTGGAACACTTACAATGTTTCTGGTCTACAACATCGGCTGGCCCGCCTGGGCGGATTCCGGGATTATCAGCGCCGAAATTTTAGTGGCGTCGATTACGAAATTTACCAGGAAAATGATCCCGATTTCATCAGCGAATATCGCTGGCGCGTTTTCAACGATGATGGCAAAATCTTGCTGAGTAGTAGCATGCATTATCACGATAAAGATGCCGCCATTGAGGAATTATCACTTTGCATCGTCAAGGCCGGTGATCCGGGTAATTACGAAGTACGCCCGGCCGAAGACGCCACCTTCCACTTTGTGCTGCTCGACGGTGATGGCGAGGTGATCGGTCGCCGCATCGAATACTTTGCTACCGAGGCCGAGGCGACCACCGCCATGAACGAAACGGCAGCTTTCCTAAGTGGTAAAACCCTGACCGTAGAGGGTATGTATCTTATTGAACACCTTTTACTGCGTCCACGCGATGAAGCGGCTCCATCCGCTGACTTTATGCCGATTTGTGTAGAGCCAAATTTCGATTATTGCAAGCCACTCGACCCATACTCCTTCCGTATTAGCGTCATTCTGCCGGGCTGGACGCAGCGCTTGTCGCGCACAGAGTTCCGCCAATTCATGGAAAAACTCATCCGACTCGAATCTCCGGCTCATATTCTAGCACGTATTTGCTGGATTGGCCGCGAGCAAATGGAAGCTTTTGAAGCCATGTATCGCGCTTGGCTGGAATCTCGTTTTGACGAGGGCCTCAGCGAAGTGGAGCGCCAGCAAATCCAGAATGATTTTATCGAATTATTAAGCCAGCTGTACACTATCTATCCAACTGGCCGCTTGCACGACTGTGTAGACGAAGGCAGCGAAGAAGAAGATAATCCAATTATACTCAACCGAACGAACCTGGGTACCCTGGATGGGACCGACGAAATAGACGATAATGAAACAGAATAATAATATCATTTTTTCCACCATACTCTTTTTAAATCACTCCAATTATGCCAACTGAGCTGAAATTGAAAGATATTGCCCAAGAATACAGTTCCTTTCGGGATAATCAAGTCCTCACGGCCACTCAACTCAACGAACTGATCCGCTATTTTGATGATCAGGGTCGCTTGACACGTACCGCTCTTTTGGGCGTCGGTATCGTGTGTGGTTTAAAAATCAGCTGGGATAGCTCCGCCAATACCATCACGGCGAGCCGAGGATGTGGGGTGACGACTGATGGCGATATTCTCTCAACGAGCGAAGCGCTAACCTTTAAGCTTTACAAAGCCTACGACGATCAATTTGCCAATTATGCTCCGTTTTGGAATGGCAGCGAGCAAATCAAATTGTGGGAATTGTTTACCGGTGAAGAAGACCCTACGGTTAATGATACGAAGTCGCTCGATGACTTCGGCGAAGCAGCTGACGAGCCAGACCTCAATGATTTGGCAGTCATCGTTTATTTGGAATCCTACGCCAAAACACCAGATTTGTGTACTGCTCTGGACTGCGAAAATCAGGGTGAGCGTCAGGTAGCCCAAACGCGCTTTTTGTTGATTGAAAAGGAGGAGCTCGAACGGATCGCCGCCAACGATAGTATCTATTCCAAATACCAAGCAGCACGGGAGGATTACGAAAAACTGGTGGAAATCCCCCAGCCACGCGTCATTATGAACGGCAATAATAATTTGACTGGAACGAATATCGCTCTAGCTTACCAAAGCGCCGTCGACAAAACCAGAGATCGTCTTTGGTCAGCCATCGAAAATGCTTACAGTGATTTTAAGAACTGGCTAGATCCCGAAACGGAGCTGGTCATCAATGATCTTAAAGAAGAGTATTATCGGATTTTCCCACTCCCGGGCCTGTTCCGCCCTTTGAAATTACATTTCCAATACTATTTTGATTTGCAGAAGGAGCTGGTACAAGCCTATCATGAGCTGCGGGAAAGTCTTTGTGAATTAGCCGTCGAATGCTTGCCCGATATTAATGCCTTCCCTAAGCATCTGATGCTCGCCGAATTGTCGAATGTCGCAGATCCCATTTGTCGTCATGCCTTTTACCCCTCTCCCATCATTACGCAAAATGATGAGCGTATTCTCCAAGCCCGGAGCCAGTTTCGTCGTATCAACGAGATGATCCGTAGTTTTGAAATCGACGGCAAATCCGTAGATGAAATCAAGGCAACGCCTTCTTTGGATCAACCTCGCCCCTTTGGTGAAGCTTGTATTCCTTATTATCACAATCAAAGCGCCGACTTACGCTTATTCTGGGATTTTGATCGCACTAAAAAAGGACGTCAAAATCGCATTTTGTCCTACAATTCACCGGAGTACAATAATACCCCTTCGGTCACGACGCCGCTACAATACAATATCGATCCTTATGACTTCTTCCGTATCGAAGGACACATCGGCCGCGATTATCGGGAAGTGATGGAGGAGATGATTAATTATAAAAAAGAAAATGGTCTGTCTTTCGATATCGTAGCCCTTAAAGTCGGTGATGGTAACGCGAGTATCAATATTGAAGACTACGATTGTCAATTTGAAGATTTCAACGCTGTTTTTGAAGCCTGGAAAGCAGAACAAAACTGCCTAAATGCGGCCATTTCTAGTTTCTTCTCGGGTTTCAATCTCACCCAGCCGGGCCGACACAACAACTACGTCGCGCTCGTCACGGAAGCTGGTTTCACGACCGCCGGCCCCATCGCTGGTTTTGAACTCGGTGGGACCAGTGGTGTGAGAGAGTTAGGAATTGGTGGAGGTTTTGGAATTGGTACCTCTGGTGTAGAAGTAAGAGGTTTAGGTTTTGAACTCCCCTTGGAACAACAAATTTCAGACAGTAAGTCATCAGCCTTAGCGCGCTATTATCTCGGCAATGACTTCAACACCACCTATTTCAGGGATACTACGGTCGTCGATAACTTAACGGTGGCAGAAGGAACTTTGGGCAATGATGTTAGAGATATTTTGGTACAAGATGATCTCATCTCAGCCGCCGACATCAAAGAAGGAATTCAGGATATCATCGGCGATATTACCATCGGAGATTTGTGGAATAATGATTTGCGTAGTATCACGGTCAATTACCCTATTGACTTGATCGCCAAATTGACGCAAGTGACCCGTAAAATGCCGAAAACGATTTACGATATTGATAATTCTAAAATTGCGGAATTAAGCAAAGCAATTGATGACCTTTGCCAAGCGGCGGAGCAAGTTAAACGTAGTGCCTCGGCAATTTTCAAGAAAGAATCCTGGCAGGAACAGGGTTACGAAAATCAGTACATCTATTTCCTTAACCAAATGACAATTAATTGCTGCGCGGCCGAAAAGCTGGAAGTCTTATTCGAAGAAATCCAGGTCCGCAAGCAAAAAATTCTCGACCTGATTTCTTTCCCGAATTATGCCGACAAACATCCTGGCGTTGAGCACAAAGCAGGAGTAACCAAAGGAGGTACTTTCATTATCGTCTACGCCGATAAGAAGACCGAAACTCCACCAACGGTAAGTCCCGGACTCGTGCGTCCTGGTATTTTCAATACTCGGCCAGGCTTATTTGATATTGCCAGCATCGGCACGGTAGACCGCCTAAGGATTGATTCGCCAAGCATAGAGGGCTTATTCAGATCCGGCCCGGCTCCCGGTGCTGCCGGTAAATCAAAAGAAATTGTCACCGGGTTACCGCCCGAGAAGCTGGGTAGCTCCAAAGATTTCGTCGAACATCTGGCGGCCAATCACGATCGCTTAGATGTCGACAAAGAAATTGGCAACTTCCTTAAGGCCAACGATCTGAGTGTTACCAGTCCAATCGGGAACCTCATCCGCGGAGATTTGTCAGATTTACTGAGCATAAGATTTCGTAAGCAAGAGCTCAACGTGGCCGCCAATACGGTCATCGCTGACTTCTGCCTTCCCTATTTATGCTGCTCGGATTGTCCACCAATTGCCTTCATGCTACCAAAGCAGAAAGTCTCTCTACGTCTGCCAGTCCTCTTCGCTTGTCGTAGTGATGATGCCAATCCGATTCCATTCGAGGTGGTTCCGGCGGATGGCGTCGTAACGGCCGATCAAACGGGCGAAGGCTTGGTCACCGAGACGAATGGCCGCTATTTTTTCAACCCTGCTGCGGTACCGGATAGTTTGCTGGATCAGGAGATTACCTTCCGTGTCGACGATCAGGTAACCGATGCAAAAATCATCGTTTACAAAAAGCCGCAACCCGCATTTAGCATTGGTGAGCGTCAGCGTTTCAAGAACGATACTCTGGAGCAAGTTGCTTTCGTCAATGGCACGCCCGTAGAATCAGATGATAACTTCACCTGGGAATGGGATTTCGGAGATGGTACCTTGTCCAACGAACGCACGGATCGTAACCCGGTTCACATGTATGATCTGACCAAACTACGCGAAAAAGAGCAAGAGGAATTGACGGTGCGCTTGACAGTAACCAATGGTCGCTGTGTCCACGATATTGAAGAAACAATCACGTTCGATCTCACTGTCCCCGATGCTCCGGATCCATCCGCTTGTTTAGAGGAAACATTTACACGGATTCAATCTGATTTAGAAGCGTTCAATCAAATTTTCGAAAACGATCAAAATGACGAATTTAAAGGCTTCGTCGAGGCGACCATTGAGTTTTATCAAAAAATTGTAGACACCGGATCAGATGCGCTAAGTCCAGATAATACCTTGGATTTTATCACTCAAATTCGTGAGCTGAATTTCGAACTGAGTAACCTTGCCTTACAAACAGAGCCACCCGTTGGAGATATTCTTGCCTTTGGCATAACCTACCAAGTCCGATTAGCGCTAAATCTACTACGCTGCCAAGATGAGTTGCGCATTATTGCGAACAGCGAGTTGGGTAGCCACCTACGGGCAATAGGTGATAATTTCAATAAGATAGTCAGTCCATATCCTATCATCAAGGAATCAACGGATATGCTTGAATTCTTGAAAGGCTATGGTGAAGCATTAAATCCTAAGCGTGAATTCTTGCTTAGCATTGTGAATAAAATGTTTGAAGTTCTGGATAACTCGTGATCAAATCAGATCGACATATCGTCCATCAGGTAAATCTTGATATTACCGTTGATCGGGCTGAAGATGGCCAAGCATTGCAAGAACTCGCAATGGACATCTTTAAAAATGAGGTCGTGCCGCAATTAGAAGCGCTTTTCGCCGCTATGGATCGGCCCGGCCGAAATTTACGCTTGGAGCAATTAAATATTGACTTACCGGACTTAACCTCCATAGAGGTTGAGCAGGAATTTGCGGCGCAGTGTGTCCGGGCTATTGGAAAAAGTCTGCAACAGCAATTGCAATTAGCTCCCACGCAGCCTGGGCCCGCCCCGGATCAACAACAACCGATGGATGTTTTGGACGCCAATGTTCAATACCGACAACTGTTCCTCTATTTTCTAAAAAATGGACAGCTTCCCTGGTGGGCACCACAGATTGATCCAATGACGGATACAGAGCTAATAGGCACCACCATGCGTTCCAAAGATTGGCTAAGTGAAGCCAACTTACGACAGGAAATTCAGGCTGCGCCCGACCTTTGGTGGACGACTTTGGCCGTCGAAGCCAAATCTCCTCGAGTGGTGGCTCGTCTGGTTCATCAGTATGCGCCATCCTTTCTCCATTTTTTATTGGAAATAGGATTGAAAAAGAAGAATATCTCCATACCGTTTCCATGGTCGGCATTAGAAAAACAATGCCTACAGATCATCCAGTCCAATCAAAAAACAACCTCAAAACGAGATCTTCAGATTCTCTTTTTGACCCATAGTTTGAATTACTTTTTCCTGGAAGCACAACCAAGCATTGTGCAGTGTGTCTGGACATTTTTTCAAAAGTTTCATACGCCACAACACTCTAGGTCAATCCCAGGTCAACCCATCACATCAACCATTCCCCCAGCACTTAAGGATTCAGCCAAAAATGCGCCTTTGTCAGAATGGGTTGTACAAGTTTGGACTGCCCTGCAACAAAATATTCAAGAGCAACGCAATAGTAAGTTGTCTACCGAGTCAAACATAATCCCTGAACAACATATCTCTCCATCGGAGTCAGAGGCCTCTTCGGCAGCTTTTCCCCAAAAGCAAAAAGATTCTTCTTCCGAAGAGGCCCACTCCTTTTTCAAACATCAACAATACCCTAATAAAAGTGAGGCGGTCCCCTATCCTACCGCTTCCAACGATCCCGTCTATATCACAAATGCGGGACTCGTCATTTTACATCCTTTTTTACAATATCTTTTTAAAGATCTTAATTTATTAAAACAGAAAAATTTCAAAGATAAAACCGCTTGCCAACGAGCCATTTATCTATTACATTACGCGGCCACTGGTAGCACTCGCCCCGCAGAGTATGAGTTATATTTCAATAAACTACTGTGTGGCTGGCCCGTCGAAGAGCCAATCGACGCCCGATTGCGCCTTAACAAGCGAATGAAAGATGAGGTTGACAAAATGCTCGGCGCGACGCTCAAACACTGGTCAGCTCTAAAAAGCACTAAAATTGACGGGCTGCGCGCCAACTTTTTATTGCGCAATGGCAAGCTAGAGATCAAAGATCTGAGTTGGCACCTCACCGTCGAGCATAAACCCTATGACTTTCTACTGAATCGCCTTCCTTGGGGGATTGGTATGTTTAAATTCCCCTGGCACGACACTCGCTTTACAGTCGATTGGCACAACTAATACTTTGGTCAAAACGATATGAAAAGTAACGCACCAAAAAGTAATAGCTCAAAGAGCAGTTCGACGCCCTCGACGCCGTTTTTCGACCCGAGTGCTAAAGACGCTTTTTTCCAGCCCCAGAAAGAAGGCGGTGAGCAAGCTTTTGTGCAACCAAAACTAAAAATCGGACAGCCTAATGATCGTTTCGAACAAGAAGCGGATCAAATGGCCGATCAAGTCGTCAACAAAATTGCTCAATCCGATACAACCCCCAGTATCCAAAATCAGGAAGAAGACCAATTACAAAAACAAGAAGAAAACACGGAGGACGAGCTACAAATGAAATGTGATGCTTGTGCCCACGAAGAGCAAGTCCAAAAACAACCAGAAGAAGAGATTCAGCAGCAGAGCGAAGATGAACTCCAAACGAAAGCTGAGGTCAGTATCCAAAAGCAAGAGGGGGAAATTCAGGAACAAAGTGAGGACGAGTTGCAGACCATGCCCGAAGAAGAGATTCAGCAGCAGAGCGAGGATGAACTCCAAACAAAAGCTGAGGTCAGTATCCAAAAGCAGGAGGAGGAGATTCAAGAGCAAAGTGAGGACGAGTTGCAAACCATGCCCGAAGAAGAGATTCAGCAGCAGAGCGAAGATGAACTCCAAACGAAGGCCGAGGTCAATATTCAAAAGCAAGAGGAAGAAATCCAGGAGCAAAGCGAGGATGAGTTGCAGACTATGCCCGAAGAAGAGATTCAAGAAAAACGTCAATTCCCTATACAAACCAAAGGTGGTAGAAACCGAACGGCTTCCACAGAACTACAAAAGCAACTCAACGCCACCAAGGGACAAGGAGATCCACTTGACAAGGATACAAAATCCAATATGGAATCTGCCTTTGGTGCAGATTTCGGTGGGGTTCGCATTCATACGGGTAGCGA
The DNA here is from genome assembly GCA_028285085.1 of Saprospiraceae bacterium. Taxonomy (GTDB): domain Bacteria; phylum Bacteroidota; class Bacteroidia; order Chitinophagales; family Saprospiraceae; genus JAHDHW01. The sequence continues at coordinate 116,873 of JANQQI010000011.1, read as the reverse complement.
TGCTGCCGGGATGAATCAGGAATTGGGGGCAAAGGCCTTTACACATGGTTCGGATGTATATTTTGGCGAAGGCAATTTCCAACCGGGTAGCAAGGATGGGCAAAACCTTCTCGCTCACGAGCTGACGCACACCATTCAGCAAGGGGCTGCGGATAAGAAAAAGGTCCAAAAGAAACCGGCGGATCATGCAGTGGATAGCGATGGCGCCAATGTGGAAAATCGCATGAAAAATAAGACCCAGGATGAGGTCGGAGACGATGCCGACTTCAATAAAAGTGAAGGGTCAATGAGCGCCGAAGAACGAGAAAAAGCCCGGGATGTTGATCCAAATACCAAGAACCAGGAAAGTGGCAAAATCCAGAGTGCCGGCACCGCTAAACCTGATGTCGATCGGCCCGCCAATGAATTGCCAAGTGTAGAAGCCTCCGCTGAAGAAGGTGAGCGCAATTTAGAAGAACAACCCAGCCAAGAAGGTCAGGAGCAAACCCCTGAGGAAAATCCACGTGCTGATTTGGGTTCCTCTGAAATGCGTGAACAAAGTGCCGCGGCTGCACTTGCTCGGGCCCAGTCCATCAAAATGCCACCTTCGCCCGAGCCACTTCCCGAGCCACGGATCGAGGCCCCTACAGACGTAGATAACCAACCACTACCCGCCCGCTCTGATTTGGATCAGGCCGTCAGAGCCTTACACGAGATTGCCAAACTCTTTGTAGAAAACGCTTATGATCTAAAACGCGAAGCCGCTTCCGATCAACAAAGTGGTGCACAAATGCGCGCCAAACTCGATGAGTCTTGGGCAAAAACCGAACGCGTCAACGCCGGATCGACGGTCATGAAAGAAGATCGAGAATCACGCGAGGAGATCAACAATCAAGAAGAAGAGGCTTTGGTGAAGGTAGAAGAGGATACGGCTATGGTGAAAGCTGAAGCGCCCGGCTTGATGGACGAAGCCAACGAAGGCCAAGAAGAAGCCGGCCCCATGGTCGAAGAAGCAAACGAGCAGAAAGAAGAAATGGAGGCCGAAAAGCCGGACGATCCTGATGCTGCCCGTGATGCCGAACAGCAAAGCCAAGAGACAAATCAAGTCGCCGAAGGCTCTGCAAGTTTCGAGCAGGCCTTCTCCGGCACCGGGGAGCGAGCCGAACAATACCTCAACGATGCAACCGCCGGGGAAGAGAAGAATACCCAAACCCGAGCGACCATCGACGAGAACCGTGCAACGCTCGGCCTCATCGATCAAGAAATCAATCGAATTGATACCCATAATGCCGAATCCGAAGCCCAGCTCGCCGGCCTGGACAACTACCCCGCGTTAGTCGAGCAACAGACTGTCCAGCGCGCCGAATCCGGGGAGCAACTCTACTCTGCCGCAGTAAATATGAACCGGGAATTGGTCGATACGCAGGAAGAGTATCTCAATAGTATGAAAGGGCTGCCGAATAAGGAAACCGCGCAACGTGAACTAGACGAGCGTGAAGCCCAGGAAAATCCAGTCGAAGAAGCAGAACAGAGCCCCGAAGAAGGCCTACTCATGGAAATGTCGAATATGGACGAGGCCCAACTCGATGCGACGCTGGCCAGTATGGACGAGACCCAATTGGACACCCTCAATCAGACCCTCGACGGTATGGAAACCCAAGAGGAAGCTGAGGCTGGTGATGAACCCGGCGTTCTGGGACAGGCCGACGCGGTAGGACGCCAACAAGTTGATCTCAACAACCTATTCAGCTCTGGTGATCCGGCTCAGGCACCACAGGATCCGCGCCAAGAAGAGATCAATGAGATCGAAGGCCGTCGACAGCAGCGCATCGAAGGCGTCAAACAAGTTTCGGATGCTAATTTCAGCCATCTAAGTGCGGAGCAAAAAGCCATGCTGGCGCAGAAGCTAGCCATGCAAGATGCCGTCAGTGGCCTGTTCAATATGGACATCCTTGAGATGGGTAAGGGTATGATCATGGGTATGATCAACCCAATTGAATCTCTCAAAGGCGTGGTTGACGGCGCTAATAAGCTATTGACCGGTGCTGTGAATCTGTTCAACGCGGAGGCATGGAAGGCCGACCCCTTGGGTAATTTACTCCAATCTGCTGCCGATATTGCTACCGGGCTGACGATGATTTTCATGTCCATTACCGGACTGGCCACAGCCATTACCATCATTATGACGGCCATTACGATTGCTTCGCTCGGTTTCGCAGCGCCGATTACCGGGCCGGTGATCAGCTTCATGGCCACAGTGATTACAACCGTTGGAGGCTGGACGGTCGTCACTGGCTTGATTGCTTTGGCACTCAACGCGCTGACTTATGTGAAGAATTTGCACGATGCTGGCGTGGCTGAGAATACGGACGAGCTGATCTTCGAAAGTGGTCAGATCAAGCAGAATATGACCGATGGCTTTACCTCGGCGATGGCCGTCGTAGGTGGTAAAGGCGATGCGGATGGCGCTGCAGCCATGCTCAATAAAATTGATGCGGCGGGTGGAGCGACGGCCTTTGCCCGACAGATGCCGGGGAACTTCCGCCAAGGTATCACCAGTGGTGCACGAGGTGTTGTGAATATGGGACGTCGCGTAGTCGGTGGCGTAAAATCTATCAGTCGAGCCGGAGTGAGCAAAGTCAAAAACGCCTTTCAACGAGCCTATCAGCGAATACGAGGAGGCCTCGATGAAGGACTTGATGATTTGGCGCCTACTCGCCGACCCGGCGGGGCTCTAGACGAAGTCAATCCACCGCGTACCCGTACGCCAGATACGCCGGACGGTGTTCGTGTCGCTCGTCAGGGTGAGCTGGGCAGCGTAGGTGGTCAGAAGGTGAAAGCCGAAATGGACTTCCCGGATGGACACCGAGCTAAATCATTAGAGACTGGACAATGTGCGATCTGTAGTCAATGTAAGACCATCCGCAATCGGTTCCGCAAGGAATTAATGGATGACGCCGACTTTAGTACACGGCTCCGGGATGTGGAAACTCGATTAAAACAAAATCCAGCAGATCGCGATCTGATTATCCAGCAAAAAACACTTCACGATGAGTTGTATCAACGTCGGATGTCACGCATCGAGACGGAATTAAACGGCACCCGGCCAGGTACGAAGAAACACCAAAAATTATCTCAGGAACTTGGAGATTTACAGCAAGGCCGAATTGATACGAATTTAGACCTGTATGACCAACTAGTTGATAATGGGCAATTTACCCGTCATGGCAAAACTGACGTGGAGATAGAGCAAATCCGCAGTAATATGGATGCTGAGCTAAGTGGAGGACGCCGTGTGAATCCAGAAACCGGAAGGATGATTGGCCCCGACGGAAAAGAAATCGATATTAAGGCGCAAAAGACCAAACAAGAATTCGAAGTTGGTGATCAGCAATCTTCTATGAATCCGCGCAGAGATGTACAAGAATTAAAAGTAGATCACAGTGAATTGACACCCGCTCAGCGCCAACGACTAGACGATCTAAAAACCCAACGCTCAAATGCCCAAAAGGCCAAGCAAGATGTTGATGCCGAATTCAATAAACCAACACAGGGTGAATATAATGGTCAACATTATGATCGAGTAGAAGATATTCCAAAATGGAAAGAAGAGCATGGTAAAATGCTACGTGCGAGTGAGGGTATCGGTGAAGTTGGTGCAGATGCCGCCATTCGAGCGAAATTAAAAGGAGCAGAACCATTAAGAGCAGAACTCCCGGGGGGCGGTAAACAAGGTGAATTTGACTTAATCTACGAGCAAGATGGTAAAATCTACGTGGTTGAAGCCAAAGGTGCCGGTTCGGATTTGACCTCGCGGGTGGTGGATGGTGGCTTAAGAGCTCAGCAAGGTACTGCGGAGTATTTTGAAAGTATTATTAGTAATATGAAAAAGGCAGCACGTGAAACGAGCGATCCTCAAATCAGAGCTGAACTATTGGATTCGTTGCGCAAAATCCGTAGAGCACAAAAATCGGGTAACCTCAACTATATGCAAGTTTCTCAGCGTTTAGATGTCGACGGAAATTTGGTACAAAACGTTAACTTTGAACAATTCAACATCGGTAATATAACTGGTGATAACTTTAGTTTATCAAATGCCCAAGGAACTTAACCGATATTAAATCAGGCAAACATGCAGATTGAACGACCAGACATCAAAAATTTGGAGTTTCTCGAAGAAGAGTTTGAGATGGACTTTGTTGAAGAGATTGATTTTACTATCGATAGTATCAAAAAGGGCACTTACCGCAATTTTGGTCCTGAAATCAATAATGCACTCGATGCGATCCATTTAGCCTTAGTGCTAAATAAACCCAAAGCAGATATTCTGAGCTATTTTGATTTGCTTATCGATTATACTATCGCCAACTATCAAGTTGCGATGCACCCTAATGAGGATCTTGTCCTCAATATTCATCAGCAAAGTCTTCCTTTCAAAGGTTACGAAAAATACAGTTTCATCGATGTCGATACGTGGGCAAATGGATTTTACGCCGCAGTAATTACCAGAAATCAAATAGCGATTTCTTTTTTTCAAGGTGTACCGGAAAAGTTGCTTGAAGCCTCAGAACTAAAAGGCGCTGCGGCCTTTGATTTTAAAGTAGTAGAATTTCTCAAAGAGTTATTTGTTCCTAAAGGGCAACTCGGACAACTCCTGATTGAGGCATTTGAAGCTCAAAATACGGTCGCTGCAAGCCGTCAGTCCTACGTTAATCATATACGTATCCCGGAATTAGATTTGTATCATGCGTATTTAGATCATGATACCAATGCTTTTAATGAAAACTTGGAGAAAGCGTTAAAACAACATTTGGCTTACTGGGGTACCAAAGATCAGGCTTACAACTCAAAAGGCTGGCATACGCTACCAATACTTGCAGTCTGTGCATTGGCCTACGATACAAAAAAGCTTGAGCCGTCTGTTCAATCAAATTATCTCCCGGAATGGTTAATCAAAGCTGAATTCTGATGTCTAAATCCGAAAAAATAGCCGCCATCAAAGCCAAGCTGGCTGCCCGGAAGACGAGCTTCGTCATTCAGGCCGGGCACCCGCAGGCGAGACCCGTGGAGCAAAAACGCTTCGCTCGCCTGGCAGAAGTTTTCCCGGTGGCGTTTTCGGAAAATACAGAAGCAGCTTGGCTAATCTGGAATAAGATTCCGGTTCGGCTATCGTATACTTATGGCTTGTACACTAATGTAGATAGCCTCATTGATCTACTCGAAGCGCTGACTACACAGACTAACGGACAAAAAGAATGGACATTTATCTCTGAGGTTTTTATCACTACCATCCAAGTTGATTGGCAGTATCCACAGTTGACGCTCCGAGCCCAATGGCGGGCCAAGCGTAGCCACTTAGCAATGGCCAATGTGTTGAATCAAAAATCACAGATTCAAAGCACCGTTCCCTCTTTCCTGGCGGAATGGAAAATCATCGCTTATCAGATCATCAATACGTTAAAGCAAACGCAAATTGAGTTGAGCGATCCTCATGAACAACAAAAGATTCTGCGCCTTAAAAAGATCGTCAATGCCACAAATGGGCAAGGTCAATTGTACACCAAATCCCAAGCGCCATGATTTTCGAAGTACAGGCTTATCAATCTTTGGGCACGCTCGACTTCTTAACAGCCCGCGCGGAGCTACATCGCTTGCTGCCGGGTGAAAGTCAACCGCAGGCGATGAGCGAGGGCCTCTCCCCCATTGATGTTTATCCAACCCTCGGTCTGCAAATCATGTACAATATCTACGACCGCTTTTCCGCCGCTGAATTAGAAGTACCAGCCAAGGTCGTTTTTCAAAATAAAGAGCTCCTCTCCCTCTCCTGGGCGGAGTTACTAACTTGGTTCAAGTCGCTCGATCCAAGCGTTGAGATTTCCGATAAAGATTTCATCTCTTGGAAATACGGTATCGCCGTTTTTGCCCCGGAGCACCGAAGTCAACCGGATGTACATCCCACGTCGATTACCGTATTTAGCCGCAAACATTTTTACGTTAAAGACGGTATTCCCGATCCAGCGGATATCCATAGTTTTCACCTCCACGCGGCTTTTGTCGAGAACGTTCCCCGGCCGCAGGCTGCGCCTGCGGAGCTATCGGAGGCGCTGGCTACTATTTTCAGTGGCACCAGTGAGCAAGGCCTGCTCTTGTGGAGCGGTATTCCAATTGCTTTTTCCTACGCTCAAGATTTACCTAAATGCCTTCCGGCCTGGCTGGAGCTCCTGCAAGTTATGCTCAATCAGTCTACCGGCCAGCATCAACTACAACTCGACTGTCCGGCCTTCACCGCAGATTGGCAATTGCAATGGGATGAAAAATTCTTGCGCATTAAGAGTCATTGGACTCAGGCCGGTGGCCTAGAAAGTGCTTTGAATAGCTCAACTTATGAGGTCAATCAACCACTTTTGCTTAAAGCGGAATTCCTGGCAGAATGGAAAATCTTGCTCCGCCAAACCTTGGACAGCCTAGATATTGCGGGGATTCACCTCCCGGAACAAGCTATAATCCATCGTCTCTTTCAGCAGTTACCAACCTTTGGAAAATTCTATCGGGAGGAGCAAAAGCTAGTTACCACCAAGGCTAGCGGCAGAAAACAGGTTGATTTACGCAAGCTACCCGGCTGGCTCCAACCGCTTTTAGTCCTTTTGATCCTTAGTTTCGTATTAATTCCCGTCTGGTGGCTCTCCAAGGATGAATCATCTCCTTTTTGGATGCTCGAATCTCTACCCCGTATTTTATTGTATATCAGTCCATTTCTGCTCATTGTGGCCGTCATTGTCTATCGCCGCTTAAGCGCCTTCAAAAAGACTTGACAAATGATTTGATTTGAAAAACAATCCTAATTTTTATCACCATAATCCCCTCAACCAGTGAAAACGCGTAGAAGACCATCCCGCACCAGTCGCAGCACCGAACAAAGGGAAAGTCCCTTTTTTAATCCGACGAATAATGGGCCAATGCTCACTGGTAATGGCGGGCCGCAGATACAGACACAGGAAGGGACGACTTCTACTGCAAACAATCCTCAACAACAGGAAAGCACCACTTCGCAAGCACAAACCCATAGTGGTCCTGTACAGCCCATCGATACGGTACAAAGTGGGCAATGCTATCAATCTCCGGTGAACCCCAACAATCCAGTTTGGCTCTGCCGGGATGCGAACGGCATTTATTTTAGGCCGGCACAAAGCCAAATAGACTCTGGCCGGACGAATCTAAATCCACAACCTAGACTGGTGATCCCGCCGGATTATACTCCGGTTGAAATTTTCTGGGATTGGAAGCACGAAGAAATAACCGGAGGTGGCCCTATTGTGATTCGAATGACTAGCCCAGGTCGGGAAGATGCACGCATTGCTATTAGTAATACGCTCGAGCAGAAATCCTACTTTGAAGATCTCCCAGATAGTAGTCAGCCTAATTTACACGTCGCTCGGGAAGGAGGCGAATTCATTCGAAGTTATGACACAAATGTATCTGCCCGGATGGCAGGTTCGCCAGACGGTAGCCCGGTGACTCAAATCAATTTTAATGAAGGTTACTTACGCTACCGCGGGCCCGGTGGAGACCATGATCTGTACGTAGCTCGAGGAGCGAATCCAGCTGTTTACCTCATTGAAAGAAGTACTGGAGATATCAAAAAAACCTTTCCCACTGGTCGTGTACAAGCCGTCGTACCGGCACCTGACGGAACCATTTCCGTAGAGGTCAATGAACCGCGTCAACAAGGTAACAGCAACTCTCAAAAAACATATTCGATAGATTTACGACAATCTGCGCCGGCTTTCACAGAAACGGCTGGTTTTAATTCCGAAGAACCGGGTTATGATACTAGCCGTCAAGCAGTAGCTGATCTGGGGATCAACATCACCGAAGAAGGTCTCCGTCTAAAAGTAGCAGAGTTGAACGCAGTACACACCGCCCTAACGGATAGTGGTGATCACGGTCTGAATATTCTTAGACAGTTCCGTGCGATAGAAGATACTATGACGGATGATGAACCTATTTTGGACCTGACCAAGCGCCTGGGGCCTGACAGTGGCCGGGGTCTGGCCGAAGCGGGTATGGGGCGACCAATGTTGAGTATCTCTGAGCCATTTACGACTTCTGAGACGAATCAAGTAGCTACCGTTCGTCACGAGATAACACATGTCATTATGGGTGCAGCCGATGCGGTCAGGCTAAACAATATGAGCCGACAAGAGCGCGCTAATAATGAAGGAGCGATGCGTTTCGCAGCTCGCAGGGCCAGTGAAAAAGCCAGACAAGGCCTCCTGCGTCAAGGCGAATATGGTATGGGAGATCCTGTCCCAGCTGCAGGTAGTGCTCGAGATTTTCGGGGAGCAATGGGTGATCATCCTCAACTGGCTGGCATCTGGGTAGAACTACTTCGACGGTATACTTTTATCCAAGACCCAGAAGGCACCGGTGAGTTTCGAGGGGCATCTTTGGCCGATGAATCTCGCTATTTAGGTATGAATGACAATATTGGACACCCTGCCGATAGTATCGGTGAATTCGTGGCTAGCTTTGTCACCTGTGCCAGCATGGCTCGTACCCAATTTGTCGATGCTGTCAACCAAGCGGCTAATGCGGGGAATGCCCGTGGGGGCCGTGGAGGTAGTTATCTCAAAAGCTTATTTAGACGTAGTTGGAATATCATCAGCAGTACTTATGTCCCCCTAGGTGGCAATCCATTTTAAATCAAATCAACCCCATAAAATATACTCCCTTTTTAACAACAAAAACACTTTATGAATAATAAGACCATCACTCTTTACCGCAACGGCGAAGCCATCGAGATTCAACAGGAGGCAGCGCATTTTACGGCTATCATTCCGCAATCCCAATGGCTGGCCGAGGTTAATGCCCGAGAAGAAGTGGAAGAAGTAAAACAGGTTTTTAAAAATGTTTATAAAATAAAAACCTCTCTTTCCGATAGCGACGATTTAGTCACCGAACTCCGTAAGGATTTCTCAACACGCGCGGTTTTTCACCATGCTTATCGGCCCCTTGAGGATGCTTCCACCAGATATTATTTGACGGATATGGTGATCGTTCGTTTTAAAAAACGCACCAGTACTAGTCGTATCGAAACGATTTTACAGCAGTGTGGACTACAGTTTGTCAAACAATATCTGGGAGGTGAGCGAGATTTTCTGTTGAAAGTCACCAGCTCAGCCGGAAAAAACCCAGTGAAAGTCTGCCAGGATTTGCACGAGATGCCGGAAGTCATCTTCGCCGAACCAAACTTGATTAATCGTTTCGACAAGGCTACTAAGCCCTCCGACGATCTCTTTAACAAGCAATGGCATCTGGAGAGCAGCACGGGAGTTGAACTGGTCAAAGATGCCGACGTCTCGGCTCTAGCAGCCTGGGAAGCGGCGGGTACCAGAGGCAAGCGCAGTATCGTAGTCGCAGTAGTAGATGATGGTTTTGACCTCACCCATCCCGATTTTCGAGGCACAGGTAAGGTGGTACACGGCCGCGACTTTGTGGACGGTGATCGGCTCCCATTCCCAAGCTCCGCTCATAATGATTACCACGGAACCCCTTGTGCCGGCGTGGCTATTGGTGAAGAAAATGGAAGCGGTATCGTAGGTATTGCACCGGGCTGTGCATTTATGCCGATTCGTTTTGACCTTAGAGCGGATGATGATCTGCTCTGGGAAATTTTCAACTATACAGGACAACGGGCCGATGTCATTTCTTGTAGCTGGGGACCAGTGCCCGTTTATGCACCTTTGGGCAGCTTGCTGGATCGAAAATTCACAGAACTAGCTAAAACAGGCGGTCCTCGTGGCAAAGGTTGTATCATCGTTTTTGCGGCCGGTAACTTCAATGCGCCCATCAAAGATTTGAACAACCGACACTTTGAATGGCGTCATCCCAGCTACGGTATTCGTAAACATGCGCGTGCTATTCTCAACGGCAACTGCGCACATCCCGGCGTGATCGCCGTTTCCGCTTCGACCAGCCAAAACCGCAAGGCGGCTTACAGCAATTGGGGAAAAGAAATCAGTGTTTGTGCGCCCAGCTCCAATTGGCATCCACTGGATCCTTATAAAAAAATGCCGGGTCGCGGGATTTGGACCACCGACAACGAAAATCAAGGCCTGGGCTTTTCGAGTAATAGCCGTTATACCGGTAGTTTTGGAGGAACATCCAGTTCTACTCCACTTGTTGCTGGAACAGCAGCCTTGTTGCTATCGGTCAATCCCGAGCTAACGGCCAAGGAAGTAAGAAAGATTCTCGAAAGCACTGCGGATCGAATTATCGACAGAACTCCAGATCCGGTCTTGGGCAACGAAAAAGGAACTTACAAAAACAAGCATTCTGAATGGTTCGGCCATGGTAAAATCAATGCCGCTAAGGCCATCGCGAAAGTCAAAGCTGATATGAGGGAAAATGAACCGCCAACTGAACCAATTGAACCACCGGTTGAGCCAACTGAACCTGTTGCACCGACCACCAGCACCGTGAGTGATGGTATCAAGATCGTAGCGGCCTTGATCAATCCCAAAGGCCGCGAAGCGGGGCAGGAAAGTATTTCTTTGCTTAATTTCAGCGATAGCTCCATCAATTTGACGGATTGGCAATTAGCCAACCAACGTGATAAAACCTATGATTTGGAGGGCGAATTGGCAGCAGGTGCCTTCATGACCATCACCATCCCTGCCAATTCTGCCATGAAGCTAAGTAATAGTGGCGGCAGCCTACAACTACGCCAAGCTGATGGCAGCGTGGTACACGAAGTGAGTTACAGCAAAAAACAAGCAAGTAAAAATGGTTGGACAACCTTATTCTAAGAACAAATCGCTCGGCCTCGAAGCCGAAGTATTGGAAAATGCCTTTCAATTGATTGGAGAGCTTCTGCAACTGCGTATCCGACATCATTTCGGTGATGGGGAAGCTCAACCCGATCAGTGGATCGAAGATATCAATTTCCAAGTAACGGCCGAGCCGTTACTAAACGTCCTTGACCCAAAGCGTTCTGATCCATTAAGATTTGAAGAATTCATCATTATTAGTTTGGCACTTCTCCCCCATTTACGACCAGGTTATTTAAATGGTATCATCAGTGCGGTGCTGACACAGGCTGGGGACTTCCCTGAGATGGGGGGCGTGCGTCAAAAAGACCAAAGAGACTTATTTCCTACCGGTGAAACGGCCATTTTTCTGATTGCCGGCACTGATTTGACGCGACGTTTTGAACTCCTCCCCCTCTTTAATATCGATCACTGGCTATATCGAGAAAGCATTTTGCGCCTCGAAGTCCATAATCAGTATCAGGTACGGATGACCGGACGTCTGCTGTTCGATCCCGATAAAATCGAATTGTTGACTTCCGGGAAGATTTCACGCCCGGCCATGAGTGCCCATTTCCCGGCTCAATACATTAGCACACAGCTAGATTGGAATGATCTGGTGCTCAATCAAAAAACCAGAGATCAGATCGAAGAACTCCAGCGCTGGATTCATCACAATCATATTTTGATGGAGGACTGGCAGATGTCCAAACGACTCAAACCGGGCTATCGAGCGCTGTTTTATGGCCCTCCGGGAACGGGAAAGACCTTGACGGCAACTTTGCTGGGGAAATATACTGAGCGGGATGTGTTTCGTATTGATTTGTCGATGATCATTTCCAAATTTATCGGTGAAACTGAAAAAAATCTATCCACACTTTTCGATAAGGCTCAAAACAAAAACTGGATCCTATTTTTCGATGAAGCGGATGCACTCTTTGGCAAACGGACGAATGTACGCGATGCCCACGATAAATACGCCAACCAAGAGGTTTCCTATCTGCTCCAACGCATCGAAAATTATCCTGGACTGGTGATTCTCGCTTCTAATTTTAAAAGTAATATCGACGAGGCCTTCAGTCGACGTTTTCAATCCATTATCCACTTTCCGATGCCTCGCGCCAATGAACGGCAGCAATTATGGCAAAAAGCCTTTCCGCCGAAAGCAGAGTTGGCGCCCGACATTGATTTCCGGCATTTGGCCCGCCAGTATGAATTGACTGGCTCCAATATTATGAATGTGGTTCAATATTCTTGCTTATTCGCTCTGGAGCAACCGAACCATCAGATTCAATTGACTTACATTCTGGATGGTATCCGCAAAGAATTTGCAAAGGACGGAAAGATTGTATAATAATTACAAAAGGAGCAAATGCGTGGCACTCACTCCTTTTGTTTATGAACTGTTTCTGCGGCACTAGGCCTTTTCTTTTTCTGGAACAACGAGCTGTAGATGCAATTCATCCAACTGCGCTTGCGTAATTTCGGAAGGTGCGCCCATCATCAAATCTTGTGCTTTTTGATTCATCGGGAAAGCTGTCACCTCGCGGATATTAGGCTCGTCAGCGTAAATCATTACGATACGATCCACTCCCGGAGCCAAGCCACCGTGCGGCGGTGCCCCAAACTTGAAGGCCGAAATCATGTGGCCAAATTGCTCATCTACAACCTCTTTGCCGTAGCCCACGATTTCAAAAGCTTTGTACATGATATCAGGACGGTGGTTACGAATCGCACCGCTCGATAGCTCATAGCCGTTGCAAACGATGTCGTACTGGTACGCTAAAATATCAAGTGGATCTTTATTCAGAAGTGCATCCATTCCACCTTGCGGCATAGAGAATGGATTGTGAGAAAAGTCGATCTTCTCTTCTTCCTCATCGTATTCAAACATCGGGAAATCAACAATCCAGCAGAACGCCAATAGGTCTTTGTCGAGCAGCTCCAACACATTCGCCAGATAAACCCGCACTTTTCCAAAAGCCTTTTGTACCAGATTGCGTTCACCTGCACACAAGAGAATGCTATCTCCTTCTTTGACATTCAAGGTTTTAACCAACTGATCCAACTCAGCATCTGAGAGGAACTTACGGATAGAACCGGTGAATTCGCCATCTTTATATTTCAAATAAGCCAAGCCTCGTGCGCCGTGCTTTTTAACTTCTGCTTCGGCTTTATCGAAAAACTTACGCGAGCGATCTGCCGTATTTTCGGCGACAATGGCTTTGACACAATTTGGTCCGGTAGCATTGCTAGCAAAGGCTTTGAATTCAGAATTCACGAAAATATCGGAGACTTCCTGCATCTCCATGCCAAAGCGAATGTCCGGCTTATCCGATCCATATTTCTCCATCGCATCTTTAAACGTAATACGGGGGAAAGGATATTCCATCATGCGCTTTCCAAGATCACTCAACTCTTCATTCAGATGCTTGAAGGTCTTTTCGATCGTTTCAAAAACGCGATCTTGCGTTGGGAAAGCCATTTCCATATCCAGCTGATAGAACTCTCCCGGACTACGATCGGCACGGGCATCCTCATCCCGGAAGCAAGGCGCAATTTGGAAGTATTTATCGAAACCAGAACACATCAACAACTGCTTGTACTGCTGAGGTGCTTGCGGCAAAGCGTAAAAACGCCCTGGATGTACACGACAAGGCACCACAAAGTCTCGAGCGCCCTCGGGTGAAGATACGGTCAGGATCGGTGTTTGAATCTCCATGAAGCCTTGCTCTTCGATCAGGTACTTTCGCAAGGAGTAAATGACTCGCGAACGCAAACGAAGATTAGCCTGTAGCTTCTCACGACGAAGGTCGATGAAGCGATATTTCAGACGCAAGTCTTCAGAGGGCAAAATATCGTTTAGCGGGAAAGGTAAATCCTCAACAATCGAGTCGATAATGAGATTATCGGCCAAAAGTTCGATCTCACCGGTAGGCATATCGGGATTGATATCCTTATCTCGGCTGCGCACCGTGCCTTCGATCATGACTATACTCTCGGGCTTAAGTTGCTTGACCTTAGCCTGTAATTCTTCCGAAGCATCGCTCGGAACAATGACTTGAGTGACGCCGTAGTGGTCACGCAAAGCGATAAAGGCCATACTTCCTAAATCCCGGACTCTTTTGACCCAGCCCGCCAGTTTGACTCGGCTGCCAGCATCCGTTAAACGTAATTCGCCGCAATTATGCGTTCTATAGCTCATATTAAAATTATTTAATATTCATTTGATTAATGAATCGCAAATTTAAAGGAAAATATTAAGACAAACTGCGCTTTGTGAGAATATTCAAGGGCTGGCGAAGAGGTAGAGAATGGGGCTTTGTGGGAGGGTCCCACCCACAGCCGCCACCGCCGGCCATTTTCGACCGCAAATTTCCAGGCGCAATATACTCCCAGCCTTTGCCAGGAACATTTTATGACAAGAAGATTAAAACAGCTGATTTTTAGAAAATTCTCTACTATCTATAGATTCCATTTTCTTGAAATTCCATAAAATCATATCGTTTTATCTTTAAATCGACAGCATAACTCTCTCATATTCAAAGAGAAAAAATTTTAAAAAAATTGGTTTTCAAAAATAAAAACCCTCATTTCTAACTGCTTCTCACTTCAATCAATCGATATCAAGGCTACCAATTACCCGCATAGGTCAAATCCTGTTGTGATTGTTGCTGTAGCCAGGCATACTTTATTCGATTGATTTGCCGGATATGAAGCAAATCGTGGGCCAACCAATTGGCGAGAAAGAATTCGGCACTCAAAGCACCGAAATGAGGATGCTGATATATATTTTTCCAGGCTGGCTGCTCCAGGTTCCGCAGCCATTTAACTGACGTTTTGCGCTCTTCCAGTAATGCGCTCAACATTTGTTGATAATTTTGCTCTTTATAACGTCGACTTTCCACCCAGCCTGCCGGATCAATAGATGGCATAGGTTCATTTGGCTGTTGTAAGACATGCTTTACACGATAGCGGAAATCTTCCCGCTCTTCATCGTGCAAATGGCACACAACTTCAAGTAAACACCAATGGTTTGGATTTGGATGCCAATGAATTAATTCTAAAGGAGGATTCGACAATAACGTTTTAAATAGGCTATGATGACGATCTAATTCGTCGATAATAAACTGATGATTCATGTGGTCTCGAATAGGATTGGTAATTTAGGAGATGTTTAAAGTCTAATATCATGAAAACTTACTTGCCCTACCTTTCCGTTCCCCTGCTTGCATTTTTATTAGCTTGCCAAGCATCCACAAGCCAGGATCAGGAGACGCCAATCACCGTCCCAGATGAGAAAAGATTGGTCGTTGCTGACTTTGCGGAACAAGCACTATTACTGTTTGAAGATAGTATTTATCAAGGGAAAGCCCTAATTGATGCCCGACTTCAGGAGTGGATGGTCAGTTCATTCGAAGAGGTAGGTAGAGTTTATCAGGATTCGATCCAATATTATGCTTATGGTACCTATTCCAATGCCCAATCTACCTACACGAGTATTACCGCTTGGCGGCAAAAGGATTCGGTTTTAGTGCGAGAATTCATGGTGATTTATGACCAGACAGACGTCCCTCAACCTCATCTTTTAGCGAATCAAATAGATACTTATCGAGCAGAATGGGTACGCTTATCAAATGCACACAATCACGAAAATTTGGTGCAAAATCTCTACGCCCCCCGAAGCTATTACTTCAATAATTGGCGACTTGCGGAAGGAACGGCGGCCATTAGTGAACGTTATGCTTACATGTCCAATCCCCGCTGGCAAATTACTTTACATCCACTTTGGGTAAAGGCGGTTCAACCGAAACTCGTTTTCGAGGTAGGCCAATACCGCAGCAGCGGAGTCGGGCATTATATCATTATTTGGCAGCAGCAAACGGATGACCGTTGGCAAGTATTATTGGATTTCAACTTTTAGATTAATCCGCCAGTTTTTTCCAAAAGACAACCTTATCGTCTCCTTCGTCGTAAAAGTCGCGGATAGTCGCTTCCTGATGATATTGGCATTGTCGATAGAACTCCCGAGTCCGTGCAAACTCAGGTGTCCCCGAAGTCTCTACGAGCAATACGCGTTGCCCTCTCTGGCGCAAAACCTCTTCGATATAGTGCATCATTTGCTGACCGATGCCTTGACTTTGATAGTCTTTGTGAATACCAATGGCGTAAAGATTAAACGTACCAACAGTCATTTGCTCGGGTGCACAAAATCCGAGAGCAACAGGCCGATCATCACTAATCGCTGTAAACCAGATATCTCGGGAAGTATCATGGTCTAAATAGTTGGCAATCATCGCATCCAACATGCTGGAAGGAAATAATTCGATGGAATCCAATACGTTTTTTAAATCGGGCAAATCCTCTCGTTCAATAGCCCTGATCGTGAATGACATATATATCTTTTTTGTTCGGCAAAGATACATGTCCTCGGACTATTAATCTTGTAAGGTTCTGCTATTGTAGACATGGGAAGGATTAACACCCAGCATTTGTCGGAAGGTTCGGCAAAGATGGGCCTGATCGTAGAAGCCACTTTGCAAAGCCGCTTCCTGCAAGGTGATTTTTTGATCAACGACTGCTTGAAATGCTTTTTTCAAGCGACTCCAAACCAGATACTTTTTTAGGGAGAGTCCCGTTTTGGCTTTGAAATAATGTGATAAGCGACTCTCGGAGAGAAACAGCCTTGCTTTCAGGACTCCAATCATGTCATCATAATTAGCGCCGACCTCATTAAAATAATGGAAGCAGGTTTCGATTCGAGGGTCTAAAGATGGTTTGACCGTATTGTTAGAATAGTATTGGAAAAGAAAATCAAAAATCTGCTGCTTATCAGACAAAACGCTTTCAGTATAGACGCCGTTTTGAAGTTGGAGTTGAAAGGATTGTAAAATTTGAAAAAAAGTATCCGGGTTGGATTCTAGCATCAGAATTTCGACTTCTCCTCGGATTTGTACCACCCGATGGGAAACAATGGTATTAATAATGATAAAACGGATATTTGAAAATATCCCGCCGGCCGCCTCAATAGTGAAGTCCCCTTTTTTAGCTCGAATGATTTCGATAGCCGGATGAAAATGGACATCTGTGCTCAAATTATCAAGCTCAAAATGATAAAGCCCTCTTATGGAATCGAATAGATTGATTCTCATAAAGTATAATGCTTTTTGATATATTTCCCAAGTTCCCCCATGACTTGTAGATGCAGTAATTTTTGTACCTCATCATCTCGCTTTACCCCAAATGACTTCCCCTGTCGATAGTAATCCAACAACGCTTCTACCCCGGCTATACAACTATGAAATGCCATATCCTCTTCTGCTGTTGGTTCGGTCAAGATATATTGAATGGCTCCAGCAAAATAGACCATCCTAAAACCAGGGTTTTCTTTAGTGCATTTTTTAATGAACTCCGGAGTGTAGAAGTAATATTTAGGATTATCGTCCATCCAGTACAGTATCACCTTTTTAATCAATTCCCACTCCTCATCTCCAAGAGGTTTTGCTTGGATGACCGAGGTACACTTTAATATTTCTGGTTCAAAATCAAGGTAATCTTGTTCCGTTTCAAGCTCTAAATTTTTGAGATTAATGAGTAGTGTATCCTGCGCTTGCAGCAGACAAGTGAAGCATAAGCATAAAAGGGTAAGCTTCAGTTGTAATAGTTTCATGCTAATTATAAACGAGTTAATGTGTTATCACTACCCTTTTGACAACGATCTCTTCGCCAACCTGTATCCGCACCGGATAAACACCGGCAGCTAAATGGCTTAAATTAAAAGGCCAGGTTTGTTCACGAAGGATTTGAGAGCCGCTGCGTAAAATCAATTTCCCACTGATATCAAAAATCGAAATATTGACCTCGCGGACTTCCGGCAATTGAATATGCAGCAAAAAGGCGCCCGCTGTAGGGTTGGGCATGAGTTGAACACGACTCGTTAGCGTGAGTTCCTCGGTAGAAACAATATTATCCACCACGATCTCCTCAGAAAGTAGCGTACAACCATTTTGGTCGGTGATCTCCAATTGATATACGCCGGCTGGCAATCCTGCCAAATCTTCGTCGGTGCCCACCGACTCTCCGTCGAGTAGCCAATTAAATAATAGTGGCCCGACGCCACCACTAGCACTTACCATAATTTGTCCAGAAGCATCGCCATCCATTTCATTGATCACCTCATCAACCGAAACAACAATCTCCTCCGGTGAACCAATCATGACTTCCTCCACTATGGTACAACCCGCAGCATCAGTCACCGTAACCTCATAATTGCCGGGCAGTAATTCCGTTGCCCAAGAAGAAGTTTGGCTTTGGGCATCATTCCAAAGATAGGTGTAGCCTGGTGTGCCTCCGGTTACGAATACACTTGCATCACCGCCGGAGAAGCCAAAACAGGGTGAACTATTGATATCCACCTGAGGGATCTCTAAGGCCTCGGGCTGAGAAATGGTAACCATCTGCGCGGTTGTACAGCCATTCTGATCCGTCACAGTTACGGTATGTGATCCCGGGCTGGCATTTTCCAGAATATTGCCTTCCGTACTATTCGACCATAAGTAGGTATAGCCACCTGCGCCACCACTCCCTTGTACTTCAACGTAGCCATCATTGGCACCAAAGCAAGACACTGCTGTTTGTTGTTCAATATTCAGTTGTAATTCACTGGGCTCCTGAATCAGGAAATTCAGCGTAGCCGGGCAATTATTGGCGTCCGTTACCGTCACCGCATAAGCACCGGGCGACAAATTGGACACTGTGCTGCCCGTCACCGCGCCATTGCTCCACAAAATCAAATAAGGCTCCGCGGCTTCGTTAATTTGAATAGCAACTTGTCCATCGGTTGAACCGTGGCAACTGGCATCGGTGATGTCCGCATCTAGTGAAATAGTACAGGATGGATCACTCACGACTACGCTTTCTATCGATTGGCAGCCATTAGCATCAGTTACTGTAACCGAATAAATGCCCGCTGTGACATCCTCAATCGTAGCCGTCATCGCATTATTAGACCACCAATAGTTGAAAGGTGGCGTACCACCAATAGGTTGAGCGGTGGCGGAGCCATCCGTGGCGCCACCGGCCGAAATACCGACGGCCGAGGTGTTCGCCACCAAGATCCCTGGCTCATTGACCGTAAAGCTTAAATTCGCGGTACAAGCGTTGACATCGGAAACCGCCACCGTATATTCTCCTGCCGGTAAATTATTGATATTGTCACTGATCGAACCATCTGACCACAGGAAAGTATAGGGACCTTCGCCATTGCCTAGAAGTACAGCGGCTTGCCCGTCCGTTTCACCGTGGCAGCTGATGTTAGCGACCTCTAATTCAGCGTCTAATAAACAAGGTAATACCCCACATTCTACAACACCGCTGACCGCTATCTCACAGTCATTTTCATCTTGTACAATGACTAAGTATTCGTCGCCGGTCGTCATAACCTCTCCCCCAACATCGCCGAGTAAAGTATAATTTCCAAGCCCCCCGGAAGGGGTAATAATCAATGTCGCCTGCCCTTGATCAAAGCAATTTACCTCAACGGATACGGTCAAGGCTTCGAAGGTAGGCGTAGCGTTATAATCCAATACCTGCAGACAGAAATTGCCTTCAATGTACCCAAAAGTATTGGCCGCCGAAGCCAACTGGAGGTAGTAAGTTTCCCCGGGCGTTAAGCCGCCCATTTCTATAAATCCATCACAGCGTTGCGGACTACTCCAGCATTGCAGCTCTTCCAAATTGTTGCAGCTGCCGGTGTACAGCGCAAGCGTATGCACGAAGTCAGCTCCAGTATTCAGTTGCACGCCACCGGAAGCGGGTGCTATAAAATCAAACCAAACATCAGCGGTAGGAAATACTTCGCAGCTCGGTGCGATACCGCTGAAATCAGCGGCCACATTTTCGCCAGCGTAGCAGGCATTTCCGATCGTCAGCGTCGTAGAAGAGATACAATCGTTATTATCCACCGGGTCGGGGTCCGATTCTTTGATCGCCACACATACCTCGCCTTCCAGCGTAGCGAAATAGGCTGCAATTTGAATATAATAGGTCGTACCAATTTCGAGATTTTCTACCTCCAGGCGTTGACCATAAATCTCGCTGGCCACTTCGGTAAGACTCCCACAGTTTCCACTGTAGAGCGTGATCACATCGGCGAAATCTGCGCCACTCAGAATTTCCAACGATGCCGCGCTGGTTGCTTCGAAGGTATACCAAATGTCAGCTCTTGATTTAAGATTAAGGCTGGGCGCCGGCCCCTCAAAGCTGGCATGGCGGTTATTCCCGGTGGTACAAGTACTGCCAAGCGTCAGCGGGATAGCGGCGCTGCAGACGTCATTGACCGGTAATTCAGGATAAGCCGCGACCGCTTCGACAGTTAAACAATGATTGCCGCGGGGCAGACCGAAGGTTTTATCCTGGCCGCTGACCCGGATAAAATAATCGTTGCTACTGACTAATTCTGTGTATAACATCTCGCCCGTAAATCCAAATTCGTCGCGATTGGTGCAGGCGACTTCGGTGAGATTATCACAAGCACCGGCAAAAACAGTGACAACATCGTTGAAATCTGCCTGGGTCTCAAACTTAAAAATACTGTTCTGTGCTGGTACAAAATGATACCATAGTCCGGCCACATTATCTTCGCTGCAAGTGGGTTGCTCGCCCGAAAAAATGGCGGTGGTATTATTCAAAATTTCACAAGCGGAATTTGCCTCAAGCTCAATTGCATTACTACACACATCATTAATACTTCCATTTCCTTTCACTTTAATATTATCCATTCCAACCCACCATCCCCAGTCGTCACCGTCGTCGTATTGGAAAATGAGTTGCATACTTTGCGCTCGATATTCTGAAAGATCGACCGTTAGATGCTCAAATTCATTGAATTGTGGCCCGCCGAACTCTTCCAGAAAGATTTGCACTGGTTTGACCTCGATACCATCAGAAATGTAAATTCCAAAATTTTCTAACTCACTATATTTTCTAAATACTAAATCCAAATCCAGCGTATAAGTGGCATATGCACTACCATCAATGATTGGAGAATACAAGCGAACCGTTGAAAAAGAAGCAGTTTGGCCGGCACCATCATCATCAAAATAAGCGAAGCAGGTACCATTCATCGAATTTACTGCATTAGGATTATCGATGAAACCAAATTGCCAGTCCACATCACCGGTCACCACCTCTGATTGCCAGCCGTCCGGGAAGCCACAAACACCAAAATCTTCGAGTAGCACATTTACACCCTCCCCCTGGCCGGTGACTTCCAGATTGTCTACGCCAGCCCACCAGGCCCAGATATCGTTATCATCGTATTCGATGACAATGGCCATATTCTCGCTGGCATAAAAACTAATATCTGTTTTTAAAGTCTCAAACTCCGAAAATTGGGCACCAGTACCATCCTCTGCGCCGTATTCCCGTACCAGATGATAATTGGTACCGTCAAAGACCATAATTCTCATCACGGATACTTCGTAAGCCCGAAAGTGTACGTCCAGTTCCAAGGTTATTTCAGGGAATTGCGTCCCATCAAAAAAAGGTGAGATGAATTGCAAAACGTAACCCGGCGTATTATTGCCTACTGCATCATCGTCGATCCAAAGCATACAAGATCCATCGATAGTCGTTCCGTCCGAATTGGGATTATCGGGAATCCCCACCGCCCAGTTTGGTGTGCCTGAGCCAATGACATTAGAGGCCCAACCTGCAGGTAAGGCACAATCATTGAAGTCTTCCGCTAAAAGTACCGTTTGTGCAGAAAGAGAAAACGACGAGAGTAAGAACACGAAAATAAAATAGTACAAACGCTTCATTTCACGGAGAAAATTGATGAACGGTAAACATTTTAAAAATAGTAATTTTTGAGTATATTGTTTTGGAGTAATCCAACTTTTCCCAAA
The DNA here is from genome assembly GCA_028285085.1 of Saprospiraceae bacterium. GTDB lineage: Bacteria > Bacteroidota > Bacteroidia > Chitinophagales > Saprospiraceae > JAHDHW01. The sequence continues at coordinate 95,179 of JANQQI010000011.1, read as the reverse complement.
GAAAAAATCCGTCTTGGACAAATCCTTTGATTCCGAGATGAAGTAGGGTAAAAATGACCACAGAAAGCTCTATTTTACTTACTGAAACATCTGGTACACAAGATTTGTCAAGAATCAAAAAAATATAGCCTTGCAAAATTGCGCCGTTAGTTCTCTCGCACCTTACATTCCCTCCGCCGATCAGCCATGGGACGCCCAGCGAATTGCTCATTTGTATCGCCGCTTGGGATCAGGTGCCAGTTACAACGATATCCAAGCAGCCCTCAGCCTCAGTCCGTCACAATTAGTAGACCAATTGATTGATGCGGCGGTGGCTCAACCTCTCCCCACGCCTCCACCTTGGGCCAATTACACTGCGCTTGACTACGCTGGTGATTTCAATCTAATGGAGGAGCATCGGCAGGAAGTCCGTCACCGTTGGATCGTAGATATGATTTCGGAGGGCTTGCGCAGTAAACTAGCTTTCTTTTGGCACAACCATTTCGTTACGGAGCTGCAAGTCTACAGCTGTAACAACTACTTATGGACCTATTATTCCCTTTTGCACCAGTATGCGCTGGGGAATTTCCGCACTTTTGTGGAGCGTATCGGGCGAACACCAGCCATGCTCACTTATCTCAACGGTAATCAGAATATTGCCTCACAGCCCAACGAGAATTACGCACGGGAGTTGATGGAATTATTCACGATGGGCGAGAGTAATGGCTATACTCAGGATGATATCGTAGAAGTGGCCAGAGCACTGACGGGGTGGCGGTGTGACAATTTTATGTGCTTACCTGTCTATTTTGATCCTGCCCTACACGATGATGGCCCTAAAACCATTTTTGGCCAAACCGGTAATTGGGATTACGACGACGTACATGAATTGATTTTCACCTTGCGGGCGCAGCAAACGGCAGAATATATCTGTCAAAAAATCTATCGCCATTTCGTCTACGCTGAGCCGGATGCAGCGATTATCGCAGAATTGGCTACAACCTTTCAGAGTAACAATTGGGAGATCGCTCCGGTCTTGCGCCAGCTTTTCAAAAGCGAACATTTCTTTGATCAAAATAGCTTTGCTAATCATATCAAAAGCCCCATTGAAGTCTTTACGACTCTGATGCGACCGCTTAATCTTAATTACCCAGCAGATTTCAACGAGGACACCACGAGCTATTTATCCTACGTTTGCAGAGAGCTGGGGCAAGAGATTCTCGATCCGGTAGATGTAGCGGGCTGGCCGGGTCACCACGATTGGATCAATGAAAATACGTTGGCTTTCCGTTGGGCATTCACCGGTATCCTCTTATTCGATTATTTTGGAGAAACCGCTCGGGATAAACTACTTAGCCTGACCATCAACCTTACCAATACCTCTAACGATCCAGAGACTATCGTCCGGGCTGTTAGTAACCATTTTTTGGGCACTAGCCTGAATAATGAGCATGTTGAGGTCGCTATTTTGACCTTTAAAGGTGATATCCCGGAGAATTATTTTGAGGATGGCAGTTGGAATCTTTACTGGGACGAGGCCCCCTATCAATTGTTGAATTTGGTATACTATCTCGCTCGCCTACCGGAGTATCAGTTGAGTTAGAGTTAGAAAAGTGTTTTAAATTTTAAAATCGTACAATCTCGATAATACCATGTGTGATCACGATAAAGGCTCAATGCATAAAAAAGTCAAAAAGCGCTATGGCTCGGCTATCGAACACGGACGAGCACATAAGCAAGACCACCAGCGTTCGCGCCGTAATTTCCTGCGGAATTCGGGGCTTTTTGCACTTGGCGCGCCTTTATTATTTGGAAACACCCCGGTACAAGCATTAGCCGGCAGTCCATTATTAGCCAGCTTAAATGCTTCGGATTGTGACCGCATTCTCGTCTTGATCCGGCTTAAAGGTGGCAACGATGGGCTCAACACCATCATTCAGCGCGATAATGATGAGTACTATAATATTCGCCCAACGCTCGCGGTCGCGGAACCCAATTTATGGGCGCTGAATGATGACATCGGTATGCCGAACACCATGATCGATCTCCAGCCCTTTTGGGAAGAAGGCCGCATGAAAATTGTACAAAATGTCGGCTATCCCGACGCCAATTATTCCCATTTTCGCTCCTCCGACATCTGGGCCTCCGCTTCTGATTCAAATGAAATCGTTGGCACAGGTTGGATCGGCCGTTACATGGATCTCAACTTTCCGGCTTTCCTCGATGCGCCGCCCGTAGTACCGCCGGCCTTACAAATTGGCGTGCAAACCAATCTGGTATTTCGCGCCGACAATTCCAGCATGGCCCTGGCAATCAGCAATCCTACCGAGTTTTATCAGATCGCGCAGAGCGGCCAGTTGTACGATACCACCCAACTCGGCAATTGTGCCCGGGATCAAGAGCTAAAGTTCGTTCGTCAAACTGCTAATAGTGCTTTCCGCTATTCTGAAACGATTCAGAATGCCTACAATAATGGCAGCAACACGGCAACCTACCCCGCTAATAATCTGGCCGAAGAAATGGCGATTGTAGCGCGTTTGATCAAAGGAAATCTCGGCACGAAGGTCTATATGGTCTCCATCGGGGGCTTCGATACGCACTCGAATCAAGCCGGCGCCCACGATCAGTTGTTGACCAATGTGGCCAGCTCCGTGGCGGCTTTTTTCCAAGATCTGCAGGAGGATGGTTCTCACCAGCGCGTTCTGGCGATGACTTTCTCTGAATTTGGACGCACCATCTACGAAAATGCCTCTTTTGGTACCGATCACGGTACCGGCAGCCCGATGATGATCTTTGGACCAGAGACACTGGGCAGCGAACTCGTCGGTACGCCACCCGATCTGGTCAATGTCGATATGTACGGTGATCCATTCTTCACTACGGATTTCCGCTCGGTTTACGCTACCGTTCTTCAAGACTGGTTGTGCGCGGATCCTACGACGGTCGATCATATCATCGGTCAGCCTATGGATCGTATAGACGGCTTGGTACCGCCCGGCTCCCCTAGTGTTGGGGATAATGCCATCGCCGCGCTACTCGGCCACAATCCATCGTCTAACCTACCCAACACAATCGAAATTAAATATGCCATGAAGCAAGATGGTCCGGCCCGGCTGCGCATCTTGTCGACCTCTGGCCAGCAACTCCGGGTGCTCTTCAATGAGTTTAGAGAAAGGGGCAGTTATACTTTTCAGTTTACACCGACGGCCTACTATCTCAGTCCCGGGGAATATATTTATCAGTTGGATGCTGGTGGTAAAACCTATAATCGGCGGATCAAGTGGTAAAATTTTGAGTATCCCTCTAAAATGCAAAAAGCCCCGCCAAACGGCGAGGCTTTTTGTTTTTATAAAACAGTCACTATTCGTCCAATTTGAGAACCTCAAGGAAGGCTTTTTGCGGAACTTCCACGTTTCCAATCTGGCGCATCCGCTTCTTCCCTTTTTTCTGCTTCTCCAGCAGCTTACGCTTCCGTGTGATATCACCACCATAACATTTAGCGGTCACATCTTTACGGAGAGCAGAAATGGTCTCCCGAGCAATCACTTTAGCACCGATGGCCGCCTGAATGGCAATCTTAAACTGCTGGCGAGGGAGCAATTCCCGCAAGCGCTTACAGATTTTTCGGCCGAAGGCCTCCGCTTTGGTGCGGTGAACCAAAGCCGATAGTGCATCCACATTATCGCCGTTGAGCTTGATATCCAGCTTCACGAGATCAGACTGGCGATAATCGATTGGCGCATAATCGAAAGAGGCATACCCTCTCGACAATGATTTTAATTTATCGTAGAAATCAAATACAATCTCCGCCAACGGCATTTCGAAGGTCAGCTCGATACGAGTCTGCGTTAGATAAATTTGCTTCGTAAGTGTCCCACGTTTCTCTAGACAAAGCTTCATGATCGCCCCGATATAGTCCGGCTTGGTAATGATTTGCGAAATGATATAAGGTTCTTCCACAAAATCGAGGATAGACGGATCGGGCAAGTCGTTTGGTGTTTTAACCAAAAACTTCTCACTATCTTTCTTATTTGTCTTAGCGTAATAGGTAACGTTTGGCACCGTCGTAATCACATCCATATCAAACTCACGCGAGAGCCGCTCCTGAATGATTTCCAAGTGAAGCATCCCCAGGAATCCACAGCGGAAACCAAAACCTAAGGCTACAGAAGATTCTGGTTCAAAAACCAGAGAGGCGTCATTGAGCTGTAGCTTTTCGAGACTATCCCGTAAGTCTTCGAAATCATCATTATCGATCGGGAAGATACCAGCAAATACCATCGGTTTGACATCCTCAAATCCTTTAATCGCTTCCGCACAAGGATTGCTCACTAGAGTAATGGTATCCCCCACTTTAATCTCTTTGGATATCTTAATCCCCGTGATGATATAACCTACATTCCCCGCACTGAGCTGCTTTTTGGGCACTTGGTTAAGCTGGAGAATACCGATTTCATCGGCATCGTAATCTTTACCAGTATTGACGAAACGGACTTTGTCTCCTTTATTCAGGGTACCATTGAGGATTCGGAAGTATGCAATCACTCCACGGTAAGGATTAAATACCGAGTCAAAAATCAAGGCTTGTAGAGGTGCTTCCGGGTCACCTTCAGGTGCCGGAATACGATCCACGATTGCCGCCAAAATATCTTCAACCCCCTGACCAGTCTTTCCACTAGCCAAAAGAATTTCTTCTTTCTCACAACCAATCAGATCAATGACTTGGTCAGACACTTCCTCGACCATGGCACTTTCCATATCCACCTTGTTCAGAATCGGGATAATTTCCAGATCGTGATCAATGGCCAAATAAAGATTGGAAATGGTTTGTGCCTGAATGCCTTGTGAAGCATCTACCAATAGCAGCGCCCCTTCACAAGCCGCAATCGAGCGGGACACCTCGTAGGAGAAATCCACGTGGCCCGGGGTATCGATAAGATTAAAAGTATACTTTTCACCATCCGAATGCTGATAATACATTTGAATAGCATGACTTTTAATGGTAATCCCGCGCTCTCGCTCCAGGTCCATATCATCCAGCGCCTGATCCTGCATTTCCCGCTCAGAGATCGTTTTGGTAAATTCCAACAAACGATCCGACAACGTACTCTTACCATGATCAATGTGCGCGATTACACAAAAGTTTCGAATATTTTTCATAGGTCGCAAATATACAGCATTTTGATGGGACGTGTTTCACAAATTCGTCAGGAATTGAAACGGTATTTTTTTAAAAAGGTTATAGATTTCGTCTCAAACTAGAGGGTAGAAAAAGCATTATTCGAATCATTATTCTTTATTCATCATTAAATATTCAATATTTATTACTCACCTCCTCAAAACCCTAAAAATCAATTATCCAATATTTCTCACAAAAAAAATTCCGTTCCCCTCCCTTTTCCTCCTATAAATAGACAACATCCACCTCAATTATAATCGTCTATTTATGAAAACAGCATATGTCATTCTCCTTAGCCTCTGCCTGCCACTATTTGGTACTGCACAAGATGATGAAAGGTTCTACGACTGCAACAGACGTCTCACCCTCGGGGCACAATTTTCAACCTTTATTCCCGTCGATGAAACACAGGCTCTGGGCTTTCGAATAGCCTACGGTGGCAATTTCAATGTTTTTTATAACCTCACACCAAATAATCCTATTGCACAATGGGAAATCGGTGGCCGCATGGGTGCCGGCCTGACCCGAGGTATACGAGATAGGGTTATTTTGACACAGCCAACCGGAGCTGGTGCTCGACGCACCTTCTATAATTCATTATTCGACTTAGAAGTGGTAGGCCGTTATAACCATCAATTAGCACCGCGTGTAAAAGGCTATTATGAATTGGCGGGCGGCATACGCGCTACTTCTGTACAGGAGCACATTCGGCTGGATGAATACCATCGAGACTTCAAACGCAATACCGTGGAGCCCCTAGATGGTGATGTTTCCTTCGTTTTCACTCACGGCGCCGGTGTACTGATCCGCCTTAATCGTCTGATTGCCCTAGATTTAGGCATCACGCACAGTTATGGTTCAGGCAGTACTTTCGCCGATCTGGAAGCAGGCTTTGTTGACGATGATGTCAGCTTCGTAACGGGACCAGTGCACACCCTCAACTTCAACGTTGGTGTTCGTTGCCTCTTGACTTGCCGCACTGAAGTGGATGATGACGACCGCCGTTTCCGACGTCGACGACGCGGTAGAACCCGAGGACGACCTAGTTATCGCCGTGGCGGCAGTAGCCGAAGTGGAGGTAGCATTAGAAAGAACTAAACATTTTATAATCAAAGCATAACACCATTATTTATCATCTGGGACTTAATCATAAAGTACCACCTCGAGCTATGAAATAGTTCTTGAATTTGCAAACTATCTTCTTGTTAAGGTTATCTCGCTGAGATAACCTTTTTTATGTGCCAAAATGCTGTTGGTAAAACTGAAGATAATGATCCAGCACTTGCTCGGGCGCCTCAACTTGCGGATAATGACCAATGTGGTCTAAAATCACCACATCAGGATCTGGGATCAGCTCTCGGTAACGTTGCGCCATATGCGCCCCGGAGATCGGATCGAAGCCCCCATCAATGAGCCGTCGAGGAATTTGGGCTTCTCGCAAAGCTGCCGTCCAACGCGCATGGTGGCGCTGCCTCTCCCCCATATAACGAATGAGTCGATGAGCAATCAAGTGCCCCTTTTTTGCGGTGATCAGCGCCCAAAAAGCGTCGATTTCGGCCGCCGAAGGCGGGGTCTGCGGGCCAAAAATCGCTAAAAAGTTGTTCCGTAGTCGGGCTTTGCTGAGCAGCGGAGACAGCAAAAACCCAATGGGGCTCATCAATAGTTTTTGAATCAAGCGCGGGTGATACACCCCCGGAAATAAGCCCCCGTTGAGCAGAGCCAAAGATTGGAATTGCGCTGAGCTTCGTCCTTCATTCTGCCGAGCGAGCAGCTCTTGAGCCACCGTGTCCCCGTAGTCATGTGACCATAGATGACACTTTGTGATGCCTTTTTCCCGCAAAAAGGTTTCAATCAAATCCGCTTGGTCAAAAATACTGTACGGGTAAGGCCGCGGCTTATCGGAATAACCAAATCCAATGAAGTCTGGCGCTAAGACGCGAAACCGCTGAGTCAGGCCATCCCACACCTTCCACCAATCCCAGGAAGCCGTTGGGAAACCATGCAAGAGCAACAACACTTCTTGCTCTCCGCCACTATCTCGAAAGAAAATCTGGTGCCCACGATAAGTAAAAAAATCGCCGGCTTGGCGCCATTGTTCGATAGTCATCTTTGATAAGGGTTGGTTAGACAAATCACTCATCCAAAGATAATATCTTCCCGCAGTCCGAACCGACGATGGAAAAAAATCTACAGTTTGACAAATAATTGACTGATCGGCGTCCCTTGATTTATTCGCAATTGGACGTGATAAGTCCCAGCGGGCAAATCGGTGACATCTAGGGGAATTTGATGTTGGCCTTGCCCCCGTCGGATATCTCCATTTGGTGCTAACACCTTTCGCCCCTGATTATCCAGCACTTGCAGCTGAACTTGTGTCTCTCGCTCCAACTCCAGGGAAACCATCAATTGATTCATCACGGGATTAGGGCCTAGCTGCCACTTGATTTGTGAAGTGACGTCCTCGGTGTTCGTAGTTGGTGGCAACAACTCAGTAATCATCCGCAGCGAGCGGGTCCCGTAATCTGAAACGTACAGCGTGTCTTGAGAAGGAGAAGCCAGGATACCGTTGGGTTGATTAAAACGTGCTACGCTGGCATCGCCGTCAATCGTACCAGCGCTACTGCCTAGGATAATGGTATCATTGCCCATTAAATCGGTGCGATAAATCTTGTGCTGGCTGAACAGTGTACCATAAATATAGCCTTTAGCGTAGGTAATGAATCCGAGCCAGCCGCTGCCCGAAGGTTGAGAGATGGTGGTGAGATCGCCGTTATCCTCGATACGCATGATGCGGCGATTGTTAAAATTCCCGACATAAAGCTGGCCCTCATCATCGTAGCACAGTCCAACCGGCCCATCCAATAAACTACCCGTTGCAAAGTCTTGCTCTCCTCCATCCGGGGCGATTTTTACAATCTTATCCCCCTCATAACTGGTCACAATCAAGGTATCACTGTCCTGCTCAAAAATCAGCCCGGAAGGACTGAAGAAATTATTGACAAAAATCTCGGTACTTCCGTCACTGGCGATGCGATAAATCCGGTTGCCCTGATTGTCTGCCATATATAAGCGCCCTTCCGAATCAAAGGCCATTCCGTTGGGGGTAACAAAGCCATCCGAAAAAACGGTCGAACTCCAGTCATCGGGATCGACCCGATAAACCGCCGAGCCTTCATAATGCGCGCCGTAAAGTCGCCCTTGATCATCGAAGAGTAGCGCATCGTCAATACCAGAATTGACATTTAGGGTCGTCACTTGCTGGGCATTGACCCAGTAGGGAAAGCAAAATAGGAGTGGCCAGAGTATTTTTTTCATGAACATAGTGATGCATTTTTTTGGTGTAAAAAATGGCTAACTACGCCCATCAGGCCAGTAAAGTCGACCACTTTTGCAAAGTGGGACGAAATAGTATCCAAAAAAGAGCAGAAATGCTAAGAAGAAGAAACTGAATCCTGCGACGACCTTTTGAAAAAATCACGAGGGCTTTCTCCGGTCGCTTTTCGGAACGCCCGATTGAAAGCGGATTTGGAATTGAAGCCTACCTCGTAGGCTTGTTGCAGAATGGATTGCTGTTGTCCCTGAGGGCCTCTGCGCCTAGTAATAAAGGCCTGGATGCGGTAAGCGTTGACAAAATCAAAAAAGCTTTGTCCAAAGTCTTGATTCAGGACCTGCGATAATTCGTGACGGGGTAAATCGAGCAAGGTGGCCAGATCGCCCAATTTCAAGCCCGGCTCCAGAAATGGTTGTTGTTCGTCCATGAAGCGTTGAATGCGTTCCACCGTGGAGGCATCCGTTTTTTGCCGACGCATGGCGGCCGTAGGTAAATCGAACAATTCTTTCTTAAGCACGGCCACATAGGCCAGCCAATAGAGATAAGCGACCAGGAGCAGCCAGAAAATACGATAAGCCACATAGGCGGGATCGAAAAAGAAGATGTGAAAGAAAAAAGACACCGTCCAGCAGCCCACCAGTACCAAACCTACTCTAAAAAACAGGGGTAGAAAACGATCTACTGCAGAATGGTATCCCGGCTGCTCTGAGGTGAGTTGTGATCGCTGCACCTGACGCAAACTGGCGAACAAATAAACCAATAAGCTCACCACTCCGGCGCCTTCAATCAGATAAAATGAGATGATAATCTGGCGCTGATCGAGCCATTCGAGGGTGCCGCTCAGGTGAAGTCCCAAGAAAAGGTTAACCACAGTAATATAAAACAAGGCCGGCGAAGCGTGCCACCACAAGGCCCGACGACTCAAGGTCGGTAATCGCAACAGATGTCGGATAAATAGCCACATACAAGGCCCAAAGGAGAACAAAATGAGGTCTGGCAGTAAGATCACATAAGGGTATTCCACTAACCATTCTGCCTGAAAACTCAAGCGGGCGAAGAGTAAAATAGAAACCAGAACGACTAAGGCAGTGAGATAAATCGCAGCGGGGCGATTGGCCACCCGCCGTTTGGACAACAGGAAGGCTATGAAAAAACCCTGGGCACTCCCCAATAAAAGAATCAAGTCAAAAAGCGACAACTTCATGATTAAAAAATTTGGAATATTCGAAATTTTTCATTATAGTTCCCGCTATAACATGTACAGGTTTCTGTAATCTTACAACGTTATCTGGCCAAAATCGGCTGCTTTTTAGGTTCCGCTTCCTTGAAACGGAATCCGAGGTCAGCCAACAAATCTTGTTCAGAGAACGTTAAATTTAATGAATCAATCTATTTAGTTGACAATGAAGAAGAAAAATTTCAAGTTAGGTGTTGGTAAGTATTATTTTAATATCCGTAATGGACAACAAACCATCCTGATCACTCGGGGAGAGAAAAGCGATGCCGTTTACACTTTCCTGAGCTACCTGAAAAATGGTAAGGATTGTGAATGGTTAGGTTGTTGGAACGGTAAAAGCTTTGACGAAACGCAGTCACCAGCTGCTGCTTAAATATAAAGTAGTTCGTTGCACTTAACGAGCCGCTATTTTAAAAAAATACAAACCATCAGGAAGTCGATTGTAGCGTACAATCGGCTTTCTGTATTTTAAGCCAATGTTAAAAATGACGTTCATTCCTCCTCGTTTTGACCATTTTTAACAAAAAACACCCTTTTAAAACCTATTTTCTTCCCAAAAAAGCTCTGTCACAAGACATTGGCAAAATTTTTGTCAACATAAAAACAGAAAATCTTGCCCCCCCGAATTAACTCCCCCCTTTGTAAAAAGAACTGTTGACTAACGTTTGAAATACTTTCACAATGAAAGACCTGTTATTATTCACTCTAGTGGGTTTGTGCAGCCTATTGTCACTACCTACTTATGCCGCTACCTTCACTGCCGTAGCTAGTGCGGATTGGTCAGTGGGGAGTACCTGGGACCAAGGTAGTGTGCCTACCGCTTCGGATGATGTCATTATTGATGGCTACTCCGTCACGATCACGGGCGATGTAAGCGTGAACAGCATTACGATTACTAATGTCAGTGGCACCGGTAATACCAATCTCTACATTAATTCCGATGTAACCGTTACGATAGCGAATGACTTCATTGCTAAGGCTTACGATCAAGCTGATAATGTCATTATAGAAGCTGGAAATTCGGCCAGTAGTCCGGTGATTAGTGTCGGACGGGATTTGTGGTTGGAGCGTACCTCTGACAATTATAGTAATAGAGCCTTGAAGATGCACTTACTCGGTAATGTAACTGTGTCCGTCACTGGGGATTTTAAATTCAACTATTACGGTTCAAATCCCGCAGAATCACAATATGAAGTGTATATGGAGGGTAACGCTAGTCTTACCGTAGACGGATACACTTCTTTCGAAAAGACCAGTGGAGCGGAACTAAGTTTTGTGATGGTGGGTGCTTCTACTGCCACTTTTAACGAGGACTTTACGTTCAATGTATCGGGTGGACAAGATTGCACCTTTACGAGTGGCTCCTCGGGAAATGTTCAATTCAATAGTAACGTTTCGCTTAATAAATCCGGAGGTAGTTCTTCGGAATTGCTATTTGAAAGTGCCAATGGCCAAATGAATATTGGCGGTAATTTGAATGCCGCTTCGAGTGGAAATGGGATGGATCTTAAAATCCGATCGACTGGCGCCTCAACAAATCTTAGTGTAGAGCAAAACATCAATCTAACGGCAGCTTCGGATAATACCTTAGGTATTGAAATAATCCTCGGTGGCACCCTCAACGTGGGGGGCAATATCAGTCGTTTAAGCAACTACGGCTATCTCACCATGGATACCAGTTCCTACCTGAATTTGCGCGGCACCACCGGTACGCAAATGATGCCGGAAGCCGATGTCGCCAACTCAGGTACGGATGAATTCAATTTCACCAATATTTCTTTTAATAGCTCTGCCGATTCAATTGTCCTTTCTGGTCCCCTGGAAGTCAGTCGAAATCTGACGTTGACCAAGGGAGTGATCTATACCGACGATACGAATACGCTGACCTTGCTGGATGGTGCGACCATTTCGGGAGGAAGCAGTACAGCCTATATCGACGGGCCGATCATCAAGATTGGGTCTACTGGTGGTAGCTCATTATTGCTGCCTATCGGATACAAAGGCACTTATGCGCCAATTGAGATGTCGGCGGTGTCTAACTCGACGGCGCAATACACCGCGCGTTACTTAGGTTGCCCACCACCGCTACTCAATACCATGAATGCGCCGCTGACGCACATTATCTCCAACGGGTTCTGGAATTTCGAACGCACTTCAGGAAGTCCGGCGGTAAGCATAACGCTACACTGGGATGATGCGGGCATGTACGGGATTAATGATACGACTAGTTTGGTCGTTGCTTCCTATAATTCAGCAACAGGCTGGTACAGCCAGGGTAAAGGCGCAGCCACACAAATTGGCATTACCGGTTCGGTAACCAATGATTTTGGTTGCCCACCACCGATTGAAAATACCAAATTGACGCTTGGTTCTATCGATGAAGACGTCAATAAGCTCCTACCGGTAGAAATTACGCGTTTTTCTGCTCAATCAAATCAAAACAAAGTCTTTCTCGATTGGGTAACTTCTTCCGAAACCAATAGCAGTCATTTTGAGATTCAAAAATCGAAAAACGGCGAAGACTTCGAACCTTTAGCGACTATACTCGCTCAGGGCGAAAGCACCAGCAGCAATAACTATCAGACCATTGACGTAGATCCTTTTGAAGGCTTGAACTACTATCGTTTGAAGCAATATGATAATGATGGCACCTTTGAGTATTCCTATATTGTGGCAGTCATTATGGAAGTTTACGAAGCACCTATGCTTTATCCAAATCCGGTACGCGATCGATTCAAAGTCAGTGGCGGCATCTACAGTGATCGCACCACAACGGTCGAGATTTTCGATCAAAATGGTCAGCGCCTTTATTTGGGAGAATTGCCGATGCTGGAAGGAAATATGGAAATGAACGTCAACCAACTCAATATTGAACGCCCGGGTACTTACTTCCTACGCTTTCAGAACAGCAGTGGTACCCACTTGCTACGTTTTATAAAACAGTAGATATCATTTTTATACCATGCTAAGAAAGGAGCAGATGGCATTTCGGCACTGCTCCCAATAGATTCAAATACAATGCTGCTATCGTCCCCTCGCTTAAGCTAAGCTGTTATGTTTTTCCAGTAACCAATGAGAGCTTGTTTAAAATTCCATTAATTAACTACAAGTGGTAAATTTTATCCTGTATTTCGTTAAAAAGCCTCGCCGCTGCTTTGGCATCGCCTACGTTTTTTACCTTATTCAGAATTAAATTTCCTCACTTCCGCCTAATCATGAAAGTTTGAACAAGCTCTGAATTAATACATACCTATGTACCGTCTGATTTCTAAAGTTATTTATTTCTTCCTCTGGTTGTGTGTGCACAAATAATTGATGCTTGCCGGCCAGGATACAAAGCAGGATGATGTGAGGTGGATGGCGTTTTATAATATCTTGTCCACTCGTTTAATCCGCTTATAAGATTTCAAAAAAACCACATTTCAAATAAGCCCCTTCCGGGAAACCGATCGGGTGATCCACATCGTGGGTGCTGCGCTCCAATTCCCGCCACCGGCGGCCAGATTCGCGCAGGCTCTGTTCCACTAAATCAAAGAATTCCTCGGTGGTGACGCGGCTCGAGCAAGACGCCATCACCAAAATACCGCCGCGCCCGATTAGCGCTAAAGCCGCTTTGACGAGGCGCGCGTATTGCGCCATTGCCTTGTCGCGCTCGCTGGCGCGCTTCGCAAAGGAGGGCGGATCGACCACGATCAGATCAAAGCGTTCGCCCGATTGCTGTAGCTGTTCCATTTCCGCAAAAGCATCACCGACTCGAATACGATGCCGATCGCTGGCTTGATTCAGAGCCGCATTGCGACGCGCCATCTCCAGCGCTTGCGCGCTAATATCGAGGCTCACCACTTCTCGGGCAGCACCGGCCAGCGCGTGCACCGAAAAGCCTCCCGCGTAAGCAAACACATCCAGCACCTTTTTGCCGCGTGCCAACTCCCCTACCCGCTTGCGATTGTGGCGATGATCCAAAAAATAGCCCGTTTTGTGGCCGTGCACGACATTCGCCTCGAACCACAGTCCGTGTTCTCGAAATCGCACTTCCGGCTCGGGCAAACTGCCCACCAAAATCTGGCCGTCAGCCAGTCCTCGCATCGCTTCCGAATGCTTTTGGAGCTGTCGGCTCAAGCGCAATACCAAGGTTTTGCTGTCACTCACCGCCAGCAGCAACGGATAAATCAGGTGCAAATACGGCAGCCAGATCAGGCTGTAGAGCTTGAGCACCAGTACACCAGCGTAGACATCCGCTACGAGGCCGGGCAGGCCATCATTTTCGCCGTAAATCAGGCGATAGCTGTTGGTATCGGTCGCCAAGAGTGGCGCCCGGCGCTGAAAAGCAGCTTGAATCTTCTGCTCAAACCAGGCTACATCCAGGCGCGCCGGCTCAAAAAACGACAGGAGCTTCACCCGAATGGGCGAATGGGGATCGTACAGCCCTACGGCCATGAGCTTATTTTTCTGGCGATCGTAGATAATGGCGAGATCGCCGGCCCGGCCCTCCTGGCTTTGCTTGGTAATCGCTTGGTCGAACACCCAGGGGTGCCGCTGTCGGATGGCGCGCTCCGCGGCTTTGCTCACTTTGAGCGCCAGCCGTTGGGGGGTGAAGTCAGTGTAGTATTGATCGAGTTGGATTGGTTGCACAGCATTTAAATTAACTGCCAGCGAGATAATCAATTTGTGGCCATTCACAAAATTCTAAGCTAAATTTTGAGTTCAAATTAAGCCAGCACCAAACTGGTATTACTGATCAGGCCACAATAATTGTAGAGCGTATCTGCCATGCCACGTAAAACTTCTACGTCAATATCTCGGTTAAACGCCTGCTTTTCCAAGGCATCGATACAAATGTAGCCGATCAGTTGGGTATCGGGGTCATAATGTGGCCCGTAAGGTAAGATGGGTAAGACAATCGTACTTCGGTAAGGTAAATTCCAGTGTTTATTACGCAATTCGAGACGCTCTTCGGTCGTCTTACCCTTGTCCACTAAATCACTCAGATCATCCTTAATCCGTGTATTTTTATAATCATTCAAAGCTGGTAAATCATTACAAAAGAAGATGGCTTTTTTGTACTCTTTCTTTTCGATGGCCCGATAAATTCGGTAGAAATCAGTGTTCTCAAAAAGGATAATGGGCTCATTATCATAACTTTCGACGCTTCTTTCTCGCTCCGAATTCTTATCACGTACAAAAGTCATAATTTCAATCAATCGTGGCTTGGTCAAAGATACCGAAGCAGATTTCACCACTTTTATACAAGCCGAAACGTCAACACCGGTGCGATACGAAAAACTCTCTGCGGTGGCGTTACAAAAATGCTGGAATGCATTTTTGACCATCACTGGGTCCTTATAACCTTTCAAACGCAACTTATTCAACTCACCAAAGGCATAATTGATCGTTTTAATCGACTCGAGAGGTAATCCTGCTGTGGGTTGTTTTGGATAATGGCTTTGCAGACTAGATTTTATTTTGGCTTGCTCGAGCTGGCTAAGGCGCTCAGATAATTGAGTGAGCTCCGATTTAAGTGGTTGAGCCTCTTCGTCAACCTGCGTTCTCAATGCTACAACAACAATTAAATACAGAAAATAGAAGCATAGTAAAAGCACCAAGAGAAAAGATGTAAGGCTAATGAAAGAGGGTGAAGAGGCCACATCTTCCCTTATCTGAGGTATAAGGATCAGCGCCAAAATGGTTAGACTTACAGCAAGTCCAAACCATGGGAGGAGTCGATGGACTTTCATATATCAAAAATGCCATTTTCCCATTAATTACTCGTAAACAAACAACTAACATAGCGTTAAATCCATCCCTGATAATTCTGTCTGGTTGGTTTTATTATTTTCTAAGAATTATGGTATCTTTGCGGACGCTTGAAACACAGCGTAATCATTATACGGGATGTAGCTCAGCCCGGTTAGAGTGCACGTCTGGGGGGCGTGAGGTCGCTGGTTCGAATCCAGTCATCCCGACCACATTATCAGCGAGTTATGGACTGCGGTCTGTAGCTCGCTTTTTTATTTGCCAGTTATTTGCCAGTAGAAATTGGGATTATTAGGTATCATATGCCTCCACATCTTTCTTACGCTCTCTTTTCATCTGTATTCCTGACTCGAGAAATTTCTCCAATAGCTCTAAGCATCTCATCTCAGATCTTCAGCAAAAGAATTGTTATTAGCGCCTGACAATTTGCTATCGTGTAGCGTACTCTAAAAACTAATCGACAGATATTATGAGCCCGAGCTACACTACCTACCTAAAGACAATTCTATTTGTTGTGTCTATTTAACCGTACTCTTAGCCCAATAATTGCCCAAAATAATCTTAGTCCTGAGATAAAAATATACTTAAAGCAAATAAGAACTGATTAACCTTGTCGGATTTTTACAATTTCAAGCTTCAAGTATTTAGTAAGTTGCAGTCAAAATAAAAATAGAAAGGTAATGGAAAATTTAATCAGTTGGTTTGAAATTCCTGCAATCGATTTCAGCCGAGCAGTATCCTTTTACAAGGCAGTTTTAGGTTTGGACGTTAAGGAAGCTGAAATGTTTGGTACAAGAATGGGCTTCTTCCCTACTGATGGGAAAAATGTATCGGGAGCAATCGTACAAGGTGAAGACTATAAGCCTTCAACAGATGGTGTTATCGCTTATCTAAATGGTGGAAAAGATTTGCAAACTATTTTAGATAAAATAGAAAAAAATAACGGAAAAGTAATTGTTCCAAAAACACAAATCAGCTCTGAAATGGGATATTTCGGAATTTTTATTGATACCGAAGGAAATAAAATGGCAATTCATTCAATAGGATAGAGCTATGAAAGTCACAATAAAATTCTTTATTCTTGTTTTTGGGTCGGTAATTTTATATTCCTGTACAATGTGGCGAGCTAGCAACATTACAAAAGTCGAATGGCTTATCGGAACTTGGGAAAACAAAACACAGGGAGGAAGTATTTACGAGGTGTGTAACAAAAAAAGCGGCAATGAGTTTTCAGGAATGAATCGTCAGGTTGTTCAGGAAGAATTAAGTGTTGAAAAGTTATTACAATATTCTCATCGTTTCACCATTAATGAAAACAATACGTTTTCTGATAGTACCCAGATCCTATGGAAGAATTTGATAGGAGACGGCCGCATAGTTGGCATAGCCGAGAAACATCACTCTACGGAACTAAGCAAGTTTACAACTGCATTTCTTCCCGTTTTGAACAAGGTTGGCTTCAAAACCTTCGCATTAGAATTAGGTCCGAATTCATCTGAAATTCTTAATGAATTGGTGTTAGATTCAGTCAGATTAAGTGCATCTATTCAAAACCTAAACAGGAAGTACGGGGCAAAACGGGCATCAAAATCGCCTTTTGTTTTCGTAAATAGAAAAAGTAATGCTCTTTTCATGGATAAGGCACAGGCCTTGGGTTTTGAATTTTGGGGACTTGATCAAGAATATATTTATTCCTATGAGATGCTTTTGGATCGAATTAATTCTCTTGCTTCCGATCAAACGAATCAGGAGCTTTTTAAAGAGGTGAAAGGAATAGTCAATAAAAAACTATTTAAATCTAAAGTAAAAAGAAAACCCATTTGCTGCTGGTACCAATCCAATGAGCTCATAAACGCGTATTTCAATAGTGTAAGCAAAGATCAGTATGTTCTAAAAATAATTGAAGACATCAAAATTAGTTGGGAGATATATTGTAAAGAGGCTTCTGGCATTTATGCAAGCCAGCAACGTGCTGATTATATGAAATCAAATTTTGATTCATATTTCACTAAAAGACAACCTAAGAAGATTATATTAAAAATGGGTAATGTGCATCTAACGCATGATGTATCGCCATTTGGGGTGAACGACCTGGGAAAACATATCACCGAAAAAGCTAAAGCAATGGATTGGGGATACATTAATATTCGGTTTTTCAACCCCTATATAAATGGCAAATACAAAGGCAATAAATCGTCGCTCAAAATGTTTAATTCGATAGGACTAAAAGATCAGTGGACGGTAGTTGATTTGCGTGCTATTCGTGAACTCATACTCAATAAAAAACTAAAAACAAGTAATCCATACCTTTATGAAGTGATGAATTATGATATTCTCCTACTCGCTCCAAACGATACGTATGATAATGAGAATAATTTCTAACACAAAATTATTTAAGTAATAAACAAAAATGTACACCAAATGGAATTACTAGAGTTGAAGAATTATGCACTATTCATTGGCATTTCTCTAATTCTATTTGCGTGCACAGAATCCTCTACCTTAAGTAAAAATAATCAATATGCAGTATATAAGTTCACCACTGAATCGGCTTTAAAGGGAATAGACATAGCCAAACTACTACTAGATAATAAGGAGGTTTCAGACAAAAAGTGGGAAAACTTATTTGACTCTGAAGGTTATCGAAATTATCTGATTTATTCAAACTCACTTGCTCAAAAGAAAGGCATAAGAGATGCGCTTGAAACGGTTTTCAATCCTGATAACCAAAGTAAACTAGACAGCTTACTTGGCTTACCTGTAGTGATGGATAAGAATTTTTATAAGTTAACACTAATCAGAAACTTCACACAACTAAAAAGCAATTTAAGAGAAGCAGAAAAATTCCTTGAAGGAGATTTCAGATTATTGATAGCCGCGGGAGATTCACTGGCTAGAATATATCTTCCGTCGAGTATTTTGGATTCACTTCCTAGATTATATGACTGTCATTTTATACTTTCTGATCCAGATGCTAAAGTGATGGATAATGCAATTGTTTTTGACCTAAATATGGCTGTTAAAAAGGGTAAAGACGAATTAATTAAAATTATCGCTCATGAATTTCATCATAATTACAGAAAACTTACAACTCCTTCTTATACTCACCCATTGATGGTTGAAATTAATAAGCTTCACCAAGAAGGAGTTGCTGATCTCATTGATAAGAATACACCACCGATCAACGAAAGTCTTTATCCAAAATCATTCATCGACGCATATAATTCAGATTTTTGGGAAACGCCTAAAAAATTAAATAGACTAGATTCAATTACTCATAAGTTTCTTACCCAACAAATTGATACGCTCGATTATTACGGTCAATTGGAAAACTTTTTCGCATTTGGAGGACACTCGAATGGGTTCTACATGTCTCTAAAAATCGTAGAAGAACATAATATTCAAGTGCTAATAGACAGCTACAACGCCCCTGTTGAATTTATTCGAATTTATAACGATTGGGCTAAAGAATCGCCAGGAAATCATGTTTTCTCATCTGAATTTATTGATTACTTGGGACAATTAGAATAACAGGTTACAACAAAGATGGCCGTTGACAAACTAATGCCCAAAACACCAAAAAACCAGATTAAAACGCCATAAATTAATACATGTAATGCATTAAAAACGTGAAAACAAAGCTCATCCTGCCCCTTCGCCATAACAAGTCATCTAGTATCCCTTACCGGCAGAAATAATCTTGTCATTACCATCGCCATCCTTTAAAATAAGGCCATTAAAATCGGTGCTATCGGGCGACTTCCAATGCGCTTCTCTGGCACGACCTAAAAGTATGGAATGCTCCTCCGAGTCGAGGTACAAGCCCACTGATCCGTCAGGGAGTACCGAAAGAACAATCAAAAATATGCTGCCAAATTATGGCTCCCGGCGGTGTGAATTGGCACCTAGCGTTTAGTCAAAGATGTGTAATATGTATGCATTCAGGAGAATATCAAGAAGCTTATGACCTGTACAAAGAACACGCAAAATACCCTTGTACACACCAAACACTAGGTGAATACTGGGCCATTATTTGGGGATATATCTACTTTCTGGTGCGGGTTGGAAAAATTACAGAATATACCGAAGAACGGTTTCATCTTGGTAAGTTCTTAAATGAGACACCTGTTTACTCAAAGGATAAAGCTGGCAACAATATTAATATCATTATTATTCAGATTATCACTCGCTTAGAACGCAAACAATTTGCTCAAATTATCGACCGAATAGACGCCATCAAATCATATAAAAATACACACATTAATCAACCAGACCTGCTGCGAACAAACATCTTCATTAACATGATACTCAAAATGGAGGCCGTATCGTTTCATCGCGCAGCTACTGAGAGAAAGACTAAAAAACTATTTGAAAAACTACAAGCAACACCGTTGAGGTTAGGGAAAAGCCCGGGAATTGAGATTATACCCTATGAAATACTATGGCAAAATATTCTTGCACTACTAGAGAATAAACACCGAATACCACGGCAGCAACATAACACTATTAAACAGTAATATCGACTCTAGCTCTCCATTGCGACGGATACACAGGCCTACCCATTAACGGAGAGCAAAATGGGGAAAGCAGTTCCCGCCACTGCATGCAATTTCGGTGGGGCTGCTCTTTTAAGCCTTGTAAAGCAATATTTTCTATCGGGCATCCCTTTAGACTATACTCGATAGTCTCTAAATACAATAAATTAAAATGTATCTTTATTTAAAGACGCTAAAAAGCATTAAAACAAAGAGATTACATTAGAGCAGTACAAACTACGTATCCAATGAAAAATACTATTCCCTTTGTTTTTATAGTATCATTATTCCTGTTTTTTTTCTCGTCTTGCGACCGCAAGAGCGCACTGAGTGATACCACTATCGTACGCGGCTACCTGTTGGAATATGGCACTGAAGACCCACTCCCTGATGTAGCCGTCTATCTACAGGAATGCGGCGGTGAATTTGGTAGCTTCGGCTGCTGGACCGTCGACACTTTCTACACGAATGACGAAGGCTTTTTTTACCACGAGTTCCAGCACGAATCACCATCTTACCAAGTCAGCTTTTCGCGCCTGAGTGATTATTACGAAGTCCGGGAAATTATTCTCAATACTGGAAAGTCGAATGAACGGATTCGCTATGCTGATCCTTATGCTTATATCATGCTTCATATAAAAAATATTGATCCTTATAATATTGGGGATTACATAGAATATTCAGGAGGCTGGGCCGGAGGTAGTTCTATGCCTTTGGTTGGTGAAAGTATAGATAGCTTTATCCTAAAAGACGTAATGGGTAATCGAACACAATTTGTTAATTGGTGGGTTACAAAAGATGGGCAATCACAGAATTTTTCAGATACTCTTTATTGCCCTGCACATGATACCATGCTATTTGAAATATTTTATTAGAAAACATTATAAATACAGCTTGCTATTTATTCTAAACTGTTAATTAATAATTGATTATAATTCCAGATTAGACTTAATGCATCATGATTTACCTCATGCGTGTAGAGCTAAAGCTATATTCATTTTTTAACCACTTAAAAACCCTTTAACATGCATCAGTTGTATCTGATGCTATGGACAGGCTTATGTCTGTTTATGGCTAGCCAAAGTCGTGCCCAGTGCCCGGAAACTTTTAATATTCCAGACATCTACATTAAAAAGGAAATTACAAATAATGATCCTCCCTGGCTGGGGAATATTGAATTCAGTAGTTGTCGGACTTACCTCATCCACGAGACGGTCACCTTTCATTTTCCTGAGAATGCCTTTACCGCCGCCATTCAGCCCAATAATCAGACTTACGAATTTATTTTAAGGGCTGATTTAGCTGATGGCAACGGTTATCAGGCTATTCCCGACGATTTAAAAATGTCAGTGACCTATACCACACCCGCCCGTCGGACAATACGCCTCCAGGCTTGCGCGGGTGGTGGCAGCGGACAGTGCTATAACTATTGGGATTTTCCACTGGTACACAATCCAGTCACCGCCAGCTATATGCAGCCCGATATGAGTGTGGCCATTACTACCGATAGTGTTTGGACGCCACCCTGTACGACCGCTTATGGCCCTGCCTCGCCATTTCTATCCAGTATGATCGGTGGAGCCCAAGCCTACATCAAATATGGAGAAGGCCACAGCCAATTGGTAAAACCTCTGATCTTTGTCGATGGGCTTGATTTTGGCTCATCCGAAAAGGTCGTTGTCGATCCGGCTTTGGCCGGGGATGGGATTATCCGCTACGGCCGTAACGGCTGGGATGCCCTAGTGCGTGGCTCCTACGAAGGCTATCTGGACTTTACGAATGGGGATGTGAGTGAATTTGCGCTCTATCCGGCTCAGTTTGACGATCTGCTGGCCGCTGGTTTCGATATCGTCTTTCTCGATTTCCAAAACGGATCGGATTATATCCAAAAGAATGGCTATCTGCTCATGGAACTCCTGCGCCGTATCAACGATGAATGGAAAGTAGACGATCCCACTACGGGTATCCGGCACGAAAACGTGATCGTTGGAGCCAGTATGGGAGGACAAATTGCGCGCTGGGCGCTGGCAAGAATGGAACAGCACGGCCAGGCCCACTGTACCGGTACCTACCTCTCTTTTGATTCCCCCCAGCAAGGGGCTAATATTCCGCTTAGTTTACAAGCTACTGCCTGGTTTTTTTCCCGTACCGGGCAAGATACGCGTCTGTGGACGCAACTTAATGATCCGGCTCCCCGACAATTACTGCTCGACAACTTCGAGGCCATTTACAATGACAGGAAGATTAAAGCTCTGCCCTGGACGGTGGGTACCGCCACCTATCAACCGGATAGCACTCGCGACTACCGTTGTTTACGGGAGTTATATGTAGCGGAAATGGCCGAACTAGGGTATCCCACTACTACGCGTAATATTGCCATCGCCTGTGGGAGTGAACTTGGCGTAGGACAAGGCTACGGTGAAGGGGCTAGTCAGTTCAATGCTCATCTCTTCGCCAACGAGCATGATTTTGGGAGTATCTTTCGGATGGGCCTGTGGAGTCAAAACGGTGGCACCGCCAACTATGTAGTGAGAGGGATGAACAACTGTTTCAAATATTTTAATAATCTGGATCAGTCGGAAATTGTATTTGCCGCCGCTACACCACACGATTTCAATCCTTGTGTGGAGGGGGTGATTCAAGGGCGTAGTCCGCATCGCTATCATAGCGTATACGTCCAAATGTTGGATACCCTTCCTCCGTTCGATAATGCCCCCGGCTGTTATCGTAATGATTTATTGGCTTTGCGACACGACCTATCCACACGCTTGGAGGAATTGGTCGGCAGTGAGAATGTTGATGTTGATATTGATGTAATAGACGATCGCGAACGCTCTAGCTTCATGCCCCTCATCAGCACGCTCGATATTGACTGGCCGCTAGATCGGGAACACTTATGGAAAAATGTAGCTGCAGAAGATATTTTACAAAATGACCTTACACCTTTCGAATATTATTATGCACCTAAAGTCAACCTCAAACACGTGGAGATGGACAGCGCAATGCGGGAGTGGGTCAATACGGAGTTAGCGTTGAGTGAGATTAACCTCACGCCGGTATTGGCTACAGGATCCAGTTACAATTTTGCCAATCCTTATCGTCGGCGCCTGCCTACGGTGACAGTAAGTGGTGAGAGTACTCTGCGCGTCAATGGCCCTGGATTTTCAGGTTACGGAGACGAAGTGGCTAGCACCCAGGAGACCTTCATAGCTCATACCTCAGATTGTGGAAGCTATATTACTGTGGAAAATGGAGGAAAACTCATTCTGGGAAATGATAATGCTGCATTGGACTTAACGAGACGAGCCTATGTCCATATCCAATCTGGTAGTACCGTTGAAATTAAATCAGGTGGTAAGCTTCGACTCGCTCGTGGCTCTCGACTCATCATCGAGCCCGGTGCCCAACTAATCATTGAACCCGGTGCAGAAATTGACCTCTGGTGGGGCGATTCGTATATCGAAGTACAAGGGGAGTTAGTCTATCGTGGCACTTTCGATTTCAGTGGCTCAGGGTACTTTTTACTGCAAAATACACATACCCTCACTATGGAAGCGCCAGCCTTGGAGATTACCGGTCAGGCCGGAGATCATTTTTTGCGCTTGGGCGAAAAGACTGTACTTGATGTCGGATCACATGACCTCATCCTCAAGGATGGTGGAGTGGAATACAGCAGCAACGCCTCAATAAAAGTGACTGCAGGGGCCAAGATCGAACTGGAAAATATGCGCCTGACGGGGCTTGGTGATTTTTACGATGAACATATCGGACTAGATATTGAAGGCGTAGATGAGCTTCGACTATTTGGCGTAGAGGTGGAGAGATTAGGCATTGGGGTCTGGCTTCGGGACGCCCTTTCTGCGACACTCACTCGCATTTATTTCACCGATTTTACCGATTGCCTTTATGGACTGTTGGTGACTTGTGCTAATGTAATGGATTTGCAAGACATCACCTTTAATTCTTCTGCCCCTTCTGCATTCGCTTTTTACGCTGAAGACGTAGAATGGCTCGGTATGGGACGTGTCACGATTGAGCAATATCAAGCGATAGGTGGTGAAAGTGCGTTCAAACTCAAAGAGGTAAACGTCGCTTCATTTAGCGGTGTAACTCTGAGAAATAATGGCATTGGTGTGGAATTACGAGATGTTCCTGAGTTACGTATTTTTGGCGGTAGCACCGAAAATAATGGAATCGGCATTCAGGTACCACAGATAGGCGAAGCAGATGGTAAAAATGAGTCCAACATCTTACTATTCCGTAAAGCCGTTGTCAGTAATAATACCACCGGTATCCAGATTGATAGAGGCGGTGAGAATCCTGATGGGAGTCTCTACGGGATGGTCTTGATGGATTGTGCAGAGTTATCGAATAACGGCAAGGGCATTACCGGGACGGACGTCACCCTGCAGATTGATGCCTACCTCAATGCTGGAACGAACGATCCAGCCCTTATTCGCCCCAACCAGATTTATGGTGGTGGTGTCTACTTCGATATTTGTTACGATCAACTGGCCCCTTCTGTGAGCACGGTTCTCGCTCGGGGGAACTATTGGGGTGGCGGAGAACCGTCGTTATTTAGTTACAAGGTTAATACACCTGCTACCGATTGTGTCACCTTTGGAGGTATACTCGATACCTCCCTACCAGTAGATGTCTTTACCGTTTGTGATGATGACGAGCTAGCAGAACCCTATCCAGACGGAGGTGGTGTAATTGTAATTTCCGATGAAAATCCTGATGGGTTTACCGAGGATGAATGCGAGTTGATCTACAGTAGCAGTACCCCTACGGCCGTTCACGAAGTGTGGTTCGATGCCTGGCGCTTGTACCGCGCCGGGCAGACCGGTATAGCCAAGGTCCAATTTGCTGACCTTGCAGCCATTAATGCTTTAACCCATCAGCAAGCCAGTGCTTCCTGCCAACACTACATCAAGGTAGCCAAAGCCTTGACGCACGGGACGGCAACACTACAAAGCGAGCAGGAAATACCACAAAAAGCGTCAACGCTTCGCTTGATTCCAAATCCCACCAAAGAAAGCTTTATCATTACTTCATCGACTATTGGTCAGGGCATGATCAAGGTCTATAATGCTACAGGCCAGTTGATACACGAGCAAACCTACCAAAGTGGTACTTGGGTATCAACCACTGCTTGGGAAAGTGGCTGGTATGTTTTGCGATTGTATAGCCCAGAAACAGGTACGCAAGAGACACAACGACTTATTGTACAGCATTAGAAGAAGTTTCTCCCGCTTTTTAAGCTCGTTTGCCAGTTGGCGAATGGGTTTTTTTATTTTCCTTTCTGGGTATTAATGATGGTATGGATGAACTATAAAAAGCATGCCCTCCTCAAGGACTTGGCCGTTCAAAGGGAATACTATCTGAAATACACCAAACCACCTCAAACATCGCTGTATTCTGATGTGCATATACTCCGCAGGATCCCGGCTGGGGAAAGTCGTACGCCTAAAATTACAAGATATCAGAAAGGATCAGCAAGGTGTTTTCATCAAAGGTGGTAAAGGAAAAAAAGATCGCTACAGCTTGTTATACACAAAACCCCCCACTATCTTAACAGGGTGCATTCGGCAGTATCAACCCAGCTATATTAAATCGTTGTTGGGGTATCATTCAATAAAAATGGCGATGATTTATACCTATATTACCCAAACTGATTTAACTCAGCTTGTAAGTCCTTTGGATCGGTTGAAGGAATAGATATGGGAGATAGGCAACTGGTTGCGTATATACAGACGTTGATGGCCCATTAGAAAGAAGCAAAAGAAAATACTTCGCTCCACGGCAGGTGCTCCGTGCAGTACCTATTCCGCACCTAGCGGTTAAGTTTAGCTCAAAGGTCGCTCGACGCGGCCTTGCCCAACCGTTTTGATCCCAAACGACTCACCCGAAAGTCCGATTCATAGAAGGCCCTGCTCAAACGGGGACCTAGTTTGTCGTTACAAACCCAAGTGATAAAGGGCTGATCGGATACCTTTTGAGCAAAATGCTTCCCAAAAGTATTGTTAAAACACAATAAAGCCGTAACTTAAGGAGGAATCGAAACGTGCCATAACGGTGTGCTCAACGCCAATGCCCGTCACTATTGGGCGGCCACTGCGTGAGCACTCATATAAATATATGAAATACATAATCATCCTTTAGCAAATCCAAAAATGAACACTAAATGAAAAAGAATCTAATATTTCTAAGTTGGTCTGGTAAAACAAGTCACAGAGTAGCATTAGTCCTAAGAAATTGGATACCAAAACTAATTCAAGATGTAGAGCCTTTTGTATCATCAGAAGATATTTCCAAAGGGAATATTTGGAATAGAGATATATTTGATAGCATTAAAGAAACTAAATATTCGATAATTTGTGTCACAAAACATAATCAAAATTCAAAATGGTTAAACTTTGAGGCAGGTGCATTAAATAAATATGAACAAAATGGAAAAGTATGCCCATTTCTCTTTAGAGTAGAAAATTCGGATTTATCAGGACCACTTGAATTGTTTCAAACAACTGTTGGAGAAAAAAATACAGAAGAAATAAAAAAAATGCTCATAGCGATTCGTGATGCTTGCAATTTAAATAAACCATCAGATCAATTATTGGATGAGTTAATTGTAAAATTTTATGACGATTTAATCAGGGATCTAAATAATATCACTGAAATACCTCTTGAAGACCTATCGGGAAGAGCAATTGATACTAAAGATGATAATACATTATTTGTAAGTTCACCGATGGCTGGCTTTAACAGTAATGAAAAATTAAAGAAAAATGCAGTTCTAATTGATAAAATACTAGATGTACTAGAAAATGAATATTCGTTTGATTTCATTTCATGCCCATCCAAGAATATCGAATCCTCTGATGATTTTAATGATAAAGAAGTTGCTATTGTATCAGATTTAAAAAAACTACAAAGGGCAGAATATTTCTTATGCTTATTCCCTGAACCTGTCTTATCGAGTGTACTCGTTGAAATCGGTTATTCTATTTCAAAAGGAAAAAAATGTGTCATAATTGTAAAAGATAGACTGAATTTACCATTCATTTTACAAGAAGCAGATAAGAGGGTTAACAACTTTAAAATCTATGAAGTTAAGGATTGGAGTAACTTGGACGAATATTTTTTAAAAAAGAAAGATTCAGTATTTAGATTTGAAAGAATATAAACGAGAGCTAACAAAAGCAATCTGACAATAGCCTCCACAAGGTTGGCTACTGCAGGCAGCAAAACCGTTACCTATAATAAATCAACTCAATGAAAACCTTAAAACAACATCTTGATCCTAAAAATGGCGTAAAAAGAATTTTATCATTGGATGGAGGCGGAATTAGGGGAGCTCTTACATTGGGATATTTAGAAAAAATTGAATCAATAGTAAAATCAATCTATCCTAAGTATCGACTCTGCGATTACTTTGATTTAATTGGAGGAACTTCTACGGGGGCAATTATTGCAGCCGGGTTATCAATTGGATTATCGGTTAAAGAAATTAGAGAAAAATATTTAGATATTGGATCCAAAATATTTCAGAAAAAGAGGAAGTGGTGGAATCTACAAAAATATTTAAAGGCAAGTTATGATGACTCAGTATTAAATAAAAAGTTACAAGATATTTTTGGAGATATTTTAATCGGAGACCATGAAATAAAAACCGGTTTATGCATTATTGCCAAAAGAGCAGACACAAACTCTATTTGGCCAGTAATAAATCACCCCAAAGGAAAATTCTATAATTCTCCTGAAGGGAAAAATAAAAATATCCCACTTTGGCAAATGGTTAGAGCAAGTTGTGCCGCACCATCTTATTTTAAGCCTCAAAAAATTCAAATTGGAGGAAATATTAATGCTCCATTTATCGACGGTGGAGTTAGTATGGCAAATAATCCGGCCCTTACTCTATTAATGGTAGCGACACTTAAAGGTTTTCCTTTTAAATGGAAATTAAGTGAAAAAAAATTAAGTCTTATATCTGTAGGAACAGGACACCGTGTTTTTAATAAACTTACAAAAGATATAGATAATGCCTGGCTTTACACTTGGGCTAAAAATGTACCTAATATGCTTATGCAAGATGCAAGTTGGCAAAATCAAATAATTTTACAATGGTTGTCTAAATCTAAAACTCCAAAAACTATTGATATGGAAATTGGAGATTTAAATGATGACTTAATAGCAGGTAAAAGCTTGATTAACTATCTTAGATATGACTTTTCAATAACAAATGAAAATTTAAACAATTTAAACTTACCTAAAAAATATATACGAAAGTATACAAACAAAGATATTACTAACTTAATAGAAATGAGTAATGCTGAAAATAGATTTTTACTTTATCAAATAGGAAAAAAGGCAGGGGAAAAAGAAGTACTAATTGATCATTTCAAAACTAAACCTTAGCGCTTTTGCTCAACAATTAAATATAAAAACTGTAGGTAACAAAGTGCAAAAAGACCATACGCCCTCCAATGATAAAAACCTCACTGTTAAGTAAATCATCCGACAAAACTCTTGCTTGAGTCCTAATAAACCACAAAAAAATATTCGCCTTATTGGTGGTCAACCATATCGAATGCGACTGAGGAGTTTGCGCGTAATCCGAACGATCGCTTTCTGTCCCACCATTCGTTTTTTCAAGTTTTGATAAGCCAAACTTAAGGCTGGATCAGTATTGATGGCTACCCAGGCTGATTCAATCAACAAGGTGCGGATGACCCGATGTCCACGATAGGTTAATCGCCCTTGTCGAATAGTGCTACCTGAATTGTGAGTCGCCGGTACGAGTCCAACATAACTACACAACTGATCCAGTGAATTAAACATGGAGACGTCGCCTAACTCCGTCAAAATACTGATGGCTGTATGCCGACCGATTCCAGGAATAGAGCAGAGCAGTTCCGCCTGTGTTTGGTGCCGCTCGGCGGTGAATAAACTACGCAGTTGTCTATCCAGTCGAGTTCTCATCATTAGTAGGTACTCTAAATGGTCCATGCCTGCCTGAAGTACCAAAGTACCTACAGGATTATGCAGCTCGTACTGCCAGATCCAGCGCCGCATTTTAGGATACCATTTAGGAGAATCTAGTTCTGGAGGAATCCTGACACCATAGAACATGAGTAAGCTCCATACACGATTCTTTTGTCGAACCACATCCCTTTGAAATTGTCGCCTTAACCGTAGCAAAGAACGATCTATTTGCCGATCTTTATCCGGCACACAAATACCCTCCAGCAGATTACTTCTAAGTACTTTGGTAATTTTCAAGACATCTATTTTATCTGCCTTAAACTCACTTTCTTTATCAGTTGTCGGTACATCAGCCGGATGGATGACGATACCATGAATCCCTAGTGCTGTCAACTGCTCATGAAGCACAAATCCAGAGAAGCCTGCCTCATAGGCACAATAATAATCTCCACCATGAAAACGCTCTGTTAAGTACTCTACTAATAACTCGGCGTTAAGTCTTTGAGTAAACGGCCGAAAATTAACCGTCTGGGTACAAACTGCGATGGTCCAACTCTCCCAATGCACATCAATACCAACGTAAACATTTTGCCCGAAAAAGTTTGCTTTTTTCCTTATCTTAGTCATAAGCCTTGGTTTAGTGATAAAATGATGATTGCTTAACATTAACTAAGCTAAGGCTTAATTTTTATACATAGGGGCTATTCAGTCATTACGTCATTTGCACAAAACGTTGTGTGTCATAAAAACAAAATAGAAAAACTAAATGAGCAGATTGAATGACATAAAAGTAACTCTATTTGGAGATGGTGGAGTAGGAAAGACTTCTCTTGTTAGAGCAATAAATAATAGAGATTTTGATGAAAATTCTTTATCTACTGATGGAATTAACCTTAGTGATATTGAAATTACTCATGAACACAACACCTTAAATATTAAAGTATGGGATTTTGGAGGGCAAGAAATTTATCATTCAATTCATCAATTATTCCTTACTAAAAGAACAATATACTTAGTCGTAATTGACACCCGCCAAGAAAATAATATTTTATACTGGCTCAATACAATTAATAAATTAGTTGGAGAAGTACCAATAATAATTGTAACAAATAAAATTGACTTATACCCTTCTTTTAATTTAAATGAGAGAACACTAAAAAATGATTTTAAAGGTATAGAAGGCTTCGTAAGAGTATCCTGTAAAACACTTGAAGGAATTGAAAAGCTAAAGGAGTTAATTATTGGTACTGCAGAAAAGCTTGAATTCACAAAAATGGTCATTCCAAAACCATGGAATGACTTGAGGCATAGGCTTGAAAATATCAACAAAGATTATTTGACTGATGAAGAATTCGAAACTCTTTGTAAAGAATATAGAATTTACGAAAAAGACGAACAAAGAATAATATCAGATTATTTTCATGATTTAGGGGTTTTTATTCATTTCAGGAATTTTCAGCTTTACGATACACAAGTTTTAAATCCAGAGTGGATCACTAACGCAATTTACAAAATAATCAATTCACATCTGGCTGCAAGTAAATTTGGAATATTAAGTTACAGTCAAATTCTTGAAATTTTTTCAAAATCAGAAATTTATCCAAAGGACAAAATAGATTATATCATAGGTCTAATGGAAGAGTTTGAATTAATATTCAAATCTCCTAAGAGTAAATATGTAATACCATCATTGCTCTCAAATGATGAATCTTTAGCAGACTTTGATTTTAAAGATGCACTAATTGTAAATTACAAATATGATTTTTTACCAAAGAATCTTTTTTACCGAGTTCTAATAAGGATTGCTAACGAATTTAACTACAATTCAATTTGGAGAAATGGTGTAGCCATAGAATACGAAAAGAATAGGGCGGTAGTTGAACTGATGGAATATAAAGACACTATCTCGATTAATGTAGTCGGTGAAGAAAGAAAAAATCTATTGTTCATTTTAAGGGAAATTATTAATAGCGTTAGTTTCTTATATGAAGAAATTAATTACGAAGAGCTAATTCCAGTGCCCGATTCTAAAGAGCGATTTTTTGTATCGTATAATAAATTGTTAGCAATTCAAAATTATGGCAAGAATACAATATTTGACGAAAATACTGGAGATGAAATTCCTATTAACAAATTAATAGATTTTATCGAGCCAAAAGAAGAAGAAAAACCAAAACTCAATCCAATTAAGATATTCATTTCTTATTCACATGAAGATTCAACATATAAGGTTGAATTAAAAAAGCACCTCAGCCCATTAATAAGAAATGAAGAAATCAAAGTTTGGGAGGATGGAGAATTAGTTCCTGGACAAAACTGGGAACCCATTTTAATGTCTAAGTTGATTGAATCTGATATTGTCCTTTGCTTAATCAGTAGTGATTTTATTGCATCTGACTTTTGTTATTCAACTGAATTAGAAAATGCATTAGAGGCTCATAACAAAGAAGAAAAAGTATTAATTCCTGTTTTTATTAGACCTGTAGTTTGGAAAATCTTGCCATTTGCAAAAATTCAAGGAATCCCGAAAATTCCGATATCTTCTCAATCAAATTTCGATGAAGGTTGGGTAGAGGTAGTCGTTGGAATTGATAAAGCAATAGATAAAATTAAAGATAAAAAATACGACACACAACAAAGGCTAAAACGTTCATAGCCAGCAAAAGCTGGCTACGCCGTTTAGCCGTGACCGTTATATCTCATAAAGAATTAATTTTGGGGGGCTTAGGTCAGCAAGGTGGACTTCAGCAAAGTCTAACTACAAAAGAAATCGATATCAATAGTCAATAGATTAAATAAAAATAAATAATTATGATGCAAGATGTGGCACACGACTATGAATTCATAGTAAAATCAGTTTGCATTTCAAATTATGCTTATTCAAAATATTCATTTTCAGTATATAAAGTAGAATGGCGATATATAAAAGAGAATGATGGAAAAAAAACGTATGCATATGACGGAAGAATTAATTTAGATAATTCTGATGCAAATTTATCTTATTATAAAGGAGATAAATTTCGAACATCTGGTGTCAAGTCAACATTTGAAAGGAATCATGATTTAGGAGGAATAATATATAATGAAAGACTTTATAATTTTTTAAAAATAGCTGTAAGTAAATCTTCAGCTCCATGTGGGATTTTAGAACTTCGTTATCAGTTTCGTTTGATATATGATTCAGTTTGTGGAGCCTATCCCGGTGATGCATTAGAGGTATATCTAAAAACACCAGATGTTTTCAAGACTCACTTTGAAAATATGATCAATTACTTACTTAATAATAAATTGGGATTAGTAGGTCTTAGATTAAAAGTAACTGGATTTGCAAGTCCTAAGTTTGGAGGTGAAGATAATTCAAAAAGTAAAGACAGTATAACATTTAATGAAAACCTTGCTAAAGGTCGGGGAATAGAAGGTATTTCTTTTATTAAAAAGCAATTTAATATCAGCGATGACTCAATTATTATACCTGGGGATAGTCGTATAACTTATAATGATAGAGATGGAAATGATCACAATAGAGACCAATCAGTTTGCTTTCGGCTGTTGAATTATTAAATAACTGTAAAAATGGAATTCTATGTACTTTATAAATGTGCAAAAATAATAAAACAACTACGAGATATAACAAAGGTGACCGATGACAAACTAATGCCAAAAAACACATGAAAATCAGCTCAAAATTCCGTATATTCATACATGCAAGGCATTAAGAACAACCCACCTAAATTATTTTATCAATTTTCTCTTGAGGCATTTATTCCGACCGATAATTTTTATCGGATTTCATAGTTACATTTGGATTTTACCAAATGTGTGTTAATTGGATATTTTGAAGATATCAGCTCTGATCGTGCATTGGAACGTATGATTCAGATACGCTTGGACCTCAGATATTTTATTGGGCATGACATGGGTGAAAGAGCGATCTCCGAAAGAGTAAATGTCTGCTCGGCATCCAAGCGATTGAACCGCGATAGCGGATGGGATGGCCAACAATACTATGGTTTACGCTGGATCAACACCCGAGGACTTAAAAGCGCAGGAAAGGTCATGCTCATGGCCGCCGCCGCTTTCAATCTGAAGAAATGGGTGAAACATTTGATTGAAAACAACATTTTTACGAACTTATGGAAGCAAATAGGCTGTGATGGCTCACGGAGTGTCTCGTTGGCTTATTTGTGTTTTAGAATAATTTTTGGCGACCTGTTTTTGAGGACGGTGAAAGTTTAGAATTGATGGACATTTAGAGGTGTTTGGAAACAGGCTCGAGGTGCTCAACGACAATGCCCGCCACTGATGGGCGGCCACCGCGTGAGCACTAGACATTAGTGGCAATAAAGATTCGATTCCAAAATAGAAAATGAATTAAAAGCATGAAATGAAGGAGTTATCAATATTATTTTGGGTTTTTGCAAAAATATTAATGATTTGCTCTTTTTATTTCATGGTAGATGCATTTGATTTTGGAATTGATTGGAATAAAAAACGTCCTATTTCAAGTCCTGAAAATTTAGGAAGCTTTTGTATAAGTTTAGGACTTGGGTTAGGAGCAATAATTATTGATTTTTTTCAAAAACTATTAAGAAAAAAAGGCAGAGATATTAGGGCAAAAGGAATTTGGGCAGAATTAAAATTAGGTAACAATACATCTTATTCATTATTTCTACGACCTTTTAATTCAGATAACAAGATCCTAGTAGAAAAAAATGTAAGTGCCATAGATTCTATATATACCATTGACTATAATTATAATATCGAAACTTTAATAGCAAAAGCAGTAGAATACAAGTATCCACTTATTGGTTTAGGAAAAAAAGGGGGATTTGACGGAGGTGGGAAAATTACATCTAGCAATAATAGTTGGAAGCGTGACTTTGTAATGTTAATTGAAAACTGCGAAAAGGTTTTTATTATTCCATCAATGAATCCAGGAACTTTATATGAACTTAATTATATTTTTGACCGTGAATTACTATGGAAAACGATCTTCATTCTACCTCCCCTTAGGCGAAATGTAAAGGAAAGTCAACAAAATTCATGGGAAGAAATAGTAGAATATGCTTTATCAAAAGGAATCAAATTCCCAAAGTATAATGGAAATGGATTATTTTTTACTCTTGGAGATGAAGGACAAACCATAGATGCAAAGTTGGAAATTATTTCAATATCTAGATCTCAATTCTTTTCTCTTTTCTTGCAAAGAGGATTTCTTAATAATTAATCATAATTTTAAAGATAGAACAAGGAATCTGTTTATTAATTTGATTAATTTAGTACTGCCACTAACAAAGATGGCCGTTGATAATCTAATGCCTCAAAACACATAAAAATCAGCTTAAAATTCCGTTGATCAATATATGTGATACAATAAAAACAGCAAACAAAATTCATCCTGCCCCTTCGCCATAACAAGTCATCTAGTATCCCTTACCAGCAGAAATAATCTTATCATTACCCTCGCCATCCTTTAAAATAAGGCCATTAAAATCGGTGCTATCGGGCGACTTCCAGTGCGCTTCTCTGGCACGACCTAAAAATATGGAATGCTCCTCCGAGTCGAGGTACAAGCCCACTGATCCGTCAGGGAGTACCGAAAGTGCGGCACCTTCTGTCCCGTTGCCGTGATCTAGGCCAAGTACAACACGCAATGCTCCATCGACATTGAGCAATCCGTAACCGCTTCGCTCTAGCCCAAAGTCATCGTTTAAAATGATCCCCGTGGAAGGGCCTATTCTATTTCCAATGATGGGGTCAGGAACGGGGTCGCCCAATGCAATTTTATCCCAGCCATCTTCATCTAGAATCATAATTCCGTTGGTATTATGGTCGTATCCTTGATACCAATTCATATAGTTGCGGCCCATGCGTTGTCCCCAAGTTGCTTTGATTCGACTGGTATCCGTTCTAATTCGATTGCTCGCAAAAGGAATTGGTGCACCGATCAAAATGCGCTCTCGGCCCTCATCATCTTCGATGATCAAGCCCTTAATACGTAATACTTCAGGAATTTCTCCACGACGATTGAAAAACATGGCCACGATGATCACACTCATTATTGGCACAGCTATTTCTAAGATTCTGCCTCTGAGCTTAAGTTTTTTTATGTCTTCATCCATTTCGACCATATTTTATTGAGTTATTGCATTTTGTTCAAAAAGTCATCTTATGTTTTAATTTAAAAACTAAGCAGCCTTTTCATATGCCTCTCGAATCCATTCCATTAGCTCGTTATCAATGTCGCTCATGCTGCCTAATCGCACCCGATGCGTACACATCGTTCCAAAAGGGCCAGAATTTTCCAGTCTATCCGTTACCGGTTTATCCTTGAGTTTAAAACCTAAGTCTATTCTGGTTTTCGTAGCAGGCTTGATCAGCACAAATTGCCTTTTTCTGATAATACTCACACTACCCTTCTTTGGCTTGATGGTAACATCAGATCCCAGCGATTTTACGTATTCGATAAGCTCTTGATAAATGGGTATCAGCACCTCTTTACCTTCATATTGAGCACTTACCAAGTCATCCTCAGAATGATTTTCTTCTTTGGAGAGTTTCACGATGGTATTGGCAAATCCATGTGTCACGCCATGCTCAGATTTCAGGTAATTCACTCCTTCTGAGTGCTTTGAAAAAGACTTTTTTGCAAGAATGGTCTTCCATTCATCCAGGGTTTTGCCCGTTTTCTCGGGCATATTCGCAATCATCTTTTTTAAAAAATCATCCATATCGATAGGTTTAAATCTAAGGTTCAAAGTGGTCTTTAAAGTCCGACTCTAATAGTACACCAAATTATTTCAATTTTACTATTCTATTTTTAAGATCAAACGAAAGATTTCTATCGGTAAACGACCCAAATAAATTGGTGATTTGAAACTTCTCGTCAACAACGAATCCGTAATCGGCAAATTCAAGTTCAATCTCAGAAAGCCCAAGGAGTTCATCGACTTTGAGCGTATGAAGCCCGTAGGTTCTGCTGCCAAAACTTGCCTCTCGTGAGTCAATTATTTCTGATCCTTTTACAAGGTCGTTGATCAACACGTGCCGAGGAGATCCCGTATCTACAAAAGCTTTCCTTTTAAAACTATTGAGTTCAAATTGAATGGCTGGTTTGCCACTTACTCTCATAAAATTTGGTTTGTCTGCCGAGTCATCCAGATGATTGATCAGGGTCAATTCACTGTCTCGGTAATTGATGTCCACTCCGTCAATCAGGCCATAAAAAAGGTCGAGCCCCATGATGATGTCGTAATCCTCAACGCCATTTTGATTTAGTTTTTTCCGGTCCTCTTCGCTTGGATTATCAAAGCTTCCTGGGATATTGTAGAAATGAGCCTCACCTATACTCAGATTCGGAATAAGTACAGGATATCTTTTAAATCTAATATTGAAAAATGGTGCAAATGCTTCTTGAGAATAGGCGGTATTAACTTCCCAATTGTACTTCTCCACCAATTTTTTTTTAACACCAATTCCCGGTGCACCAGTATCCAGAAACACTCTGACGGTGTCAGTATTATTGACAATTGCATTAAAGTAGAATTTGTCAAAATCTACTGTTGTAGAGTCAACCTTCATCTGAATCCTTGCCTTGCCGAAAATTGATCGTGCATAGTCCAGGTTCGATTGTTGATCTATTCTTAAATTTTCCGATTCGCTAAGTTTAAAAGCCTTATCGGACTGTCCGTTCTTTACGTATGCATAAAAGAGCAATCGCGTAATCGGCTTTGAAGGATTCTCTTCCTTTTGGCTAGCCTCTTGTAGATGCTCTAAATAACCCAATTCATCGCCTTCTATATAGCTTTTGAAAGCTTTAAAGAGTGGATTATTCCCGGATTGATGATCCAAAGCTGTGAAATATTCGATATCTACATTATAGAAATGTTCCAAAATTTCATTGATCGCTTTTTCCTGGGCACAGGCAATGAAAGAGCCAAAGACCAGAAGAGCGCCTACTAAAAATGCCCCCTTTATTTTCATGTAATACGTCTTAAAAATTTTATGTTTTTTAATCGCGTTGTCTCCTCAAGTGACAAGTCAGTCAAATCATCATCGCTGGGAAAAATGGTCTAATAAAATCTTCCAACCTTCTTCCTTTTTAATCCATATCAGGGAGAATAAGCTTTTAGCTGATCGCAGGTCCCCCTCCTCGGTGCGATAAGTCATGATTGAATAACCTCGCTGAAGTGCCGTTTCGGGGCCCAAAGGGGTGATTTGGATATTTTCTAGCGTCCATTGTTCTAATGCTCCAAAATTTCCCCAAAACTCAGTCAATTCGTCTTTTCCGCTTAGCTCAATCCTATTGCCCACCATCACCGCATCCTGTGTGTAGAATTCTGCAATCTTGGCGTAATTCTTCTGGTTAAATTCACGCTCCATCTCTCGATTTACAGCCAAAATTTGAGCAGCAATTTGATCATTGAACTTCACCTCCGACTGGGCAAGCCCCTGGTGTATGAAATTCAAAAACAGTATGGTCAGTAGCAGCCTCATTCGATAATGCCAATTGATCGGAGCCACTTGATTTTATCATAAGCGTATCCGCTACAAATTTTAAACTCGGGCGTCATCATGGAGTGATTTCCTCGCCTGTAAATCTCCGCAGTGATGGATAATTCGTCAGAGGCATTCTGATAGAAATTTTGCAAGGATCTCATTGGATCTACCCGCTCATCATTTTCTCCGTATTGAAGAAAAACGGGGCTTTTGATCTTACTAGCCTCCCCTACCACGCGATTATTGACCAGATCTTCCTTGCTAGGAGATAGAGGAATGACTCTACTTTGAGGTGGTAGAAAAGCACGTTGATAACGGTTTCGTAATTCACGGATTACGCTAAAGTTGGTCGTGTCCAACTGCTGATTCAGAATCCCAGAATAGTAATCTCTCCAAACATGCAGAACGGTCACCATGTCGCTCTCCGACATCCCCATATTTCGGCTGTAATGAGAGGCCGCGTACAATTGCCCCTCCATCATCGTCATTATTGGTGCTGCGGTCGTATTTATAAAAGCGAGTTCACCTCCCAGGTTGATGCCCATCATGAGGGCTAAACGCCCACCTTCACTTGGCCCGTGAACACCAACTTTTTCTGCATCCACCTCTGCATGAGCCTGCAGAGCTTTGAACAATTGCTCATATCGTTGCGCTTTTTCGTCAAAGGAGTAATTCTCAAAGCTTATACCTTTGGACTTTCCCACCCCTGATTTGTCGAAAGTCATTGCTACCATACCGTGGGAAGCGAATAGCCGAGCCTCGTACTCAAAATTTTCCATCTGGCTTCGGCCTCCACCGCCCGGCAGCAATAAACAGGCAGGTTTCCGTCCTGCAAGATTGGGGATAAACATGTTGACGTATATCGAGTCGCCATCCACTGGTATCCAATCTTCAGCTATCCTAAAATCAAAAGATCTTTGAAGTTCAATCGATTGCCCTCCCCTATTGGTGATGGTCAATTTGCGATACCCTTTATCAGTTTTTTCGGAAAATCTGGTTGTTTCGCCAGAAATACTCCAAAATTGATTTTTGCCAATCGGTTTTAGAGAGACCGTTTGCTCAGCATAAGGCGACATCAAGTGCAAGATGCCGTTTCTGATATACACAATCGCCCTATTGCCGTGGTCGTCAGAAAAATTTCCTGAGTAGCTTGGCATAGCTGAATCTTTAATCAGGTTGGCCCGTCTGAGAAGTTTGATCGACTGAGTATAGCCGGTGAAATTTGTAGACAATTCCACGCTTTCCTCTTTAATGCTTTTGAAGGTCAATTTTCGTGACTCCGCACGCGCATTGACTTCTATTGATTTCCCTTTAGAAGCTTTAATTGGAAAAGAGAAGGTCTGTCTAAACTCATAGGGAAAAGAAACAAAAGTGCTGTCTTCTTTCAATTGCAGTCTCATATACTCGAAGCCTTCAGGCGTTAACACTTCACCGAAGTAGGTCTGGGCACTTAAAGAAGATGCAAATAGAATGATGGCAATGATGAGCTTTTTTGTCATGTTTGTAATATTTGATTAATCAATTCCAAGTCCAACGATTTGATTGTCCTGAAATATTATCATTAGTTTTAAGTCGATATCCTTGAATGAGATGAAGGTTTCCTCGCCCTCCTCATGGATGTTTTCAATTTGATTGCTGTCAATTTCCTCCCCGATCTGCTTGAGCATCTTAACGTGCTGCTTCATCGCTGCTACTTCTTTCAAGTTTTGATGGAAATGATTCTTTACGCATTGTTCAATTGCTTCTTCACTTCTTTCGAAAAGTACATTCACTAAATTTTCCATCATCCTTCCATTCGGGTGATCTTCAACTAACAAAGATTCCGATCTATTTCCGGTAATCAATTGAGGGATATACTTTTTATCAAAGACAATTCTCGCTATTTGAAAGCCCAATTGTTCGTAAGCGGGTTTAGCGAAATTGGTAAAAATCAATATGGTTAGTTCTTCTTTTCTGTATCTTAAAAAATCACAGAAGAAATATCCGTTTCCCCCATTATGGGTGACCAGGGTGGTATTTCTAGGAGTTGGAAAAAGTGCCCATCCATAACCGTAAAATGAAGATTCGAATTCATCTTCTGGTATGTGTTTCTCATATAACAGAGCCGTGATCTCAGGTGACAGGACGGTAAAATTTTCCAGACTATGATGCCATTTCAGCATATCGTCTACCGTTGAAAGTAGTCCACCATTGCCTTTCAGGTGCCAAGATGGGCCATCACTTGTCCAATTTTGCTGATAAGGTTTTCCTAACTCGCCACTTTCATTATATCCTATTGCAATTTTATGATCATCATATTTTGGCAATAAATAGCCTGTTTGGGTCATTCCTGATGGCTCCAAAAGCTCATCTATCAAGAACTGCTCGTAGCTTTTTGAAGAAACTTTTTCAATAATCATCGCCAGGAGAGAATAACCGACATTTGAATACATGTAATTCAGGCCATCATTTTTAGCCTTTTCGCTTTTCCACAATCTTTTTAGGTATTCCTTTTTTGAAATTTGTTCTTCATCCCTTCCAATGGCTGTAGGCATTCCAGAAGTGTGCGTAAGTAAGTGGTGGATGGTGACATCCGCATACTTCTCGGGAACGTCTTCGAAATAGTGCGCAATGTAATCTGAGAGATATAATTTCTGATTTGATACTAGTTTGAGGATAGCGGCAGCGGTAAACTGTTTTGTGACCGAACCTATATCATAGATGGTCATCCGATTGGTGCGAATCCCATCAGTTTTATCTAAAAACCCAAAGGATCTTATTAGGGTGTCATGCTTATGAATAACGGCAATATTCCCATAAAAACCAATAGAGTCCAGCTGCCCAAAAAGAAGTTCAAACCCTTTTCTATCCAATAGTTTGACGTTGGTTTTATCTCCCTTTTCTCCTTCGGTGCTAGCACAAGCACAAATCGCGATTAAACCCAAGATGATGAAATAGCTTTTAGTCTTCATCGTGTTTATACTTCATTTCTATTATGGAATAATCTTCGTCTTGCACAGGTTCAGCAAGTCCTCCCAGGTGTTTTCTTAGAAAGGGCTCCGCAATGCTCCAAAAGGTTGTCCAGGAGGCCTTGGAACGATAATCATGGCCTTCATCTGGATAAATAAAGTAGGTGACTTCTTTCTCATGGTAATGCAGCGCTTCGGCCATCTTATCCATCTGCATTTGGGGTACCCGATCATCCTTTGATCCAGTAGACATCAAGACGGGAATATCTATTTCTTCTGCAGCGTAAAGCGGTGAGTGCGCGTGCGCCAGGGCCAGGCCTTCTTCGGTGTTGACATCCGCTATTCGAAGCAGGCTATTTGGCGAATACCCAAAACTGCTTTCTTCTCTGCTGGCATCCAGATAGGTAGGCCCATAAAGACTGATAGCGCAAGTAAAAGTTTCGGGAGAGAATGCTGCACCGGCCAGCGCGGCGTACCCCCCATAAGACCATCCGAATATTCCGATTCTATCTTTATCGATGTTCTTCTCTTGCTTGAGCCAATCAGCGATGGCTACATTGTCTTTTACCATGCCATCCCCCCACTGTTCGTTGCCCGCATCGAGAAATTGCTTTCCGTAGGTCAAGGCACCTCGAAACTGCGCATAGACGACTAAATAACCTCGGTCGGCTAATAATTGAAGATGTCGATTGATCAGCCAATGATCTTCCATCCATCCTTGCCACGGCCCTCCGTGCACATAGACAATAGCAGGCATCTGCTCATCTGGTAGACCATCTTTGTTTTTATCAAATTTTTCCGACAGGTAATATTGGCAGGGCAATGTCAGACGGTCAAAGGAACTCACCTGCTCATAAAATCGATTCACTTTTGGATAATTATCAAGGGCATCGTGATCACTGAATAATTTCTGCAAACGCTGACGCTGACGGTCATAGAAGTAGGCAATATTGCAACCGCCATTTAGCTCTTCTACAATCCAGTAGTTGAGGTCATCGGTAAGGTCCAAAATGTGAAAATCCTTCATTTTGGAATTAAAAAACTCAAAATCAGCTTCTACTTTTTTGTCTGTGATGTTCCATTCTCTTTTAGAATAATGATTGGCAATGGCCAGAGGTGTATTTTGAGCTGAAGCCAAATAGGGCCGAACGATTAAGTCCGATGCTTGCTCAGAAACGAGCGTGACGGTTTTTTCAGACACCACATCGAACGCCTTGAGCTCCGTCTTATCAGAGCCCGTATTGTCCGTGAAGTATATTTTAGCACCGTCGTTGCTCACGCCAAGAATAGACTTCAAACCCGGACGGAGAAATCTTTCGGCCGAATACTCATATGCTTTGATGGTCTGCCATTTTCCGTTTTTCCGGTAGTCAATTGATTTCAAACCAGTTTCGCGATCCACCTTCTCGCCTGCTAC
This sequence comes from Saprospiraceae bacterium, assembly GCA_028285085.1. Lineage (GTDB taxonomy): Bacteria > Bacteroidota > Bacteroidia > Chitinophagales > Saprospiraceae > JAHDHW01. Next base: position 53,315 of record JANQQI010000011.1, on the reverse strand, counting down.
TAAATTCAGGTCTCCATCAAAAAAGAGCGGGAAGTGCCCCTGAGCCATGTTCTTGAGTGTATCTAGCTTTTTTGAATGTAGGTTGAGTTGTGCTAAAAAAGGTAAACCATCAAAAGGAGCCGCAAGGAACACGAGCTTGCTTCGATCAGACGATATCGCCTGAATCATCAAACTTCTGAAATAAGGATCCTGGAGTCGTTCAAATTCTTTGGATTCCAAATTGTATTTCAGAAGTGATTGTCCATTTGGAGTTAGTGTTCTGAAAATAATTTCGTCATTATTGAGGATAATGTAATCAATAATTCCCCCATCTACTTTTATCCAACGTTCTTCATGTAAATGATCAAGATGTCTGTAGTAAAGTCTATCATCAGGTATCCGTTGAAAGGCACCTTTGATGTAAAAAACTTTTGCTGCATCGGGGGTAAGTTTGATCCACTCCTTCCGATCTGCCAGATCAAAAAGAACTTCTCTGGGAATTAATGCATTCTGCACAGGCTCTTGGGCCAGAGCGGAATTGGTACAAAGACCAACGAAAAAAATATAGAACCAAATTTTCATTTATCAGTAATTGCGGGAGTTCCGGGGTTGTAAAGTTTAAAGTAGAGACTTGTCAAGACGACTCCTCCAATGCCCTGTTCCACAAAATGCCATGCGGTATCCACCAAGGCATAACTCAACGAAAAGTCCCATCGGCCGTAGAGGATGAGGTAAAGTGGAAGCGTGGCCGCTAATCCGAAGGTGGCGCCAAATAAAAAGCCACCCACAAATTTTGGATTCTCGCCCATATTCACCGCAGATATAAACCCCATGATTAAGGCGAGCACGAAATAACCCAGAGCGATTACTCCTAAATTAAAACCTTCAGGCAGTCTCAGGATTGCGGGGGAATTAGAAATGTAGAAATCCTCTAAGATGAGCGCATTCCAGACGCCTCCCAGGGTAAACATGACCAGGAATGCCACAGATGTCGATATAATTATTGCTTTTGCTTTATCCATTTTTATCAGTTATTTATTATTCATGTCCCATAAAACATTGATGATCCTCCAACTCCCATCTATTTTGACCAGTTGGAGGTAGTCGGTCCACTTTTCAGCCACTAGTTTTACCGTAGCTATTCTTTCACTTACGGCGAGTACGGTGATATCCGCTCGGCTATCTGAAGAATAGGTACCTCTTAGATTGAAGATCTTTGACAGTTCTACCATTTCGGCCTTACCGCTGGTCACCACGAATTCATTTGTCCCCGCATAGTCTTTGATCGTTCTTTTGACTAATTCGGGGTGTAGGGTCTCGACGAGTAATTCTGGTTTTGATTCATAAAAAGCAGTGATGTATTTTTGGGTTACATCATAAACTAAGGCGGTATCGTCGCCTTGTGCTAAAATGAAATTGGAAATGACTACCGAGAGTGTAAAAAAGACCGTTTTCAACATAAATTATTTTCTCCCAAGAACGCTATTTGATAGATTACTTTTCGATGTCTGCTGCGAAGCAAGATTTTTTTGAAGCGAAACCCCTTTTTTTTGAAGTAAAGGCTTTGCCACAAAGGTTGATTAAACTTAATTTTGTTCAGTGTCAATAGATAAAAACATCAACCAAGGGTCGGTGGCGCTGGTGAGTTGGGTCATCATCGTCATCATAAATTTTTTCCAACTGCTTTATGTCAAATTTACTGCGCCAGATAAGTACTCTTTTGATGAACTCGTTTATTTACCACTTACCTCTATAGCCATTGGCATTTTATTGATCTTTCTTTTCCTCTTACCCATTTTCAAGATGGTCAGGCGGCTTAAACTGGCGTATCAAATTCCCTTATTCATTGTTCATGGACTTCTTTATTCCGTCATCTACATCGTATTTGTCTTCTTCCAAATTGCGCTCTGGTCAGAAACTCTAAATCTTGCAGCCTTTTCAGATACGATACGGACTTTTTTTGTTACCGATTTTCACAACATCGCCAAAAATTATGTTTTCTTGTTGGCCATCTATATTGCCGTGGAATATATCAATAAGCGGGCAGAGACGCTTTTAAGGCAAAAAGAATTAGAATCTCAAATCAAGGAAGTGAAGCTACAAGCGCTAGAATCAAAGTTGCATCCACACTTCCTGTTTAATGCGCTCAATGGCATCACGGCCCTGGTCAATGAGGATCCGAAAAAAGCGGAGAAAGCACTTATCGAATTGAGTGATTTGCTGCGATTTGCGCTAGAGAGAAATTTACACCAGGCTATACCCCTAGAAGAAGAACTCAATTTGCTGGAAAAGTATTTATCGATCGAAAAAATGAGGTACGAAGATCAACTGGAAATCGATGTTCAAATCGAAAAGAGCGTAGACCTCCAAAACAGTGAAATACCTCCATTGATACTGCAGCCAATTTTAGAAAATGCGATCATTCATGGATTTAAGGGTATCGAACATCCTTTGGGCATTGCGGTTAAGGTGAAAAAGGACAGTATTGAAATCAGTAATAATGGATCAGCATTGGCAGAAAATTTGAATTTTAATACGGGGTTGCGCATTGTGGAACAGCGTCTAAGGTTCCATCTTGGAGAAAATGCTTCCCTCGCTCTCGAGCAAAAGGGCGAACGGGTAATTTGTCGAATTAGTGGATTAAATTTATGAAGACCATCATCATTGAAGACGAAGGCGCTGCGCTGAGAAGATTAAAGGGAATCGTTGAGAAACACCCGGACCTCTCTCTGGTAGGCAGTGCCTTAACGGGGAGAGACGCGGTCAACTTGATCAATTCAACTTTCGCAGAATTGCTCTTGATGGATATTCAATTGAAGGATATGACCGCCTTCGAGGTATTAAACAAAATCGAGAAAGACTATGCCGGAAAGATCATCTTTATCACAGCCTACAACAATTTCGCGGTGAAGGCTTTTGAGGTTTTCGCTATAGATTATGTCTTAAAGCCCTACACCGAAGAGCGATTGTTCAGTGCAATCGACCGCTGTTTGACTCAGACGAAAACTGTAGAAAAGGAAATTTTTCCAATTTTGGAATCATTACATTTTCCTCATAAAATTTGCATTCCTGAAGGAAAAACGTCTCATCTATTTACCAAAGATGAAATAGAGTGGATTAAAGCCGATGGCTATCACTCAGCGATCCATACCACTGATGGAAAACAGCAACTGATTCGCATCTTGCTTAAAAATGTTGATTTATTGCTACCAGATAATTTTATTCGTATTTCCCGATCCGTGATCATCAACAAGGATCATATCGCCTCATTTAAAGAAAACAAAAACGAGTCAGAATTCATATTGAAAAATGGTAAGATCTTTTCAGGAAGATTCGGGTTCAATAAATAAGCATTGTACAAAAATAGGTCTTCGCATTAGGACTACTCATCTTGGGATCGGACATTGAGTAAGTGTGCCAATGATATCTTCTCCGGCCCAGTAAATAGCAAAGTGAGACAACCAAAAAGCATCGCCAAAGCCGGGGTCATCCCCTCTATAGAATCATTGGATCGAATATGCACAGCAATCAGTGCGATTAAAAAATTAATCACCAGTACCAAAGACGCTATCCTGATTTTAAATCCAATGATGATGAGTATCGATCCGATGAGCTGAACGTATACGGACCCCACCGCACTAAGTGTTGGCCAAGGAAAATGATTGGCTTCTAAGAATTTAGAGAACTCTATCATCCGCTCCCAACTCACGACATTATCGATCACACCGTAGAATAGACGGCCACCGATAAACAGTCTCAGTAGGAAAATGCCAAGCGCTGGATTGAGGGCTAAGAACTTGGGTGGGGTATTTCTCGTGCCTTGCATGTAGAAAGATAAGGAATTTTTAGCCCACTCCTACGTACTTTTGGGCATTAGTTTGTCCACGGCCACCTTTCTTGGGTTTAGTTATTATAACTTTTTGGAACACTCTATTTTAAAATAACTTCAATAATAAAAACCTCCTGCTTTTCACACAGGAGGTTAATAAAAGTAATAATTCTTTAGAGTTTAGGCTATTTAAATTTTCACTAGTCGTATTATACTTTGTTTATCGCCACTTTTAACTTTTAGAAAGTAAATACCTGCTGGCCAAGCCTTGGCATTAATAGTCATATTTTTTTCTCCGACAGTCACTAGGGTAGAATATTTAATCTGACCATCCGCCGAAAAGACTGTTGCCTGACTAATGGAGGTCAACGCTTCGTCAAAGTCAATGTTGAATAAGCCGGAGGAAGGGTTTGGTCTAACAGACACCATAAATTCATCACTGTCCTTTATTGGAATTTCAAGTTTTACCTCTTTATCTCTAGCTCCAGCGTCTAGCCTGTATTCAACACAAAGTTTGGCAGGAATACTTTCGTCTCCAAAAGTTTGAGCTTCAACGGCCCTGCCATTTATAGATTTACTGATTTTGAATACCATGCTATTCGAAAATGGCTCAGTCGCATAACCCGGAGAATTGACAATGGCTTGAACGATGGCGGAGATATCGGGTGTGTCATAAGATTCGTTATCCACCCATTCACCAGTTTCCCAAGCAACTTCAATATCACCATTGATATCGGCAACTACAGAGCGAGAGGAGATGTTGTATGGGATATCTTCAAATGGTGCCTGATTCGAACTTGCACTAAGTCCATCAGGATCGGCACCTGTAATGTTGAGCATTACACCTCTGGATGAATCATCATCACTTGCCGTAAATCGGATAAAGGCATTTGTAATCGTTGCGTTAGCCGGGATATTCGTTTCAAATCGAAGCCCAGCTAGGAATTTACCTAAATCAAGATCACTACTTCCCAGGTCAACATCCCCACCTCCAAATTCTTCCGCATCATCATTCTGTGCTATAATATCGTAACAAGCATCTCCATCTCCATCACCTCCTCCTCCAGTACAAATCATAACGGAGTAGTCAGCGTTTATTATATCAAAACAATTTTCACCTATACAACCATCCATATCTGTGTACCTATAACAATATTCCCCTGCTTGATAAATCTCTTCAGGATTAAAATCTATTGGAAGCGCGGTACCATTTAAAAACCAGCTAGCATCCTCAATTGCACAGTCGAACCATAAAAAGATATTTCCTGGAGTGATAACGCCACCAATATCAGAGGTATCTATGTACGTTAGACAATATGCAGATAGACAGTTGACGTAGCAATTGGTTGGCTCTTCTTCATTGCAGGTTCTACAATTCAAGATTTCTATATCATCTATATATGCTCTATGTTCATCTCCATCAGCTTCCGTTGGCGCTTCACTTCTTAGCCTAAACCTGGTAGCAGCTGAAAATGGAAAATCAGCCAAACAAACAGATGCAAATACGCGTTGCCCTTCACAGAAATCATTGCCTACTGTCCAAACCCCCTCTGCTCCTATACTTTCAAAATTATCGCCTTCAGGAGCTATCTCTAATATTATCCGGTCAGCAACTCCATTAGTCTCATTGATTTCTTTAAATCGTCTGGTAAGAAACGTAAATTCTACTGTTACCGCATCAATTTCAGTTTCTCCTAATGGACTTGAAACTAAAGCCAATCCGTCATTATCCATATTCCATATTCTTGCACAATATTCCGGTGAAAATGATCTATTTTCTTCTTTGTTTATGTCACAGTCATCTTCATCAATTAAACACGTCCAATATGTACCACTACCGGTATCAAAGTCTTCATAGAAAAGTTGTTGGCAATTCTCTGGGAAATTACAATTCTCCCAATTCACTTCAGCGATGTTATTCCCAAATATTCTTATCCTTTCTGTTACAATTAAAGGAAATGTATATTGATATAAAGCTCCAATATTGGCTGGCGATTGATCCGTTATTACCGGAGTCCAACCCGTACCATTATATATTTCTACAGTAAACGTTGCATTTCCAACGGCCTCAGTAAACGCAATCTCTATACAACTCAGTTCTGTGATTTCCTCCAAACAATACTCTATTGTTCCACCGTCATTTGCATTGGACCACCAAGTTTCGAGGCTACCGTCCAAAGTATTAATTGGTAAATTACCGTCATCACCGGTTGCGGCAACCGTAGGACAATCTATATGAATTACATTATTTACTAATTGACAAGTACTCAAACCTTCTAAATCACCCTGAGCAAGGTCAAACGAGAAAGTTTGTGTTAAAGAGCTGGCAGGATTACTTCGTGTAATAAATAAATTAATGGTTTGATGGCTTCTATCGGGAGAAGAAATACAAACATACTCTCCGTCATAAAATAAAATACAGGGCTTATCTGTAGCAAATGAAATCGTGTTTCCATTACCATCATCTTCAACTATGACCTGATGGGAAATCAGACTAGAAAAAGAAGATGACTCATAAAGTTCAGGCGCTATGTCCTCATCACAATTGTGCTCAATAAAAGTTGCCTCCGTTTCTGGATAAAAAACAATACCTACTAAATTGTCTTTTTTTATAGCCTGTATAAATTGTTTTTCATCCTGATCAACAAATTCATTATGCATGACTTCTACCTCGTTAGCGGGGTCATAACTAGTCGCCTCTTCAACAGTCATCCCCGGGATAATCATGTAATAATAGGAAGCATAAGCATCTGCTGGCATACCATGATCAATCCAAGCTAAAAACAATTCATCCTCTGTCTTTAATGTTACCTTAGGGGTCTCAGGAAAGATATATCCTACATTGTTATGATGAATCCAACTGGTTTCTGTGGTTGATTCTCCTTCATTAATCACGATCCCATCCCGGTGGGTTGATCCATTGCCGAGGAGGCATTGATTAATTGTAGTGGCCAGGTTCGCTCCGCTATAATCAGAATGAATACCTCCCCCTAAGGCTATAATTTCATCTCCAAAATGAAACCATGCTTTTCTTGCGGCTAATTGGCTTTCATCGTATGCTTTGTTGAAATTCATCGCAGAAACGCCGTAAGCCGCCGGTTCCAGGGCAGTATCCTCAAAAGATTTATTAGTAGTAGCGCCAACAAAATAAACCTTATTCAAGGTGCTTCGCTTAGTAGGACTGCCATCTTCAAAATCTGAAGGCAAATCCTCAGGACAAGTCACACCCGGTATTTTTTCCCAATCAAAATTATCATCCATAAAAATATCTCTATATTCATCTCCGTTCAGATAAATATAAGTACATCCATACGGCAGCCAATAACCAAATTCATTTGTACTTTCCACATTCTCTGTCCCAATAGTTCTATCAGAACACATTTTGACAGAAGAAAAGTAATTGGCATGATGATGGCTAACATAGTCAGATTTCCAAAAAAACTTATTTCCAGTAATAGCTTGTGCAAGACCATCCACAGAATTAGCTTGCATTTCCTCTAATTTTGCAAGATTATCATTACCAGTAGCCATCGTCAAAACTCTTACCATATCTTCATTATTGATCGCATTATTATATTCAGGATGTGAGCGCGTTAAATATCTTCCACTGGCGCTATAATCTGTGGTATTCCCTCTGATCATCCAACGACAGCCTTCCAAGATGTAGTCGAAAAAATTGTCCTTATGTGTAAAATCATAATCTGTAGCGTGAAGGACTGCTCCCCAAAAACTAACCCGAGTAATAAATGAATGGCCGTAGCCTCCAGTATACAACAAGCGTTTGTGCTGGTGAAAAGAATTATCACGTTGTATTCCTTCGTATTGATCTGCAGCATCTTCATGATGCTGCGCGCCTTCCTGTAATGGAACATAATTCATGGCAGATTGCATCACACATATTCCTTCTTTAAAAACTGCAAGCTTATTATCTATTAACCCTCTGGCAATGATACTACTTGCTATATCTGCTTTATTGGCGCCGGTATATGCTTCTGTCTCCCCATCATCATAAGGTTCAAAATTATTAAACGGGAGGTTTTCAATTAGATTACGCTTTACGGTAGGCAGAGTGGTATAAGAACAGTTGGACAAAGGGAAAGGGACATCCATTGGATCATTAGTGTCACTTAGTAAAATGCCTATTTTTTGTAATTCACGTTGTCTTGCGATTTCATCGTCAAACCATGTTCCACTTATTAAGGGGACTTCGCAATACCAATAGGCGATTCCAAGTACTATTTTTTCACCTATAGCTTCTGGAAGATATTCCGTATAATCATCTGCCAAAGTAAAGTCCAAAGCGTATGCTATAGATAATTTGACTAATCTTTCTAAATGTTCAACAGGAAAGTCATCATCATAATTTATATCATTCCATCCACCATCGCCCTCCTGAGTACTTAACAATGCAAACATTTCTGTTTTGAAAGCGGCTAATTCTTGAGAACTCATGCTAGTTACATGGAGTGATAATTCAGTTTTTGCACTTAATAACAATTCACTTCTATCTTGAGGGGGAATGGGAGTGAATTCCCCTGAAGTATTGTCATAACAAAGAAAATTTGTTCCTGTAGGCGGATCTCCATCATTTTGTCCGATAAGATTAAAACTAAACAGTAGAAAAAAGTAGAGTAATAAGTGATTTTTTTTGTACGTCATTTTGTAATAGTTAAAATTGCGTTATATATTTTTGTTTAAAAGTCGAGGAATAAAAAATAATGTAGAGTGTAAGAACCTGTTTAAAAATTATTGACAAGTCTGCAAAATGCTCTTTCTCGCCATCATAAATAACATTTCAACAGGTTCTAATTATTAGTTATGGTAACCAACAATTAAATATTTTTTTGTAAAATTTAATTTTAGCTGATCTTTTGAAGAACTTTCTTTAATTAATTCATAGCATTTAAAAACAACTTGCCACCTAGTTGTTAAATTAACAATCCTCCTTGCACCTAATTATCCCCAACGGTTTCGTATAGCTGCCGTGCCAACGCGGATGAGAGGTACTAGACAATTACCAATGGAGCCTGTCCCCTCCTAGTACTTAAGACGCCTTCTTTCCTAAAAGCGGGCCACCAAAAATCATGATAAAACGCAAATAGGCTAACGACACACTCTGTGATGGTTCACAGGTATTTGCCTCCACAAGTTCGTAAAAATGTTGTTTTAATCAAATATTCGAGCCATTTCTTCAGATAGAAGCTATGGTAAGCATGGGTATGGCCTTTTTCGTCCTCGGGGTTAATCCAGCGTAAGTCATAATATTGTTGACCATTCCACCCGCTGTCACGAATCCCAAAGGAATCAGGGTTCAATCACATCTGAATCATGCACTCTAAAGCACGAACAGAACAGATATTTTCCAAATATCCAATCAACATATATTTGAAAACATTACCGGATCAAGTCCAGGTCTATCGGTAGAGCTACAGTAAGGCTTCGCCGCCTGATCAATAAAGATAGATCAAGATGTGATTACAAAATTCGATAAAACTATCAGTTGGAATAAATGTATCAAGAAAAATTAAGGCAGGCTGTTTTTAATGCTTTGCATGTAGAAATATAGGGAATTTTGAGCCCACTCCCAGATGCTTTCTAGCATTAATTTGTCAACAGCCACCTTGGTTCTCATCGGTTTTTTAATTCACTATTATTCTTTTTGATACCACGGCATTAGCAACCTCAATTTCCAATACATATATCCCTTTTTCAAAATTTTGCACATCAATGGTTTGTGGTAAATTCGTTTCTTTCACTTCCAGGATTAATTGCCCAACTAAATTGAATATTCTGACGTTGGCACTCTCTAGGTTTTTCGAATCAATCCTTAAATAATCATTTGTAGGGTTAGGAAAAATCGAAAGATCAGATTCTAACTCCGGGCTTGATACATTCGTCATTAATATGTCGTAGTATTCAAAATCCTTCAGGTACAGCCCTTCGTTGTTGACGAAATCATTCGCGTAATCTCCCCACGCATTTAAGGTTTCCGTTATTCTGACTTGTTCTTCTCCCGAGCCGGACTGCCACGCACCAAAATAATAGCTTTGCCCATCAATCTCGTAGTATTCAAAATCCTTCAGGTACAGCCCTTCCTCGTTGACAAAATCATTCGCATAGTCCGCCCATGTATCTAATGATTGGGTGATTCTGACTTGTTCTTCTCCCGAGCCAGACTGCCACGCACCAAAATAATAGCTTTGACCATCGATCTCGTAGTATTCAAAATCTTTCAGGTACAGCCCTTCGTTGTTGACGAAATCATTCGCATAGTCAATCCAGGTATCTAATGATTGGGTAATTCTTACTTGTTCTTCTCCCGAACCGGACTGCCAAGCGCCAAAATAATAGCTTTGACCATCGATCTCGTAGTATTCAAAATCTTTCAGGTAGAGACCTTCGTTGTTGACGAAGTCATTCGCATAGTCAATCCAGGTACTTAAGGATGTGGTGATTCTCACTTGTTCTTCTCCCGAGCCGGACTGCCACGCACCAAAATAACGGCTTTGGCCATCAACCTCGTAGTATTCAAAATCTTTCAGGTAGAGACCTTCATTGTTGACGAAATCATTCGCATAGTCAATCCAGGTATCTAATGATTGGGTAACCCTCACTTGTTCTTCTCCCGAGCCGGACTGCCACGCACCAAAATAGTTTCCCTGACAAAATAATGGACTTGGGGCAAGTAAAGTTAAAATGTAGAATATGATATTTTTCATGTCGAACTGAGTTTTGTGATGAATAATTCTTTGCAAACCCATATATCGACAGCTCTTAAAAGGTTACCTTATATTATTTTATTTGTTATTGCAGCTATTTCTTGTCTTTTTAAACTCGTGGCCCTTGACGTTCTAGGATATGGTTCAAACACGATTTCACTCGTCGCTGGTGACGATGCTGGTGGGAAAGCGGACTTTAACCAAAACAATGATGTTGGAGAACCAGGAGGAGGACTTGCATTATCTCAAAGCTATCCGAATCCTTTCGGTGGGAGAACCAATAGAGTTCAATCTACCAAATCAGACAGAAGTGGCACTTCAGATTTTAGATACAACAGGAAGAGGAGTTGCAACTTTGGTAAGCGAAGCATAGCCAAAGCTACATGATGCTTTTTGCAACGAAATGTGAACTCAAAAGACACTTTTGTAGCCCAAAGAATATTGGGATAGCTTCTGATTTACAACAGTAGATGCCCCCGGCAGCTCAAGCTGGATTGTAGCCTTTCCGCGCGAAGCATCCCGTCAAGACCGTACTCTTTTGCCAAAAGCTTTATTCAGTTTCTTTTTCTGTTTTTTCGACAGCGGATTGCCTTCGGTAAAAATGCGGAACAGCTTTTTCATGCCAAATAGACTATCGGGAAACGCGGTGATCTGATTATTTTCAAAATTGAAATGCGACAAGCTTTTCATATTTGAAATTTCAGCAGGAAAGGACGTCAGTTTATTATCATCCAGATACAATTCTTTGACAGAGGCAGCTTTAGTGAGTGCAAGCGGAAGTTCAGTCATTCCGTTTTTTCTCAGAAAAAGCGTTTTCAAAGCACTAAGACCACCAAAGGAATCCGGTAAATCTTGAATGTTATTTTCCGTTAAATCCAGACGATTTAATTTTTTTAGATTGCCAATGCTGGCGGGTAAATTAGTCAACTTGTTTTTTCGAAGATCGAGTTTGGTCAGGGCTGTAAGTTGGCCGATTTCCTCCGGTAATGCACTCAGATTATTTTGCAATAAAGTCAGACTCGTCAGGCCGGAGTTATTATAAATATGATCCACGGATGTTAAGCCATTCTTCTGTAGATTAAGTCTTTTTAGGTTTTTGAGAGCGGCAAATTCCTCTGGTATAGTCGTGAAGGGACTATCGGTAATCATGAGTTCCTCTAGCTTAGACAGCTGCCCAATCCAGGTGGGGATGGCTTTTAAATCGCAATCATAAAGCGTTAGATTTTCCAAATCTTTTTGCTGTCCGACAAAGTCAAGCGAACTACACCTTACTTTTCCCATACTTAGATAGCGTAGGCTGCCGACTTGCAAAAAGTTAGCAGGGATATTAAGCTGAGTCTGCCGACCATTTATCTGTAGATACATCAGAGGAATGGCTCCGAGCGCTTCGGGAATGTCAATGGCTTCGGCGGATTTAAAATTAAGGATCAGCTTTCGAATATTTTGTAGTTTGGCGACTTCCGCCAATTGAGATTTGGCCTCTGCAGCATCTTTGAATTCGAGGCTCATCGAAAACACTTCGGAAGGATTAAACTTAGCCTCCGTGAAGTCTTTATGCGTTTTCTTTTTAGATAGTTCTTCAAAAGTAATGTCCTTGGCCACTAAAGCTTTAGTCTCCATATCTTCCACCACAATATCAATAGAAGCCGCAATATCAAAGGCCGATATTTGGGATGCTAAGGTTTTGGCGGTCCCATTAGCCGCATACCTCATATCGACGGTGGCAGGATCTTGCGACATCGTGTAGGTTTTGGTATAAGTTCCGGCCTTATCCGGTTCCAGAGACAAAGTGGCAATATGCTTTTTCTGCCCGGGAGGCACGGTAGAGAATGCGCGTTTATCAAAGCGGGAGTTTGTATCCATCGGTTTATACTTATTACCGCTGGAAGTCTCAGTACCGTTGAAGGTAGTACTCCAGGTAACTACTGCACCGCCGTACTCCTTATGATGGCTGGAAAACAGATTAATGGCTTGGTCCGTATCATTATAGAGTATCACCTTGTAAGTGCCTTTATTGATGAGGCTGGGTGCGCCACCTTTTTCATTAAGCTCGATCAGCAATTTCTGAGAAAAACCAAGACAGCAAAAGGATAGGCATAGTAAAACGGAGAAAGTCGTTTTCATCTTTATATTTTTTGTAAAGTAAATTTAAGAAGTAATTTGGATTATTTTAGTCTGCAGTAAAGGTAAAACTTCTTCTCCAAACCACTTGTTCTTTTTCAACCAGATATTATTCCGAGGGGAAGGATGTGGTAAGGGCATATATTTAGGAAGGTATTCTTTATAACTTTTGACCGTTTCTGTAAGCGTTTTTTTACAGCGTTCTTTTAAATAATATGCTTGAGCATATCGACCTATTAATAAAATTAATTCGTGGTTAGGCATAGCATCAAACAATTGACGATGCCAGAGAGGAGCGCATTCGGGGCGTGGAGGCAAATCGCCGCTTTTCCCTTTCCCTGGGTAGCAGAACCCCATTGGAATAATTGCAAAATTATTGGGGTCATAAAAAACGTCCTTGTCCACCTTGAGCCAAGTACGAAGCCTTTCTCGGCTTTTATCATCCCAGGGAATACCGGTTTTGTGGACGATACTCCCCGGAGCTTGACCTATAATAATAATTTTGCTATTAGGATTAGCGGAAAATACAGGATTGACACCTTGCGCTAAATAAGGCAGACATACTTTACATCTTTTTATCTCCGAAATTAATTTTTCCATTTTAAAAAAAATAAAACAAGCTCATCTTTGACGAGCTTGTTTAGGCCAAAAATTATAGATTAGACTAATTATAAGTCGATTTCAATTTTTCCCAATTTGTATTAGCCGTTTTCACTAATCCATAGTGATTATTCTCAGCTAACCATAATTGCTGAGCATCCAGTTCGATATTGTAGAGGTATAAAAAGTATTTCCCATCCTTTACAATAAATTTATTGGGATCAGGACGGAATTTAGCCCCTGCATAAACACCAAAGGCACAATATCCACCGTATTGAGGCAAGTATTTTTCAGGATTTTTATCGAAAGTTGCTTTTTGCTCTGCCGAGGTGAAATAGTAATTCACTTTATTATGTACTGATTTGAAGTTTTTTACACCTCTTTGCGCTATCCCCAAATCAAGATACGATACCGGGCTATATCCCTGTAAGGCGATATTACTATTGTCAATGTTGTTTGCCATTTTATCTTGGGCAAATGCAGTTAACGCAAAAGCAAAAAATGCGAAGAAAATTATTATCTTTTTCATTATTTATGTTTTAAATTTTAAGAAAAATATTTTTCAATTACTATCTGACTGTGCTACCTATTGTACTTTCAGTTTTGTGCATGCTTACGACGAACAGGACAGACGCTCCGTTTATCCAATAATAAAGCGCGTCAACACCTTCGAAATGAAGAATAAAAGGAGCAAGTACAAATGTTATCCCGACCATAAAATCTACAATGAGGTGCCACTGGTAAGAGATAACTCTAAACACGCCTAAATGATGATCTGTTAATAAGGTAAGAAGCAGGGCCGCCACACCTGTTCCCACGGAAAGGTATAAGGCAAGAGAATTTGAACTTCCCAATCCTAACAGAAACGGCAAGCTCATTAATGCCAAGGCAACTGGATAATCCAAAAACGCGTGAATTCTTTTTGTCACAAATTTCATTGTTAAAAATTTTCAAGGTGTGATTACCGCTAAACGGCATTAAAATAGGCTTCATTGATCACCTTTCCTTCCTCGTTCCAAATCCGGCGAATAATTTCATGCCAGTAGATTTTACTGCCATCTTTCATGTCAAAATCAAAAGTAAATTCTGAAGCAGAAGAGTTGCCATCAACGATAGAACTGTGGTGGGTAATGCCATTTACGTTGGCAATCGAGCCTAAAAATCCTTCCATTTTTTCGACCATTTGCTGTTTCCCATCGGTCGTTAGATTTCCATAATCGGAAGTTTGGGCTTTGTCGCAAAAAAATGTTTTTACGGCATTTACAATATCGCCTTGCGACACCATAGCATCCATTAGTTCTACTTGATTCTTGATATTCATTTTGATAATTTTTTTATTAATAAATAATTACCATGCAAAGTTATATCAAGCATCAAATTGAATTGGTACAAAAACTTCCCTTATGATTGTACTTTTTAAATTAGGAAAGGAATAATGAGTGGTTGTTTTAAGAACTTATAAATGGGCAGATTGTCTGAATTCTGTCGGAGTTTGATTAGCATAATGCTTAAAAAAAGAGGAGAAATGATTGGTTTCTTCGAAACCTAATTGAAAGGCAATTTCTTTTATGGGAATATCGGTATGTAGCAATAATTTAGCAGTTTTTATCAATTCTTGGCGTATCAACTGACTCAGTGTAACATTCAATTTATCCTTTACTTTTTTTGATAAGGATTTAACAGAAAGGTGCATTTCATTGGCGTAGAAAGGTAGATTTCGTTGTTCCTTATGGTGTTTTTCCAATAAATGATAAAGTTCAGGCAAAAAAGAATCTCTGTTTTCAAATTCAAAGTCATTTCTGAACTCTAAAGGACTTTTTCCCACATTTTTCTTAAATACCCTATTGAAGTAAGCAGGATCTTTAAACCCAAATTCATAAGCAATTTCGTTAATATTTTTATCGGTAAAAACAATTTCTTTTTTACTTTCCAGCAACCTTTTATAAGCCATCAGAGATTTTATGGAAACCCCCACCTTAGTTTTTAAAAGTGCATGGGCATCATATCCCTGAAAATTGATGACCTTTGAAATTTTTTCGTTGGATAGATGATATTTGAAATTCGCATCCACCATATCTTTTACATCAAAAATAATATGGTATTCATCTTTATTGGAATGGAACGGATTCTGCCAAAACCATTGAGTAGTTGACACATCAATAATATCGCTTAATTTATCTGAAAACACCGTACCGTTTAGGTATTTTTGACAATTTTCACAATCACTAAAATTAATATACCCCAAAGAAACCAAATGTTTGAATAGTACCCTGACTTCCTGATTGCGAAATATATTTTCATCCTCAAATTCAATCCTTCTCACTACAAAATTGTCTGATAAAAATTTGATGTATTGCCCTTTATCCAGAAATATCAATTTATCACGCCAATCATGGTGTACCTTAAAATCAACCTCAATTCCACCACTCCCTCCCAAAATATGAAGCAATGTATATCGTTTTATTTGATATACTTTATTAAGTTCAGGCAGGAGCTTATTGATCATATTGCTCTTTTTAGTTAGCAGGAATAACTTAGTGATATATGGCGTCTATACTAGATATGATCGCCATCTGTATGTTATCTGTTGCCTCTGTTATTAATGGTTAATTTAAAAATTCCAATTGATACGCTATTGGTTCTGGAGGTAAAAGTACTTATTCCTGATATATTGAGACCATTGAGGATAGTTGTTGTTGAATCTCTAAGCATATTTTGCCAAGCCACCATCCTCCTAATAAGATTAGAGCGTCAAGTCAAGCTCTATTCCAATACCACTCTGGAAACCAAAAACTAATGGCAATCAAAACAGCCAGTAGCGGCATGCTGAGTGTTGTTCTGACGATCAGGAAGAACTCAAGGGGCATCCAAAGTTGTGAGACAACTAACACCATGGCCGAAAGGATATGTGCGCCGGCCCAAATAGAGGTTAATACAACCCAGGCCATCCTAAATTCTTTCGTTTTTCGAAATTCCTCCATCTCGCTTGAGTGCGGAATACTATCCATCGCATCAGCCAATACCAGGATCAGGGGGCGAGGAAAGGCTAACGACACCAGAAAAGCGATCCCCCAGAGCAGGTGGTCAATAGCAGCAGTCGCCAAATAGAAATCGGGACTAAGGGTGATGATCGTTCCTATAATTTCTATCAGTGTCAATGGGATGGCTAATACGGCAAAGAGGTTTACTTTTTGGAACACAAAATGGGTGACCAGCACCACACCAACGCCCCAAGAGGCCGCTATCAGAGCTCCAACCAGCGGTTTGCCGTACAGATCAAACACATAATAAATGATAATCGGGAGTAAAGCGCCGATGATAAACGCCTTCCAGGGGAAATGCTTTTGTATGGCCATCCACCAAGGTGAGGTCTCAGAATGCTCTTTATTACTGCCATCCATATTGACTAAAATAATCAGGCTACTTTTAAAACAGAAACCGCCAGGTGAAATTCAAGGGGAATACCTCAGAAGAATTATCGTCAAACATCGGATTCAACTGATACATAAAGCCTAGGGTAGAAGCATTGAGCAAGTCAAACTTTTTGAAGAATTGCCCTTTAAATCCAATCATCAGTTCCAACTGCCAGCCTGTTTGATTGGTGTAATCAGACAATGAGAGTGATTCAGATGCGCCCTCACTACGATAATAATAACTGGTTGCTAAGCTTTCCGCCCCAAGAAAGTCTAAGGATTGAATCAGGCGCACCCCGCCCTGCACAAATAGATTCCGCGAATCAGCAGCATTGTTTTCCAAAAAGTAGAACCTGGCTTGCAGCGGGACAGCCAGATTTCGTTGTCTTAGTCCGGTGTATTTTTTGTCGGATGCCGCTTCAATTAACGTAAACCCAGTATTTGAGTTGAACTGCAAGTCGCCGTCAAAATTGTAGGTCACTTGCTCAAATTCAAGGCCAGTAACGACCGAAAATCGATGATGAAATGCGCGCTCGTACATCAATCCCAACTGAAGGTTATTACTTCCGGCAAAATAAATATCGGAGGGAAATTGCCTCAGGATCGAAGAGCCAGCTCCAAAGCTGATATAAAGATTATGGTGCTTTTTAAATTCCTCCGCGTTTCCTTGTGCATAGGTCGCGGTAAAAACCCCTAAGGTTAAAATTGTTAGTAAGATACTCTGGTAAGCTTGCATGATGTCTTGTGTTTAAGAGCTTGTTTGGAGATTATTAATTGGTCTACAAACGCCACTTTTCTGTTTACATCTCAGCTCTTTTTCGTCACGTAGCCTCCGGCTATGCTCCTTAAAAGGAGCTTCATTTAAACAAAAAATTGTCAGTTTTCGACCTAAAGAACAAATTCCAAACAAGCTCTAAGATTTCATGACAAAGTTCACCAGAGGGCAGCTGAAATAAAATAACCTTGGTTAAGTTCGCTTCCGGTTTTGGTGAATTCTCCTTTTTATTCTGCTGAGTGATTCGGGCTGCACCTGCAGATAGGAAGCCAGATACTTTTGCGGGATACGACTGATATATTCTGGATATTGGGACAGCAGGTCCAGATAGAGTTCTTCGGGGGTTAAGGTCAGGAGTTGAATTTCACGCTTCTCTCGCCAAATGTAGTAGCCTTCTGTCGTTAATCGACCTATTCTCTCTCCGGTAGCGGACTCACTGTACAACATTTGCAAACGATCATAGTGGAGGCTGATCAAGGTAACGGCTTCGATCGCTTCAATCGAGATCCGCGAAGGGCTTCGCGATAAAAAAGAAGCATAGGAGTTACTTAATTCATGCTCAAACGCAAAGTCAAAGTTGATTTCGTTACCATCTTTAAGCACATAGTGCCTTACGCAGCCCTTGGCCACCGCAGAAAGATAATTTTCCGTTTCCCCCTCTCCGATAATGGTTTCCCCTTTGGCAAAATGCCTGACTGTCAGGTGCGGCCTTATGGTAGCCCAATTCTCCTCCGTAATGGGCGCGCCTTCTTCTAAGGCCATTCGGAAAGCGTCGTATTTGGAGTTTTTGTTCAATGGGTTTTATTTTTGTGTTGAGGGGGTAGAGGCGTGAGTTGTGTCATACAATTAGCCTATTTCTCTCTGCCAAATAGTCTCGCAAATAGGTCAAAGATACACCCTGTGAACTGTCACAGCTATTTGCCTTTATAAGGTCTTAAAAATGTTGTTATTAATCAACTGTTTTGTTTAACTAACGTACACTCGAACATATGATTGGGTAAGTCCAGGTCCGCTAGTATGACTATAGTTTAGCTTGGTCTCCTTATAAATAAGGGATAATTAAGATGTGGCTGCAAAATCCGTTAAAAAGTCGTCGGTCGAAATAAATGACTCAAGGGAGAATTGATAAAGTAATTTAGATGGGTTGTTTTTAATACTTCATAGGCATGAATGCACGAAATTGCAGGTCGATCTTCATGTATTTCTTGGGCATTAGTTTGTCAACGGATATGGAAATATAACCTTGATACACTTTAGTTAATCTTCCCGAATTAGATTATTGCACGGTCTGACGATTGGCAAACATGATTAGTATTAAGCTAGCATATACACTTGCATCATTTTTAGTTACATTAATAGTCTTTTAGCAAATGGACAAGTTTAAAGAATTTAGTCCCTTCATCAGCAAATATTTCGATTGGGTCATGATTCAAATAATTTTCGGAAACTAATACGTATCTGTTACTTCTATGCCAATCCTTTTGGACATATTTTAATAAGAACATTTGATCATGATATACTACGTAAACTTGATTATGGTGAATTTCTCTTTGGTCGGTTATTTCTTTGCAGATTACTCTATCCCCTTCTTTAAATCTAGGCACCATACTATCGCCTTTAACAGGAAATGCTAGTAAGCCTACCTCATTAAGAAATGGTAATAAGATAATTTCAAAATCTGGTTCATCAATAATATTGATATTCTGCTTAGAATTTGCCCCAACCGAAATGTGTTTATAATATCTTATTTGATTTTTGCCTAAAAAATTATCATTTTTCCATTTCCCATTATTTATTACCATTCTATTCTTATCGTATAATATTCCTTCGCCCTCTTTTAATCCATTTTTAAAGGAACCGTGGTAATAGCTTCCATTTGAATAAAATGCTTTTCCAACTCCATAAGGCAGATAATTTCTAAGATTCCCAATGAATCTGAACTTAAATTCTTTTTGGCTATTGGTTATATAAAATTCTAATCCATTTTTATCATCGTATTCGAAAAGAGTCAGTATTTCTTTCGACTTCAGCTTAGAAATGAAATCATAAATAGAGATTTGGATTTGGTTGATTCTTACATCATAGTCTCTTGAAGAAATTGTTCCATCTCTCATTTGTTGCTCACATCTTCTTATTTGTGGAATTGTAAGCGATATTTTTTTATAAGAATCACTCTCGTCGTCTACAGCAGATCTTAACAATTCAATACTTTCAATCAAGTCTTTTCCAACATAACATTGAGTTATTAATTCTTTAGCTGATTTTCTGAGATTTTTAATACTCAATTTCATGGAATGACATATTAGTACATATAGTAAAAAACATAGGATTTTTCCACCTTTAGTGGTTGGTACATTGGCTATTTGGATTCAATCTTTCTTATATCGCAGAACGGTTAAATTATTTGCCGTGCGACATTAAATTGGTATCATGGCCTATATCGTACATCGTTCTTCATATATTTATTGTTCTACTTGCAGTAATCAAGACTTTTTTGGCCATTTGCTCTAAAATCGAAATCTCAAAGGACATATATTTTAACTCTGGTGAAGAAGGCAGAAGTAATTTATAATTCTTGTCAGATACTTTCGTGTGTACGATTCTACATCTTATTTCATAAATCCGTTCTGCACAATCTGATATTAAATTTGAAAGATTCGAAAGATTTATACTTTTATGAGCAATTTTTTTTGATTTTTTGTCTGCGAAATACTCATTTGTTTCTTCATCGGCTTGAATTATTTCAAGAATATCTTCATTAGTTATACAACTGGATAAAGTTGCCTTCAACTGTTCTAACTCTGAACCAAATCCAAGTTGATTTTTATTCTGCTTAATCGAATTTAGTATTTTCGATATATCAGAGTCTTTATTCGGATTAAATCTTGGATCTTTAATTAGATTTTTTATCTTTTGATGTGCTTCTTTTTGGG
Organism: Saprospiraceae bacterium; assembly: GCA_028285085.1. Classification (GTDB taxonomy): domain Bacteria; phylum Bacteroidota; class Bacteroidia; order Chitinophagales; family Saprospiraceae; genus JAHDHW01. The sequence goes on along the minus strand of JANQQI010000011.1, from coordinate 32,946 downwards.
AAAAGATAGGATAATAAAATTCTAAAATTTGATATAGAGCCAAAAACTGGAGAAGTGGCATTTCTGTCGCCGATTTTGCATACCAATATAATGACATTGGTTCGCTGTCATACTCATAAAGCGGAAATGATTTATCTAATTCATATTCAGAACGCTTTTTCCGAAAATATGACCGTCGGATTTCTATATCCTCAGCTAATTTAAACCCTATATTTGATGTCATATCGAGTTTAAACAGAACAGCATTACCTATTTTATTTAGTAGTTTCTTTGCATCATCATGCTTTGAAATAGTTAGATTTTCAATTCTTAAAGTAGGCCGTCTTCTTGTATTCTCAAATCTTAGTCTTCTATTCTTCAAAAAGGAAAGAATTGCATAATCAATACTTGGACGTCCTATAGATACAAGATGTCCATTAGCTGATGGTTCTAATGAGAACCTTTGAATTTCAGTATTTTCTTCAATTTCAGTTTCAAAAAGTTTAGCAAGTCTTCTCATAACATAATGTGATGGTGCTCCAAACCTATGAACAGATTGTAGTTCACATTCAATAGCCCCCAACTCAGGAGACCAAATGCCTTCAAAATCTTTAATAAATTTAAATTTTTCAATATTACTTTCCTTATACAAATCGAGTTCAATTCTATCGGTATATTGTAGTTTTATAAACTCTCTTCCACATGGAAATTTAGCATACTCACGTTCTGTCATTTCTACTTCTCCATCGTTGTTTGTGTATTCTCTTTTTTCAACCCCAAATTCAATACCACCGCTCTCGAGTTTATTTCTCAATTCATCTTCAAATTTCATATAAGTTATTTTAATGGCACATAACATCTATTTATCAAACATCATGTTCATATATCTCCCCCTCCAACCGATTCAAAAGACTCACAATTTGAACGAGACTGACTTGAATGATATAGGTATAAATCATCGTCGTTTTATTAAACAACACTATGCGTAGTTTTATATACTACTAAATACATTCTGTTAAGATAGCAAATAACTTTATTGATAACAATATATTTTATTCACTTCTATTTCCTCCACATACCCCTTATTTATCTTTGTCTGCCTCCTAATCATTACTATTTCTTGCCAGAATTAACATGACGGAAATAAGATGAAGATCAATGAATAAACAATTCACTTTGGGTAACAATTTACATCTGCCACACTTCACTCAACATAATCAACACAGAACCAGAAGAATACACACCCTAACCGTATTAACGATTACCACAACCATTATCCAACCACTAAATAACCATCCCCAACCATCACCCGAACACTAAACACTATGAACACCACCCTAACTAATCAACTTCCCCATACCAATCCACAACATTCCCCCTTCGATTTAATCCCCCCCACATACCAAAACATCCGCACAGTTCCTTATCTTTAATCATCTCCGATCTCCTCTATTGCTGGCTGCCCACGAGCGGCACCGGCTCGTTAATGGACATACTACGAGTGCTATGTGGCAAAAAGCGTTTCTCCTAAGCATCCTATGGCTGGTGGGTGCCGGCCGGCTCACCGCCCAACTGACGATTCTCCTGGAATCGATGCCGGCCTATACCCCAACCGAGGATTCTATTTTCCTGACCGGAGATTTCAATCAGTGGCAGCCAGGAGAGCGGGCTTTTCAGCTGGAGCCGCTAGGAGACGGGCGCTATGCCTATACCTTTTCGGTGCTGCCGGCGGCCTTTGAGTATAAATTCACACGAGGGGATTGGCTGAGGGTGGAGAGTGATGCGCTGGGGCAGACGCTCGATAATCGTCGCTACGTGCCCGAGCAAGATCACGACACCCTACGCGTCCAGGTATCCGGCTGGGAAGACTTGCAGGATGCTATCCCCTATCGCTCTGAATTGACCATCGTTTTGCAGGATTTGCCGGAGAATACGCCGCCCGAGGCTTCGATATATCTGGTGGGGAACTTCAACAATTGGCATCCCGGCGATCCGGCTTATAAGATGCAGCCTAACGCCGCCGGGCAATATCAGGCCAAGGTGAAGCTGAGACGGGATACCTTGCTCTATAAATTCACGCGCGGCAACTGGGATACCGCCGAAGGCGATGCTGCGGGCCGCGCTTTGCCTAATCGCCAATATCGGGCGGATGCCACTACCCCACCCCAGGTGCAGATCGAATGTCGGATTCAGAGCTGGGAAGATATTTCGGGGCGACCGCTCACGGTTTATACCTTTTTGCTACTACTGGCCGCCTTCCAGGGGATTTTGCTGGTGATTGCAATTAATACCACCCAAAATTACAATCGGGCGGCAAATCGTATGCTTTCGATCTTGATTGCCCTGACGGCAGTCGCCATCATCGGGCGGGTGTCAACCTACGATCGGGAAACCTTTCAGTGGATGCCGAAATTACTGCTGTTGCCCGATTTGATTTACTTTCTCTTTGCGCCCTTGTTCCTGTTTTACATGCAAAAGCTCCTGCTCTTACCGTCTCGTAATCAGCGCTGGCGTTGGCTGCATTTCGTTCCGGTCATTTTACAGTTCTTTGCGTATCTCCCATTGCTGTTGCTTGATAATGAGATATTCATCGGCCGAGTGGTTGATCGGAGTTTGAGTACCTTTTTCGCCGTCAGTGGTGGGCTGGCTCTGATTTACAACAGCATTTATTGGTGGCAAAGTTACCGACTGGCGCACGCCTATGAGGCCAACAATAATGCGAATTACTCTTTCGAGCAGAATCTCAAATTTCTGAATACCATTATCCTGCTGATCGCTAGTTGCTTGTTCGTGTGGTTTTTGACCTATCTGGTGGGAATTGCCGGGCTGATAATGGGACACGATTGGCAGTGGCTGACCAATAAAACGACGGATAGTGTCTGGGCGCTCTTCGCCTTACTGATCTTTTGCCTCGGTTATTTCGCGATGAAACAACCGGAGATTTTCAAAGTCCCCGCGGAAGTGATTGACGCCGAGGTCCAGGCACAGACCAAACCAACTCATACGGATAATGGCACAGTGTCCGAGGAAGAAAGTGCGACCTTGCAAGCCCTCAAAACACAATTGGTAACCATCATGCAGGACGAACAGCCATTTCTTAATCCCAAGCTCTCTCTTTCCGAGTTAGCTGAAACGGTAGGTACGAATCCACATACCTTGTCTAAGGTGATCAATGACGGTTTTGACAAAAATTTCTACGATTTCGTTAATTCCTGGCGGGTCGAAGCCTTCAAGGAACGCGTCATGCAAGAAGCTTATCGCAACCATACCTTCCTGGCGATTGCGTTTTCGGTGGGTTTCAACTCCAAGACGGCCTTTAATCGGGCCTTTAAAAAGCTCACGAATTCTACCCCCGGCCAATATTTCAAAGCACAAGAGATGGATGACCGACAATGAATTAGATTTGATTGAGGTCAATTAAACAAGCGCTTAATCAATGCGATGCCAACGCTCTTTGAGCGTCAATTCTCCAACAGTACCGATTTGGTACAAATAGATACTATCGAAATAGAGTCGCCCTTGAAATTCTGTGCCGTTGAAATCCGCGCGATGATGAAATGCAATGTTTTCTACATAAATCGAATCCTGTAAAGTGTACGTTCCACCTCCCATTCCCGCAATCTCCGGTACCGAATAGTCGTAGCCAGTAAAAGTGAAGCGGTTTTGCGTAAAGGTTTTGATCCGCAGCCAATGCTCGGGAACGTGGCGAAAAGTAGTATCCTCGTGGATTTCCATCGAGTAATCCATCTGCCAAGCCGTTCCGTTAAGATCTTGCATCGTGTAGCGATCTTTCAACGGTACTTCTTCGGGTGTAGAGCAGGCCGTGAAAAAGATCAAACAACCACACAACCAAGTCAAAGGGGCCATTTTTAACCAATATCTATTTCTCATCCCGCACTTTTCTATAAAAGATTTTACTCACAATTTTCCACTCCCCTTCAATTTTCAAAAGATGCATATAATCGATAAATGAAAAGGTCGGATATTCGATTTCCAACTTCGCGCTCGCCGCATTTCCAGTCACGTTGATATAAACAATCCGCGTCTTACGATCCTGTTTGGGCCCCGGTTTCATGCCTTTTTCAAAAAACTCGAGGGCATTGACTTCCTTGTATTCCGCTCCGACAAAACGCATGATGGCTGTGTTGTGAAAGGCCTTTTTCAGGGTAGAAAAATCGTTATTGGTGCCGCCGTCGAGATAGTAGTTTAAAGTCTTTTCAACCAGGCTGTAATCGGAATCCTGGGCACTTAATGGTCCAGCACAAGTGATGAATAGGACCATGAATAAGAGAGATGATTTCATTGTAAAAATGATTAGTTTAAATTTTCCTAATGCTGTAGCCACAAAGCTAGTACATCAATCCAGCAATTGATTGTACAAAAACGAACTAGATGTCTCGTCGGTAAATTGATCCAGTAATTCGTGGGATTCGCGGAGGTAAGCTGTAGGCGATAGCCCAGCAAATCGCTTGAAATCCCGAATAAAATGCGCTTGGTCGTAATAGCCCAATTCGTAACTCAGGAAGGAAAGGGATTCGGGTTGTTGCTGGAGTCGAGAGATACCGTTGAGAAAGCGGACAATTTTGGTGAAATGCAGCGGACTCACTCCTACATAGTCTTTAAACAAGCGCTGGATATAGCGTTTTGAAATGCGATGTTGCTGACTAAATTCGGCCAAATCAATTTGCCCTTGTTGGGATAAAATGGATTTGACCATCTCTTGCGTGTAATGCATTTGCGGTAAAGGCATTTCATGCTTTCGAATGCTTTGTAGTACAAATGCTTGCAATAAGACCAACTTAGAGAACAAATCAGAAGTTTCGTCCAGTTGATTAATGACCGCCTTGACGGCAATCGACGGATGTACCAATTCCAAAGGGATCAACTGATCCGTAAATTCCGCGGCAGGGAATCCGCAAAAGCGATGTGCCGTATGCGGATAGAATCCAAAACCAATCAGTCGAACCCCGGGCATATACCTGAGATAATAAGGCTTGGTCACTTGCCCGGTGATAAAGGCTCGGCTCGTCGAGCTCGCCTCCGTATCTCCAGATAGCCATTCCAAATTGGCATTTTCAATGAAAACCAGATCCATACAACCGTAGGGAATCATCTTTTCCGTTTTCACTGCATTGATACCACTCGCCTCGACAATCCAGATGTTGTTGACGAAGGCTTGTAGTTCGGGAATCGGAGAGACGTTGAATGTTTGGAACATACCTTAAAAATCCACTTTTTTGTTCAAAACGCCCATTTCAGGCGTTCCATCTTATAAAACGGTACTCTTTTTTGGGCAGGTGGCACCCATTTTCGGTCAGATGGGACGCTTCCCAGGTGTATTCGGGTCAATTTTAAACCATCAAACTTTTCCATCCCTTACACCTATAAAGTAGAACGACCAATGAAAAAATTGACCCTAATTTCTCTTCTTCTCTGTTTCATCTTCTCACTCTCTGCTCAGAATACCGATGTCCTCCTGCAAGGCTTCAATTGGGATTCCCATTCCAATACCCTCGGTTGGTATAATGTCGTCAAAGACAAAGCAGCGGACATGGATGCCGCCGGAATCGACATGGTGTGGCTACCACCACCCAGCGACGCGGCCGCAGTACAAGGCTATTTGCCGCGCAAATTATACGATGTCAATTCTGAATACGGTACCCAAGCAGAACTCCAATCTGCCATCAGCGAATTACACAGTTACGGTATCAAAGCCATCGCCGATATCGTAATCAACCACCGTGTCGGGGTCACCAATTGGGCCGATTTTGATCAACCCGCTTGGGATTGTTCAGCTGTCGTTGCCAACGATGAATGGGGCCAAAATGGAGGGAATCCCTGCGGTAACTGGGATACTGGTGATAACTATCACGCCGCTCGGGATATCGATCATACCAACGCTACGGTACAAGCGGATTTGATTGCCTGGATGAACTGGCTGAAGACAACCATTGGTTTCGATGGCTGGCGCTACGATTACGTACGCGGCTACTCTGGCTACTACAATAGCGTGTACAATAACGCGACCAGCCCCTACTTCTCCGTGGGTGAGCTTTGGGACAATCTTGATCTCAATAATTACGATCCACACCGCCAACAACTCGCGGATTGGGTTAACAGCACTCAAGTGACCTCTACCGTCTTCGACTTTACCACCAAAGGGGTGCTCCAGCAAGCCGTTAACGGTGAACTATGGCGCTTATCGAACAACGGCAACGCGCCCGGTTTGATCGGCTGGTGGCCCGCTCAATCGGTCACTTTTGTTGACAACCACGATACAGGTAGTAGCCAAAATTACTGGCCATTCCCCGGTGATAAGGTCATGCAAGGCTACGCTTATATTTTAACGCACCCTGGCATCCCTACTGTTTTCTGGGACCACTTCTACGACTGGGGCCTTCACGATGAAATCAAAGCATTAATTCAAATTCGTAAGGACAATGGCCTACACAGTGAAAGTAGCATCGACATTAAAGCCGCCAGTTGGGATCTCTATGCCGCAGAGATTGACGGCAAAGTAGCGATGAAGATTGGCCCCGGTAGCTGGTCGCCACAAGGCAGCGATTGGGTATTGACCGCTTTCGGCAACGATTACGCGGTATGGGTGAAATCAGCGCCTAGCTGTAATGGTGACATGACCGTTTATTTCAAAAAACCTACGAACTGGTCAACCGCCACGATTTACTACTGGAATGTAACACCAGGCGGCGCCGCTACTGGCTGGCCCGGTGCAGGGATGACCGATATGGGCAATGGTTGGTACAGCTATACCCTGCCTTGTGCAGATTGCGCGAATATCATCTTCAGTGATAACGGTGCTAACCAAACCGCAGATTTATATCGCTGTGGTGATGGCTGGTACAATGGCAGTTGGCACAACTCGAATCCAGACAGCGGTGGCGGCAATTCGCTCACAGTACATTTTCGGCCTAGCGGTTTCAGTAATCCAACGATCTATTACTGGAATGTAACGCCCTCTGGAGCAACGACCAGCTGGCCCGGCGTACCGATGATTAGCGAAGGTAACGGTTGGTATTACTACACCTTTGCGAATACCGATTGCGCTAACTTCATTTTCAGTAATAATGGTGCTAGTCAAACTGCAGATTTGTACAGTTGCAGTGAGTATTGGTACGAAAACGGCGTTGGTTGGAACAGCGAAGCATCAGATAATGCCACCTTTGCACCTGAAATCGAGGTACAGCACGCGCCAAACCCCGCTCGTGATCATATGGACATTACCGTTCGATTGACGGCGCCAGCCGAGGTACAGCTCGAATTATTTGATTTGTCCGGGCGCCCGGTGATGATGACCCAACAATTTGAATCCAGTGAAGGGCAATTGGTTTTGCCGGTAGACGTGAGTCAGTTGAGCAGTGGCGTCTATTGGTATCGCCTCCACGCGGGTGCTCAAACCGTCACGAAAAAGTTTGTTGTTACGAAATAAGTTGATTCCAAAATAACAGTTGTAATCGATGATAGATAGTGATTTTTTTTAAATTGATTGCAACTCCTATTAAATGAGAAAAGCCGCTAAGCTCCCTTTGAACTTAGCGGCTTCATTATTTCATCTTCAAAGGCTACAAGTCACAATCGGCGCTAAAGCCGGTCGCATCAAAAGAAGTGATCTTTCGACCTTTAGCCTCCCCTTGTTTAGCTTCGATGTGGAGCTCGTTCAAGCCAGAGCCATCCCGTTTTGGCGTACAATACTCAAACAAATAATAAGCATTGGCTTCATCGGTAATGAGATTGGCGATTTCTTCGAACTTCGCGGTCAGTGCGTCCGTATCGTCAGCATAGACAAAGCTGGTTTTACCGATACGTTTCAGCACTGTTTCATCGATCTCGGATCCCAATCCGATGGTGTAAAACTTCACGCCATCCGGTGCGTTATCCACAGATTTGTAAGCATCGGCGCGCGCGTAGCGCGCAGCTTGGTCGGTACCGTCGGTGAAAGTTACAATGGATACTGCTCCCAGGATGTCTTGCAATTCGGTTTCGAGCAATTTGCTCTCCGCCAGTTGTGTGGATTTGATAATTGCACCGAAAAGGTCGGTCGAATTATCCGTTGAAATATCCGTGTCAATACCGCTGATTGCACTGTGTAGTGCCTGGGCATTGTCTGTAAAGTCAATCAACTGATGCAAGGCATCTCGCCCGTCAAACCACCAAATACCAACGGTAGTAGCGGAGTGGTTGGGAATAATGACCTTGTCGATAAACTTATTCGCCGCATCCTTCAGCTCGGGTAAGTTTGTATTCAAGACACTACCACTCAAATCGAGCAGCAGAATAGCGCGATTTTGAAACACTTGGCTGTTGTCTGAAATACGGCGCGCGGCCTCTTCCACACTCAGTAAGCGTTCTTGATCGTCGTTGCGTCCTTTCTCATAGATTGTAAAGTTCTCCTCGGTTAATCCCGCCACCGGGTCCCCATCCTGATTCTCTACTTTGAAAAAAACCGATACCCGAGAGGGCGGGGTTTCAAACTGATCCTGAATGGTGATCACCAGTTTCGGCGAAAAGCCGGTGGGTACTGGAGTGTAGTCGTCCTTGTTGCAGGCGGCTAGTACGAGCAGTACCAACGCCAGTGGTAACATTTTGTGTAAGCTCATCATAAAGGGGTTTTCATATTTAAAAAATCCACAATATTTCATTTAACGAAAATTGGGCCACAAATCGGTATATTGAATCGAAAAAGGGGGCGTCACCCCTATCCCGTAGACTGTGTTTAACGCCTTTTTAACTTTTTTTATTAGTAATTATTAAATTTTTTAGAAGTCTGGAGAAAGGATATCAGGGCAGTGAGAGATTTTAGATCTTTTTAGATGCCAGACAAAAAGATACCAGATGCCAGAGGAGTAAGGGATATTAGACTTTAGATGGTAGAGCTATTGAATATTGAATATTGAATATTGAAAGATGTAGACGAAATGAATAGTTGGACTGTTGAATCAGCTAATAAATAATGTAAGGTTATCTCTGTCAACTTTTAAATTCGTAAAATATGCCCGGATGTCCTCCCCGAGAAGATGGTGTCAAAGCCTTTCATGCAACTAGTCAGGCCGAATGGCGGCAATGGCTGAAAGCACATCATCAGCAAGAAAATAGTGTTTGGTTGGTTATTTTTAAAAAGGACAGTGGTGTGCCCAGCGTGTACTATCCTGAAGCGGTAGACGAGGCGCTTTGCTTTGGTTGGATTGATAGCAAGCCCAATAAGCGAGACGCGCAAAGCTTTTTCCAGTACTTTTCGCAGCGAAATCCGAAGAGTAACTGGAGCCGGGTCAATAAAGAAAAGATTGCCCGGCTGGCCGCGGAAGGACGGCTCAGTCCAGCCGGCGAAGAGATGGTCGCCCACGCCAAGGCCAGCGGCACCTGGACCGCTCTCGATGACGTAGAAAATCTCGTGATTCCACCCGATTTACAGGCCGCTTTTGACCGCTATCCACCAGCGGAGCAGTATTTTCTGGCCTTCCCTCGTTCTGTCAAACGGGGTATCCTCGAATGGATTTTCAACGCCAAGCGCGCGCCGACGCGACAGAAACGCATCGAGCAAACCGCCGAGATGGCTTCACGCAACGAGCGCGCTAATCAGTATCGATAAATCTATTGCTCGGCGACGACCAGGCGAATATTCCAGTTGATACTTTCACTGCCGGTACGCTGCTGGTAAGATTCCCAGTCGGTCACCGAATCTTCCACGATCCAATCACCGTTCGATTGACGAGGGCCAGCATCACAACCGATGGATTGCTGTGTATTCGTATGCTCCAGCGCGATACTTACCCAGACATCATCACCATCGGCAACGATATTACCGGCAATATTATGGGTATACCACTGAGGAGAATTATCAATTTGATTACTGACATCAGCTTCATACAGCAATTCTCCGGGAGATAAGCTGGCATTAGTTGCCGTTTTATAGATCTTAATAATGCAACTAGCAGGACGAGCCCCCATAAACCAACGCACTTCATTCAGGGTCCACCCCTCATAATTGCTCATAATGGTTACGGGGAAACGTACCGCTGCTTCGTAAAATCCGGCTTCGAGTATGGGTCCGGTGCTATTATCTCCGTCGTAATTGAGTAATTGCTCGCCATCGGCGACATCGTCATCATCTTTGTTACAAGTACTAAAAAGCACGAGGGTGCAAGCTAGGAGGAAGAACCATTTTTTCATAGTCAACTTTTTTTTGCTAAGTTAAGTCAATGCAGGTGTCCTCTGCAAGTCCCCGGGGCATTAATGTAATGTTAAAAGCTGCGATGAGGTCTAATTGCACGTGGTTGAAATGTGAAATTCCGGCTCGACAATGCCCGAAATGCCGGGAGCTTTGTTAAATTTGTTATGAAACTAAAATAAACTGTGTTGAGAAAGTCTGCTCCGGCCTCCCGGCCTCAAGAAAATATGAAGCTAAGTGCCATCGGCCATCATTGGTTGATTGAACTCTACGACTGTGATGCCGATCTACTAGAAACCACCGATTTTGTCGAAAACGCTTTGCTCGAAGCCGCTCTGGCGATGGGAGCAACTATCGTTCAATCCAATTTTCATCAATTTACTCCTGTAGGCGTTAGCGGCGTCGTGATTATCCAAGAAAGTCATTTGACCATTCACACTTGGCCCGAGCACGGCTATGCGGCCGTAGACATCTTCACTTGTGGCAAGAGCTTACAGCCCGAACTTGGCCTACAACTGTTTCAAGAACGACTACACGCCAAACGTACCGAAATGCAATACATCCAACGCGGCATTGTGAATAAATAAAGCTAGAATTTCGAGTTAATTTCCTTTGTATTCCTTCCGAGCCTAGCTAGACCCGACCCGATAAATAATCTTGATAATCACGTAGATCAGATATAAAACACCAACGGCACCAATTCCTACAGCACCTGTATTTTGTGTCCATTTTGGACTTTCGGCAGTACGTTGTAGCGTATCGATGATTTCGCGGATGCTATCGGGATCCGCTCCGGCTCGCTCCAATATGGCGCGAGTGGTGGCAGGAGAATCTCCTTTACGCACGGATTCATTGGCCATTTTCTTGAACTCAGTATAACGCTCAAAGTTTTCGATTTGTGCCGAGGTGGCCAGTTGACGCTCCAGCGCAACTTCTTTGGCCATCGCCACGACATCGGCGGGAAAGTTGTCGGCTTGTTTGATGGTATTCAGGATACGGATATCCGGAAAGTCTTTCATTTTTTGCTTTAGTTCTGCTGACATGATTGAGATATGTTTAAAAAAAAATGTTCTGATTAAAATTAGTTACTCCCCTTCCGCAATGAAATGCCCGACGAACTCGGCATCTTCATCAATGATATAGCCATCCTCCCGACGGAAAGAAAGCGCAGAAGCTCGATCTGTATAATACAGCCCGGCTTGGTAATAATTACCACGGCTATCTTTGGGTAATTCTACAAATTGCTGGTAAATTTTAGGGTATTGGCCAAAGTCGCCATTGTTGCGCTCTTTGGTATAACCATTTTCACCAACAACTTTGACGTTCTCACCTTCACGCCCGAAGATGACTTTTTCAACATAAGGTTGACCATAAAAATCATCTTCCTTATCCGATGTTTTTAACAATAGCGGATGATTGGGATATAGCTCCCACAGGATTTTCATCATGGCCTTAGATTGCCAGAGTAGCGTATAAGCCGGATTGGTGAAAACGATCAAATCACGCTCCGCCAACTCGGTCAAAATATCCATCAGCTCTGGCTCCTCGTAGGCGATAAACTCCCAAGGAACCAGTTTAAACCAGAAGAAATGCTCGTAGAACATATCTTGTCCCAACTCGGTATACAGTCCTTCATCCGGTGAAAAAATCACCGATTCCAAGCGCATGTGTTGTACCTGAAACCCCGCTTCTTCGGCAGCTCGGGCCACCACATCGGCATTGAGCTGGTCCTCAGCGTATCCCAGAGTAGAGAACAACATGTAAGGCTGACGGTTGGCGTTTTGCTGGCGAATATGCGCCAAGCGACGCGTCAAATCCTGTTGCAAGGAATTGAACTGCCCGAAGGATAGGTTATTTTCTTTAAGCTGTTCGGCTTGGATGACCACAGTTTCCGGTAGAATGGTTGCCGTATCGGCATTAAATTCAATCAACTTAACCGGCGCACCGTAAAGTCCTCCCGCAAAATCGAAGCGGCCGTAGAGAAAAGGCTGTTCCAAGCGCCGCTCCCAGCTGAGTCGAATTAGTTTGCGGGCATTTTTAGGAATTCCCAGCTCTTTGAAGCGCTTATTCTCCAGCACGTGGTGGGTCGCTTTTTCGTACATCGACATCAGCTCTTCCGCAGCGGCAGCATAAGCATCAATTTCACTCTGCTGCACACCGAGTAAGTCTTCGGAAAGGTAATCCTCAGCTTCCCTGCCGATATACCACCCTAGCCCCATGCGCTTTATGACGGGTGCCGGAATAGGAAAAATTTTACGGAGACGATTATCCACCGAAGGAGCGAGTTGAGCGAGCACCGCCACCAAAGCCCGTTTTGCGGGTCACCGGACGACGAACCACAGAGCGATTGGCGGTATTGCGCATTGTTGCACCCGCTTGGCCATTCACACGGTTGTAAACACCGCTGTTTTTGTAAGCACTGGCAGTGGTTGGAGTAGACATGCTACGCCCCATTAGGTAGCCCATCAAACCGTAGTTAACGATTCGGCTAGCGGAGCTACGTCGATTGCCAGAAAGAGAATCAGCAGCGACCAAGCGTGCTTCATCCAAGGTAAAAGTATCACGGGTACCGTCCAGGTAGGCAGCAATAATTCGGCTATCCGCCTTAGTTTCAACGATGGTTTCGTCGGAAATGAGGAAGCGGTTAGTTTGTACTTCTTCAACTTCAGTGATTACCCCTTTGGTAGGTGTCATCACTTCTTCGTCGACATATTCGACATTGCTACCACAGCCCATCATAGTCAAACCACCGGCGACAGTTAGTGCGAGCGCACTTTTTTTCAAAGCTTTTCGTAAACGTGAATCTTGTTGGAATGGTGTCATAGTTTTCAATTTGGATAAATTGACATTAATACTTTATAAGATAAATAAGGGCGCAATTTACAAATTCTGGCAAAATTCGTTGCTATATTCGCGAAGTTTTCAAACCTAAGTGCATATGCAATCGAGGGCGATCAACGAAAAGGTCATTCTAATTATTAGCATTTTCATTGCCGGACTTTGTTCCATTATTTATGAATTGCTGATCAGTACCACCTCCAGTTATTTTCTGGGTGATAGTATTAAACAATTTTCTATCACCATCGGCGTGTACATGGCGGCGATGGGTGTCGGATCGTTTATCTCGCGTATTTTTCAGAAAAATCTCCTCCTCCGCTTCATCGAAGTAGAGCTGTTGTTGGGTATTGTTGGGGGCTGCAGCGTTCCCATTTTGTATTACACTTTTGCGAACGCCAGCTACGCTCAGTTTTCGCTGGTGATGATCTTGCTAATTGTGGCCATTGGGGTACTCACCGGTTTGGAAATCCCGCTGCTGACACGCATCATGAAAGTGTACTATCCACTGAAGGTCAATTTGTCTAATGTCTTATCGGTCGACTATTTTGGAGCGCTGGCCGCCACCTTGCTTTTTCCATTTTTCTTATTACCCTGGATTGGTGTATTTCAATCCTCGATTATCTTCGGATTGATCAATGTCGGCTTAGGGATTCTCAATTTATGGTATTTCCGGGGGCATCTCGAAGGCAAGCAAAGTCGCCGTTATCTATTATTTTCGGGACTGGTGATTGCCGGTTTTGTGGCGGTTCTCATCTTTTCGAGCCAGTTACTCTTCCATTGGCACGACAGCCTGTATCGCGACCGCATCATTTTCAGCGAGCAAACCCAGTATCAGCATATTGTATTGACCCGAGGTAAGGATGACGTACGACTTTATCTGGATCGCGTGATCCAGTTTTCTTCAACCGATGAATATCGCTACCACGAATCACTGGTACAATTGCCGATGTCGCTGGCCCGGCATCGAAATAAGGTGCTTATTCTCGGTGGCGGCGAGGGACTCGCCGCGCGGGAGGTTTTGAAATACTCGGATGTGGATCAAGTCACCATTGTGGATATCGATCCCAAGATTTTTGAAATTTCCAGCACCAATCCCTACCTCCGTGAGCTAAACGAAGAAGCGCTCGATCATCCCAAGATGCAGCTTAAACCCGAGGATGCCTTTGTTTTTTTACAACAAAACAATGAACTCTACGACCTCATCATCGCTGACCTCCCCGACCCTACCACCGAGGCCTTGACCCGATTATACAGTCGCGAGTTTTACAAGCTAATTCACCGGCGACTCGCGAGCGATGGTATTTTTGTGACGCAGGGCACCAGCCCTTTTCACACCCAAAAGGCGTACTGGTGCATCCGAGAATCGGTTGAAGCAGGTGGCTTTCCCTACACGGTGCCTTATCATGTTTATGTCCCTTCCTTCGGAGAATGGGGCTTTGTGATGGCCGCCAATTATTTGCTGCCGATCGAAGATATCCAGATCACTAAACCAACGCGCTATCTGGATGCCAGCACCGCCCAAAAATTGTTTTCATTCGAAAAAGACCTTTTACCTACTGACAGCATTCGCTACAGTACCCTGGACCGCCCCATTTTGTTGGATTATTATCTGGAAGGTTGGCGACGTTGGAGTCGAGAAAAGGTGATTTATTAAACGATGCCGCAGCTTTCCATCATCCAACAAGCACCGGTTACTCAACCCGAAGCGCTTCAAAAGTTTGAGGAGACGAATAACGTACAGCTTCCTGCGAGCTTAAAGGCTTTTTTAATTGAAAAGAATCCAATTGTGGTCGAAGAAATTATTTTCAAACACCATAATCGAGAATTTTGGATTGCTATCTTCTTTCCATTTGATAACACCTACGAAGTATCTTTCCAATTCGTTTACGAACGCTTAAAGGACTTTTTGCAAAACAAATATGTGGCTTTTGCCAATGACCCTGGCGGCTGGCTTTTTGTTATATCCATTCAGGAAGAAGATTACGGTAAGATTTATTTCTGTCGCATGGATGAGGAACTAGAAGATGCTGTAACCCTTTTGGCCGACGACTTAGATAGTTTTATTAATGGATTAGAAAAGGAACCATTGCCCTAGCTGGTGATGATCAGGGATTGGCAAGTGCACGAAAAGTCTATTATCAGTTTTGGGATTTATGTATTCAAAGTTAGAGCTAGATCGTCTGTAAAATGAATAATCATTATTCTAATGTTGAATGTTGATTATCAATTAACCTCCATCCACATGATAGTCCACCTTATTTTGATAAATATTAAGACTGCCTATAAAGAACCTTCCCCTTTTTAGCGACCAAAAAACAACTTTGTACACTTTCGGAAAATGACTCCAGTGGATTACTTCTGAGTATCACAAAGTTAGCTTCAAAAGCTGTAGCAATCTTGCCAATTTTTCGATCTGGAAAAATAATTTGAGGGGTGTTTTCAGTCCATATTTTTAACAGTGCCTTTTCTGTATACAAGCCAGTATTGAATAAATTAATCGCTTCTAATATGGATACCTCTCCGTAGCGGTCCGAACCAACGCCAATGTTCACTGCATATTTTTTCAATACACTGAGATTGTGCAAATTAGTTTGCGCAACAAACTGATAAAGGATGGAATCCCTGCGTTGAAAAGAATAATTTAGGCGGGTGGTTGTGATCACGGCTATATCTTTATCCGCAGCGGCTTTCGCCATCTCTTCCGTTAACCGATAGCGCTCTGGATGTAAGGTATCCTCTACTTCATAACCGGGCAAATGAGCAATGATATCTACTCCGGCCTTAACGGCTAAGGCAAAATCTGAAATCGTCTCCACGTGTGCGGATACTCTCAGATTCTTTTCATGGGCTTGGCGGACAATCTCAGGGGTCAAGTCCGGGTTTAAACCCGAAGCACCAAAGTAAGCCGGATCATTTTTGCGGGTATTAAATTCCTCGGAATAGCTTAAAAATATTTTTAAAAAATCGGGTTGACATTCCTGGAATTTAGCCAGCTTAGGACCGATATCTTCTTCCTTTTCCACCAGGTAAAATGCATTATCTTCCAAATCATCCAGGGAGTTGATACCAAAAGGCTTAAAAATTCTCCGGCTAAATAATCTGTGATTGAGGGCGACGTCATGTCCACTCCTACTGGTGAATCCTCCATTTGCAAAACTCACATCGATAGAAGCATCGTGATTAATCAAGGTATCCAGGGTATCTCTAACGGAGCAGATATTTCCCTGACTCATTGCATAGAGCACTCCCTTTTCGATGTAGTTTTTTAGGGTTTCATCAAATCCCAGGGGAAAAATATTATGATTATGTCCTTCCGCAAATGGAGGAATTAAGTACCCATTTTGCGCATCGATTTGTCGTACTATTTTATTGGGCGCAGAAAATGTAAATAATCCATCAACGACATATAACGGGATTGATTGAAATTTTTCTCCATCAAACCAATTCACATTAATAATTGCAGTGCCCTCATTTTTTTTTGTAGATACGGCCTGAACATTTTGCTTAGTTTGACAGGTAAATAATAGAGAGATGGAGAGTATTAAGGATAATTTAGGAATCATTTTTTTTATTTCTAAAACACAACGCCCTTATTGGGTAGTTTTTATCAAAAAATTTGGTGCTTGTTGATAAATATAAAAACTGTCCGTGAGTATTTTAAATTCTTTAGTCTTCCAGTTCATTAAACCGATATGAAATTGAGATTGTGCGTCATCGAATAATTCAATTACCAACCATTTTCCGTCCGGCCTCCATTCATGCCAACCTTCATTGGTATTAATATTGGTGAGCTTCCATTGCTGTTTACCGTCTAAGGTGACACCGTACAAGCTGTACTTACCATTTTGTTTACTATGAAAAGAGACAAAATTTTCGGTCGGGTGCCATTTGGGAGTTCCGGCGCGGTAAGCAAAAGGTCCGGCGGTCGTATCGCGCTCTGGATAATGTGTTAATTGTCTCCTGTTTTCACCATCAAGGTCGATAATAAATAACGCTTCATTAAATCCTGGAATTAATCTATTTTTGGTAAATCCACCTCTAAAAACGACTTGTTGTCCTTCATTTACAAAAAGCGGATCAGCAGAAAAGGCCAGCCCCGTTTCCAAGCGAGAAATTAATTGTCCTTTTGTATTAATTATATGAAAAGCCGAATCGATTTTCAAACTTGGTTTCACAATAAATTCCTTACCATTCTTCCGAGTACTTATCCAGCTATCTTCAAGTTGAGTCGCACTAATTTTCCTTGGAGCTTTACCATGATAATCCGTCTCGTAAAGAAAAAAACAACGGTGACAAGTATCTTTATCAGAAATGAAATACAACTTATCCTGATAGGAATTGTAGGTCCATTCAACGCCTCCTAAGGTAGTCAGGTTTTGCGGGTTAGAGCCGTCGAAATTCATCGTAAACACCTCATAATTGCTGTTTTGCTCTTCAAATAAAACATTGTAGGCGATCACATAATCAGAGGCAGTCAACTCGGTATCTTGATGTCCTTTTATTTTGCAATTTGTCAAGGCTAAAGCATAGCCTAAACAGCAAATTCCAATTAAGTATTTAACCATCAGTTATGATTTTCAGAATTTGTGCTTTTTGATCACCGCCAAGCACCTATGATGAATCCAATCACTGTAAAATACAGAATGATGTAGCCGCTATTGATCAGCATATATTTCCAACTTTTCTGTTCGAATAAGGCAATGATAACAAAGATGGCCGCGGCCCAACCAAACCCCGTCAGGAATCCAGCCGTGGTGCCCCACTGCCAATCTACATTGGCGTCCCCCAAGAAAAAAGCGAGATTGTAGGAAATCAAGCAGGAGATTAGAAAGCTTAGCCCATAGGTTTTAACCGGACTTGATTGCTGGAGCATTTCGTCGGTTAAATCGTTTTCCTTTTTCCAACTGTTGTAAAATAAAATTGGAGAGTACCAAATTGCACCGATCAACAGATTAGCGAGAGCGGCGGTCAGCACCGCCCAATGATTGATAATAATGTTTTCCATTTTCCATTTTTTGTCTTGGACAAATATTCAGCTTTGCTTCGACCTGGAATAGGAAAAATTTTACCTTTCGGTAAGAGATTTTGCGCTGCAGTTTTAATCCACATTCAAGGGGATGTAATTGATAAACTCTCCTCTCTGCTTGATATACTGGGTAGGAGAAAAGCCCGAAAAGTGCTTAAAATCAGCAATAAAATGAGACTGATCATAATACCCTCCATCATAAGCTACGGCCGACCAATCTACGTGATTCTGCATCTCAATTTGCTGAATTGCTTTTTGAAAACGAACTACTCTTAAAAAAGTCTTGGGCGTTACGCCAACCTGTTCTTTAAACATTTTAATAATGTGCTTTTGTGAATATCCGGCTTTATCCGAAATCATTTTGATGCTGCACTGATTGGGGCTGGCCAGAATGGTAGATACTGCGAAATTCACGAAAGGATTTTCGTGGAGTTGGTTCTGATAAATTTTTAAAAGCTGCATTTCCAAAACCTGACACTTTTGGTTTGGATCGGAAATGTCCTGGAGTTGTTCTCGTATACTCAATATGGCGGGATTCATCACTAATTCTGCATCTACTACCAAATTCATTAGTTGTTGCATAGGTGGTTGCAGGAAAGAGAAGGCCTTACCCTTTTTAAATTGTACGATCAGCATTTCACTATTTTGGCCCGAAGGGATGCTGATGGGTTTAGTCCGAAATCCAGAAAGCCAAACTTTCCGACACAATTGAATAGGTTCCAGCGTATCGTTATCGTAGATATAATTTGACGTATCGGTTAGATCAAAAATAAGTTGCACTTCACCGTCAGGTAAAAAACACTCAACGTGATGATTTGGATTATAATCCGTATAATAAAAAAAATGGTCAATAAAATATTTTAATGGCGAGGAAGGTTTATAAATTTTGGTTATCAATTCACAATTATTTTTGAACTTTTACGATTAAATAAAAATTATTTGATGAACAGATTTAAAAATAAAGAAATAGTTTTGAAATTCATAGTAGGTGACCACAAGTTAAAAACCACCATTCTTTTTACAACTATTCCAATTATACGCTCTCTTTTAGTAGTGTAAATAGTTATTAATTTAAACATTACATAAAAACCACCAACCATTTAATTTCATCAGAAATAATTACATTTAAGCAGCAATCGAATAGAGATTCTACATTAGTTTACGGCCTATGCAAGACCACATCGTTTTAAAGAAAGGAAAATATCTGGCGCCAGTCTTTCGAACTTATGCCTTCGATCGGCTATTGCTAGGCATTACCCATTATCCGAAGCCAGTGATGACCGGAGATTGGCATGCGCACGAAAAACCCATTATCAGTTTTGTGCTTTATGGCCATAACGTAGAATACCGCAAAGGGCGGGAAATAGACCGAAAAGCAGGTGCCGTTAATTTTTATCACGCCTACGAACCGCATCGCAATATCTATCATCATTTTCCAGCTAAGCACATCAGCCTCGAAATCGATCAAACATTTTTAAATCAATATCACTATTCTCTGGAACAGATTGAGCAAGCAGTCAAGCATCACCACGATTCGTCCTTTACCTTCATCCAGCTGATGAAAGAAGCACTGCTCGATGAGCCACAATCAACGGACAATATTGAAATGCTGTTTCTCTCATTTCTTGAGCAATCATTAACAGCAGCTGAGATTGGTTCTTTCCCACACTGGATGCGGACAGTCCGGGATCTATTGCACGATCGCTGGGACGAAAATATCTCCCTGCAGGATTTGGCCGCAAGTGTCAATGTCCATCCCACCACTATTTCCAAAAACTTCAGGCGTTATTTCCAGTGCACACTCGGAGAGTACTGCCGAAAAATGAAAATTAAGCACGCTTTGTCTCTCCTCAAATCATCAAAATATTCCCTAACTCAAGTGGCTTATCAATGTGGTTTTGCCGATCAAAGTCATTTCACACGTGTCTTTAAGTCAACTACTGGCTATTTACCCAAAGACTATTTGAAAGCATTAAACTGATCGGTATCACAGGCCAATTCTGTTCTATTTTTTCCAGCATTAATCCGCTTCTTTTGTAAAACATCCGTTTTTACTACAACACAAAATAATGTCATGGAAAGACTCTTTTTGTTCTTTTGGGTCGGTTTTATCGCACAAACTAGCTTACTTGGTCAACCGCACCAATTCGATACGCTACACACTCAGCTTTCTGAAGCCTTTGCGCATCAATTTGAGTTTTCCGTTATCATTCAAAAAGGCCATCAAGAAGTATATAATGCTCAATTTGGATTCGTTGATGAGGCAAAAGAGCGTGCAGTTGACGAGAATACCGTGGGTTGTATCGCTTCCATTTCCAAGGCCATTGCGGCCGTTGGTATCATGAAACTGGTCAAGGAAAATCGCCTGAGTCTGGATGATCAACTCGGCCAATTTTTTGATCAGGTGCCCAAGAAGAAAAAGGGTATTACCATCCAAATGCTTTTATCCCATTTTTCCGGCTACCGGCACAATTACAAATGTGAAGGCGTGAGCAATTCCGCCAAAGCCACCAAAATTTTGCTCAAAGAGAAGTTGGCCAATCCTCCCGGCAAAAAATTCACCTACACCGGTCAGAATTTTCAATTGCTGGCCTTGATTATTGAGCGCGTTACAGGTAAAACCTACGAAGGTTTCATTCGACAAAGCATTCTCGATCCACTAGACATGCACCATACTTTTTTCTGGCAAGACATCCAGAGAGGCAATAATTTATACCAAACAGATCCCTCCATTCTCAAGTTACTTGGCCAAAGAGATTGGGGATATATCGGTCCCACCGGTGTATTTTCTACTCCCGGCGATCTGCTGAAATTTTGGAATGCCGTCTGGTCATCGGACATCCTGCCGCCAGCCCTTACGGCCAAGCTGTTCGATACCTATTACACCACCTCTTCGGGTCTGCAAATTGGTTTCGGATTCTACAAAAGAGAGACGACCAAGTGGCAAACGCCAGAGGTCTATACTCGCGGTACCGAAAGCTGGGGACACAATAGCGTCATTCGACATTTCCCGGAAAAAAATATCACCATTGTTGTATCCACGAATTCGGGAGAATATGGTAAAAATCAAATGACGGGTAATCGCGCCGTCAGCGATTGGATTGTCAATTATCTGTTTGCATCGGATTCAGATAAATAACCCGATGATTCTTGAGCAGTTGTGGAGGCGTTTTAGACCAATCCGCAGCTGCTCAAGATGATTGCTTTAAGCAATAGCTTCTGTTTTTAAGTCATGACTTGAAGCATGGGACCGAGATTTTTTCAAACCAAAGAGCGGCCACAACCATTTGATCCGTCGGATTAAAAATTCGTAGATCAGCCAACTCAGGCCGAAGGTTCCTACGCTAAGGAGGAGAAATTCTACGATAAATGGCCATTCTAAAGTAATCAGCGGATAGGCCAGAATAATCGTAATGGTTTGGTGGAGAATATAAAAAGGGTAAACGGCACGATTAGCATAGCTTAGGGTGGCGCTAGGTCGATTGAGCCACCGGGTGGCGTAGCCGAACAGCGCCAGAATAATCGACCAGAAGTAAAGTACTTTGAGCATCGCTTCGGTGAAATGCACCAGCGTGGTATCTTCCTGATGCCAAATCCAAGCCATCATGACGAAACTAATCGTAGCGATCCACAAAGCGGGGCGTTTGATCCGATCTACGGCTTGCCACCAAGATTCTCCTAAGGCGATAAGTAAAAAACCATAAAGGAAAAGGACCCCAAAATTGACGAGCGTAAACCAGTCTCCTATCAAAGCATGAGTCACCGGAAAAAAGGGCTCAATCAAGGCTTCTATAAAATAAAGCGGCAGGATAAATAAGTACAATCCCGCTGGCCTCCGAATCACCCGCCGGAGGCTATTGAGCAGCCAATGATCGGGCCGACGGCGGAGTTGGATAAACAAGGGAACGAAAAGGACAGAGTAGATAAATAAATACGGCAAAAACCAGAGGTGGTGCCAGCTAAAATTGCCCTCCGGGTAAATCCCAGTAAAGGCAACGGTCGTCAGATAAGTCCAATAACTCCCGGTAAAGTCTCCCTCGTGCAAGCGTTCCAGATAAACCTGCGGTGGCACAATCAAAAGCATCCCCACCAGCAGTGGCAACATCAAGCGAAAATTGCGTTCTTTAATGAATTGCCAGCCCGAACGAAAGCCTAAAGCATAATAGGTCCCCATGCCCGAAATCACAAATAGAATGGGTAAGCGCCATTGGTTGATGACCAGCATTGGCCAGCGCAACCATTCGGAGAGCGTTTCATTCTTGATATGCCAGCCCCAGGGGACGAAAAACATACCGACGTGGTAAAGGATCAATAAAGCAAAAACAAGGACACGTAGCCAGTCCAAATCGTATCGTCTAATTTTTTGAGTGGTCATTTTTCAACTATTTTGATGATGCCACAAAGATGTTAGCTGGTGGGAAAAATGACCAGAAATTAGGCAGTTCAGGCGTTCGGAATTGCAATTTCGAACGGGATTTGGCCAAAATGGGGCAGACCTGAGCTCAATTTAGGCTAAGAATCAGCACGAGCAGCCTTGATATAAGCCGAGGGAGTCATCTCGGTAAACTTGCGAAAAGCGGTGTAAAAAGAAGATTTTGATTTAAATCCGACCGAGTGCCCAATCCCTTCAATGTTGAGATGTTGGTATTCTTCGGACAACAGGCGAGATTGCGCGGCCTTGATGCGGTACGCATTGAGGTAATCATTAAAGTTTTGGCGGGCGTGACTATTGATGGCCTGGGATACGTAGTTGGGCGCGACCGAAATACGGGCGGCCAGCGTCTTGAGATTGGCATCTGATTCCAGATAGTAGGCAGACTCAGTGACGTAATCTTCGATCCGTTGAAACAAGGTCGCATGGGCATCGCCAATGCCTGAAGTTTCATATTTATCCTTGATCCATGATTTGCTGAATATCCGGGACTCGGACAGGAAGGCATAATTGCTGTACGTAATCATAGCCGTCATCAATAGAATGATATAGTGGTCCCCATGGTCGTTTTCGTAATTGAGAAAGACCGAAAAAACCACAATAAAAATAGCGGAGATCGCGACCAGACTATCGCGCGAAAAGATGTAGCGATCGATCAACGGTCGTTCAGTGCCAATGCTGCGATAAGCTTTGAGAAAGACCCGGGCAGATAGAATGATGTAAAGCAAGAACTGAAATAGGATCAGCCAGCGCAACTCGTCTTTAATTGGTTGATAATAGGCCCAAAGTCCATCTTCAACCGCCACACGGGGCAATTCAGAATAATAAGCACCGAGGTAAGCATTGAGCTTAATCGGGAGCGGCTCGGCGTAGTAAAAAATTTGGCTCAGAAAATATAGGCCGGGTACCAAAAAATGAAACCAATATTGGCGCCAATGCATCCGCTGTCTCAACATCAGGCTTCGAATCGACAAGTAAAACAATGGCCCTAGAGCTAATACCAACGGCTCGGTACTATCATTAAAGTGGAGCACATTGACCATCCAGCCAGTATAGCAGAGGTAAACATCGAACGCAATTAAGCCCATCAGCAACAACAGCCAACCGTAGAAAGTCAAAGCCTGTTGCTCGCCCCGGCTTTTTCCCAGAATAATCAAGCTCATAAAGAAAGCCTGAAATACCCCAATTAGCATCACACAAGCGATCCAGTTGTGGCGAAAAGGTATTTGAGCGATGATGTCTTCCAATGGGTTAGAGTATTACTTAATGATGAATAATGAATGTCTAATATTGAAGAAATAGATGTTTTAATGACCTCTAGCTAGTCGCTTTTTGCTAAAATATTGAAGACAATTCTAAAAGCCTAGCTTTCATCGCCTTTGCTTTAACACTTTTTAACATCAAACTGTCCGGTATGGTGGGAGATAAGTCAATGTTAGCACTTATATTCGCCTTCCAATTTAAATTGTTTAAATTCATATTTATACTATGCGTAATTTTAATCTTAAATCCTGGATGACACTTTTGGCAGTATGTGCATTCAGCGTTTCGGCTTTCAGTCAATTAGTACTGCCACAAAAAAGTCCTAAGTCCAGCGTCTCTTATACTGTTGGTCTTACCGAAATCACCATTAACTACAGCAGCCCATCGGTCAACGAGCGCGAAATTTGGGGTGCGCTTTTGCCATATGACAAAATGTGGCGAGCGGGTGCCAACGAAGCCACTACGATTGAGTTCAGCAGCGATGTCGTGCTGGAAGGTCAAAAACTAGCCGCCGGTCGTTATGCGTTCTTCTTGATTCCACGCGCAGAAGGCAAGTGGACCGCCGTTTTCAATAGTGTTGCCGATCAATGGGGCGCTTACAAATACGATGAGTCAAAAGACGCTTTGCGTGTCGATATCACGCCCAAGATGAAAGGCCAATCTATCGATCGCCTGAATTACGCGATTGTAGATCAAGGCTTCGATAAAGGTTACATCCGTCTAAGCTGGGAAAAAGCACGTATTTACCTGCGATTCCGTACCGAATACCTCGAT
This sequence comes from Saprospiraceae bacterium, assembly GCA_028285085.1. Classification (GTDB taxonomy): domain Bacteria; phylum Bacteroidota; class Bacteroidia; order Chitinophagales; family Saprospiraceae; genus JAHDHW01. The sequence continues at coordinate 8,451 of JANQQI010000011.1, read as the reverse complement.
CAAGCGATTAGCAACGTTGAAGCCGCTTTGGCCGACACGTCATTGGCAGATCGCCAATGGGTCGTATACGCTCAAGGCGCTGATTTCCTTCTGGGTACAGAAAAGAAAAATGAGTTAGCACTGGAATGGGCTAATAAATCAACCGAGTTGTTCAACCACGGTTGGAACTGGTGGATCAAAGCACAGGCACAGGCCGCTAACGGTGATTATAAATCAGCCTTGGCCAGTATCGAGAAGTGTAAAGAATTAGATACCGCCAGTGATGATGATAGCTTCTACACTGATGCAAAAGCAGAAGTTGATAAGATGCAGGCAGAGTGGAGCCAGAAGTCGTAATCGGTTTCCATCTGGTTTCATAAAATGAAAAACGCTTCGGGGGATATTACTCCGAAGCGTTTTTTGTTTTAAAATTTTAAATATACTTCAACCACCAATACCGATGGGTCGACTTATAGTGATTGTACCAACGACATAGGAAATAAAGACCTACCACAATTAGAAGCCACGCCACGTACATTCGAAGCACCGAAGGTTGATAAAAATCCGGCCAGTTATCAAAGCGGGTATTTGTCAAATCAAACCACTGTCCGTGCACGATTCGGAAATAGGCCATTGAACTCAAATGGATGACCGAAAAGTGAATGATGTAAAAGAAAAAAGGTACCCGACCAAAAATGCGTAACCACTCGAAGATTTGATGACGACTTTTTTCAAACCAAATTAATAACAGCATCGATGGGCCCAGAGTCATCAAGATGAATTGTAAAGAAGGGGGATATTTTTGGGTATTAAAAAAGTCCATGAAGGTATACAGTGCCGTGGGTTGACTGGCCCAAGGTTCAGGATTGCCATACACATTGATCACGCGCAAGAGGATAAATGCACCGATCATACCTAAGCCCAATCGCCACAAAAATCGTTGTCGCCGATCGGCCGCCCAACGCATCACGCGGCCAAATCCGTAGCCGGCGCCCATGATTCCAATCCAGGGCAGAATAGGATAGACGATGAAGATCCCCCGGCTGCCATCTTCGTTGACCGGAATCCAGCCGGCCTCGTGTAGTAATTTCCAGCTCCAACTCCAGCTTCCGAGCGCCTCCGGCGTAATAGGATCCAGCAAATTGTGCAATAAAATCAAAAGAATAGAGCCTCCCACCAGCAATCGTTTGGGTAGCCAAATCAGCACCGCCATGATGACCATACAAATACCAATCACCCAAATCACTTGCAGAAAAAAGCCCCATTGATTCCAAAAGAACGTCCAGCTCCAACTAATATTAATTAGCATGATTTCGATAAAGATGAGCCAGAAGCCGCGGATGAGTAAAAAGCGACTTAGTGTTGCCTTGGAATTTATTTTCTGACCGTACAAGAAGATGGAAGTGCCCGCCAGAAAGACAAAAACGGGCGCACAAAAGTGCGTGATCCAACGCGTAAAGAAGTAAATCGGTGTAGTTTGGGTCATATCCTCGGGCTGGAAAGTGGTAAGCGACCACATATCTCGCGTATGATCCAAGGCCATGATGACGATAACCAGGCCACGTAAAATATCAAGAGAAGCAATCCGAGATCGGCTGGGAGTAGGTAGAGTTTGTGGTGATTCCAATTGTTCGTGCATTTTTGCTAAAGCTAACGAGAAACATCTAAGCATTCCCTACCCCATTGCGTAGAAATGGGCTAATCGAACACGTAGCGCTCAAAAAGCATCATCTCTCCTTAATAGTGCGAGCACTATTGAATCCATTATCCCAGCAACTGCATCGGTACTTCGGCTAGGCATGTTAGACAATTATTTTTGTAGCAAGCGCTCCAACTCTTGTAGCTTATTGTGCAACCAATCGCGGTAGATGACATTATCGGTCGAGGCAAGATCAGATCGCAGTCGCTCAAATTCGCTTTGTGATTTTGTGCGGGCCACGAACCCCAGATCAGTTTTGATCAGGCAGGCCCGCTGGGTGAAGCGCACCAGATGGGTCATCCCCTGCCGGCGCTCCTGTTTGATGAGTTGATTGCGTTGAAGATATTGTACAAACGAGCGGCTAAGTGACAAGAGTGGTTCGTATTCTTCCAAATCATAGTAGGTCCGCAGCAGCAAAGATTTCGCCGCCAGGCTATACCGAATATCCGAGTACTCCACCCGCACCAACAGTTCCAGGACATTTTCTAACTCGTTGACACTATAATAATAAGACGCCAGATTGAAGGTGTAGGCATTTTCCACTACCTCGGGATGTAATCGCTCCTTATAATCATCAATGAATTGCCGGATCCATTCCATCTCCTTGAGGCGGATGCCGGCGGTCACCATATTTTTGTAGTACCACTGCGAGAGATAGCCTTTTTCGTCGAAGAGGAGTTTCTTTTGGAGTTGCTCGCGGGACAGATCAAAAGAAATACGCAGATATTGCCGTTGCCCTTGGTTGATCCGCTCGATGCAGTAGTTCTGCAAATAGTTGTAGAGGTTGCGTTGCTCCTCCGGCCCAAAACAAGCAATGTGGGTTTGGACTTCCTTTTGGGCGGCCGAGAAGGCCGCGTCGTTGGCGGAAGTGATCATCCGGTAGATGCGATAGTACACAATGATCGAGGGGAATTGCTCGTAGTGCGGTACATTGCTTTGGACCTGAGCCAGAACCGTCTCCAGCAAATCCGTTTGATAATCAACGCGCAGGATACGACTACGCACTTGCATTTCACAGGCGTCGCGGAGCTTCAGCGACAAGTAATAATTGTCCAGGTAGTCCTGCTTGCGCTGAATACTATGATCGGTTTCGTGCCGCGCCCGCTGATTGTAATACTGATCCGCTTCACTGGCTTTGAGAAAGTAATGATGATAATAATTGCTATCTTTAATAGAGGTCTTGGCGAGCTGTGCTTCCAGCTTACCCATTTTTTTATCGTAGTAGCGGTACAACTTACGTTCTCGCAAGGCCGACAACAGGAGTACCTGATGGGTAGTGGTATCCCCTTTGAAGTTCTCCCAAATCAAAAACTGTTCAAGCAGGCGCAACAAGTAAGTAAATAGTACTGCCAATTGGCTTTGGTCGTGTTTTTGCTGCGGATAGAGATACTGAAAGATCGTTTCCCGCCCGCAATTTTTCTCGTTAAACTTCGGAAAAACCTGATTTAGATACCCGGCTAATTGCCTCACCTCATCGTGCTTATTGAAATAAGGCGATTGGACAAAGGCATGAAAGCGAGTCATCTCTTTACGAGAAAATGTTTTTAAAACGCTGATCAATTGATTAGAATACACAAAAAATCCAAATTCTATTTTTATAAAAAACTTTACATTCAATTGATTTTCAATACAATACAAAAATCAACATCTTAAATTTATACCAAAAAAATCCAAAAATCAACTATAAAAGTGTTTTCCTTCCAGGAAGTTTAGGGACATATTTGTACTATCGACAATTTCCAAACGGAGAAAACCATCAATTGCCATGAATAGATTTTTTCAACGACTATCTTTATTAATCTGTCTCTCAGCTACTTACTTGTTTGCTACCGCTCAAGTCACCATTGACTTTTCGGCGCTCACAACAGGTACTTCTTACAGCCCTCCGACTTACCAGGACGGCGATTTTATTTTTGAATTAGAGGATGTTTACACCACTATAGGCAATTTTGTTTATGAGAATGGCAATAGCGATCTTTTAGAAGTTCGCGTTGATGATTTCAACTCAGCCCCCATTGCCGGCAATGCACTGTGGATCAGCAATGCGACCACAGTTTTTGATTTTGCGGATATCCCTGGCACGGTCAATCGCGTCCGATTTGACTTCTGGGATGGTGGTGGTTCCATCAATTTACGCCTCAATAGCGGTGAACTAATCCTATTGGAAGATTTGGAGGATGCACCGAATAGCCTCGGCCCGGGCATTGCTTCCTATACGATCGAAATGCTCAATGATGTACAGGGCACGATGACGATCAATGGCAGCATCGATAGCCTGCGTATTGGTGGGCAAGAGTTTTATCTGGATAACCTTTATTACGAAAATGTAGAGGATTGCGAAATCAGTAATATTGTTGTGGAAACCTACGGCTGTGATGCTGATGAAAACTTCCTCGTCGACTTTTCGTTTGACTACGAATTCAGTCAAAACACATTCAATGTTTTTCTTAATAACCTATACCAAGGCACTTTCACCTACGGCGAAGATTTTTATACGGTAGGGCCAGTCCCCGGAAATACAGATTATGTACTTACCATTGCGCCGCAGTTTAACAACTGTGTGGGTACACTTGCATTTGAAGGCCCGGCCTGCGATAATACCGGCTATTGCAATATGTCTAATCCGCAATTCGGTACCGTTGAATGTGATAATAATGGCGCTTTCATCAGTTTTGACTTTGACTACGTCAACCCTTCCGATAGCTTTTACATTAGCTACGGAGATGATACGACGGCATATGCATACAATGCACTCCCAATCCAACTTGGCCCTATCGCCGAAAACGATATTAGTATCCAGGTTTGGGATCGCGATACCCTTGGTTGTGATTTATCAGCTTTCATCGGCGCGATTGATTGCGACAGCAACAATGATTGCATCGACTTTTCGGCTTTAGTGCCAGGCACCTCCTACTTCAACGATCTCAATCCGGGTGACTTGCTGCTGCACGAAGATGGTGTAAGCGTCACCCTAGGCGCGAGTTCATTTTCGAGTATTGAAGTTGTGGATGATCCCCTCTGTGGTCCATTCAATGCCGTCAATGGTACCCATATATTCATGTTGGGCTTCCTGGACTTCAATTTTAGTGATCTCAATACGATCCCCAATACTGTTAGTTTTAATTTCCATACCTGTGATCCCGGCGGAGAATTCTCGATCAACGGCAATGACTTCTTTGACCTTTATCATCCTAATCAAAACTTCGTACTATTGGATTTAGGTAATGGCTACAGTGCTACCATATCCCGAGATCAGGCAGAAGGTACCGTGACGATCTCAGGTGGGCCTATTGAGCTACTCACCCTGAGCGGAGCGGAGTTAGCTATTGATAATGTTTGCTTTGAGAACTCAAGTACCAATTGTGAAATCACCGATTTAGTGGTGGAAAACCTGGGTTGCACCGGCGTCAACACCGTAGGTGTCATCATCGATTTCGAATATAATAATGCTGCTAATGATCTCTTCGATGTATTCGACGCGAATGGTGCTTATGTCGGCACTTATGCCTTAGCCAATTTGCCGGTGACGATCGATAATCTTCCCGTCAACTTTAATTCGAATGGCTTAATAACGGTTTGCATCAACGATACACCAGATTGCTGTGCAACTGCAGAGTTCGATATTCCGGTTTGTAATTTTTATACAGAGGTTGGAGAATGTACGCCTAATGGTGTTTTCCCACTTTTGCTTTTCTCGGATCAGGAATTAGCCCCCAGTACCTTCACCTTATTTGTCAACGGTGAAGTTGAAGGTGAATATACCTACGGTAATCCCGTCACCTTGGTTTTACCCGGCGAAGGACAGGTCGTTCAGCTACAATTCGTAGATAATGATAGTGGTAACCTTACGATCATCAATGTGGTTGCGCCCGAATGCCCGACCCTCGGCGAATGTTTTATCGGTGATCTCTTCCTGGAACAAGACTGTGATGGCGATATCGCTTACGGTGTATTGAATTTTGAATACGAAAACACGAGTGACTCTTTCCATGTTGTTTACGCTAACGAAGCATACACATTTCCCTACTCTAGTCTGCCTATTGTGCTTAGCCCCCTGCCAGACGAAGTCTTCACTATCTCTGTTTTTGATGAGGAAGACGATGGTTGTTCCAGCACTCAGACCTTCGATTTTATCGATTGTACCTCTGATTGTGCGATTACCGATATAGTTGTAGACTTCCAAGAGTGCACTGGTAATGGTACCTATAGTGTGGTCATCGATTTCGAATACGAAAACGCCACTAGTGATTTCTTCGATCTCTTTGATGCGAATGGTAACTTATTTGGATTCTACGCTTTATCTGATTTACCAATTACCGTAGAGAATTTCCCGGCAAGCAGTAATGTGGTTGGTCAACTCACAGTCTGCATTAACGATGCACCAAATTGCTGCACAACCGCAGAGTTCCAAGTGGAAGCTTGCATTAATCCATTCTCCGTCGATGATGGCGAGTGTAATCCTAACGGCAACTATATCTTCAACCTGATCTCAGATCAAAGCGCCGGCACCGGTACCTTCAACTTGACGGTTGATGGTGAAGACCTTGGTTTGTTCGACTATGGTGCTACGGTACAACTTATCGTTCCCGGTGAAGGTCAAACCGTTGAATTGGTCATGACGGACTCGAACACAGGCAATGTCACTGTGATTTTTGTTGTGGCCATTGATTGTACCGCAGCCGATTGTACCATTACGGATTTCATTATTGATTATGAAAGCTGTAACGACGACGGTACTATTAACGTGGTGGTCAATTTCAACCATCAAAATGCAACTAATGATCTATTTGATGTCCTTGGACCAAATGGAAATATCATAGGCACTTATGCTCTGGCCGATTTACCGGTCTTGGTAGAAAATGTTCCAGCAGACAATAATATCAACGTACAGGTCCTGACGGTTTGCATCAACGATACGCCAAACTGCTGTGCAACTAACGAGTTCGAACATCCTGATTGCTTCTCAAGCTGTGATGTGGTTTTGACGGCAAACGTCGGTAACTGTAATCCCAACGGTATTTTTACCTTGACCGGAATTGCTATCAACAATGGAAATGATGGAGCTTACACGCTCAGTATTAACGGCGATGGCGTTGGTACCTATTTATACGATGAAGCTTTTTCCATTGACCTGCCGGGTAATGGACAAGTGCTAGTCCTCACGACACAGGATACAGATGATCCTAACTGTGGAGCAGTTTTTACCGTTGAAGCGCCAGATTGTGATAATAGTGATTGCCAAATCACTGATTTAAGCGTCGAGTACGAAAACTGCAACGATGATGGTACAATCAATGTCGTGGTGAATTTCAACCACCAAAATGCGACCAACGACCTCTTTGATGTGTTTGGCCCCAATGGTAATATCATTGGTACCTACGCCTTGGTTGATCTTCCGGTCTTTGTAGAAGGTGTTCCGGCGAATAACAATACTAACGTTCAAGTCCTCTCGGTTTGTATCAACGATAATCCTAACTGCTGCTCTATTACTGAGTTTGAGCATCCCGATTGCTTCTCAAGCTGTGATGTGACCTTGACGGCAAACGCCGGTAGCTGTAATCCCAACGGTATTTTTACCTTGACCGGAATTGCTACCAATAATGGAAATGATGGTGCTTACACGCTCAGTATTAATGGCGATGGCTTTGGTACTTTCCTCTACGATGAAACTTTTGAGATTGATTTGCCCGGAGAAGGTCAAACACTCGTACTGACGACTCAAGACACGGATGATCCCAACTGTGGCAACATCTTTACTGTCTTGGCTCCCGATTGCGACAACAGTAATTGTCAAATCTCCAATTTTATTATCGATTACCAAAGCTGTAACGACGATGGCACCATCAATGTCGTAGTCAATTTCAACCATCAAGATGCGACCAATGATTTATTTGATGTCCTGGGACCAAATGGAAATATCATAGGCACTTATGCTCTGGCCGATCTACCGGTTTTGGTGGAAAATGTCCCTGCTGACAATAATTTCAACGTACAAATCCTGACGGTTTGCATCAACGATACACCTAACTGCTGCGCGACCAATGAGTTCGAACATCCCGATTGCTTCCCTACTTGTGATCTATCACTGAGTGTAACTACGGGACCTTGTAACCCCAATAATGTCTTCACCTTGATAGGCGTTGCCAGTACAAATGGCGTGAGTGATACCTACACGCTCGATATCAACGGCGAAATCTATGGGACCTACGCTTACGATGAAACCTTTGAAATCGATCTGATTGGTGAAGGTCAAGTGCTGGTGCTCACAGCCTTAGATACTGAGAATCCTAATTGCGCAGAAATCCTTACCGTAATCGCACCGGATTGTGATAATCAAGGTGACTGCTTCATCGGGGAGCTACAACTGGATTTCAGCTGTGATGGCGGTGTCTACGGTCCGCTCAACTTCGAATACGAAAATACCAGCGATTCCTTCATCCTGATTACCAATAATGGCACCTTCGTTCACCTTTATGAAGACTTGCCAATTGATTTAGGTCCTCTACCCGGTGACGGGGTGACTCCAATTTTTGTCTCCGTTGCGGATTATGATAATGCAGGATGTGCACAAGAAGTACAGCTCGATCCGATTAATTGCAATGACGTTTGTATCATCGAACAATATTCAGTAACCATTGGAGAGTGTGTATCCAACACGAGCTTCGAGGTCGTCATCAACTTTGAATTATTCGAAAGTGAGACGGATATCTTCAACGTCATTGATGTATTGGGTAATAATCTGGGTACATTCAACACTAGTGATCTGCCAGTAA
>JANQQI010000007.1 GCA_028285085.1 Saprospiraceae bacterium | reverse complement strand
GGCCCCGATGGGGACGCAGTGTCGGACAGCATGTGTATGTCCTTTGAGCGTATGAATGGCTTGTCCGTTGTTGAGATTCCAAAGGATAAGGTTGTTGTCGGAAGAGCACGAGAGTGCTCTATCCACCCCGATGGAGACGCAGTGCTGGACCCTGCCGGTATGTCCTTTTAGGGTATGAATGGCTTGTCCATTGTTGAGATTCCATAGGATGAGGTTGTTGTCGGAAGAGCAAGAGAGTGCTTTATCCGCCCCGATAGGGACGCAGTGGTGGATAGAACTACTGTGACCAGATATAAGCTTACAATGGGAGCGAGGAGATAGATGTGAACTTTTAAGACTTGGTGGATGAGATGCATTTTGCGTACTCTGCCACTTTGATTTGGTAATAATCGTATAGCGCAGATCTGCCTTGGCTATTGATACTTTTTTTGCGTTCAGATACCGCCAGTGCCCTTGGCTATTGATATCATCTAATCTGCTATGCTGTAGGCTGAGATGCTGCCAGGCGACTTTGCTTAACTTGGACTGACTGAGATCAGCATGATCCAGATTGACGTCTTGCCAACGGCAGTCGTACCATTGGCTATTTTGGAGCTGTGCGTGGCTGAGATCAATGGGCCGTTTGGGTTGGCCGATCAGATGGAAATGCTCAAAAGTGAAGTCCTGTAGATTGAGTACTTCTGGCTTACCGAGCCAACCATGCTGAGCCTGATCCTTTAGGTAGAGACGGAAGAGTAGCCAGCGCCCATTGAGAGAGGCCGACCCAAAGCCAGTCCGAAAACCAAGGCGAATGCTATCCCGCTCTTCCGCTGACGCACTGGTCAGGATATCAAGTATAAAATCCACGGTCTCTGAACTGACGTCCCTGAGATCAAGATTTGACACTTGTTGCTCCGCGAGTTGCCGCAGGATGTATTTGGCCAGGAAATATTCTTGTATCGAGGTGTGGGAGAAGCCAAAGTCTTGCTCGTTGCTACGTACCAGCAGTGTCGCGTTGCGTAGGTCTTTAAATAGCGTGGCATCTTCTTTCTTCATGAATAGTTTTCGCATGCTAGCGGTCCCCTGACTTAACCATTCACTCAGCCATTCTTCCAAATCGCTAAAAGGAAGCCGCCGACTGGAGCGGTTCCAGAGTACCGCTGATAGTTCTTCCAGTGCTTTGCGTTTGACACCGGTTGGAATTTCGTGCTTCGACTGATCACGATCAAAGCTTTTTTGCACGATCCGGTCGTAGATCATGGTCGTCGTAATAGCCGTTTGGGTCAAAGCCAGGTGCTCAATATCGTCAATGACTTCTACCATGAAATTCAGGAGGACAGGGCGTTGGGCCAATTCTTCCAAATTGTGGATACCCAGTAGGGTTTGATAAAATGACTTGGCTTTTTCTTCAGAAGATAATACTTCTTCGAGATAGGATAGAATCTGCTTGTCATTGAAAGGTAGTAATACACAGCAAGCATAGTCCTGGTGAGGATCAATTTGCTCCCGATTTTCGAGTTGAAAATAGGACGTTTGCTCCGTTAGATTTTTGAAATAATCCGTTCGGCAAGTCAAGAGCATCTTTCGCTTGGGGGCAGCCGTGGTCTTCTTGGCCAGTGTCTTGCGGTAATCCGGGACAAGTTTTAAGAGTTCTTTTAAAAATGTGGTTTCGATTGCTGCGTCGTGGATGTGAGAAATGACTTCGTCCAGTCCGTCGAAAATAATAAGGGTGGGATAAGTATTCCAGACCTCACGTATGTCTTCAAGGGTTAGATTTTCCTTCCCATCGGCAGATTGACGTTTCTTAAGAATGGAATCAACAATATCCCAAATGTCGAAATTGATTTGATGCAGAATACGATTATCAAATTCTCGCAGGTCAAAATAGATTGGTATAAAATCACCGGGATCGTGACTCTTAATGAGTGTTCGCGTGAAATAGCGAGCGGTGAAGGTTTTACCCATTCCGTATTGTCCTAGCAGGGCATAAAGAAGTGGCCCGTCATCCGCATCCAGCCATTCCTGCAGCAAATCAATGGCCTTATGGCGTCGTTGTTCATCCGCTGTAGTCAGACTGGCAATACGTTGTTTATAGGCTTCATTCGCCGTATAGTGACCGTCAAATTGGGCACTTTCCTTGATCAGTGGGATGACTCTTTTAGTGATCGAAATATCCTCTTCCTTAGGTGCTCTAAGTTCTAGTACTGCTCGCACTTTTTGTAGAAATCCGGGGAAAAGGGTTTGGACGAAAAGGTTTCGGTTACAATTTGGGTCAGAATAGGATACCCGCTCTCCATTTTTTTGGAGCAGGGTAAAGGCTTCCAACTCATCAAGCTGATGGCGATAAGCATCATCGAATAGGGAAGTGGCACTGACGACGAAAACCCTTTGGGATAAATAATCGGGCGGGATTATATTGAGTTGTTTTTCAGCGTGAAGTGCCGGAGATTCCAGAATAAGGTGCAGATGATTCTGCCGCAATATTTTCTCTAGTTCACTGCTTTGCAAGTGTTCCTTCTTTTTGTCTCCTGGTAAGATGAGATCGGACCAAGTCGTGATGCGGCAATCCAAATCTCTGACCATGCTGAGCTGCTCCTTTAAAAGGGAAATAAAAGACTGAGCTAATGATGCTTGTTTGCTAGCGTACCATACCAAAATGTTGATTACCTTTTGTTCGGGGAGCTGGGCTTCATTTTCGATTGGATTCTCAGGCAACAAAAAGGCGTTACTTTGTTTTTCCAAAAAGTTTTTCTCCAGAAAATCAATCTGTCCTTCTAACCAGAGGTAACGGCCTGGAATTGGCAAATGCTTGTTATTATCCCGGGCAATACGCAAAGGCATACCATACTGTTGAGACACTTTTTGGATGGCACGATCCATCTGTGCCAAAGAGTTGAGCGGATCTTTGGCATCATTGAAGATAGTGACACACGCCTTTTCGATGCTGACACGCCCCTTTTTGTTGTCTAATAAGGCCGCAATATCTTCCAGCCGTTTTAGGTTGATGCTTGGCGCTTTACCCGTTGCTTCAATGAGCTTTTGGACGTAGGAAATAGCAATAGAGCGTGGGAGAGGAGACAGTTTCATGAGCGATAGATTTTGTCAAGTTTACGTGTGAGATCATTGAGGAGTTGACCGACGAAGTGAATGCGACCATTGCGTTTGAGTTCCGTATAAAACTTGGGTGCCGAAGCGGGAGTTTTTTGGTAGCGATAGATTTGAGTATGCTGCAGGCCTCTTAGGTCACCGTGCATCGGAAAAGCCTGCAAGCCGACGGGAATGATGGGTTTTAAAATCTCCAGCTGATCATTTTCGTATTTGATGAAATGGTTCAACTCGTGATCTTTGATGTATTTGCTGTTGAAAAAGGGGGCGGATAGCAGCAGCAATCCAAAATCACAATCGGTCAGGGCCGCTTGAATATCATCGTGCCAGCGCTCACCCAGGATGATCTGTCGATCTTCCCAGCAACTTAGCTCGTAATTCTTGAGCATGCTGGCGTGATCCATGAAGGTGTCTAGAAAATCTTGTTTATGCGCCGCAGTCTTGTGGGCGTAGCTGAGGAAGAATTTTAGGGCGTGCTTAGACATGTAGTATTGTTTGTTGCAAAGATAATAACAATACTATGGGAAGTCAAGAGTAAGTTTTCATTATTTCATTATTATTTCATTATTATGGAGTTTTCATAACCTCCCCTTTAAAATTAAGCCTCCTTTTCCATCCCCTTCAATATCTTTCGATCCACGTAAAAGTTTGCAAAGGGAATCAGACAGGACAGTAATACTTTCCATGTAATTTTGCTGAACGACCATTTATATTCAATGCTGACACTAAAGGTCGCGAAGACAAATAAGATGAAGAGTATCCCGTGGATCGGGCCGATCATCTGAACCATCTCCGGCGCATCGTAAAGGTATTTCAGTGGGACGGCCAAGCAGACTAAGGCAATGAGTGACATGCCTTCGAGGAACCCCAGGAGCCGCAAGCGGCCAATACGTGTTTTAAAATATTTGAGCATAGTTGCACTGTTTATCAATTGTAATACTATCTAAAACGGCCGAAAATAAGGACGGTTTATCCAAGGCGAAAAAGGCCATGGAATTGCCAGAAAAATGATAATCAATCCGAGTAAAAAGAATATCGCCATAATCCTGAATTTATCTCGATCGATCTTTTTGCGCTTAGCTATAGATGAGCCGATGGTAATTAGAATGACGGCTACGAACATCAATATGCTATGTACTAATCCAAAAAAGAAATTCCCTGAGTCTGTAGGTGTATCGCCGAAGTTACTCAGAAAATATTTTGTAATCGGACTAAGGACGTAGAGGGTAATCCCAATCGCTAATTGTACATGAGCAAAGGTCGCGGTGATATGACGTAAGGTATTATCACGGGCGCTGAAAACCTGCTTACCCCACCAACCCGCAAAACCACGCCCAATTGCCAGGATCAAAAATAGGAGCACCAACCAGCGCAGCAAGCTGTGCAAGAATAATAGCGTCGTATACATGTTAATGGGTTAAGATTTCACAATGGCACCCAAAGCGATGGAAGATGCGCTGAATCAATTGGTAATCCATGGGGTGCATTTCGGCTCGAAACACACGATCACAGTCCTCTAAATCAAAGGTGAATCTGGCTGGTTTTGGACTTTTAGCGGTGAGTTGTTGAATGATTTGTCGGGCTTGATCGGGCGTGCGAACATTGGTCTGAAAAACTTCGATCATAAGTGACGTTCGATTAGTTACGGTCACAAAGATCGGTGTAAACCACCGCCCTGGCAGGTAAAAAAAGTGGTATTCCGGGTGATTTTCAATCCTTACGGTAGGTCGAAGGGCTTTGCTCCGTGTGCCGGTAGAAGAATTTAGAAAAGTAAGAAGGATCATTGAAACCCAGTTGGTAAGCGATTTCACTGACAGACAGGTCTGTGTGCTTGAGCAAAATTTGGGCTTCGGTAATTTGATAGCGGGCGATCCACGCGCTGGTAGACAACTGGGTGTACTGCTTGAGAATTTTGTTTAGATGGTTGACACTCATGTGCAGTTGTCGAGCGAGATCAGCTGGTTTGGGGTTAGACTGAGCTTGTTTAAAAAGGAGTTGTTTGAAATCGGCGATCAAACGCTGGTGCGGAGATGGTTTTGCAATAGATTGACTTTGATAGAGCTGACTGAGTTCCGAGAGCATGGATAAAAAGTAGTGCTGGATCAAAATCGAAGAAGGTGCTTCGGCCGAGTAAATAGCGAGTAATCGCTCGCAAATGACCGCGAAGGTTTTTGCTAATGGGGACTTAATCTGAAAAAGAGGTAGTTGACCCGGATGAAGCATTTGCTCAAATTCAATCGGAGCGGGTGCTCCCGGCTGGTGTAGAAGTACGTCTTGAAAGGTGCCCATAAATCCCTTTGTATCGGGCAAAATGGACAGGATGCAATTGATTTGATTAGCCGGTGTTAGGATAAAATGATTGGTTTTTAGCTGATAAGTCTGCGTGTTGATTTGAATGTCTAATTGCCCTTTTTGCACAAAGATGAAGCCGTGATCGGTATTGCGAAAAGGGGGATTGGGCAATTGTATGAAGCCGTTTAATGCTTCAATAGGCTGGATATGAAAGACTTGGGTGGCATCAATACGCTTTGCCAATGGGTGTCCCGGGCACAAAAATGCTTTGGCCACTTCGGGAGGTGATAGGGTTGGAATGGTGGATGCCATATTCAAAAATTGGTTGATCCTGCAACCAAATATAATCGCTGATTCGATCAATTGAAAGTTTTGGCGTGCTACAGGCCGGATTTTGACACAAAGGTGAAACTAAGGAGGACTCAAATGATTTATTCTCTTTCTCTACTATCGATAGAATTTCCCTTGGTTGAAGTAAAGATCTAAATTTAATCAATGAAATATATATATTCGACCTCGGATTGTAACAGGAAACAACAAGTCTATTCTTTAATATTTATAATTTCTACCTTCCTTCAAAGGAAAGTCGTTAATAGTATATTGTATATGTGAAAGGCGTTGAATTCGAATGACTTAACTGATTGCAACTCGCGTTTGTCAACCTGATACCTTGCTTAATAGAAATCTGAATATCTATGAAATGGAGGTTTATCTTATTTTTTATCATATGCTTTTGTTATCAAAGTCAGGCATTTTCTAAAATTGATAGCTTGGAGTCACTATTGAATAGTAGTGATAAGAATGAAAAGGTGGTTGTTTTAAATCAATTGAGCTGGGAGCTGAAGTTTTCTGATCCTGCTTTAGCAAAAGAATACGGTCAATCTGCATTAAAACTTGCCAATGAAATTAAGGACAAATCCCAAGAAGCGAAAGCGTGGTATCAATTAGGTGTCATTTATTCTATCACGGGTAAATATCAACAGTCCAATGAACATGCGGAACACGCCATCAAGCTCTATCAAACCTTTGATGATGTAGCAGGAATTGGTAGATGCCTAAATCTGCAGGGACTTAATGAACAAAATCGAGCTAATTATGAACTTGCCCTATCATATTACAATAAAGCACTGGATGTTTTTGAGCTGCTAGATAATACAGCCTATTGCTTGAAAATCAAAGGCAATATCGGTAATGTGAATTACTTGAGGGGAAACTATGAGGCGGCTATTCAATCTTATGAAGACTTAGTGGATTTTAGCAGAAAGAATAGAGATACAGTGACTTTAGCTAATAATCTATCGAATATAGGAAGATGCCTTAATTCGATTGGCAGCTATGACAAAGCTTTACCTATTTTTTTTGAGGCCGTTGAATTATTTAAAGATACGGATAACAAGCATGGGCTTGCGAATATCTATAATGATTTAGGAATTTTATTTTTTACTGTTCAAATGTATCCTGAATCATTAGCCAAACACCGTGAATCCCTAGCGCTATTCCACCAAATTGGTAATGGACTGAATGTCAGTTCAGGGTATAATAATATTGGACGGGTTTTTAGTGTATTGGAAAAATATGATTCTGCATCGTATTATTTCGAAGAAGGATTACAGTTGTACGAAGCAAATAATATTAAAAGGAAGGGAGAAATTCTGAATAATATAGGTGAAATAAAATATAAGCAAGGGAAAAAAGTAGAAGCAAAAGCTCTATTTGAAGAAGCATTAACCATAGATGTTGAATTAGGAAACCAAAATGGGATTGCCCTTCACAAGGCTTGGTTGGGGGTAGTCGCACTGGATGATTCAGCCTTCGTGAAGTCAGAACAATTGTTGCTGGAAGCCTACGGAGGATGGGCAAGCATGGGAAATAAAAATGGATTATTAACTGCAACAGAGCATCTGGCAAACTTTTATGAAACAACTGGAAAATATAAGACTGCGCTTAAATTCAAAGCAGAGAAAGAGTTGTTGGAAGATAGTATCTTTAATAATCAACAGCAAATTGAGTTGATGAGGATCATGATCCGGCAACAATTAAAGGAGAAAGAAAAAGTTCTGAAATCTTTGGAAAACGATCAGCTAAAACAAGAAAAATTAAGCATTCGAAAATTATCTGCCTGGCAATATATCTCTTTGATCGGTTTTGTTTTCTTGGGTATTTTGGCCTTTAGCTGGATTCGACTCAATAAATCCCGGGAAAAGTTGCAGGCCAAACTAAAAACACAAAATCGAGGTATAAAATCCTTAGAAACGGAGAACGAAGATTTGACTTCAGCCCTGGAAAAGAAAAACCAAGAGGTCATTTTTTTATCTTTGTCAACCATCCAAAAAGATAATTTCGTCAAGCAGTTTTCAAAAAAACTCAAGGAGGTTACCACTCAGTACCCTCAATACCAGTCTTTACAGAAACTATCCAATTTGTTATACCTAAATCAAGTACAACAGCAGGATTGGGCAAGGTTTAAAACAGCGTTTGAGCAAATTTCGCCAGGCTTTTTTGATAAACTCTTTCAACGCTATCCCAACTTATCCAATAAAGAGTTGAGACATTGTGCAATGATTCGATTAAAGATTTCTTCAAAAGATATTGCCGAAATATTAGGTATTTCTGTAGCAAGTGTACACAAAGCTCGTTATAGATTGCGCAAACAATTAACCTTAGATCGCGATCAAACCCTTGAAATATACCTTGCCTCAATTTAGTGGCCGTCTAGATTGGTTGGTTTGTAAATTGTTGTAAATTAAGTGATTATGGTTTTGTGGTTAAAAATGTCCAGATTTTGCTAAGAGCTGTTTTTCGCTCGGAATAATTTGTCCAACTTATGTCTAAGTCATAATCAGTTTGGGTCAGAAAGGATATCGATACATTTGAATTTTTACTAAAATCAAATCAAATGTCCGAATTGTCCCAGCTGTTTACATCCGCTTTTTCTATCTTATTTTTCATCTCGAATTCACTTGTTGGCCAACCGGTATTTAGTCTTAGCGTAGGTTCTAGTGGTTCTGGGAATGGAGAGTTTAGCCAGGCCAATAGTATCGCGGTTAATCCTAGCAATGGAAATATCTACGTAGCTGATCGTAACAATGAGCGTGTCCAAATTTTTAATAGCGAAGGTGTATATCAATCTCAATTTGGTTCTTTGGGAAGTGGAAATGGAGAGTTTTTTTCCAATAATGGTTGTGTGGATATGGCCTTTGATGCTGCTGGAAATATATGGATAGTAGATAGAGGAAACCATCGTGTTCAACAATTTAGTAGTGCGGGTGTATACCAGTCTCAATTTGGCTCAAATGGCTCCGACAACGGGCAGTTTAATCAACCTAACGGCATTGCCATCAATCCCGTTGATGGAAATATTTATGTAGCCGATCGAAATAATGAGCGTATTCAAATTTTTAATAGTGCCGGAGTATATCAATCCCAATTTGGTTCTTTAGGAAGTGGAGATGGACAATTTTTTTCCAATAACGGCTGTATCGATATGGCCTTTGACGCTGCGGGAAATATATGGGTGGTAGATAGAGGAAACCATCGCGTTCAACAATTTAATAGTGCGGGGACATATCAGTCTCAATTTGGCTCAAATGGCTCCGACAACGGGCAGTTTAATCAACCTAACGGCATTGCCATTAATCCCGTTAATGGAAATATTTATGTAGCTGACCGTAATAATGAACGCGTCCAAATTTTTAATAGTGCCGGAGTATATCAATCTCAATTTGGCTCTTTAGGAAGTGGAGATGGACAATTTTTTTCCAATAATGGCTGTGTGGACCTTTCTTTTGCCTCAGGTGCACAGCTTTGGGTAGTGGATAGAGGAAATCACCGAATCCAACAATTTTTTGAGGCTGCGTTACCTGTAGAGTTAGTACATTTTAACGCTTTCGTGAAAGAAAACGTAGTTTGTATTGAATGGCAAACGCGCTCCGAACAGGATAACCATTATTTTGAAATAGAACGATTAGATCATACATTATCATGGAAGATCGTACAAAGAGTTGAAGGTTTTGGTAATTCTTCAGAAATCAAAAACTACCAAATTATTGATCCCATTATACAGGCAGGTATATTTTACTATCGGTTGAAGCAAGTAGATTTTGATGGACGGTCTTCTTACTCCGAAATAAAACAAGTAGAGGTTAAAACAATGGCGACTGGTATCGATGTTTTCCCCAATCCAACGACTAACCAAATTACTATTGTCAGTAAGGCGGAAATAAAAGATCCTTTGCAAATATTTGATACGCAAGGTAACAACCTGATGCCTTTTATTCGAATAGAAGAATTGACTTCTAATACCCTTAATATTAATGTAGATGCCTTACCGGAAGGACTATTTTTTTTAAAACTTGGAAATGCTATTTCAAAATTTAGAATCAATAGAAAGTAACTAGCTTAGCGTGCCTTGGAGAGGTGTTAAGGGTGAAGGAAAAAGAAAGTGCAATAGCTTGGAATGCCTTAGTTAGAAGTCGCTAAAAATCAGTATTACACAAAATCAGAAGGACTTAAGCCATTGATCAAGCGCTCGCAAGTGTGTGTAAATCGTTTGATTTGGGGTTCAATCTCAGGGATGGCTAATTGCTTGCCCACTTGATAAGCCAAAAGAAAATGACCATTACCTTCGTAGGTCCAACCTGCTTCATCGCCGACCTCATCAAGAAACTCCTCATTGAGATCCATTTTAATGGCGGCTTTGTCTTGAGGCATGATTTCGTAGCGCTTGTTGAAATCCGGGCTAGTGGCAAAGAGGAGTTCACTGGTTAAAAAAATCTCCTTCACTGCGGCGAAGCGACCTTTGGGGCGAATACTGAAAGGACTGAGCTTAAGTTGAGGATTGCTATACTCAAAAATGGTGATGAGTCTGTTTTTGAAATCGCCGTAATATTGATAATCGTAGCATCTAAAACGGCCTTCTACCAAAGACGTGCTTAAACTGATGGCGGAAAGGACACGCTTATTGCCTTTGCCTTTGAATAGTTCAAATGCTTGCAACTCGACGGGTTGGCGGTCCATCTTACGTCTTGCCATGAATCGCCAACGATTATGGCTGGCGATCTGTCGCATCGCAGCGGTGCGCGGATCCGTCTTTAGATGGCTAAGAATATCATCGAGAAATGCGAACATCGTTTCTAAAATCTTTAGAAGAATGGTCGAATATGATAAAAAGGATTTAGAAAGTAATAAGAAATTCGATCTAGACGCCCTTTTTACATATGATCGCCAATCAAACTTACACAAATTACGGCTTGCGCTTACCGACCTTTTGTGTCTTTTTTGTATAATCGCCTTGTTGATTTTTTATAATCTCCCTAACAATGAATCTAACCCCTTTGTTTCTCCTCCACGGTGCGCTTGGCAATAAGCAACAATTAGCACCTTTGAAAGCTGAATTAGCGGCACATTTCCACCTGCTGGATCTTAATTTCTCTGGCCACGGTGGGCGGCCGCTCCCCGAAGCTTATTCCATGTCCGTATTCGTGGAAGATGTACTGGCGGAGATGGATGCCGCCAAGATCGAGCGTGCTCATTTTTTTGGCTATAGCATGGGGGGCTACGTAGCCTTGCAGCTCGCGCAGCGCCACCCGGAAAAGGTCGCCCAAATCGTGACGCTTGGTACCAAGTTCGATTGGACCCCGGAAACTGCCGCCCGCGAAGTTAAAATGCTGAATCCTACAAAAATCGAAGAGAAGGTGCCCGCATTTGCCGCCGCCTTGCAAAAGGCACATCAACCCCAGGATTGGCGGACTGTCTTGCACAAAACGGCAGATATGATGACGGCTTTGGGCAACGGGACGGGACTGGCGATGACAGACTTGGCCACGATTCAGCAGCCGGTAGTTATTGGTATTGGTGAGCAAGATCGCATGGTGGGACGGAAAGAATCCACCTTAGCCGCGGATCATCTACCCAATGGCCAATTATTGGTTTTACCCGAAACGCCACACCCCATCGAAAAAGTAAATCCTGCTCAACTGGCCGCAGAACTCATTCGTATTTTTCAAAACTAAAACTTGCTTAAGATGTATGAATTGATTGATAATATCGCTGAAAAACAGTACGAATTTCATATCGACGGCCAAAAGCCACGAATCGAGTATATTAAAGTTGAGGGAAAGATATTTTTAACCCATACCGAAGTCCCCAAAGCCTTAGAAGGCCGTGGAATCGGCTCAGCCATGATCAAAAGTGCATTGGAAGATATTAAAGAAAAAGAGTTAACCTTGGTACCATTGTGCCCTTTCGTAGCCGCTTACATCAAAAAGCATCCCGAATGGCGGGAGCTAGTGCTGCGCGGTATTAATATTGAGTAACTAAAATCGGAACCCCAGACTTAATCCCCAATCGTAAGTTTTTTCCCCGTTTTGGAATTGACTGTAGCGGAATCTTGATCCTAAAACCAGGTGACGTGCTACATATATATTGTACTCCAGACTGGCGTTGAAGCCAAATTGACTATTATCTGGATATTCCTTGACGCGTTCAAAGAGATTACCTTCATATTGGGTGGTATCGTCCGCTGAAAGGTGGGCCTCAGCGTATCGCCAACTACCTCCACCACCGAGCTTAAGTGCATTGGCACTATTTTCAAAAAGTGCAAATTGCAATCCGGCAGCCAGTTGATAGGAATTGGTCTTTTTCTCGAATTCCAATTCGGGGTTATTCTGAGTGGCGCGCGTGAATCCGCCGTCTAATTCGAGATAAGTACGCTTGAAAAGACCCCGCTGGTAATTGAAATGCTGCAATCTGCCAAAGTAATTACCCTCACTCAGATAACTAGTTCCAAATCCATATTGAAAAATGTTACGTGGGGTAGTTTGGCTATGCTGGGCGTTTAGCGTTGACAATAGAAAAGCAAGAAATAGTAAGGTAGTGCTGAGCGATTTCATAAGCAGTGTCTTTGCTTCTTTGACGATTTCTAGGCCGGGATTTTCATCTGAGATCCCCCTTTTAACTAATTTTTAACATCCTGATCAATTCGTACTAAAACAAAGCGACGATCCCCTCGATTTTTTTCCTAAATTTGTTGCATTCACATCCATTTTTATGAAAAATAAACCTTTAATCGTCGGTATTACGGGGGGGAGTGGCTCGGGCAAAACGACCTTTATCCGCCAAATTCGGGATAGTTTCACCAATGATCAATTGAGTATTCTTTCTCAAGACGATTACTACTTGCCAAGAGAAGTGCAAAAAGTTGATAATCAAGGGATAACAAACTTTGATTTGCCCGGTTCGATCGACAAGAAACGCTTCCGAAAAGATCTTGAAAAACTCATCTCCGGTGAGGATATTACGATTAAAGAATACGTCTTTAATAATGAATCCGCTGCACCCAAAACACTGACCATTCCATCCGCACCCGTCATTATTGTTGAAGGACTTTTTGTGTTTCATTATAAGAAGGTGCGTAACCTCATTGATCTCAAAGTTTTTCTACAAGCAAAAGAGAATTTGAAGGTCATCCGACGAATTAAAAGAGATCGGGTAGAACGCAATTATCCCATCGAAGACGTTCTATATCGGTACCAACATCATGTCCTGCCTACTTACGAAAAATATATCCGGCCGTATCAGGATATTGCGGATGTGGTGATTAACAATAACGATAACTTTGACATGGGATTGAAAGTGATTTTAGGGTTTTTAAAAGATTACCTGAAATCTCCTTCCTAGGCCCGATCGAAAATTCTGGCTATGAGACTAATTATTCTTTGTATTGGGTTGTGTTTGACTCAAGTTGCATCTGCACAGGTGGGAAAAGGGGAGTGGTGGACGGATGGAAATGTTAATATGACTTCTTTTCAGCCGGATCTCGGCGAGAGCTATACCACCATTTTATTAGAAATGCGACTGGGCCATTTTGTAGCCAATAAAGTACTCGTAGGGGGTTATCTCGGGTTGAGATTAGACGAAAATTTTATCAGAGTTGGGCATGAAGTATTTGGTCGTTATTATTTTAAAGCGCTCGAAAATCAATATTTCTTATTTAGCGGATTGGCCTGGCGGCGCGAAGAAAATCGCTTATCCAGAGTGGGGGGCGGCTATTCGTTGACGACGATACAAGAATGGCATTTACGATCGGGGATTAATCAGGTGCTGAGTAAAAATGTTACGCTGGAGTATCTCCTGGATTATAACTTTCTCCGCATCCGTCGAAACGAGACCCAACGCTTACAGGATAACGGTAAACTCAACTTTTCACTCCGCTTACGCTATGCTTTCCATTCTAAGTTACCGGAGCCAGAAGTGGACGACCCTCTACAGAAAGGGCGTTGGATGCTAGGTGGCAGTTTCACAATTGGAGATGAAGGGCTGGGAGATTTAAGCTTTAGTCAGTTTCTTTCGCCAGAAGCAGGTTACTTTTTTTGGCGTCACCTGATGATTGGAGGTGTTTTCAATTTTTTATCCGACGAAAGATATCAATTCACCGCGGTTGAATTGATCCCTACGGCGCGTTACTACTTATCTCTCGGGCGACGTGATAAGCTTTTTGCTACGGTAGGTAGCGGTGTTAATTACTTGCTGTTTTATAATCCACCAGTTCAGCGAGAGCAGTGGGTATGGCGCGCGCTGTTGCAATTTGGTTGGAGTAAATTTATTACACGTCGCGTTGCGCTGTCGACTTACCTAGATTGGCGAGAGGATGCCTTGCGTATTGGCAATAATGTACGATTTCCGTCTAGTATCAAGCGGACCATTGGCCTGCGGGTTGGACTGCAGTGTTTCTTGAAGTAGTGTATTTGTCCCGGCTATTTTGACCGAATGTTTTATTTTGTGTCTTCATTGATGCGAAACCAACTTAAAACTAGCATGATCCGTTCGATTTTTCTCCTATTGCTGCTGTGTGGCACCATAGATGGGTTGACTCAAATTGTAAATATCGAAGACAAACGCGTTGAGCGTAGTGACACGATTGATTGGAATGGCCGCATTGATTTAGGGGTCAATATGGTAGAAAACGGAAGTTCGGTGCTTACACTGAAAGGAGGATTAATGCTAGAGCATACCCGCTATCGGTCTTGGTGGTTATTACTGAGTCGTTATAATTTAGTGCAAGTGGAGAGCGAAGATTTTGTCAACGATGGCTTCCAGCATTTGCGCTACAATTATCGCTTGCATCCGCGATTGACTTTCGAAGCATTTACTCAAACGCAGTACAATGAGCGATTGAGTCTGCGCCTGCGTTGGTTATTGGGCTCCGGTTTACGGTTTCGGCTGACGAATAGTGATACGCAGCAAGCCTTTGTTGGTATTGCCTACATGTATGAGTACAATGAAGAGAATAAACCCGAAGAGATTTACTTCCGTGATCACCGTATGTCGAGTTATATTTCATTTAACTTAAGATGGAAAGACAATATACGCGTGGCTGGCACTTCTTACTATCAACCGGTTTTCAACAACTTTGCGGATCTACGTTTGTCTTCAAAAACCTCTTTAATTTTTACAATTACCAGCCGACTCCGGATAACGACTACCTTCAATATCACCCACGACACACGTGTCCCGGAAGGCGTTGCCAATACCATTTATGGATTGTCTAATGGCTTGCGATTGGAATTTTAAGCGCAAGTTAGGAGGTGAAAAGACAGAGATGGGTTTACTTTTTCTTAAAAATCCCCAAAATAAAATACTCCAAAAGATTTTCCAGATCGCCCATGCAATCCTTTTTCTCCGGTGAAATCGAAATGTCAGTCAAACCGGGTAGATGCTCCGCAAAGTAGAGATAATTATTGGCCATTTCCACTAAATTACTCGCGTGTGTTCGCGGATATGGGAACTTCGGATCAATCTCTAAAATAATATCTGCGATTTTTTTCGTCAGAGACTTATAAGTAGCGAAGTAACCTTTGCGATTTTCGGTATCGACATGCTTATTATGGTAAGCTTTTGGGCCTTCAATCACTACAATACGGTGCAACGCGTCACGATCGATATACTCCGCGGGAGTACTCAGACGGATGGTATCGACGATAGTTTTAATCACGATTTTTAGACGCTCTTGCGGATCGGTAACATTCATGGAATTGAAGTCAATGCGGAATTTGACCCATTCCCAGTACCAAGAGAGCAAATAGGTAAGAAACAAATGTTTGTTTTCAAAATACCGATAGATCGACGCTTCAGTCGATCCCATTGCCGTAGCTAGTTTTTTGAAAGTAAAAGATTCTAAACCAATCTCATCCATCAATTCGATTCCGTGTTTGATAATGCGTTTGCCGAGCTTGGTTTCCAGCGGATCGCGTAGGAAGAGATTTGGATTAATTGTGAATTGTATCGCTAGTGACATAAGCCATTTAACATGTTCTGGTAGCAATTATACAGGACACAAATGGGTACTAATGTGTCATCGATTTACTCGAATTGGTCTGTACAGTGGTATTAGTTTAACAATCGCAAATTAAAGTTTTACTTCTATAAATACAAAATAATATTTGCTCAATCTGCCCAAAAACAAAAGCAGGTGCTCCAAATACGGGCACCTGCTTCTGTTTTGAAAGGGAAAGAATTATCCTTTTTCCAAAACGATTTTTTCTACATATACCTCATCTTCTACCACAATTTTCAATAGATAAATACCATTTGGAAGATGTGAAATATCTAGCATCTGCACATTTTGGGTCTGATAATTTTGGATCAGTTGACCGTTGTTGTGGAATAAGCTGATGGATAAATCACTGCTGGCATCAAGGTACTCAATTTGTAACAAGCCTTGACTTGGATTCGGCCAGACGCGCAGTGGATTTTGCTCTACATTACCCACTGATACGATATTATCCACGATAATCGTCTCTGAGAATAAGTTACAATCATTGGCGTCAGTAATTTGAACCTGGTAGGTACCCGCGATTAGATTCTCAGGATCTTCCTCGTTTGAAACGATATTGCCGTTTTCGGACCAAGTATAGGCATAAGGCGGCGTACCGCCATTGACCGTGATGCTAATCGATCCATCTTCACCAAATTCTTCTTCGTTGATGACCTCATCGATCGTCAACTCCAGCTGCGTAGGACTGGCGACATTAACTTCACTGATGCTGGTACAGCCGGTAGCATCGGTGACGGTAACGCTATAGTCACCGGCAATTAAATCTACCGCAACTGGTGTTTCCTGCCCGTCGTTCCAGAGATAAGTGTAGCCGGCTTGTCCTCCACTGGCGGTGGCGTCCGCCAATCCATCATCGGCACCAAAACAACTCACATCTGTGGCAATGGTACTAACTTGTAAAGTGTAGATGATTTCCATGTTAAAACTACACATGACACTATTACCCGAAGCATCGCTTACTTCATAAGTTATCGTTGTCGTACCCTCCGGGAAGATAGAGCCACTCGGTAGACCCTCGATCAGTTGATAGGTTACTTCGCTGCAATTATCCATTGCTTGCGGTAAATCGTACTCAATGGCATCACAGCTACTAGAGCTCATATCCGGTGCGCAAATAATCACCGGTGCAATGTTGTCAACAATATTGACGATGGCAGTAGCATTGGTGATGTTATTATTGTTGTCAATAGCGGTAAGTGTGACGGTCTGCTCACCCAACTGACTACAATCAAACAGCGTTTGATCGAGGCTCAAACTGGCCAAGCCACAATTATCCATGCTGCCATTGTCAATCATTAAAGCGTTGATGGCTGCTTGACCATCTTCATCAAGTTCAATCGTAATATCTTGGGTCAAGACTGTTGGGGCAATGCCGTCCTCTGCGTCGATTTCTATGGTTTGCATAATCTCGCAGCCATTAGCGTCGGTGATCACTACGGATTGTGTACCCGCGGGCAGCTGAGTGGCTACGGCATCGGATTCTCCATTTGACCATTGATAAGTATAGGGTGCAGTACCTCCGTTGACTTGTGCTTCGGCACTACCGTCCGTGGCATTGTCGCAGGTCGCTTCGCTCAAGGCACTGACAGCCATGACCAGGGCTGAGGGTTCTGCCACCTCCACTGTAATCGTTTCACTGCAATTAAAGGCATTGGTGATCACTACGGTGTAGCTGCCGGCGCCCACGTCAGTTAGCGATTGCGTCGATGCGCCGTTGCTCCAACTGAATGAAAGCCCTTCTGGATCTTCATTGGTGCTGAGTTGTACATGCCCATCTTCGGCACCAAAACAACTGGCCGGAACCACAGCGGCTTGCGCTTGTAGCACACAATTGAAAGCCTGAATCATAAAGCTTTCTGTGCGTGCACAGCCATTTTGATCCGTTACCGACAATTCGTAAGTACCCGGAGCCAACATATTGACATTAGCCGTTTGTGGGCCGTGACTCCATTGGTAGGTGTAATTACCTGCTCCGCCAGAGGTTTGGATATCAATGCTACCATCATTAGCTCCGATGGCGCTTTCGCCCACGACGGTGGAGCTAATATCCAGAGCATCTGGCTGATTCAAAGTATAGTTTGCTGTGGTGGTACAACCATTCTGATCACTTACAATAACTTCATAATTGCCTTGTGAGAGGCCATCAATTGTGGCAGTTTCCGCTCCATTTGACCAAGCGTAATTATAAGGCGCCAGACCGTTTGTTGCCGTGGCGCTGAGCTGACCATCGTTACCTTCAAAGCAACTAATAGACTGTGGATTGTCTAGCTCAACGCTTGGATCATCGATAGCATTTACCACTACAGAGGCCGAAGTTTTACAGCCATTATCTTGATTTGTGATTTGTAATTCGTAGGTGCCACTGGCATTGATGGTTGGGTTGAGGCTTTGTGCACCGTTGCTGATTGCACCATCGTTGGTCGTCCACTCATAGCTGAAGTTATTGCCGCTGGACGAAGCTTGTGCATCCAGCTGGAGGCTGGTTTGATTACAGTGTAAAGCTTGTGGTTCTGCGATTTCTGCGCTTGGTGGCGTTTGATCAAGAGCCACCGTGACGGAAGTCTGAGCCGTACAGCCATTATCCGTATTGGTGACCAGCAATTCGTAGATGCCCGCGGCGTCAACGGTAGGTTGCAAGCTCTGCTCGCCGCCGCTGATATTGCCATCGGTGCTGCTCCAATTATAGCTAAAATTAGCTCCGGTGCTAGAAGCACCCGCATCAATGGTGACCTCAGCGTTAATACAATTCAATTCATCCGCAACCTCAGCCGTAGCTACCGGTAAATCGGTGCTGGCACTGACTTCAATGGCTTGCGTGGCGAAGCAACCGTTCTCCTGATCGGTGATTTGCAAACTGTACTCACCAGCTTGGTCCACTTCAATTTCTGCGGTCGTACCCAGCGTATTGCCATTGGCGTCCATCCAAAGATAACTGGGTTGAGTTGTATTGTGATCAGCGTTGAGCAGAACCGAGGTGTTATCGCAACTCAATGCCTCCGCAGGGTTGATTTCAAAACTTGGAGAGGCAAGGTCTTCGTTGATGATCAAATCTGCCGTTGCGGTGCAGCCGTTATCTGTATCGGAGACGATCAAGCTATAACCACCGCTATTGTCCACCTCAATGCTTGGGGCATTAGAGATCAGATCGCCATTTTCATCTAACCACTGATAAGTGAAATTGGTACCGTTGGACGAGCCTTCAGCGTCCAGTGTCACTTGGCTGGTCTGACAAGTAAGATCACCACTGCTATTAGCAACCGCTACAGGAAAATCGTTACTCGCCGTAACACTAACATTTGCCTCATCGGTACATCCATTAATGATATCGGTAATGATGAGTTGGTAGTCATCGGCAGTGGATACTTCTAGAGTCGCATCTTGACCAACCAGATTACCATTGCTATTGAACCAATCGTAACTGATTTGACTATTTCCGCTGGATGAAGAGCCATCGAGTGTAACGACAGATTGGTTACAATTCAATTCGCCTCCCGAGCCGGCATTCGCAGCGGGAGCAGCTGTGTTTTCGTCCACCTGAGCTGTAGCACTGGCTGTACATCCATTTTCACTGTCAGTTACGAGTAGCTGGTAGGTATCGGCAGTACTGACTTCAATTTGCTCATTAGTGCCTATTGCATTATTGTTACTATCTGTCCACAAATAACTGAAGTTTGAACCTGATGAAGAATTACCTCCTAATCCGACGCTGCTATTTAAACAGGTCAATGTGCCATCGTCACCTGCATCGGCAATAGGTGAGATCGTATTTTCAGAAACCATCACCTCCGCCATACTCTCACAACCATTATTGGTGTTAAGAACTGCTAGTGTGTAGGTATTGGGTTGATTGACCGTTAAAGTTGGCATGTAACCCAGAACTGTACCCTGAGCGTTGGTCCATTGGAAATTGTAAACACTACCATTTGAAGAGTTGCCACCAATTGTTAGGCTCGTTTGAACGCAGGTTAGAATATCATCGTCTCCGGCATCGGCAGTGGGTTCCTGGGTATCTTGTTCAATTAATACCATGTCCTCAGCGGTGCAACCATTAACCATGTTAGTGACCAATAAAGTATACGTTCCAGGAGATTCCACATCCACTTCAGCATCTTCCCCAATGAGTTCAAGATCATCGTTGGTCCATTGGTATTCAAATTGATCACCGTTTGAAGAACTGCCGCCGATATTTACACTTACTTGAGTGCAAGTCAGAATATCATCGTCTCCGGCATCTGCAGTAGGGACCGTTGTATCTTCTGCAATGGCAACTTCATCAATACTGGTACAGCCATTAGCCATATTTTCAACTTCCAAGGAGAAAGTCCCAGGTGTGTCCGTTGTCCACGTCGGCGCATCGTCGCCTACTGAATTGCCATCATCATCTGTCCATTGGTAACTGAATTCACTACCCGTTGAGGAGCTTCCTCCTATTTCTAATTCCGTATTTTCACAAGTCAAGGTACCATCATTACCGGCATCGGCGGTTGGGGCTTCGGTATCCTCATCGACGGTGACGACTGCAATGGCCGAGCAACCATTCGATAGATCGGTCACCATTAATTCATAAACATCAGGGAGATCAACCACGATAGTTAAACCCGTACCAATTTCTTCCCCCTGACTATTCAGCCAAGTGTAGAGAATATCGGGGCCAACTTCTGAGTTTCCACCAATCTGAACGGTCGTCTCCGTACAGGTAATCGTACTATTTGATCCGGCATCTGCTTGCGGCACATTAATATTTTCTTCTACATCCACACTTTCGGTACTGGTGCAACCACTAATCGTATTCGTTACCAATAGGGTATAATTACCCGCCTGACTGGTGGTGGCCGTAATCGCTTCACTGATGACATTATCTTCAGCATCTGTCCATGAATAGGTATAATCATCACCCGTAGAGGAAGGAGAACCGTCTAACGTGACACTGGCATTAGCACAAGTCAAGGTGTTAGGATCCGCAATCTCCGCAACCGGAATATCAGAGGCTCCGGTAACAACCACGGCATCCGTTGCGAAACAATTGTGAACCACATCTAAGACCGTAAGGACATAAGTGCCAGCTTGATCAACGGTAGGCGTCAAGGTATTTGTACCGTCAGTAATATTCCCATCGTTGGTTGTCCATTCATAGGTCAAGCCGATACCTGTTGTAGAACTAGTGCCATCCAATTGGATAGAGGTTTGACTGCAACTCAGACTTTGAGCTAAACCTGCATT
The DNA here is from genome assembly GCA_028285085.1 of Saprospiraceae bacterium. Lineage (GTDB taxonomy): Bacteria > Bacteroidota > Bacteroidia > Chitinophagales > Saprospiraceae > JAHDHW01. Next base: position 40,274 of record JANQQI010000007.1, on the reverse strand, counting down.
GGCTTCTGGTCCGGGGACGTTGGGTATGAAATATTCGCTGGTTAGTGTACAACCAGAGTTGTCCGTTACAGTAGCCGTATATAGTCCTGAACTTAGATTAGGAAAGATATTTGAGTTTGTTGGACCTTGTCCAATATCGTAGGTATATGGACTATTGCCGCCGCCGGCGAAAAGCAAAATAGAGCCATTAGCTTGGTCGCAATGCTCTTCGATCGTTGAGCCGTCAAGTGTAATCAAAGGCGGTTCGTTGAGAGAGGTCGCCCAGGTTTCAGTACAGCCCAGATTATCGGTAACCGTTACGGTATAATTGCCACCAGTGAGTCCACTGATCATTGGGCCATTACCTCCGGTATTCCATTGGTAAGCATATCCCGCTTCACCCCCCGTAACCTGAACAGCGATCAAGCCATCATCATCCCCGAAGCAATCAGGATCAACAACCTGGCTGGCGTTTATCAAAATGGGCGCATCGGGGCCGGAAACCATAAATGGCCCCACCTCAACACTGTGGCCTTGCCCTTCGGTAATGGTGCAGCTGTAGGCGCCAGGAGGTACGCCGTTGAGATCTTCGGTATTACTACCATTGCTCCACGAATAGGTTTTATTACCGAATCCGCCTTCAACGGTTAGATCGATTCCGGCGCTGGCATCCTCATAGCAGATGGCATCTGAGGTAGTCGCATCCGCAGCGAGATCACAACTGGTCATCCAGTTAATCCATCCTTGGAGAGATATCTGTCCAACTTCGTAGGCTTTACGATTAGGACAAATTTTATAAAGCGTCGGATAATATTGCAAGTTGTAATTACCAGCTACCGAACCGCCATTACTCCCTTGAAGATGAATGATAGGATAGGGAATATCTTCTGTCCAATCTCCTAAGGTGCCGCCCACACAGCCGGAAGGACCGTAGAGGCAAGCCTCGTTGGTGCTTGGGCTGGCTTCAAACATGAATACCATAATTTCATCGGTACCGTTTGGTCCATAATCTTCGTAAAGGGTTTTCAAACGATGCGTTTGGTGGTAAGACCAGCACGGCCCACACCAGGTAGCCATAAAGTCGATGACCACGCTTTTACCTTCATCTAAGATGTCGTAAAGATTGTAGGTATTTCCTTCGAGATCGGTAAGCGTCCAGTCGGGAGCAGTTGCGCCATCGGCAAGTTGAGCATAGCTCACAGAGCTACACCAGCACATTAGCGCCAGAATAGCGAGTTGGATTTTCGTTTTCATTTTTTGCTTGAATTAATAGTTTATTTGGTAGATGGTCTAAACGAGCAAAATTTGTAGTGCCATTTGACTATTCAACAAAATACTAAAAATTCTATATAATCCATGAAAACCTTAGGCAATAGTTAGGCTGCTGTCCAATTTCCGCTTTAGGTAGTAGTAGGTTTCCGACTGAGCGCGTACCGCAATGTCAGCATCGGTTTCCCGGTACTGATTGGTTTGCTTGCCATCCAAGATTCGCGCTTTGACATTGTCTCGCAGCTGCGTATCCATGAAATCCAGGATTTCTTGTCGTAATCTAGGATCATAAATTGGGAAAGCTGTTTCGATGCGATAGCTGAGATTGCGGACCATCCAATCGGCGGACGACAAATAAATGGCGTCTTGTCCGTTTTGGTGGAAAATGAATATTCTAGAATGCTCTAGGTAGCGGTCTACGATGCTGTAAGCTTCGATATTCTCACTATAACCTTCCAGCTGAGGAATTAAGGAACAGATGCCTCTGATGACCATGCGGATTTTTACACCAGCTCGGCTCGCCTGATAGAGCTTTTGGATCATATCGCGATCTTGCATGCTGTTCATCTTCAGCGTAATTTCTGCGGGTAAGCCAGCGCGTGCGTTTTCGATTTCCTGATCAATGAGGCGGATCAAGGTATTACGCAAATTAAATTGGCCAACGAGCAAGTGCTCGAATTCCTGAGCGGGGACTTTCACCGTTTCGAGAAAAGAAAAGACGCGGGCGGCTTCACGCGTTAAGCGCTCATCGGTAGTGAAAACACCATAATCGCTGTAGACCTTGGCAGTGCCTTCATGGAAATTTCCGGTGCTGAGGTAAGTATAAAGTCGTGTTTTTCCATCTTCCAAACGAGAGATCAAACCAAGTTTAGAATGGACTTTCACTCCGGGGAAACTGTAATGAACGGACACCCCAGCTTTTTCTAGTTTTTCACCCCAAACTAAATTGGCTTCTTCATCAAATCGGGCTTTGACCTCTACAAAAACGGATACTTGCTTTCCACTTTTTACGGCATTCATCAGCGCGTCCATGATGCGTGACTTTTTAGCCACTCGGTATTGAACGATCTTAATGTGTGTAACCGCCGGGTCGACAGCCGCTGTTTCAAAAAAGCGAACTACCGATTCGTAAGAATGATAAGGGACGTGGATCATGTGATCACGCTCACGGATACTGGCAAAGAAGTCTCGGCTCTTTTCCAGTGGTGTGTAGGGTAGAGGAGGGAGTGGGGTATTTTTTAAATGGGTAAAACCGAAATCCGGGAAACTAAAGAAATCAAAGTTGTTGTGATAGCGCCCTTCTGGCAACAAATCAAAAGCTTCTAACTCAAAAGTCTCAATCAAGAAATCTAATAAGTGTTCCGGCATCTCTCGGTCGTACACAAAACGGGATGCCGGCCCGACGTTTCGCTTGTTCAAACTACGACGAATCTTGGCAATCAAATCTCCCGAAAATTCATCGTCGATATAAAGTTCTGCATCCCGAGTCAACTTCAGCGAAAACATCCCCTGAATATCATAGCCTGGGAACAACCAACGTGCACTTAAACGAACCACATCATCGAGCATGATCAAATCGTGTTGATTGTGCAAAGATGGCAAGTCCAGAAAGCGTGGCAGGTGGTCGGACGGGATTTTTACAATGGCGTACTCGATCTTATTTGCTGATTCATCCTTAGGGTGTAGAATGACAGAAAGATACAAGGCCGCGTTATTTAAAAATGGCCGAATTTTCTTCTTCACCAGAAGCACTGGTTGCACGAAAGGCAACATATTATCCTGAAAGTAATTCTCGATATACTCCCGTTGATCTTCGTTCAATTGGTCTGCGGTACGCAAGAGATTGATACCGTGGTCTCGGAGTTGAGGGATAATCTGATTCTCAAAAATTTCGCTGTATTCCTCCTGCTGTTTGTTGATGATCTTGTGGATCTTTTTGAGGGTCTGCTTGGGGACATATTCGAGTTGTCGCTTGGTTTTTTTCCCGACCCGGACCAAGTTGCGCAGGTTGGCGATGCGTACCCGAAAGAATTCGTCCAGATTCGAAGAATAGATGGCCATGAATTTTACACGTTCCAGGAGTGGGACGCTCGGATCTTTGGCCTCTTGTAATACGCGATAGTTAAAAGACAACCAACTGACATCACGATGGATGTAGGGAATGCCGTCCTTGATTTCTTTCATGTAGCAGTTCGTTTATACAGCAGCAAAATTAATAGCAGAATGGTCCCAGCCCGGTGCGTTTTTGATCGCATCCAGTAACTGTTCCGGCTTTTCGATAACACGCCAGATATTAAGATGTTCGGGTCGCATAAACTTTTCCTCCACGCAGCGTTCCAGCATTTCAATGAGGGGATCAAAAAAGCCATCGGTGTTGACAATGATAATGGGGTTGACGAATACGCCTAATCGTTTCAATGTAATGGCTTCGAGCAATTCTTCGAGCGTACCACATCCACCGGGCAAGGTGATCAAAGCATCGGTGTCTTCCAAAAAACGATGCTTACGTTCGTGCATATCTTTGGTAATAATCAGTTCGTGGATGCCGTTATGGTCCCATTCAACTTGTTTCATGAATTCCGGCATAATACCAACGATGCGGCCACCTTCGCGAATTACAGCATCGGCTAATCGCCCCATCAAACCTTTTGAACCACCTCCAAAAAGGACTTCAACACCAGCCTTCGTCAGGATACTACCAACCTCATCGGCGACCTGGAAATAACGATCATCGACTTTATCACTGGAGGCACAAAAAACAGTTGCTTTTTTCATTTTGATATTGGACGTGTGGTAATAATAAAAAAGAGTTGAAAAGGATGTGATCGTTATAAAAACAGCCGCTTACTCTTCAGGACGAATGTAAGAAAATTTAAAGAGACCCGTAGTACTTCTACCTCTGTTTTAGAAGAGAGAAATTTGTTTTCCTTCGGCACCCGTGGATAGATTTGGACCACGGCAAATCACCTGCAATTCTTCCGCTACTTTTTTGGCTAGATAATCTGCTAGTTCCGGGGCCAATAAATTATCGGGTTCGTGTGGGAAAAAATAGATGTGTTGCAAACCTTGGTCAATCCACAGACTCAAGCGTTTGACCCATTCATCAATACGACTGTAGTCGGTTGGATGGAGACCATTGCCCACGAAACGAATCATGGTGGTAGAATGACTAAGTCCCATGTGCAGGACATCTCGTCGCCCCGCAACATCGGTGATGACAGTAGCCACAGCATGTTTTTCAAAACAATCGATGGCTTTTTGCATACCTTGCTCTGGGCCGAACCAACTTTCGTGGCGTAGCTCAATAGCTAGAGGAATATGGTTTGGAAAACGCTCCAGAAATTGATCCAACAAGGGCAATCGATCCATACCAAAATAGGGCGGCAATTGCATAAAGCAGCACCCCAGTTTTTCTTCTAATCCTTGCACGGCTTCACAAAAAACGAGGGTTTCCGGTCGGCCCATGCCCAAATCGCGACTATGACTGATGGTTTGTGGAATCTTTGGACAAAATCGAAAATCGTCGGCACTTTCCGAATACCACTTTTGAATCATCTCCGTACTTGGAATGCGATAATGGGTCGTGTTGAGTTCAATGGTGTTAAACTGACGGGAATATTGACGCAAGTAGTCTTTCGTTTTAGTGCCCGGTGGATAAACGCTACCCACCCATTCTTTCATACTCCAACCGGTACAACCAATATCGAAGCGAGGAAGTTGTTCATCTACTTTCGGCTGGCGGGACAAAATAGATTCATTTGAACTAGGATCGTCGGGAAGTTTGAAGTCGACTTGGCTGATATCGGCGAGTTTTCCAAATTTCATGTTTTGCTCTGCTTAATTAGTAGTGTGTTTACCTTGTAAACTAATGCAACAAAACTAAGTCAATTTAGATTGATATCGAATCTAGATTTTTATAAATAAATATAGTTGCTAACTCAGGATACTTCTCGAGCAGTAAGGAAATGGAAGGGTGAGCTTGTTAATGAAATTCTAATGGGGATTGACCTCCTTTTTATTCTCCTTTAGTTTTTTACCTTTACAGCATGGGAAAGATGGATGAGGCCTTAGAACAAGATTTATTACTGCGAAAAAAAGCACTAGCTTACCGATCATTACCTTCTACTAGGGAAGGCCTAATTGATTTTTGCTCCAACGATTATCTCGGTCTGGCCCGCTCATCTAACCAGTTTCAGCCCGCTCAACCTGTATTCCACGGAGCCACCGGCTCACGCCTCATCAGCGGCAATAGTGCCCTCGCGGAATCTCTAGAAAAAGAATTGGCAGACTTTCATCGGGCGGAGGCAGCACTACTTTTTACTTCCGGCTACACGGCCAATATCGGTTTGCTTTCTTGTGTCGCTAGTCGTGGTGATACCATCATCTACGATGAGCTGGCTCACGCTTCGCTGCGAGATGGCATTCGACTATCTCACGCTCGCCATTTCGCCTTTCGTCATAATGATCTCGCCCATCTGCAAGAGAAGTTGCGACAAGCCACGGGGCGGGTCTTCATTGTGGTAGAAAGCTTGTATTCTATGGATGGTGATCTGGCGCCGTTGTCAGAATTGGCTGTTCTGGCTCAAGCACATGACGCAGCGCTGATTGTCGATGAAGCGCACGCCACGGGCGTGTACGGTGCAAAAGGGGAGGGACGAGTTGTCGCTTTGGGGCTCGAAGAGCAAGTTTGGGCGCGTATCCACACCTTTGGTAAGGCCCTAGGTGGACATGGTGCAGTAGTGGTAGGAAGCAAAATCTTGACCGAATATTTGATCAATTTTGCGCGCTCGTTTATCTACACGACAGCCATGCCCGATGCCCAATTGGAATATATACGACATGCTTACCGATTAATGCAAAATAGTGATCGCAGATACCGATTATTAGAAAATATTCAGCATTTTTGTGTCCGCTTGAAAATGGATTTTAATGATAAAGTTACTTTAAATAAAAGTCCAATTCAAGTATTGCAAGTGACTGGCAATGAAGGGGTTAGGCTCTTGTCTGAAAGTTTAGGACAAGCCGGTTTTTGGGTTAAACCTATTTTACATCCAACGGTACCCAAAGGCCGTGAAAGAATACGAATTTGTTTGCACAGTTTTAATGATCAGAAAGAGATTGATAGTTTATTGAATAAGATCATCAAAATAGATGATCATGTAACCACTGCTTAAGATAGAACGATGACGAACATGCTTGAGAAAAGAGATTATTTTGTAACTGGTATCGGGACTGAAGTCGGGAAAACCGTCATTTCAGCGATCTTAGTGAACGCTCTTGAGGCGGATTATTGGAAGCCTGTCCAATGCGGTGATTTGGATCACTCGGATACGAATAAAATCCAGGATTGGGGCTTGCATGCAGGTGGCACATGCTGGCCGGAAGTACACCGTTTGTCTTTACCCATGTCTCCCCATGCAGCAGCTGAGGCAGAATCTGTTGACATTAAGTTGCCGCAGTTTAAGATGCCTAAGACAAAGCAATCACTGATTATTGAAGGCGCTGGTGGCCTACAAGTCCCACTCAACCAACGGGATAGTATGATCGATCTTATTGCTTGGTTGGATCTGCCGGTAGTTCTGGTGGCACGACACTATTTGGGGAGTATCAATCATACTTTACTCAGTATCGAAGCTTTGCGGCGACGCGAAATCGAGATTGCTGCTCTGATCTTTAACGGTAATGAACATCCAACGACAGAATCCATCATATTGCAGCGGACTGGTATTGAGAAATGGTACCGAATCCCTGATGCAGAGCAGGTAGATCGTGCTTTCGTTGAAAACCAAGCGCAGGGATTAAGAGAGTTTATGGTGAATATTAATCCTACACATCGATGAGCATTTTAGAACGAGACCAACAGTACGTTTGGCATCCCTACACTCAAATGAAGACGGCTCCTTTACCTATTCCGATTGTTCGGGGAGAAGGGGCTTGGCTATACGATGAAAATGGCCGCGCTTATCTGGATGCGGTTTCCTCCTGGTGGGTCAATATTCATGGGCATGCCCATCCTTTTTTAGCGGAGCGGGTTAATGCACAGTTCCACACGCTGGAACATATCATTTTTGCGGGCTTTACGCATCCACCGGCGGTAGAATTGGCCGAACAATTGGTGCAAGTCTTGCCAGACAACCAGGCGCGGATTTTTTATTCTGACAATGGATCGACTGCCGTGGAGATCGGTATCAAAATGGCCGTTCAGTATTTTTATAATCAGGGTCAGGCTAGACCCAAAATCATTGCTTTTGAAAATGGTTTCCACGGGGAGACCTTCGGAGCGATGGCTGCCAGTAGTCCTTTTGCTTTTAATCGCGCCTGGCAGGATATGTTGTTTCAGGTAGAACGGATTCCCGTGCCTTTGGCCGGACAAGAAGCAGAAAGTCTTGCCGCCTTAGACAAGATTTTGGCGACCGAAGAGGTAGCCGCTTTCTTATTTGAACCTTTGATCCAAGGGGCCGGAGGCATGGTGATGTATTCACCCGAAGCACTTGATGCACTGATCGAAAAATGCCGAGAGGCAGGTGTGCTTTGTATTGCGGACGAAGTGATGACTGGGTTTGGTCGCACCGGACGTTTATTTGCATCGGATTATTTGAAAAATCCACCGGACATCATGTGCATGTCCAAAGGCTTGACCGGTGGTTCCTTGCCACTTGCCGTGACCTCTTGTACGCAAGCTATCTACGATGAATTCTGGTCCGATGATAAAATGAAAGCGTTTTATCACGGCCATTCGTATACCGCAAATCCACTCGGTTGTGCGGCAGCACTCGCAAGTTTAGAACTAATGCTAGGCAAAGAACGTCAGCAAGATATCCCACGGATCCAAGCCCGTCACGAAACCTTTATGCAAAAGATTGCAGGACATCCTGCTCTATCCGATATTCGATGCCGAGGGACGATCATTGCCTTTGAATTTATTAGTCCCGCAGCAACGGGCTACTTCAATCAACTCCGCGATCAATTGTACAATTTCTTTTTGGATCGTGGCCTGCTTTTACGTCCCTTGGGAAATGTAATTTATATCATGCCGCCTTATTGTATTACGGACGAGGAATTGCAGCTGCTTTACGATGCGATCGAAGCAGCAATGGCATGGCACCACAACCAATTACAATCGTTAATTGCTAAGAGCGAAGCGGATTCATGAAGCACCGCATTGGGATAACTGCCTGGGGAAGTTTGTCGGCGCTTGGGGCTACCGAAAAGGTCATTACTCAATCCACGCAAAGTGAAAAGAGTGGAATTCATTTTGATCATACCCTGAATGGTCATACCGCTCCTTTAGCAAATGAAGCGCAGCTAGCTTTAGACAATTTCTTACAAAATTATCCAAATTATCAGCACTTAGATCGGAGTGTTCAGTTGGCATTAGCTGCTGCTGATCGGTGTTTTCAAAAAACGGCCTGGAAGAATGATAATGATGCAACGGGCTTGAGCTTGGGGTCATCCCGTGGCGCCACTCAACTTTTTGAGCAATATTATGCGCAGCATTTGAATGATGAGCCGCTACCGGTGCGTGTTTCTCCTACTACGACCTTGGGTAACCTTTCTACGAATGTTGCGCGACATTTGGGCTTAAGTGGCCCGGCGATCAGTCACTCGGTGACTTGCAGTACGGCTTTACACGCTTTACTTAACGCAGTGAATTGGCTGGAATCAGGACGTTGTCAACGGTTTCTGGTGGGGGGAAGCGAAGCGCCTTTGACCGATTTTACGCTAGCACAAATGCGTCGTTTACGGATCTATAGCCGAGCGCAGACCTCAGCATCTTATCCTTGTCGACCTTTAGATGAATCTGCCCGGCAGAATACGATGGTGCTTGGCGAAGCAGCGGCTTGTTTTAGCTTAGAATTGGAACCTCAGCAACCCGCTTTAGCCTATATTACCGGCCTGGGCTACGGACAGGAGCTAATGGAAAGTGCGACAGGAATGAGTCAATCGGGTGAAGGTTTTCAGCAAAGTATGCGAATGGCACTTGCGGAAGCGGGTATTACACAACCCGACGGAATCATTTGCCATAGCCCGGGAACACGTCAGGGCGATCAAGCTGAACTGTACGCTATCCGGGCCGTTTTCGACAAAAATATTCCCCACTTAAGTTCCAATAAGTGGAAAATTGGTCATACTTTAGGGGCTTCTGGCGCTATGAGTTTGTTAGCGGCCATCTTGATGCTGGAGCAACAATTTTTTGTCGGCATCCCCTACAATCAAATACAACCATTTTTTATTAAAAAACCAATACAACATCTCATGGTTAGTGCTGCCGGATTTGGTGGTAATGTCGTGAGTATTGTATTGTCAAAAAAACCACATTAAATGAAGACAGACTGGACCTTGGAAGAAGTGATGGCATTGTACGAAAGACCTTTACTCGAATTAGTTTATGAGGCGGCAACGGTACATCGATTACATCACAACCCGAGTGAGGTACAAATCAGCTCTTTACTATCAATCAAGACCGGTGGCTGCCCGGAGGATTGTGGTTATTGCCCACAAGCATCTCGTTATCATACCGGAGTGAATAATGAGTCGATGATGACCAAGCAGCAGGTGGAGATTGCTGCGAAACGTATGAAAGCCCTAGGTGCTTCCCGAATGTGTATGGGAGCTGCGTGGCGAAATGTGAAAGATGATGCTGATTTCGAACATGTGTTGGAATTGGTACGGACGGTGAATGATCTGGATATGGAGGTATGTGCTACCCTCGGGATGGTCACTCCCGCGCAAGCACGCAAACTAGCGGATGCCGGTCTATATGCTTATAATCACAATCTGGATACTTCGGAAGATTATTATAAAGAAATTATCTCCACCAGAGGGTACGAGGACCGTTTAAAGACCTTGGATAATGTGCGAAAGGCAAAGTTGACCGTTTGCTCGGGAGGGATCGTTGGAATGGGCGAAAGTGTGGCCGATCGTTGTAAGATGCTGATTACGCTTTCCAAACTTGATCCACAGCCAGAGTCAGTGCCGATCAATGCTTTGGTCGCCGTAGAGGGTACACCAATGGAGAATCAGCAACCTGTTCCGATCTGGGACATGGTGCGGATGGTAGCTGTTGCCCGTATTGTTATCCCAACGGCGGTGATCCGTCTGTCGGCAGGTCGTACCAGCATGAGTCGTGAAGGGCAAGCGCTCTGCTTTATGGCGGGTGCAGGTTCTATCTTTGCGGGTGACCAACTTTTGACCACCCCTAATCCAGATATCCACCAGGATTTGGAAATGTTTGATATCCTTGGCTTGCGACCAGTGGCACCCTTTGCTTCGCATCCTAAACCCGAAATAGAAGGGGATACTGCGGAGGTTGATGAGGAAGAATCGACGAAATGGAGTCGCCCCGGACACCAAATCGAGGCAAATATTGCCTACACAAAACTGGGCAAAGAAAAACGAAAAGCACTCAAAGCTTCAGCTAAAAAATAATTCTTCACTTATGAGTACGATCAAACGACAGCAAATTGCCGCAGGCAATTGGAAAATGAACATGAACTACAATGACGGCCTGGCGTTGGCTCAAGCCTTGGTAGATCAGAATCCTGCCAACAACGGTGCCCACATGGTTTTAGGAGTTCCTTTTATCCACCTCAAAGGCGTCGCTGATATTATTGCCGGAGCGGACCATATCCACTTAGCGGCACAAAACTGTAGCGAACACGAAAAGGGCGCCTACACGGGACAAATTTCTGTGGACATGCTCAATTCGGTTGGTGCAGATTATGTCATTCTTGGGCATTCCGAACGCCGTGAATACAATGCCGAAAGTAATGCACTTTTGGCGAGCAAAACGGATCGGGTGTTAGCCGCTGGTTTAATACCGATCTTCTGCTGCGGTGAAGCCTTAAATATCCGTGAAGCTGGTACTCAAAATGCTTTTGTCGCCAATCAACTGCAGGAAAGTTTATTCCATCTCAGTGCGGAGGACTTTGGCAAGATCGTGATTGCCTATGAACCGATTTGGGCGATTGGTACCGGGGTCACGGCTTCTCCGGCACAAGCGCAGGAAATGCATGCTTCCATCCGGGCATTGATTGCCGATCAGTATGGTGACGAAGTTGCCGAAGCAACAACCATTCTTTATGGCGGTAGTGTTAAGCCTGCGAATGCAGTTGAGTTATTTGGCCAGCCTGATGTTGACGGCGGATTAGTTGGTGGTGCGTCGCTAAAGGCCGATGGTTTTACGGCGATTTATAACGCGTTTCCGGCTGAATAGTCAAGAGGTTAAGCCCTAGTCAGCGTTTGGGATTTTGAACATACTATTCGCAGGATGTTGACGAAAAGTGTCACTTTTTTGCACCCTTTGGACTATTTTGAGGACATTTTGTCATCAAAATTGTTATATTGTGCGAAAATCGCCGCTAATGTCCAATAATAGTATCGTCACACAACGCTTCATTAAATGCCATAATAAGCTTAAGGAAGACGGGCGAATCCGCTCCAGTCGTCAGTTTGCGATGAAGCTTAGTTACTTACCACAGAGCCTTAGTGAAATCATTAAAGGTCGTCGGGATGTGACGATTGGTTTATTGCACAAAGCGGTGTTGGAATACAAAATGAATCCGGTGTATATCTACACGGGAGAAGGACCGATGTTCATGAGCGAAGAGGACCACAAAAGCTTTCGCGTGTTGACCATCGTTACCAATTCTCAAGATGATGAACGCATCGTTCATGTCCCCGTACCGGCTCAGGCAGGCTACGCGGGCGAAGAAGCGAATCCCGTATTCATTCAAGATCTCCCCACCTTTACCTTGCCAGATTATAAATACAAAGTTGGAACCCACCGTTCTTTCGATGTAGCGGGTGATAGTATGGAACCGACCCTCTTTGAAGGCGATAAAGTGATTTGTAGCTATCTGGAACCGACTCTTTGGGAGACCTCCATTAAGGATAACTATGTTTACGTTATCGTCACTCGTGGTGATGTGGTGGTGAAGCGCATTTTTAATCGGTTGAAATCGGACCGTAGTCTGGAATTACATTCTGATAATGCCTTTTATGAGCCATACCAAGTTGGTGTGGGGGATGTTCGGGAAATCTGGTACGTTCGAGCCAAGATCAGTCCTTTTTTGCCTTCACCGGCCAATTTGCAAAGTAATCTACAAGAAGAGGTGAGGCTGTTGCAAAAAACGGTACAGGACCAATCACAGATGATTCACAACTTGGGCGAGAACCTTCAGGCATTTCTCTCTCAGCAAAATGGCAGCCATGAATAGATCAATCGTAGGAAAAGTGGCTTTCGAAAACCTTGGCCCAGGTTGTTGGGGAATCATTGAAAGCTCTGGCCAAATCTGGCGGATCATTAATATGCCCGAGCAATTGAAATATCCAGGACGACAGGTTGAGGTGCGGATCAAGCCAGTAGAAGAAGGCGCATCGATTTTTATGTGGGGGAGCCCAGCAAAATTAATTGCGTTTTCTACCTTTCGCTAGCGGTAGTTCTGTCATCATTGAGAGCGATCTCCAAGGATGCCGCGCTGTTTGAATTTTTTTAGAATAAGGTCGCGTTGGGTTTTATTGGCAGGAATTTGATACTGACCAACTTGAATCATATTGCCCTCCATTGAGCTGATTTTATGCATCGGAATGATGTACGAACGGTGTACACGGATAAAACCGGCATCTTCTAATTGTGCTAAAATCTTCTTTAAGCTTTCGCGGATGATAATTCTCTGATTACCGTTAAAAAAGACCTTCGCATAATCTTTTAATCCCTCAATATAATCGATTTCTCGAACGGGGATTTGAAAAATCTTTTTATCGCCACGAAGCAAGATGGTCTTATCCAGAGCTTCTGCTGCTAAGCCTTCAATAAGATTGACACTTGCTTTGGATTGTATTTTTTCCTGACATTTCTGTACCGCCTTATAAAAGCGTTCGAAAGAAACGGGTTTCAATAAATAATCCGTTGCATTGAGGTCGTAGCTTTTTAGCGCATATTTTTCGTAGGCTGTGACGTACACGATTTGTGTTGATGCAGGAATTAGTTCTGCGGCGTTTAAACCATCAATTTCCGGCATATTAATATCTAGAAAGATAAGATCGGCTGGCTCGTTTTGTAAATAATTAATGGCATCAATTACGGATAAAAATACTTGTTCTAATTGTACACTAGGGATTTTTGTACAATGCTTTTTGATTAACTCAAGAGCAAGAGGTTCATCATCGACCGCAATACATCTGATCATGACTTTAAATTTAGATAAAGATTAGCGTGGTAAATGTCATCTTCGATCCAAACATTTAATTTGTATTGATCGGGATACATCAGCTCAAGAAGCTTTTGCAGGTTTTTATTTCCCAAACCAGATTCGGGGGCTTTTTCTTTTGCAATTTGATTGGTAACCCGATAATCAAAACCGGCTTCTAATGGTTCAAATTGAATAACGATTTTTTGATCGGATGCTACTAAATTCGAGTGCTTAAATGCGTTTTCGACAAAGGATAGCAAAATGGTAGGACTTATCTGGAAGTCAGTCGTTGGTTCAGAAATATTTGCTACTATTTTTTCTTCGGCTTCGTCCACACGTAATTTTTGAAAATCAATGTAAGACCGAATAAATTTCAACTCTTCTAAAATAGAGACTTGTGGTGCAGCGGCATTATTTAGGAGATAACGCATAATAAAAGATAACTGAAGAATAGCTGCAGAAATTTGCTCCGATTTAGTTTCTGCCAACGCGTAGAGTGTATTAAATGCATTGTACAAAAAGTGCGGATTGATTTTCGCTTTGAGCGCTTCAAGTTCTGTTTTTTTGAGAATTTCTTTAAGCTTCGCTTGATTGATCCGGTATTCATTGTACTGTTCAATTAAACGAATACCGGTCGAAAAAACAATAAAAATGGAGATGGTGATAGTACTGGATAGGGAAGAGCGAATAATTTTAGCGAAAGCCGCACCTTCGTCCGTATTCCAGCTATGAAAAGATCGAATCGCCAATGATAACAAAAAACCAAAAGCGATGAGCAGAAACACATTGCCAAAAAAACGCAGCGTTTCGCGTTTTTTGATGATGTATTTTGGAGTGATGTATAAATAATTGATGTAAAAAACGATGCTCATTTCCAAAAGGATTAAAAGCTGCGTAGTCATAAATTTCCCGGTAGACAAATAGGCATATTGTTCTCTTTGGGAAATAAGAATAAACAGACTAAATAATAGCCAGGAAATAATGTGGATGAGCAACCTTTTTTTCGACATTTTCGAGCCTGCTTAAAATTTATTCTTCTGCAATACAAAAAGTGCCTTCAAAAATAGAAGGCACAGTAAATCTTTCATTTTGAATATGAACAAATCTACCTGAATATACACTTATTTTATCAGGAACTTTTGGGTATAAATTTTTCCATTATCAAGATTGTCGATTTTTAAAACGTGGATACCGGCATGTAAATCTATAACCGATAAATTGTGTTGTATAGCACCATTTATCACTTGTTCGGACTTTACCAAGCGACCCGAAAGGTCGAATAAGCTAAAGTTATAACTATACTCAGGCTTAAGACCATCGATTAAAAATGATTTATTAGCGAAGTAAGCAACGCTTAAGTCCTGTATAATATCCAAGTTCACAGAAGTAGGCAACTCATAAGTCGACATGATGCTGTCAATCCATTCCTGATATTTAGGAACCAAAGTAAAAATGCCCGGAAAATCTTCTGTGGTAATATCCGAATTGCCGCCGGATACGATACCGACCTGTTTGTATTCTCCGCTTAGTGTTTCGTAAAACAAAGGCCCACCACTATCGCCTTGCGCTGCACCTGCGGGTAAGGTGCCAGTGAAGAAGCCAGCGCATATGTTTCCGCCAGCATTAGCGTCATAAGGTGAAGGATCAAAGCTAGAAGCTTCGTATAAAGTAGCACAAGTATCGCTAGTGATGAAAAAACAATCGGCCATTCGAAGGGTATCCACATTGTCACCTCCAGCTTCGGTCTTACCCCAGCCAAGGACCTTAGCAGGCATATTATGTGCGTAATCCAGCGAATCCGCCACTTCCGCTAGCGCTACTGGAGTGGTTGTCGCCGGTATACTCAAACGAATCAAGGCAATATCCGGCCCAGTACCTCCGGCAATAATACCCGCATAATCTTCGTGAACATGAATGTTTTCGACCTCAATTAACTCACTAAAAGGTTCTAATATGCCCGCATCATTGACAATCGAGTTGATGATAACATTGTCGATGGTCGGTACACCGGGAAAAGGGAGGTCATCGGTAATACAATGTGCGGCAGTAAGTACCCACATTGAATCGATCAAAGAGGCGCCGCAACCGGGGTTACCGTCACTCATCGCCAGAGAAACCATCCAGGGGAATTCACCGACATCGACAGTGGTACCACCAACCACTCGGGCACCCGATTCATTTTCTCGGGTATCGTTGACCTGAGCCTGCATTGACAAACAAACATTAAAGGAAAGGAAAAGAATAACAATTATGCTTCTCATGATTTTAAGTTTATAATCGTTTAGAAAATAGGTCAGCCTTGCAAAGCTTAAGTGCATTGATCAATTTGTGATCACCGGTGCTACGACAAATATATTGTCAGCCGTGGTCTCGAAAAAATAAAGGAGATGTTAGCCCGATAATTGGAGATAAAGCCGGGATTTATGGCGTTGTAAGAGGGGAGGGACAGGAAAAGAAAATCCCTAATTCCTAGCCATGGAATTAGGGATTAATATTTTGGACACTACTTAGATTTATCTATCGACGTCGAGGGCCTAAGCCACCACCGGGCATCATTCCGCGCATCCCTTTTCCGGTCGTCATCTTGTGCATCATTTTACGCATTTGATCAAACTGCTTGATGAACTGATTGATCTCGTGGATGCTTTGACCACAACCAGCAGCGATGCGTCGCTTGCGGCTCATGTTGAGCAACTCCGGATTGCCGCGCTCATCTGGCGTCATGGAAAAGATGATGGACTCTACCTTATTAAAGGCTTTGTCGTCAATATCCAGATTTTTCGTCATCTTGCTCATTCCGGGAATCATATTCAAGAGGCTCTTGATATCTCCCATCTTACGAATTTGGTTGAGCTGACTCAGGAAATCGTTGAAGTCAAATTTGTTGCGCTTGATTTTCTTCTCAAGACGCTTAGCTTCTTTTTCATCAAATTGCTCTTGGGCTTTCTCTACGAAAGACACAATGTCCCCCATACCCAGAATCCGCTGTGCCATTCGATCGGGGTGGAACACGTCGAGTGTTTCCATCTTTTCCCCCATGCTGACAAACTTGATAGGCTTCCCAACCGTGTACTTCACCGTCAACGCCGCACCACCGCGGGTATCACCATCGAGTTTGGTCAGAACAACACCATCGTAATTCAAGCGCTCGTTAAAGGCCTTGGCTGTATTCACCGCATCTTGACCCGTCATCGAATCCACTACAAAGAGGGTTTCATTGGGTAAGATGGCCGCTTTGATGTTTTCAATCTCCTGCATCATCTCCTCATCGACCGACAAACGACCGGCGGTATCCACAATCACTACATCAAAACCATGCTTTTTAGCGTGGAGGATGGCATTTTCGGCAATTTCAACTGGATTTTTGTTGCCCGGTTCTTTATAAACCGGAACGTTGATCTGCTCACCGAGTACCGTCAGCTGATCGATCGCCGCAGGACGATAGACGTCACAGGCTGCCAAAAGTGGCTTTTTGTGTCGCTTACCTTTGAGGTGGAACGCCAGCTTGCCGGAAAACGTGGTTTTACCCGAACCTTGCAGACCGGCGACCAGCACAACTCCGGGATCTCCCTTGATGTTGATGCCAACGGCTTGGCCTCCCATCAATTCGACCAACTCATCCATCACAATTTTGACCATCAATTCGCCCGGCTTAACGGCTTGCAGCACGTTTTTCGTCCCCAGAGCTTCCTCTTTGATCTTATCTGTGAATTCCTTAGCAATTTTATAGTTCACGTCGGCCGCCACGAGTGCACGTCTAATCTCCTTGATCGATTGCGCGACGTTGATTTCCGTTAATCTTCCTTCACCTTTTAGCGTCTTAAACGCCCCCTCTAATTTTTCATTTAAACTTTCGAACATAGTAAAGCTATATTTTTAAGAAAAGCACCGCAAATATAGTAATTTTAGGCGTTGATTGAAACGTCCCTAAATAGAAATGTTAGGGCGTTTTTTCATTTAGATCATTTCACCAGAAAAACAAATAAGATGCGCTCAGGTTATCAATTGCTAGCTCTAATTTTTCTAATCGGTAGTTTATGCGTTATGGGATGTGGAGGTATGAAAAAGTTGGATAATCCACCGGCAGAGGGTTTTAATTTAACGGGGTCAGATGCGCAAGCTATTGAATTGGCAGATGAAGTAATGCAGGCTATGGGAGGGCGAAAGGCTTGGGATGAGACTCGTTATCTGGTGTGGAATTTCTTTGGCGCACGGAAGTTATACTGGGATAAGTTAACCGGAGCAGTACGTGTGGACTCGGAAAAGGATAATTATACGGTTCTGGTCAACGTACACGACGGGAAAGGTCAGGTGAAAAAAGATGGTGAAATATTGACGCAACCAGATTCTTTGTCAAAATATTTGGGAATGGCCAAGAGCGTTTGGATCAATGATGCCTATTGGCTGGTGATGCCGTTTAAACTGAAAGATAGCGGCGTAACTTTAAAACATCTGGGTACGCAAAATACGGAAGCAGGGCAGGCGGCTGAAGTTTTAGAATTAACCTTTGATGGGGTTGGTGATACGCCCCAAAACAAATATCTCGTTTTTGTCGATCCAGCTACCAAGCTCGTGAATCAGTGGACGTTTTATACCAATGCTACAGACGAAAAGCCACGTTTTTCTACCCCTTGGGAAGGCTATAAAACACACGGTAAAATATTATTATCGGGTGGGAGAGGAGACTACAAGCTCACTGAAATTGCCGTATACGACCAGCTCCCCGCTTCAGTTTTCAATGATTTGAACCCCGTTAGTTTATAAAAAGTGCTAGCAAAATAATAACTCTGGTGCTTTATTGAATTCCCCAATCACAATAGCACGCTGCTCGAACTTGTTGGCTAAGGTCAGTGCTTGTTCGGGACGGATATCCAAGATGAACAGGCTTTTTTCCGCGGGCCACTTTTCTGCAGGATCGGTACCGATGCCCTCGCAGTAGCGTAAACCCATATTCTGTACAGCAAGAATCAACTTTTGGTGGCGCTGCTCGTTTTCTTCGGTGGATAAAGGCTCAGAACCGGGGTTAGCAGCTGAAACAAAAGCCCAGTGATAAACATTATTATCGAAGCAAAAGACATTCAAGGCCTCGTTCAATTCTCCGATTTTCAGGGACATGGGCGGCAAGAAAACTTTATAAATAGCCTTTTGATATACTTCTTGCCAGTGTTGGTCGATATGTGAAGAATTATAATCCATAGGTAATATAGTTTAGAAGGAACAAAATTGTACCTTTGCGGAAATTTTGGCAAAACGCATTCAAATATATGGATAAAAATAGTCTGATTGGATTTGGCCTCATCTTTATGTTGCTGATGGCGTGGTCTTATTTCACTTCGCCAACACCGGAAGAGGTTCGACAGAAGGCCGTCCGCGACTCGATTCAACAGGTGCAGGATTCGCTCGCCAACGAAAAATTGGCCGATCCTTTACCACCTGAAACGACTGAGGAAACTGAAACTGAACTCACCGCTGATCCCGTGGCCAACGATTCATTGCGGAATTTACGACTCTACGCGCAATTCGGTGCATTCTCTCCAAGTGGCGCAGGAGAAGAGCAACTGGATTCTCTCGAAAATGACCTGATGCGCGTCGTCTTTACCAGCAAAGGTGGACGGATCAAAGAAGTCTTACTCAAGAATTACTTCAAATCGACTTTTGATAAAGAGCACAACGAGACTAAAATACCTTTGAAGCTGCTTGAAGATGAGAAGAATGAGTTTAGCTACGAAATTCCACTCAAAGAGGCTGCGGGAGGAGTCGTGAATACGGAAGATTTGTATTTCACTTTGTCTAAAGATGCTACCGCAAATAGTATTGCTTTTCGAGCTCAGGCCGAAGGAGGAGCATATTTTGAACAACGTTATACCCTTAATCCCGATAACTACGAGTTAGAATACGAGGTGAAACTGGAAGGTCTTGATCGCTCGTTGCGTGAAATGGATAAGGGACTGCGACTGAAGTGGGTCAACTTCCTGGATCGTATCGAATTCAATACGGATTACGAGCGTAATTACTCCAGCGTCTATTACAAAGTTGTTGACGATGATCCAGATCACTGTAGCTGTACTGGCGAGGATACGGAGAACATTGATGATGAAAAAGTCCAGTGGGTAGCGAATTCCAATCAGTTTTTCAATTCTACCTTGATTGGAAATGTACCGTTTAACTCTGCCAAACTTAATATTGGTCTGACGGATGAGAATTCCGAAGACTTGAAAGTTATCATCTCGGAGCTGGATCTGCCAATTGGTCGTGGCCAGTCATCTGCTGGGATGAAATTCTATATTGGACCCAATGAATTTGACCGTCTGGCTGCTTACGATGCTAGCGTTCAGTATATCATTCCCTACGGATCGAGTGTCTTTGGTACCGTCAACCGCTGGATCATTCGCCCTGTTTTTAATGTCTTATCTTCTTTCATTGGCAATATGGGGATTGTGATTTTGGTACTGACCTTCTTAGTGAAGCTGGTACTTTACCCTTTGACTTACCGCATGTTGTACTCTCAATCCAAGATGGGGGCGATGAAACCTCGAATTGCGGCACTTAAGGAGAAACTTGGTGATGATCAACAAGCCGTGCAGATGGAAACCATGAAGCTGTATCGAGAGTTTGGTGTTAATCCTCTTGGGGGCTGTTTGCCGATTGTGCTACAGATGCCAATTTGGTTTGCTTTATATCGATTCTTTCCGGCTTCTATCGAGTTCCGTCAAGCAAGTTTCTTGTGGGCGACGGACTTGTCAAGCTTTGATGTAATCACTTATTTACCGTTTAATATTCCATTTTACGGGGAGCACGTGAGCTTATTTACCTTGCTTTGGGCGGTAACTACGGTGATTTATACTTACTACAACACGCGTCATATGGACATGTCGGTCAATCCTGCGATGAAATACATGCAGTACTTTATGCCGATTATGTTTCTGTTCTTCTTCAATAATTTCGCCTCTGGTCTGTCGTGTTACCTGTTCTTCTCGAACATGTTCAATATCCTGCAGACGGTAGTGACGAAAAACTACATCATTAATCAGGATAAGATTAAGGATGAGCTGGAAGCTTATCGTAAGAAACCGAAGAAAAAAGGCGGTTTTGGCCAGCGTTTGGAAGCGGCGATGCGCGAAGCGCAGCGTCAACAAGAAGAGCGCAACGGCAAAAAGAAGAAAAAGTAATAACCCTTTATGCGGTATATTTGGTGGTGCGTTGGCCTGTTATGTGGTTTTATGGCTTGTAGCCCTAAAGCCAACCAACGGTCGAGCGCACCACCGCCTACTGCCCCTCAACCACCCACGGTTGAAATTGACGTAGTCACTGATTCATTGATTACGCCCTTACCCACACCTGAGTTAATCATTCATTTTGAGCGCCAGCCCTGTCATGGGAAATGCTCGGATTACGAAGTCCGCGTCTATTCGGATGGCCGGGCAGTGTACCATGGCCGCAATCACGTAGAGCGTCTTGGATATTATGAGTGTCGACTGGCTGCCTACGAAATTGAAACGCTTTACTTGATAGCTGAGCGCGAGGATTTCTGGCAATTGGAAGATCAGTATCCGCTGCGGGGAAAGGCACTTCAGTTTTTGCCTGTCACCACGACTTATTTTAAGCTCAACGGGCAATCGAAAAAAATCGTAGATCGCTACGAGGCGCCTTTGCGATTGCAACGATTGGAAAAGGCTTTGGAGGATTACTTCGCTCGCCTGCTTTGGCGTAAATCCTGATCACCGGTGATCAGGATGGCACAATATTTTAGGTATAGACATTTTAAGAGCACGTTTTCCCCCCTTAGATGGCCTCCTCCTTGGCTCAATATAAACTTTAGGTAGAAACTGTAAAAAATTGATTACGAATCGCTTACGATGAAGTATTCTTTGCAAATTGAGAGTCGCAAAAACCTTGTGTTATTTGGATTTGCGCTATATTTGCACTACTTTGGACAAGTCAAAAAGTCCAATTTTTGAATTTTCTTTTTTCAATAACTACGGTTCTTTATAAAAAGATACTTCGAGTTTATGAAAAAGGTAGATTCAAAACATGTTCTACCGGTAAATAATTGCACTTTCGAAACACAAATCATTCATGATGAAAACTTCACATTTCCTGTCGCTTTTACTTAGCCTTTGCTTTGTTCAGGTGTCGTTGGCTAATACGATTTACCTGGAATATGATCCGGCTTGTATGGATCGCTACGAATACCGCTATCAGGGGGTTAAATCCGGTTTTAGCCATAGTGTTTACCACTTGCGCTTAAACGATCGGGAAAAGATCATCCTCGAAGTCGGCGTAGAAAGTAAAATGGATTATGAATCCCGTCCGCTTAACACCAAAAAATGCAGTAGCATTTCACTTAACGAACGGACCGTTCGGGATATCAATAACGGTGACTTACAGCTTTTTATCGTCAAACGCCACAGTAAAGGTTTCAACGTCTCGCCTGTGGGGATTGCGACCTACGCACAGATTTCTGATCGTGGTGTAGGGTACTCCTCGATCGATAACATCTTTGCTTACGATTACAATCAACCAGCCAATGGCGCTAATATCGCTAAACGCGATAGCGAAGCCAAGGTATTCTTCAACGGTATTCTGTCCCACACTTGTCCTAAAAAGTATTTGTTTACCAAGACTAAACAACGTGCGGGGCGTAATTATTCCGAAATGACGATCATCCCTGAGATTGGCGTTGTGGAAGAGAAGACGGGCTTTAATCAAACCGATGCGGCTAATAATGTCTTGGAGCTAGTATCCGTAAATAATGTTCCGATCGAGAGCTACATGAATCAATTTTGTCGGGCCAAATCCCGTCCTGGTTCCGCCAACCGCTTTTTCAGCAATCGACGTGGTAATGTCAAAACGACACCGTCCACTTCTTCGGGTGGCAAGAGTAACTCTTTGGCAACACTCGAAGGAGGCAGTAAAAGTAACGGCAAGACCTTGCCCGGAACGACGATTACCGAAGTGCCCGACGAAATAACGGCTACAAATACAACGACTTCTGTTTCGACTTCTTCCTTTAACTGCCCGGTTTATAAGGACTTAGATCGCCAGTTATATATTGATAAAAATACAGGCCAACCAGCTAATTTGGAATGCGGTGGTAACACTTACCGCAATGGTCGCATGGTTGATTCTGGTGGTACAGTGGTAACAACACCACCAACTACGCCGGATCCAACCCCTTCAACACCTGGTGCTACTAAAGGTAATACGTCTGGAACTAATCCTTCGGGATGTCCAGAAGTTTCAACCTACGGTTTCCATGTTGTTCAGCCGAATGAGACGCTTTACGGTATTTCTCGCTTGTATGGCGTCAAGGTCAGTGATCTACGTGGCTGGAACGATTTGCGTTCTACCGATTTGATTCATCCTTGTATGAAACTACAAACGCGGAGTGATGCTTCTCCAACTGTGACGACGGTATCAAATTCAAATACCGGCTTTAACGATGAGAATCTCAGTGCCAAAGATGGTTCTGTTTATATGCACACAGTGAAGCCTGGAGAAACCATTTTCCAATTGGCCAAGCAGTATGGTTATACTGTAGAGAAGTTCAAAGAGATCAATGGACTAGAGTCAAATATGATTAGTGTAGGTCAAAAATTGCGCACCTCGGACTGTAATTGTCCAGCGGATGGCAATAACTCTGCTCCGGCTCCTGACGCAACGACTGCAGTGGCTTCGACGGATATCCCTTTAGCGTATGAAGCAAACGAAGGGCGCATCGTTACTACCGACAGTCAAAAACGCAAAATCCATATTGTACAAGAAAGCGAGACGATCTATAATATCGCCAAGAAGTATGATATCAGCGTAGCCAAATTGCGACAACTTAACAATTTGGAAGTTAATGAAGTGATCATTCCTTTTCAACGATTATACGTCAATTAAAGATTTACATCAGTTCTGATCGTGAGCCATTCCACTACCGTGGGATGGCTCGTGTTTTTTACCCCTTTGTAATCGTATTTATTGTTTTTATCCTTCAGCTACCAACAAAATTTTCATTTCTCAAATAATCGGTACTTTTAATCCTGCTTCTAATTTGATGATATCCCTATATTTGCCGAACAATTCCGACACATGACACTTCTCATATTATTTCTATTCATCTCTATCATCTTTTCTTTTCTATGCTCCATTTGGGAAGCAGTCTTACTCAGTATTTCTGATACACAAGTAGAAATCTGGGCCGAAAAGGGAACGGCAACCGGTCGCCGACTAAAGCAATTAAAAACCAAAGTAGATCGGCCCTTAGCTGCGATCTTGACCTTAAACACCATTGCCCACACCGTAGGGGCGATTGGCGTTGGTGCACAAGCGTCGAAGATTTGGGGAGATAGTATCCAAGCGACTCTGATAACGCCAACCGTTATGACTTTAGCGATTTTGATCCTCTCGGAGATCATTCCTAAAACCATTGGGGCGAGTTATTGGCAGCGCTTGATTCCATTTACGGTTAATTCCATTCATTGGCTGGTGATTATCCTTAGCCCGTTGGTGTGGTTGAGTGAAATTATTACCAAGAGTTTGAAAAAGAAAGATGCCGATACGGGGATCAGCCGGGCAGAATTTACCGCAATGGCTAAAATTGGTGAAGAAAAGGGCGTGTTTAAAGAAGGGGAGAGCCGTATTATTCAAAATCTGTTGCGCTTTAATACCATTGTTACCCGGAATGTGATGACCCCACGTACGGTGGTTAAGGCGGCGAAGGAGACGATGACGATTCGCGATTTTTACGATGAAAATAAAAACTTACGCTTTTCGCGAATTCCGGTTTACAAAGAGAATAAAGACCATATCAATGGTTTCTTTCTTAAAGATGAACTGCTGACTAAGCTAATCAACGATGAGGGAGATGAGCCCTTGAGTGATATTCGTCGGGATATTTTAATTGTCAATGATACTTTGCCGATCCCCGATTTATTTAATCGACTGATGGAAACCCGTGAGCATATCGCTCTGGTCGTGGATGAGTTTGGTGGAATGGCCGGGATTGTGACGATGGAAGATGTTATTGAAACCTTACTCGGCATGGAAATCATGGATGAGCTGGATAATATCGAAGATATGCAACGCTTGGCACGCGCCAATTGGGAAAAGCGTGCTCGTGATCTGGGCTTATTGGACCAATTTGAGCAAGAGAAGGAATCGGCTTCCGACGGAGAAAGCGATGAGGTATCCGAAGAAGCAAAATAGGTATCTAAGCTTTAATAATATCTTCATAAATCCGTGCGCGGTCGACTTTGCCCGGTAGCGGCCCAAAGTGGCCCAGCTTAATTTCCGCCATACGTCGCCCGGCCAGCGCACAATCTTCCAATCCATAGCCGTCGAGCCAGGCCGTCAGGAAACCTGACCAAAAAGCATCGCCGGTCCCGGTCGTATCCTTGATGTCCACCGGGCGTGTCGGTAAGAAAGCGCTCCCTTGGGTTGATCCTACGCGACAGCCTTCGGCTCCAAGTGTCAGGCAAACCGCCGTAGCACCCCGCTCGAGAAAGTAATCAATCGCTCGTTGTCCGCTGTCTAAGGGCTGATCGTACAAGCGCCCCCAATCCACATCGCTTACCTTGATTAAAGCCCCCCAGCGGCAATATTGTGCAACGAGCTGCTGGGCTTGCTCCCGATTCGGCCAAATTTTTTCTGCATAATTGATATCGATACTCAATTGGCAGCCGGCTTTGGCTGCCGCTTCCGCAGCGCTTAGGATATGCTGCTGTGCCGGCACCCGACTGATCCCAAAGCAGGTGGTGTGAAAAATGGATACCTCCGAAAAATCAATCGTGGCAAACTGCTCCGCTTGGATTTCCGCATCTGCACCGCGATAGGCCTGAAAATCTGACACCTCTTGCGAGCGCGTCACCAGAATCAAGGTCGTTGGTGCCGCTACGCGGCGTAAACTACGCGTTGAGACTCCCGCTCGCTCCACACACTCAAAAAGGAATTGGCCCATGTCATCCTGACCGAGACTAGCGACTAGTTCAGCGGCATTGCCCAGCCGAGACATATTCATGCATAAATTGGCGGGGCTGCCCCCTTGAAGTCGTACAAACTGTTCTGCATCTTCCATGTTCTCCGCGAAGTCCTTGCTAATCATATCGATGAGAAGTTCACCCGCTGAGAGGATATCGATTTGTCGTTGTCGTTTCGTTCGCATTGGTTTTAGTTGGTAGGGTTGTCAAAAAAGAGGTTTTGGCCGTTTAGAGCGCATTCCAGCATGACCTGCCCGGCGGCAGACCAACTGCAATATGGGGTGCCACTTACAGCGCCAGATTGACCGTGCAGGCACTCGTAAAATCCCCAGTCGCCAGCTTCAAGGCTTTGTTCTATGCCCTTGAGTAGATTTTCCGCAGTATTGGTTTGCTGGAGGGCTAGCAAAGCCGTTCCCCATAGTCCATTGAAAGCTGGCCAAAGGCCACCGTTATGAAAATCGTAAGCTTGGTTACGGAATTGGTATTTGTGGTTGGCTTCTAGTAAATACCATTCTTGATCACCCTCAAAAATAGGTGGCCAAAAGCTAGGCATCAAGCCAAATGGGCGCTCACTTTGTACGGCATTGGTGTAGGTTAGAATTTGCTGGTTTTGTTGATCATCCCCAAGGTGTAAGAGGATGGCGAGGCTATTGGCTAATAGATCAAATTTTCGGACGTAGCCACCGGGCGAAAAACTCGCTTCCCAATACTGCGAATCTCCTCTTTGTCGCCGACTAAGTTGGTAGGCGTGTTCGTGGTAGAAATCCCCACTGCGATCATCTAGCCAGTAATTCAACTCCAGGGTTTTACGAAGCGCTTGTGCTTCTTCGGTCCATTGCGGTTCATTGTAAACCTTGGCGGCGAGTTGTAAAGCCCACAGCCGTAGCAATTGATCGTAGAGTATATAACCTCGGAGAATGTATTCATCCGCCCAATCGCCAGATTGGGGTACGTAGACCAATCCGCGGCCATTGAACTCCCAAATTTTCAGCAGAGTTAAACCTTTACTAACTTGCTCACGGTAGTTTTCGGCGAAAGCCGTATCTCCACTAAATTGAACATAATTACCCAAGCCAACGATCCACCATCCAATGGTATCCACCCGCCCACAAAGTCCACCAAAGCTTAAACTTTGCTGTTTGCCGTCTTCTCCAAATTGGACATTAGAAGGGATCTCACCGTGTGGACCTTGTGCCTCTGCCAAAGCTGTTAATGAAGCTTTCAACCCCTCAGTGATCGTAGCGTCTTGTGCCACTAAACCAGCAAGGCCACAGATGACACTATCTCTGGCCCAAATTCGACGATAATTTGTTTCATCGGTGATACTTGCCAGGATACCTTTAGGGGTGGTTGCTTTTCGAAGTAGTTCCAGACTACGCAGGTGAGGATTTGGGTTGGGCATTATCGAACAATTATTCCTAATATAAGTTTGAACTAGGTAGTAACTTACTGTATCTTTGACAACAAGCTACTTTGCTGTTGGCTAATTTAGGAAGGAGTAGGATAAATAGCAGGCAAGTTGGCGAATTATTT
This sequence comes from Saprospiraceae bacterium, assembly GCA_028285085.1. Lineage (GTDB taxonomy): Bacteria > Bacteroidota > Bacteroidia > Chitinophagales > Saprospiraceae > JAHDHW01. The sequence continues at coordinate 13,336 of JANQQI010000007.1, read as the reverse complement.
TATTCAATCTCCTGCTAGAATAACCATTCTGTGTTTAAAGTCTATTAGTTTAGTGAAGATTTGTAAGATTCATCACCACTTAAAACTGCTAAACTTACTTAACATTCCTTACCATAAACGTGCAAATGGAATCTTTACTTTCGGCAAAAAAACGACCTCAGATCATTGAAAAACTTCGGAGCGAAACTTTCGATCTGGTAGTCATTGGTGGGGGAATAACCGGGGCCGGTATTGCACTTGATGCTGCCTCACGTGGTATGAAAGTCGCACTAGTTGAGAAAAATGATTTTGCTTCCGGTACGAGTAGTCGTTCGACCAAGCTAATTCACGGTGGCTTACGTTATTTGAAACAATTTGAGATCATGCTGGTCCGGGAAGTCGGCCGTGAACGAGCGATTGTCCACCGCTTGGCACCTCACCTGGTGACTTCCGAGAAAATGCTTTTGCCACTAATTAAAGATGGTACTTTTGGGAAATTTGCTACTTCGTTGGGCTTGATGGTCTATGACGTTTTAGCCGGGGTAGAACGAGCGGACCAGCGGGTGATGTTAAGCCGCGAGGATACCTTGCAACGTGAACCATTGCTAAAAGAAAATATTGTAGAAGGCTCTGGGTTATACGCTGAATATCGAACGGATGATGCTCGCCTAACCGTTGAGATTATTAAAACAGCAGCACAATTTGAAGCAACGAGTATCAATTATGTCAAAGCCGAAGATTTCGTCTACGATGCGGGAGGCATCGTAAGTGGAATCAAGTGCAAGGATATGCTGACCGAGGAGACCTTTGCGATTCACTCCAGCTATGTGGTTAGTGCGGCTGGTCCGTGGGTAGATAAATTGCGTTCGATCAATCAATCTTTGGAAGGAAAACATTTATTCTTATCCAAAGGCGTACATATTGTGGTTGAACACGATCGCTTTCCCGTCAACCAATCTGTTTATTTTGATGTTCCTGATGGTCGAATGATTTTTGCGATTCCACGTGGAAAAGTAACTTATATTGGGACCACGGATACGCCCTATGATGACGACATTAATCATGTTCTTACCAATCAGGAGGATGCTGATTATTTGCTTGAGGCCGTAAATAATATATTTCCGACCGTTGAACTGAAGCAAGAAGATGTCATTTCCAGCTGGGCAGGTTTGCGCCCTTTGATCCACGAAGAAGGCAAATCTGCATCCGAAATCTCTCGCAAAGATGAAATCTTTGAATCAGATAATGGCTTGCTATCTATTGCCGGTGGAAAACTGACGGGCTATCGAAAGATGGCTGAGAAGATCGTCGATCGGGTAGCCAAGAAATTTCGTAAAGAGCACGATCTGCGGTTCAAGAACTGTTGGACCGATGAGATCCCCATCTCTGGTGGGCCATTTTCTGAGCCGGCCGAGGTAAAAACGTATCGAGATGAATTGGCTAAACGCATTGAACCCCTCGGGCTTGGTAATTATGAAGCGAAGTACCTCGTGGCGAATTACGGCCGTCAGAGCGAGCACATCATCGAACGCTTTCAAGAATTCGAGGATACCGATCCCCAGCTACGGCTCGCTCGGGCGGAGTTGTGGTTTGGCGTCCATCACGAGCTCGTATTTGATTCGGCCGACTTTTTCCTGCGTCGAACCGGGCGACTGTATTTTGATATTAAAAGTATTCCTCCTATTATTGACCCGATTTTGCAAGATTTGGCTGCATACCTTGCCTGGAGTGACGAAAAAGTAGCTCAGGAAAAGCAAGAATTGGAGCAAATGATTCGCGAAGCCTATCAATTCAAATATTCTAAAAATCATCCTTCTTTAGCTTAATCCTAAAGGAGCAAAATATTTAAGTAGTATGAGCGAAAAGCCTACTCAAGAGCCTCAGTTGGAAGCTGAGGAGGAATCGGTTATCACCCCTGAAGTTCCAGCAGAACCCGATCCGGAGACCCTGATTGTCAATGACGATGATACAGAAGTGAGCGCGCGCTACGCCGACGTTTATATGAATCATGAACTCGGAAGTGTAGCAGCGATGACAAAGGAAGCAGACAATATTTTCTTATTCTTTTCGGAAACGAAAATGGCATTAAGAATTCACTGTTTAACCGATCAAATGATTCGGTTTCGTTATGCTTTACGTGGTGAATTTCCAGCAGATTTTTCTTACGCTATTGATGAGCAATTTGCCCCTACCGCTCCTAAGGTGGTGATGGACGAAACGTCGACACATTATGTCATTAAAACTGCAGTGCTCAAGTGTTTTATTGATAAGACGGATATGCGGATTCGCATGGAGAATCTGGACGGAGAAGTGGTTTGTGAAGATAGCCTTGGTTTCCAGGCGCGTTCGACAATTCTCAAAGGCCTGGAGCGCATCGGTATGCACAAAAAGTCACCGGCTAATGAATATTTCTTCGGACTCGGTGACAAATCGAGCATCTTGAATCTTCGTGGCAAAAGCTTTGAGAATTGGGCAACGGATTCCTTTGCCTACGGTGAAGGCACCGACCCGCTGTATAAATCCATTCCTTTTTACTACGGTTTAAAAGATGGTGTGGGTTATGGTATCTTCTTCGATAATTCTTACCGCACCCATTTTGATTTTGCTGAAACAGATCCCGAGGAAGTGGCATTCTGGGCAGAGGGTGGTGAAATGAATTACTATTTTATTTATGGCCCGGAGCTGTTGGATATAGCACGTCAATACACTGACTTAACGGGAAAACCTGAGATGCCCCCAATGTGGGCCCTAGGATTCCACCAATGTCGCTGGAGCTACTTCCCGGATGCACGCGTGCGTGAGGTCGCTAATGAGTTTCGCAAGCGCCGCATTCCTTGTGATGCGATCTATCTGGACATCGATTATATGGATGGTTACCGTTGCTTTACGTGGAACAAAAAGCTATTTCCGAATCCAACTTCCATGATTAAAGACCTGCGGCATAAAGGGTTCCGTACCGTGGTCATGATTGATCCGGGCTTGAAAGTGGATGATAAATATGAGGTATATGCACAGGGCAAAGAACGAGATTACTATTGCCGTCGTCCGGATGGCGATCTTATGCTAGGTCCCGTGTGGCCATCGGAGTGTGCCTTTCCTGATTTCACCCGGCCGGAAGTACGATCTTGGTGGGGGTATTTGTATCGAGAGCTATACTCCAAAAATCAGGTCGCAGGTTTTTGGAATGATATGAATGAACCTGCAGTGTTTAAGGTTACCGCGAAGACTTTCCCGGAAGATGTACGCCATAGCTACGATGGGCACCCTTGCAGTCATTCCAAAGCGCATAACATTTATGGCTTGAATATGGCGCGCGCGACTCGTGATGGCTTATTGAGTCTTAAGTCGCATCGCCGTCCTTTTGTCATTACCCGAGCGACGTATGCCGGTGGACAGCGCTATTCTTGTGTCTGGACTGGTGACAATGTAGCGAGCTGGGAACATTTGCAGATCGCCAATCGTCAATGTCAACGCCTGAGTATCTCCGGTTTTTCTTTCACTGGATCTGATATTGGTGGTTTTGTTGATTATCCCAGCGGAGAATTGGTTGTACGTTGGCTGCAACTTGGTATTTTCCATCCGTTGTATCGTATCCACAGTATGGGAAACAATGTAGATGGAGCGGCTGAAGTGGACGAAGATCAGGTGAGCGAAGCGGCTTCACGCAATCGTCTCGATCAGGAGCCTTGGGCATTTGGCCAGACTTACGAAGCACCTGCACGAAAAGCAATTGAGTTGCGTTATCAACTACTACCATACATTTATACCACCTTCCGACGATATGTGTTGGATGGCACACCGATGTTACGTTCTATGAGTTTTTACGATCAGCGTGATCCTTACTTATTAGAAGAAGAGCGTGATTTTATGTTTGGTGACCAGCTATTGGTCAGCCCGGTCATTCAGGAAGGCTTAGAAAAGCAAAAAGTGTATTTACCCAAAGGGGAGTGGTACTACTATTGGACCGGCGAAGGATACACTGGCGGAGAACAAGTAACGGTTGGTGCGCCACTTTCCCGTATTCCAATGTTCATCAAGGCGGGAAGTATTCTGCCTCATTACCCGGTGCGTCAGTACACTGACGAATTTCCGGTAGATGAGGTGATGCTGCATACCTACTACGCCGAAGGAACACATGAGAGTAAGTTGTACGAAGATTACGGTGATGGATTTAATTTCAAACAGGGTGAGTTCAGCGATAAAACCTTCCAATTCACAGGTAGTGCGTCTGCAGTAACTGTTACTCAGGCGAAAGAAGGTCATTTTAGAGACACTTATTTACATATCCACTTGTTATTTTATGGCTTGCCGTTTACACCAAGCCGAGCGGTGGTGGATGGTCAAGCGATTGAGGTCCAAACCCGTGAATTAGCCGGTCAAACCATCTATCAGGTTTCGGTGAATAATGGATTTAAAAAAGTGGATTTATCATGAAACAACTGTGTCTAATCCTCGCTTGCTGTATTTCCACGCTTGCTTTTTCGCAAGCACACTGGGAAATTACCAGCTTGAGTCCTATGCCCGAACGGGTAACTAATAATGCCGTAGTAGAGGGCTACTCAAATGGTCAGCCTTACGTTTATTCTTTTGCCGGCCTGGATTCCACGAAAGAATATTCTGGTATTCACTTGCGATCATTTCGTTACAGTATTTTAGAAAATAGCTGGGAAACGCTCCCTGAATTGCCCGATACGTTGGGCAAAATTGCGGCGGCGGCTAGCCGGATAGGTGATATCATTTACATCATTGGTGGCTATCATGTTTTTAGCGACGGTAGTGAATTATCTTCTGATCGTGTCCACCGTTTCGATACGCAAACCAATGCTTTTTTGACAGATGGCAGCCCCATTCCGATAGCCATTGATGACCAAGTACAAGCCGTCTGGCGGGATAGTTTAATTTATGTGGTAACTGGTTGGAGTGATTTCCAAAATGTTGTTAATGTACAGATTTATAACCCCGCAACCGACGAATGGCAAGCGGGTACCTCCGTGTTTAGCGGTAATACTTATCCCGCCTTCGGTGCCGCGGGTACTATCGTGGGAGATACGATCTTTTACTACGGCGGGGCGCGAAATAGTGATTTTGGTATCCAACGGCATATTCGAAAAGGCGTAATTAATCCCGATAATCCTACAGAAATCAATTGGTCTGCCTTCATCTTGGATGGTAATTTGAGAGATTATCGGGCCGCTGCTACCAACGTTAGTGGTAATATTTATTGGGTCGGTGGCTCCAATCAGACTTATAACTACAATGGCATTGCTTACAGTAATGGGCAAGGTGTCAACCCTAATAATCAGAGTTTATACTACCAGCCCGGTAATGGCTACTATGAGGTAGACAATAGCCAAGATTTGCCGATGGATTTGCGTGGCATCGCCACCTTTGGAGATACGATACGCTATCTGGCTGGAGGTATGCTCGCTGACCAAACGGTCACTAATCAACTTATTAAGCTTGAAGTCCTTGGATTGCCAGTTAGTACCGAAGCATTATCTACAGTTCAGCTGGCATTACAGGTGTCACCTAATCCAGTGTCAGAGGAATTGACGGTTGACTTGCCCGCCCGTTCTCAAGTGCGACTATTCGATCGTAGCGGACAATTGCTTCGAGAAGTTTTCGTCGCTACTTCGCAGTGGCAACTACCAGTGGCCGATCTACCCGTTGGGACTTATTTCCTGGAAGTCGTGCACGAAGGCCAACGGCTTAGTGCTAGTTTTGTAAAGCAATAACCATCAAAAATAGATTTGTAAAAGGGTTTTGGACACTGTCCAAAACCCTTTTGTAGTTTTAAACCACCGGTACAAAAATCTCGGTGACCAGATCCGCCGGGGCCGTATTCATTGGCGCGTTGAGATATACTTCGTATACCTGAACCTCGCGTAGTTGATATTCACTATTCAATAGCCATTGTCCAAAGATCGCATTGTAGGTTTGAGGTAAGCCTTCATAGGGGCCTTTGTGGGGGAAAACGGCGTACGTGCCACCAGCCAACATTTTTACCTGAAACCCTTCGGGAGGGGTGATCTTTTCGCGCAAGCTGATCGCCGCGTCGTAGCGGCAATTGTCAGGATCGGTAATATTGGGATCATCGTGGCCAATACCGATCGTTTGTAAACCATCATACATAAGTCCATTTTGTTGGATCGTTTGCCAGAGCTGCATCCAGGCGGCTGCTACCTGTGGACTTTGGTAATTACCTACGATTTGCTTGTAAAGGATGATTTTTTCGGGAACTTGACGAAGAGTTGGTGTTAATTGAATGGCTGGAGCCGTATTAGGCATTTGCTTTTCCATGCTAATAAAACTTTTGGTGTTACGAAAATCGATTGGAGACATACCAAAGTACTTTTTGAAAGCCGTCGAAAAGGCACTTTGCGAATCGTAGCCGGTACGGATCGCGATCTCGTGAACACTCATTTGTGAATAATTCAGTAAGCGTGCACTATTTTCCAGCCGGATGCGCTTGATATAACTTTTTACTGCTTCGCCGTATACCGCTCGGAAGATCCGGTGATAGTGGTATTTGGAGAGATAGGCCACTTGTGCCAATTTGTCCAAAGAAATTTTCTCATCCAGATGTTCCTCGATGTATTGACGGGAGCGTTCCAGTTGCTCAATACGGGCCTGATGCGACATGTTTAAAAAGTAATTGGTGATGAATCATTTGTCGATCCAAAGGTAGGTGGAGGGTAGTCCAATAGTTTTATCAATCTTGCTCAATAGCAGGATCAGCCAATAAAGTTAAATAAAAGCTTAAAGAGGTAGATTAGTTGTCGCTGCTGTTTTTAACGATACCGTGGTTGAGGGCATACATCACCAGCTCGGAAGTAGAATTAAGCTGGAGCTTACGCATAATATTTTTGCGGTGTGTATAAATGGTATGCGTGCTCAAATCTAGCTCACTAGCAATTTCCTTGGCAATCATTCCTGAAGCGACCAAGCGAACGATTTCACGCTCACGCAGCGTCAGTGGTGTAGCCGAGCAATCTTCATCGATCTCTTTGGCAAATGATTTTTCGAGCAAATAGTTCAGGACGTTATTACAAAAGAACTTCTCGCCTTTATAGCTGGCACTGACGGCGTTGATGATTTCGTCTTCGTCGCATTGCTTGGTCAGGTAGCTATTGATGCCCATTTCCAAAACATCGTAAATGCTCTTTTTGTCCTCATCTGCACTGATAATCAGGAGATTCGTTTTGGGAGAAAGCTTTCGGACCATATTGATGGTTTCTTTGCCGAAAGCACCGGGCTGGTTATAATCAAGAATAACGACATCAGCAGGCTTAGCACGCAGGAGACGCTCAAGCTCAGTTGCATTTTTAGCTTCACCGATGACGGAGTATTGATCAATAGTATCGAAAAGATTCTGGAGTCCTCTTCGAGTCAAATACTGAGAATCGGCCAATATGATCTTGATACCCTGCATGATTGTTTTTAATTAGACAAAATCTAAATTCTAACGCGAATATAAGACCAATGGTTGTGATTTCAAAAAAAGAAAGCGCCTGTTGTCTGTCAAAAAGAGACAAGCAGGCGCAACTGGGAACTATAACACAAACGTAGCCTAAATCAGTGTTAGGGCTATGTCCTTTTTATCTTAGAAAGCAAGAGTGTGCTTGGCTGATGCGTTGTGAGTCGAAAGCTAATATCTAGCGTAAATGCAACAGTCAACAGAACATTCTGGGGGCTGTTCTGAGTTGAAAAAGAAAAAATCCGATCAGCCCGACGTAGAACTTGATCGGATTTCGTTTGCAAATCAGTGAACCTGTGGTTATTAACTATCTTTTTAGTCTCAACCTCTTAGCTGCAGCTAATCTCGAGAAAGCAAGCCGTGATTTGCAAGTAACCAAACTCCAAAACTATAGATGAATCTTAAATTCTAAAGATTCTGTTATTAGCAACTAATTTATTCTAATTACTAATCACCCTCAAACCATCAATCTACCAATTGTCAGTATTCAGAATTGTAACTTTCCCACCCGAATTGGGGGTAAATGCAATCGGTTGTCGTGTTTTTCCTACGTTGGATTCAGTAAGCGGAAAAGCACCGCCGAAGACCTAAAAATTACGTGCAAGATTGTACCTTTGCGACTGAGCTAGTCAACAACTTAGTATGTCCGATAAATACAAATATGACCTGCGCGGGGTTTCCGCGACCAAGGATGAAGTCCATGCTGCCATTAAGGGCTTAGACAAAGGATTATATCCTAATGCCTTTTGTAAAATTTTGCCAGACATTGCGGCCAATGATCCCGATTATTGCAACCTAATGCACGCTGATACCGCTGGTACCAAAACGAGCCTAGCCTATTTATACTGGCGCGAAACGGGGAATCTGGATGTTTGGAAAGGTATCGCTCAAGATGCCATTGTCATGAATCTTGACGATATGGCCTGTGTGGGGGCGACCCAAGGAATTTTACTGTCATCCACCATCGGACGGAATAAGCGCTTAATTCCCGGCGAAGTCATCAGCACCCTCATCAATGCAGCTAGTGAATTCGTGGAAGAACTGCGGCCTTATGGCATTGATGTGCATCTCTCCGGTGGCGAAACGGCGGATGTTGGCGATATCGTACGAACAATCGATGTTGGATATACCGCTTTCGCTCGTCTAAAGCGCAGCGATTTGATCGTCAATGACATTCAGGAAGGTGATGTGATCGTTGGCTTAGCGTCATACGGACAGGCTAATTACGAGTCTGCTTACAACGGGGGCATGGGAAGTAACGGGCTTACTTCTGCCCGCCACGATGTGCTTAATTCTTTTTATGCTGATCAGTACCCAGAGAGCTACGACGGTAAAATGCCGACTGAAGTGGCCTACGTTGGAATGAAGCGGCTTACCGACCCGGTTCACATCCCGGGACTTGATCAGCCCCTGGATGTTGGGCGATTGATTCTTTCGCCGACCCGGACGTATTTGCCGGTCATTCAACAGCTGTTGGATGAGCTTCGACCACATTTGCACGGTATGATTCATTGTACCGGAGGAGGGCAGACTAAAGTCAGCAAATTCGTCCAAGATCGACACATCATTAAAGATAACTTGCTGCCTGTACCGCCACTTTTCGAATTGATCCAAGAACAGAGCAACACCAGCTGGCGTGAGATGTACCAAGTCTTCAATATGGGGCATCGTCTGGAGGTTTATCTACCCGAAGCACAGGCAGATACCGTGATTGATATCGCACGTAGCTTTAACATTGATGCCCAGCGTATCGGTAGAGTAGAGGCCGGTAAAGGTGCACAGGTGACCATCAAGAGTAGTAAAGGCGAGTTCAATTACTAAGTCTATTAAAAACTGATTTTTTAGTCTTGGTCTGAGTTTAGAGCTTGGTATCTTGAAATGCGGCGCGTTGCCAGTGACCATTGGTCTTAACCCAGAGATGGGTGACACGATAAGCGCGTTCGCTGGTCTCTCCATTATTTCTTTGCCGAACATTGATTTTTGCTGTCAAAACGGCACATTGGCCATGTAACTGCACGTCTTCTTCGGCCATTTCATAATTCAAAACGGTGAGGGTACCTTCTTTTAAGGCTTGTCGACGCTTTTTAAGATAGTTAAACCATGCGGTCTTGGGAATGGCTTTTGAATTCCCGTTGGTGTGTCGGTAGTTATCCGTAGTCATATAATCCAGGGTTTCTAAATCACAAACTTCAAAGGCTTGATTGAAGCGATGGATACTTTGCATCAGTTGTGCTTCTTCATCGGTTATGAAATCAATAACCGCATCGGCGAAAGCCTGGGTTTTATAAGTACCATTGTGGTCGCCGGGCACGATTTTCAATTGAGCCTTGGGCAGCATTTTTTGTAGCTCGGCGGGATTTCCGTTATCACGATCCTGGTCACCGGCGATAACCAGAATGGGCTGCTGTATTTGCGCTAATTCGCTGGGACTGGTGACGGGCTGATACGTTTGCAGATGGCTGAGGACTTGCAAATCGGCACCGATTGACCTGGCGTATTCAATTGCTCCTTTGGTATCTGGATGAGCACGGTCCGGTGCGCCAAAGGCTTCCGCAAATAACAACCTACGATCCCAATTTGGATTGGTGAAATCCTGTCCCATCCCCCCTAAAGCAGCTTTTCCAATACGTTTTTCAATGGTCAGCAGCTTGGCCAGCACAATGGCGCCTCGGGAATAGCCAATGGCTTGTAATTCCTGTAATCCCAGATGATTGATGAGTAGAATAAGATCTTTGATTTCTGCCTCGTTGGCGTAAGCCGCAGCTTGCTCTGGGCGATCAGAGCGACCATTGCCACGTAAATCAGGCACAATGACACGATAACCTGCGGTTAGGAGGTCGGCCTTTAGCCTGGTCTTATTCCACGAGCTGCCATTGGAGATAAAGCCATGAATCAACAAAATCGGCTCGCCCGAGCCTTCATCGGTATATGCGATGCGAATGCCGTCAAAAGAGGTGAAGTCTTGGCTAAAGCTAATGCTTGAATAGAGTAATCCAAAAAGGAACAAGAGGCGAGGAAAGAATTTGGTCGTCATGCAATCCGGCTTTTATTGATACGTACTATTTCAGCTTTTAAATACGATCACCAAAATAAGCATTTCATTACATCTGCTAATAAAAAAAGCCCATGGGACTATCCCACGGACTTTAATATGATTATTTAACGATAGAATCGTCTTATTACATCATGCCTGGCATGCCACCCATTCCTGGAGCTGCTGGCATTCCTCCACCATCTTTCTCTGGCTTGTCATTCACCACACATTCGGTGATCAATACCATACCAGCGATTGAGGCTGCATTTTCGAGTGCGATACGTGTCACTTTGGTTGGATCGATTACACCCGCTGTTTTCAGATCTTCGTAAGTTTCAGTGCGTGCATTGAAACCGTGAGAACCTTGGGCATCTTTTACGTTCATCAAAACAACTGAACCTTCAACACCTGCGTTTTCAGCAATGATACGCAATGGCGCTTCCAAAGCTTTCTTCACGATGTTGATACCGATGTTTTGATCTTCGTTTTCACCTTCCAAACCGTTTAGACCATTGATAGCGCGTACTAATGCAACACCACCACCAACAACGATACCTTCTTCTACCGCGGCGCGGGTAGCGTGCAGGGCATCATCAACACGGTCTTTCTTTTCTTTCATTTCAACCTCAGTAGCTGCACCAACGTACAAAACGGCAACACCTCCTGCCAATTTGGCCAAACGCTCTTGCAGTTTTTCACGATCGTAATCTGATGTTGTATTTTCAATTTGCTGCTTGATTTGGCCGATACGTGCGTTGATCGTTCCTTCGTCACCGCTACCGTTAACGATAGTTGTGTTGTCTTTGTCAACTACGATCTTTTCTGCAGAACCCAAGTGCTCCAACTCTGTATTCTCGAGTTTATAACCTTTTTCTTCTGAGATCACGGTACCACCAGTTAGGATAGCGATATCTTCCAACATGGCTTTACGACGATCACCAAAACCAGGAGCTTTCACTGCAACGATTTTTAGCTGAGCACGCAAGCGATTCACCACCAATACCCCCAAAGCTTGGCTTTCGATGTCTTCCGCGATGATCAATAATGGACGACCAGTTTGAACCGCTTTTTCCAAGATCGGTACAATATCCTGCATATTAGCAATCTTCTTGTCGTGGATCAGGATCAGAGGATTTTCGTATTCAGTCGTCATGTCCTCTGTATTGGTAACAAAGTAAGGAGAGAGGTAACCGCGGTCAAACTGCATACCCAATACTTCATCAACGTAAGTGTCAGTTCCTTTTGCTTCTTCAACGGTGATAACACCATCTTTAGACACACGCTTCATCGCATCCGCAATCAAAGAACCAATTTCGTCGTCATTGTTCGCTGAAATAGAACCAACTTGCTTGATTTTTTCAAAATCGTCACCGATCACTTCGGTTTGAGATTGTAGGTTTTCGATAACGACTTTAACCGCTTTATCGATACCACGCTTCAAGTCCATTGGATTAGCACCGGCAGTAACGTTTTTCATACCAGCCGCTACCATTGCTTGTGCCAAAACGGTAGCAGTTGTCGTACCATCACCTGCAATATCCGCAGTTTTAGAAGCGACTTCTTTTACCATTTGAGCACCCATATTTTCTACAGGGTCTTCTAATTCAATTTCTTTAGCTACAGTCACACCATCTTTGGTTACAGAAGGAGCGCCGAAGCTTTTTTGGATCACTACATTACGGCCTTTAGGACCTAGAGTGACTTTCACGGCGTTGGCAAGGGCATCGATACCCGATTTTAGTTTTTCTCTTGCCTCGGCATTAAAGCTAATTTCTTTAGCCATATCTTAAGATGTTTTAAGTTTTGAGAAGAATGATGTTTGTGAAAAAGTACAAATGACGCTTAGAGTACGATGAGAATGTCGTCTTCACGCATGATCAGATAATCACTGCCTTCGTGGTGCAATTCCTGCCCTGCGTACTTACCATAAAGGACTACATCACCTACTTGTACTGTCATAAGATTTCCATCTTTACCCGGACCGACGGCAACAATCTCGCCGCGCTGGGGCTTTTCTTTGGCAGTGTCTGGGATAATGATTCCTCCTGATGTTTTCTCTTCAGCCGGAGCGGGTTTTACTACAACTCTGTCATTGATCGGCTTCATAAGTTCTATCGTTTTGGTTTTTAGTGAATGAATCAAATTTGAACTCCGCACTTTTCGCTGAGTGGGCTGACCGAATGACAGCGCCAGGGGGCGAATAAGTGCCTGCAAAGGAAACAACATTTCCTGTGCCAAGCAAAAAAATATGACATTTTTGCAGGGCAAGGCCAGAACGACCGAATCAACTACAATTCATTTTGCCAAATTGGCAAGGTAAAACTGACATAAAACACAAAAAGCCTGACGTCATTTTGACGCCAGGCTTTCTGCTGGAGTTATTCAGGTCGCTTAGCTGATGATCACTGCAGCCAAAATGCACAGTACAAATAATGCTGCTGCCAGATACCAGGTCACTTTCTCGATGAAGTCCGTTGACTTGGCCGCTCCGAACATTTGATTAGTTGCATTACCACCAAATGTAGAGTCTACACCTCCTCCTTTTGGGTTTTGAATTAAGATAGCTCCCATCAAGAGAACAGAGATCAAAGCGATAAGCACAGTAATGGCTCCCATATTTCTAAATTTGATTTTTTAATTTTTCAATTTGAGCTGCAAAGTAATCACTTTTTTCGGGAAAAAGCAAGATGAGCCGCTCATACATTTCGATGGCTTTTTCGAAGCTACCTTGTCGAACCAGTATGTTAGCAAGGGTTTCAGAAGCAATATCGTCCCGCTCTTTAATGCTGTTTTCCGCAATCGGATTCATCTTCTTTTTCTTCTTCTTTTTGCTCTTTACCTCTTTT